>JAFUFU010000013.1 GCA_017469785.1 Treponema sp.
CCGTTACATAAAGCGCAATCCTTCCACATGCTTTGCGGCTCTGTCTGACGGAAAAATTGTCGGAGCGATTCTTACAGGTCATGACGGCAGGCGGGGAATCATCCATCATCTTTGCGTCCATCCTGATTTTCAGCGGAAAGGTATTGCGGCCACTCTCGTTTCAAAAGCAGAAGAAGCCCTTAAAAAAGAAGGAATCCAAAAACTCTTCGGACTTGTGTTTAAGGACAACGACAAGGCCAACTCATTCTGGGAAAAGCAGGGATATTCACTTCGCACAAATTTAAATTACCGAAACAAAAGCCTGAACGAGGTCGTTCCACAGGGAGAATAAATTATGGAATTCATAAACGCAAATGATATAAAAGAACTGTCAAATCCCGGCATGATTTCCCGCCAGCTTTTAAATTCGGAAAACTCTGCAAGCCGGCGGGTGACCATTACGGAAGTCCATCTTGTTGCCGGAGCAAGCCAGCCCCGCCAATCAATTTCAGCTACGCCTACAAGGAGAAAAAATGAAAAAAATGCAGGTAAAGAAAACAAGTGCAGAGAATATTGAAGATTTACGACATTACGCAGGAAGTCTTTTGTGAAAAGGTGACTTACACTTCTTTTTTCATTATAATATCCCCACTATGTCGAAGAAATTTTCTATTTTGATTTTAATTTCCCTTATTCTTTCAGGGATTTTTTGTTCTTGCTCAAAGACTTTAGGTTACAGCGTGCTTTTGTGGTCAAATCCAGAGCATGAAATTGCTGACGGCACGCTTTTAAAAGTTCACATCAAATCAAATATCTCCCAGGTTTATGTCGTTTCAATTCCCGGTTCCAAAGAAAATTTCGAAATCCCTCTTTGGCAGGCCACCGAGCCAGAAAGCAAATCCCGCGCACTCAAACAGCAGACGCGTTTTTCTGAATTCGAGCACACTTATGCCCGGGTCAAACTTGACGGTCTTCCAATCCGCTCTGATGCGGTCAATACTTCAAAACAAGTCTACCGCTTGCGGGAAGGCGAAATTATCCGCTGCCTTTATCGCGGTGCGGGAGCGGCCGTAACCAACGGAAAGGGCAACATGGAAGGCGAGTGGCTTCGAGTCCTCACCGAAACCGGCACTTACGGCTGGTGCTTTTCCCACAATCTCGCTCTTTTTCAGGCAGAATCTTTCGATGTTTCGGCGCAAATGCAAGATTCTTCTATTAAAATGGATGATTTGAAAGGCGACTCAAAGAGCGGTGACAAGGCGATTATCCAGAATCTCATCGCAAAGAAATGGTATCCCGAATCCTTCCAGAATATGATTAAAGTCGGTCGAATTGATGTGAATCGCATGAACCCAAGCTACGGCTTCTCATTCGGAATCAATATCGAGGAAAATGCCGATTCTGTCTTTGCGGGAACGGCCGTCCTTAACACAGAAAACGCGGGTGGCTCATGGACTTACACCGACATCACAAAAAAGGCTGAAAAAGAATATGAATTCACCGGCAGCAAACTTAAAATGTCCATCCGCGGGGCTGGTTCTGACATCATGATTTTGCAGTACATGGAAAAAGGCAAGCAAAGGCAGGAAACTTTGGTGGCCCTGAGCGAAGATATCGAAAAAGTCATTGAAAACGAGCTGACCCGCCGTCAGAGCGAACTCAAACGAATCGCAAGCGCAGGTCCTGTTTTCAAAAGCTCAAACTACGGCACAATCAAGTTCAACAACGAAAATTCGGTTACATGGAGCAATTACAAGCTCTTGCAGCCTGCTATCATCTCAAACAAGGCTCTTGGCTCGGTCACAGTCTCGCTGGATTACTTCATCGCGAATTCCCTCAAATCTTCTTACGACGGAGTAATCACAATGCACTTCACCGGCATGGAAGAGGGCGTGAACTTCCTCTACAAGCTCACTGACACAGGCTTGCGCCTGGAAGACGCGTCAAAAGCCCCGGTCAAAGACGGAGTAGTCACCGCCCGCAGCTCAAGCCCCATGATTCTGTTCTTCGAGAAAAAGTAGGGAAATATGGCATTCGTACAATTCAGCAAGGTGTCGCTTGCTTTCGGCGACCGCGATATTCTTAAAAATGTTTCTGTCAATCTACAGGCGGGCAGCAAGGCGGCTCTCACCGGCGCCAACGGCACTGGAAAATCAACCCTCATCAAGGTAATGGCAGGTCTTGTCCAGCCCGATGACGGAAGCCGCTCAGTCTCAAAAGATGCCCGCATCGCCTACCTGCCCCAGAGCGGACTTACCCACCACGGCTGCACTTTACGCCAAGAGGCGGACAAAGCCTTTGAATTCGGCTACAAATTGCAGGAAGAGCTGGAGAAAATCGGCGACGACTTAAAATCCGGCAATGGAAATCAGAAAGTCCTTCTTGAACGCCACGACGCAATCCTCACGGAGCTTGAAAATTCCGGCTTCAACCGCCGAAGTGCCACGGCCGAGCAGATTCTCACTGGCCTGGGCTTTTCCCACGAAGACTTGGACCGAAAATGCGAGGAATTTTCTGGCGGCTGGCAGATGAGAATCGCCCTCGGAAAGGCCCTCATGGTCAATCCCGATATCCTTCTTTTGGACGAACCTACCAACTATCTTGACATAGAGGCCAGGGAATGGCTTGAAAAATTCCTCAATAACTTTGCAGGCGGTTTCCTTCTCGTAAGCCACGACCGCTACTTTCTCGACCACACGATTAACGAAGTCTACGAGCTTTTCAACGGCGACCTTCACCGATACGCCGGGAATTTCAGCCACTACGAAAAAGTGAGGGAAGTGGAGCTTGAAACCCTCATAAAAGAATACGAAAAACAGCAGGAAGAAATCCGCCACTTGCAGGAATTTATCGACCGTTTCGGGGCAAAGGCCACGAAGGCGGCTCAGGCTCAGGAGCGGCAGAAAATGCTGGACAAAATCCTTGAGCACGAAATCGTAATCCCGGAAAACCTCAAGAAGATTCACTTCAAGTTTCCGCCCGCTCCACACTCAGGCAGGCTTGTGGCGACCCTCGAAAAAATCACAAAATCCTACGACGGCAAGCGCAAAATCCTCGATAACCTTGACCTGCTCCTTGAAAACGGCGACCGTCTGGTGGTGGCAGGTCACAACGGCGCGGGAAAATCCACCTTGCTCCGCATATTGGCTGGCGTTGACCCAAATTTTGAAGGCAGCGTAAAGCTGGGCGTGGGCGTTCAGGTGGGCTATTTCAGCCAGGACAATGCCGAAACTCTCAAAGGAAGCCAGACAATCCTTGAAGCCGTGGAGGAAGACGCCCCTCTGGAGCTGATTCCGCGACTTCGTGACATGCTGGGAGCCTTCCTTTTCCGGGGCGACGATGTTTTCAAGAGCCTTGATGTCCTTTCAGGCGGCGAAAAGTCCCGGGTTGCCTTGCTCAAACTCCTTCTGCGTCCGGTCAATCTCCTTATCCTCGACGAACCCACCAACCACCTGGACATGCACTCAAAAGATGTCCTTCTTGAAGCCCTCAAAGACTTCGGCGGCACGGTGATTTTCGTCAGCCACGACCGAGGCTTTATCGAAGAACTTTCAACCCGCGTTCTGGAGCTGAAGCCCGGTCATTTCCGCACTTTCCCCGGCGACTACCGCTACTACATGGAGCGAATCAATGCAGAATCCATAATGCAAAATGCGGAATTTGAGGGGAAAGCCTTCCCCTCACTCCAGCCTGCTTCGCAGTCTTCCGCTACCCCTTCTCCTGGGGGCAAGCCCCCAAGCCCCCAGCCTGAATCTAAGAGCGATGCTCGTCTCTCCTACGAAGAAAAGAAAAAACTTGAGGCAGAGAGGCGCAAGGCCGAAAAGAAGGTTTCTCAAATCGAAGAAGAAATCGCCAGAATCGAAGAAGAAAAATCCGCTGAGGAAAACAAAATGGCAAATCCCGAAGTTTACTCAAACGGCGAGAAGGCAAAGGCAGTTCAGGCAAAAATCGCCCAGCTTTCTCAAAAACTTGACGAGCTTAACGCCCAGTGGGAAGAAGCTGCCCTGGCTCTTGAAGAATTTTAGCACCGTTTTTTTTCTTCTATTAAATAATTCCGATTCATGTTATACTTTTCGTAAGGAGAATTTCGGACTTATGAAAATAAAACGAATCGGTATTACGGGAGTGACATTAACTGGCAGCGTGCTCGCCCTTCTTTTTCTTGTATTCGGAACCCTATGGACAGGAAAAAGTGCCAGCGTTGATACTGAAAAAGCCGTCCGGAATGTCAGTCTCCTTTACCTTGACGAGCTTGCCACCCGCCGTGAGCAAGTCGTTTCGGGAAAACTTGCCGACTATATAAGCGATTTGGATGTGGCAATCGGGCTTCTTGAAAAATCCGACCTTTCTTCTGTGTCAAAATTACAGGCATACCAAGCCCGAATGAAGCAGCTTTACGGTCTTGAAAAATTCGCCTTTGTAGATTCAAACGGTCTTATTTATACATCCCGGGGCACGCGGAGCGACATTGACCTTTACAACTTTGACTACAAAAATCTTGCCGAGCCGGAAATTTCCCTTAAAAATTCCCACAGCAAAAACCGCACGGTAATTATCGCAAGTCCTGTAGATCATCTTCCCTTTAACGGACAGACGCTGGTGGTTTGCTTTATGGAAATCAACATAAACCGACTTCTGGAAGGATTTTCCCTGCAAATCGGGCAGGGGGGCAGGGTCACGACCTTCTGTAATATCTACACTCAGGAAGGTTTTCCCCTTACAAATGAGGTTCTTGGGGGCAGTGCCACAGAAAGCAACCTCTTTCCGGCTTTGAGCAATGCAATCTTTGAGGGGGATTTTTCCGCTGAAAAACTTCACGAGGATTTTGTTCAGCGAAAGGAAGGTTTCGTTTCATTTACCTACAAAGGCATACTTGACACCATGTACTATGTTCCGATTCCGAACACGGACTGGATGCTTACCTACCTTATTCGTGAAAGCGTCATCAGCGAACAGATTTCTTCTATATCAACGGGAATAATCAGCCGAAGTCTTTTTATGTCCCTTTTGGTGGCGGCTTTTTTAATCGCGCTTTTCGTGATGATGTTCAGGCAAATGAAAAAAACAGCCAGTATTACCCTTCAAAAAGAAATCGCTGACGCAGAAAACCGTGTCCAGCAGCAGGAACTGGAAGAGCAGCTTGCCCTGCAGCAGCAGATTGCGCGGCAGGAGAAAAAGCGCAACGAGCAGGCAGGCATGATTACGGCCCTTGCCAGCGACTACCGCAGCGTTTACTATCTTGACCTTGAAACTGGAATCGCCACCTGTTACCGAAAAGATAATACAGTTCCAGCCCCATTCAAGGCTGGTGAAAAACTTCAATTCCTTGAAACTTTTGCAAAATATGCTGAAAAATATGTTGTTTCTGAATACAAAGAAAAATTCCTTTCTTTTATCATGCCGGAGCATATTAAAGAAAATCTTGAAAAATCCATGACCTTCTCAATCCGTTACATTGTAAATCGTGATGGTAAAGAAAGTTATGAAATGCTCAAAATGGCTGGTGTAAAACATGAGGAATCTACTGACAATCAGATTCATATTGTGGGCTTTGGTTTTACTGATATAGATGAAGAAATGCGGGATTCCCTTGCAAGAAGCGCTGCCCTTTCCGATGCCCTAAAAACCGCAGAAGAGGCAAGCAAGGCAAAAACCATCTTCCTTTCCAGCATGAGCCACGAAATCCGCACACCTATGAACGCAATCATCGGGCTTGACAGCCTTGCCCTGCACGAAAAGGACCTTTCTCCCAAAACCAGGGATTATCTGGAAAAAATCGGCTCATCGGCAGAGCATCTGCTTGGCCTCATAAACGACATTCTTGACATGAGCCGCATTGAAAACGGCCGCCTTGCCATTCGTAACGAAGAATTTTCTTTCTCAAAGATGCTGGAGCAGGTGAATACCATTGCGAGCGGTCAGTGCAATGAAAAAGGCCTTGAATACAACTGCCATATTAATGGGCATATTGATGATTACTATATCGGCGATGACATGAAAATCCGTCAGGTTCTCATTAATATTCTTGGAAATGCCGTTAAATTCACTCCCAAAGGCGGAAAAGTTGAGCTTACCGCTGAAAAAACGGCCAGCTTCGACAAAAAATCAACCTTGCGTTTTACGATTTCTGACACTGGAATCGGCATGAGCAAGGAATACCTCCCAAAACTCTTCGAGGCTTTCAGTCAGGAAAACACAAGCTCTACGAACAAGTATGGCTCTTCCGGGCTTGGCATGGCAATCACCAAGAGTATCGTGGAGATGATGAACGGAAAGATTGAGGTTGAGAGCGAAAAAGACAAGGGCACGACCTTTACAGTCACTCTTACCCTGCAGGATTCCGAAAGAAAACCTGAAAGTGACGGTGAAATCGAGATTCATCCTAACGAAATGACAGCCCTTGTGATTGATGATGATGAAGTGGCGGCCGAACACGCAAAACTTGTCCTTGAAAACGCCGGAATTGCAGTTGAAACCGCTCTTTCTGGCGCCCAGGCCGTGGAAATGGTAAAAGTCCGCCAGGCCCGCCGGGAAGCCTACAATCTTATCATCGTAGACTGGAAAATGCCTGAGATGGACGGCGTTGAGACTACTCGGCAAATCCGCAATGTAACTGGAGATGAAAGCGCAATAATCATCCTGACGGCCTACAACTGGGACGATATTCTGGAAGAGGCTACTTCCGCAGGAGTAGACAGTTTTATCGCAAAGCCGATTTTTAGTGAAGCACTTATTGATGAGTTCAATAATGCCCTCAAAAAGAAACGGATAAAAAACTCTAAGGCAAAGCCCAAGGCAGATTTAAGCGGAAAACGCGTTCTCCTTGCCGAGGATATGGACGTGAACGCCCAGATTATGATAGAAGTTCTCAAAATGCGGGACATCGAAGCCGAGCATGCTGAAAACGGAAAAATCGCCCTGGAAATGTTCAAAAATCATGAAGAAGGATATTACAGCGCAATCCTCATGGACATGCGTATGCCGGAAATGGACGGTCTTGAAGCCACAGCCGAAATCAGAAAGCTCAACCGTTCAGACGCAAAGCAGATTCCGATTATCGCTCTTACGGCCAATGCCTTTGACGAGGATGTACAGCGGAGCTTACAGGCGGGCCTGAACGCCCATTTGACAAAACCTGTTCAGCCGGACGTGCTTTTTGAAACTCTGGAGGAGCTTATCAGCGGATAGGCGGCGCCAGATTATAAAGGCATGATTTACCCTTGCTTATATTCAAATCATGGCTCATAATCAAAAGATATTATAAAGTTCGAGAGGTAGACTATGTGGAATTACAGTTTCATTCTCCCTGATTTTATCATTCTCTTTACTTTTTGGGTTTACTACTTTGCACATCCGAGACTTCCGATAAAATTAAACAGAAGATTTCTTTTTATCCTTATTGTAAATATTATCACTGTCACTTCTGATGTCGTCTCATCACTTGCTCTTGAAAATGCTTCTTATTTTTCATACTGTGCCCTGCGTATATTTAATACGATTTTTTTCTTTTTCTTCATTCTCCGCTCTTTATGTTTCTTTCTTTTTACCGAGGATGTCCTTGATTTGCATTCAAAAAGAAAGTCTTTACTGAGCCTTGTAAAACATTTTGTTTTCATTTTCTCCGAGCTGATTGCTCTCTCGAATTTATTTTTTGATACGATTTTTTCGATTTCGGCAACTTGTATCTATACCAGAGGCTCTTTTTATAATTTAATATACATCTGTGCATTCTATTATTTGGCACTTGCTTTTTTACAAATCTTGTTTCACAGAAAAAAAGTCGATTCTCCACTCTTTGTGGCACTTTTGAGTTTCAATCTTGTGCTTTCCGTCGGTTATATTTTCAGAATTTTATTTCCTCAGTATCTTGTGATGAATTTTTTTGCTCTCCTGTCGATTATCATTATTTTCATTACCTTCGAAAATCCGATTTATTTTCTTTCCTCAAAAGCAAAAGCTTTCAACAAAAGTGCGCTTCATGTAATCCTCAAAGAATATGAATGCAAAAGAAATCCTCTGGTCTTGGCCTTCGTGATTCGCAATTACAACGAACTTCGAGAGATTTACAGCCCCGCCCAAATGGACAGGGGAATTTCCCTTATTTCTCTCTTCTTAATGAAAAAATATCCTCGCTTGCTGCGTTTTTATCTTAGGGACGGTCGCTTTGTGCTGGTGGGGCAGGACAATTCTAAATCCGACAAGATTCGCGAAGAAATTTCCATGCGTTTTTCTCATGGCTGGAGAGCTGGTTTTGATGTTGATCTCTATCTTGAGCCAAAATTCGTGCAGTTTGCAGATGGGATTGATTTTTCTAATTCTAAAAAGATTTCATCTGCCTTGTTTGCTGCCTTTAAAGAGGCTGAAAGTCTTGAATCCGTAAACATTCTTATCACAGATGAGACTCTCAAAGGAATCGAAGAAACTACACGGATAAAGCGAGCCGTAGAATATGCCGTTGAGAATAATTCCGTGGAGATGTTCCTGCAGCCCCTCATGGACAGCAATGATTACAGACTGGTTGGTGCTGAGGCTTTGGCCAGAATCCGTGACGAAAATGGCAATTTGATTCCGCCCGGTCTTTTTATTCCCATTGCAGAGAAAAACGGTCGCATAAACAGCATGGGCGAGCAGATGTTTGAGAAAGCCTGTGAATTTATCCATAACCACGACATCGAAAAAATAGGGATTTCATGGATTAATGTGAATCTTTCGCCGATTCAGTTCCTCCGCCCTGATTTGAACAAACGATTTTCTCAAATCCTTGGAAAATACAAGGTTCCTGCCGAAAAAATCCACCTTGAAATTACGGAAGAGTCCATGATTGACTATGCCCTTCTTCAAAAACAGATTCAGAGTATGCGGTCTTCTGGCTTCCAGTTTGTCCTTGACGATTACGGAAGCGGCTATTCCAATATGAGTCGTCTAAAAAAATGCCCATTCATAAATATCAAATTGGATATGGGAATCGTTAGGGATTATTTTAAGGATAGGGATAAAATTTTGCCTAGTCTCGTCCAAGCCTTCAAACAGATGAATTTCACGGTTACGGCTGAGGGCGTTGAAAATTTGGAAATGGTTGAAATCATGAAAAAAATCGGCTGCGATTTCTTGCAGGGATTTTATTTTTCAAAGCCACTGCCCGCCGAAGAATTTGCAAAGGTTTATGGATAAAATGGCTCTGTTTCGAGTCTTGAGAAATCCGTAAGACAGATAATAAACTTTCTGAACTTTCGAGCCTCGTGAAGAACTCAGTACTTGCAATTGGTAATGAAATTGATTTATTTAAGTCGTAATTTGTGATATACTAAAAGCGTTGGGGTGCAGGGGCCTGTTGCCGAAGGCAATGGAGCGACAGCGGATTCAGAAAAAAGCCCCAACGCCATGGAGGAACAATGAAGGTATTGGTTATTGGTGGAGCAGGCTATATCGGCTCACATGTCGTAAAAGAACTGATGGCGAAAGGTCACAAAGTCACTGTATTTGACAACCTTTCAAGTGGTTTGCGCGAAAATCTTTTTAAAGAAAACGATTTTATCTACGGAAACATTCTTATCGAGCGTGATTTGGAACAGGCTTTTGCCCGCGGTTTCGACGCTTTCGTTCATCTTGCGGCATTTAAGGCGGCTGGAGAAAGCATGGTTGAGCCGGAAAAATATTCAATCAACAATATCACCGGCACTTTGAACATCATGAACGCTGCCGTCAAGCACAATTGCAAAATCATGATTTTCTCTTCAAGCGCGGCAACTTTCGGAGAGCCGCAATATCTCCCGATAGACGAAAAGCATCCCCAGAATCCAATCAACTACTACGGATTCACAAAGCTGGAAATCGAACGCTTCATGGAATGGTACGACCAGCTCCGAGGCCTCAAATTCGCCGCTCTTCGCTACTTCAATGCTGCCGGCTACGACCCGGAAGGCGTTGTCACAGGTCTTGAGCAGAAGCCGGAAAATCTCCTCCCGCGAGTTATGGAAGCTGCCCTCGGTCAGCGCGAGCTTAAAATCTTTGGCACAGACTACGATACCCGCGACGGCACTTGTATCCGTGATTACATTCATGTCACAGATCTGGCCCGCGCTCATGTCATGGCGCTTGATTACATTGCAAAAAATCAAAAGTCTCTCAAACTGAACCTGGGAACAAATAAGGGAACCACGGTAAAAGAACTGATTGATGCGGCCCGCAAAATCACCGGAAAGCCGATTCCTGCCGCAGAAGCGCCGCGCCGACCGGGAGATCCTGCAAGCCTCTACGCAAAATACGACCTTGCAAAAGAGCTTCTTGGCTGGGAGCCGAAATACAGCGATGTTGACACCTTGGTTGAGACAACCTGGAAAGCTTACACGAAATAAAATTCCTCACAGATAGGGAGCGTTAAAAAATTGCAAGGCAATTTTAGCGACTCTCCGAAGCAGCTGTGCTGCGAAGGCTTTAGAGTTCACAGAGATTTTAAACAAAAAAATACCTCAATCCTATGAAGTGCACCCTGAAGTGCACCCCTAAAGTGATATGTACCCATAATTCTGGACACATATTATGAACTAGGAAGAAGGAATGGATGCTTCCCTGAATTTTACAGGAGGCATCCATTTTGTTTTAACCTGAATTCTCTTATTGTTATAATAATCTATATATTCATCAATGGC
>JAFUFU010000014.1 GCA_017469785.1 Treponema sp.
AGATTTCTTACTTCATAATCAAGAATTGCATTGATTCTTGTCTCGACTGGTACGCTTCCGCTTTCCATTTTGTCCTCCAAAACTGTCACCTTTTTGGCACCAGTCGATTTTAAATGTGTTACTTTTTGGGGGTGCAGATCAGAGTGAGCTGCGGAACAAAGCGAGCACGAGAAGGAAAGTGCTCGGCGGCAGCAAAAAAAAATTGGCGCAAAAAACTTAAGAAAAAAAATGAGATTCCGATAATCAAAAAGAATAAATCTAAGTGGAGAAATCCAATGGCTGAAGAAACAGTTGAGCAGAACAGTGCTGATAACGCAATCATCGCGCACAAGGAGAATCTTGTCTCCGTCATGCAGGAGGAGAACGCACTTTTGGACAAAATCCTTGAGCAGCAGACACTGCTTCATAATTGCGTGAGAGAAAAGGACTGGGAAAAACTCAATTCCAATATAGAAAATCTTCAGAACCTGAGCGACCGCTTCGTTGAGCTGGAGGAAAAACGCATGGCCTTGAGCGAGAATATCGATATGGCTGGCGATGAGATGATTTCCCCGGTTTTGACAGAGGTGAGGGGAAAACTTCAGAAGTCGAAGGTGGAGAACAAGGTTTTGAACGAATATATCACCACGACAAGGAAGTTCCTGCAGGGCGTATTTGATTCGGTGGTGCCCCAGAGACGGAATGTCCTTTACTCGAATAAAGGGCAGATCGTAAAACCGGAATTGAGCAGCGTTGTGCTTAACCAGATGATTTAGGATTAAATAGAGGAGAATAGATTATGGCAAATTCATTCGCAGCGATTGAAATCGGAAAAAGAAGCCTCATGGCTCACTCCACGCAGATTAATACTGCAGGTCACAATATTTCCAATGCCGACACTGAAGGCTATTCACGTCAGCGGGTTCAGATTAAGACTTTTGACCCTATTTACCGCCCGGACTTGACTCGCGAGGAGCGGGCAGGTCAGATTGGCCAGGGAACTTCTGTGGAGTCAATCAACCGCCTTCGTGACGAACTCCTTGACCAGAGAATCGTGGCTCAGACCAATCAGGAAACTTACTGGACTACCCGTGAAAAATACTACACCATGATTGAGCAGGTTTACAATGAGCCTGATGAAATCTCAATCCGTACTAACATGGATAAATACTGGCAGAGCTGGCAGGAGCTTTCTGTTTACCCGGAAAGTCAGGCTGCCCGACAGGCTGTCGTTACCCGGGGCGAGACTTTGGCCGAGAGCGTACAGCAGCGATACACGGCTTTGAGCGGAATCGGAAATCTCATTAACGGCGACATTGAGGCCACCGTAAAGCAGATTAACTCAATTACAAAGCAGATTGGCGAAATCAACAATGAAATCGTCAAGGTAAAGGCCATGGGCGACAATCCTAACGATTTGCTTGACCGCCGTGACTTGCTTGTTGAGAAACTTTCAGGACTGGCCAATATCACCACCGATATCCGGGACAACGATGAGTTTATGGTTCACCTTGAGGGAAATATTCTCGTTCAGGGACACATTGCCCGCCAATTCGAGGTTGAGCCAATGACTGACAACAACGGTTACAGCCGGGTTATCTGGAGCGATACGAAAAATACCGTTCAGGTCTCAGGCGGCACTTTGGGAGCCTTGATAGAGCTCCGTGATGTTGATATCCGAAGCGAAGTTCAGACTTTGAATACTGTTACTATGAACTTTGCAGACCTTGTGAACGATGTGCACAGAAACGGAATCGGCATGAACAATGTGACAGGCCTTGATTTCTTCGTTCAGCATCCATTCGTTACCAGCGTGAACGGAAATTATGACCGGAACGGCGACGGCGTGGACGATCACTCTTACATTTTCAGATTTACGGGAACGAACGAGCTTAATCCACAGGAAAAAGTCGGCCTTGAAGGAACCATGACTTTCTCAGGAAAAAGCGGAACTATTTCTGTTCCTTACCATGCAACTGACACAATCGAGGAAGTCGTTGCCCGAATCAATGACTCAGACGGAGAAGTGAAGGCTTACCTTGACCGGGACAACCACCTTGTCTTGAAGGCAACTACGGCTCAGAACATGGAAAACCCTGACTTCGTTATCCGCCATGTGGAGGATTCAGGAATGTTCCTCACCGCTTATTCAGGCATTTTGCAGGGTAGCGGGGCAGAAAACGCTTATGATTTTGCACAGGCTGACGCAGTGAACTCTCTTAGGGGAAGTTTTGCAGTGGCTCCGGTCTTGAATCCGGCCGGTTACATTGCTGTCAACGAGGCAATTAAGGGCGATGTTTTGAGCGTGGCGGCGGCTTACCCGACAAATCAGGGAAAATCAATGATTGGTGACGGCCGGGCGGCTGTTGAAATCGCCTCAATCCGAAATACAAATGTGATGATTGGAAAAGACCGCACTTTCGACGATTATTTTGCCAATTCTGTCACGAATGTGGGCTTGAAGGGCGAGCAGGCCGAGATGAACATGCTGAGCCAGAACGCTATCATGGACGATTTGAGAAATCTCCGGGATTCAATCTCCGGCGTAAACATCGATGAAGAGCTTGCAGAAATCATCAAGTTCCAGCACGGCTACAATGCGGCTGCGAAATTCGTTTCCGTAATTGACCAGATGCTGGACACGGTAATTAACCGTCTTGGCGTATAATAGCAATCCAATCTGTAGATAAAATCATGGAGGAGAAAAATGCCAACAAGAATCAGTTCACAGCTGAACAATAACCAGACTCAATACAATCTTCGCCGGCAGGAAGTAAAGCGTGCCAAAATCGACCAGCAGATTGGAACCCAGTCCCGCATTTCCTCTCTCCGGGACGACCCCATTGCGGCAGGACACTTGGTTAAGTATCAGTCTTACCTTACCCGCGTGAATAATTTTGAAAAGAACGCCACCACTTTAAGCGACCAGTACCTTTACCGCGAAGGCTACATGACAAATTCCCTTGAAATCATGCAGAGAGTGCGTGAGCTTGCCGTCACGGGCGCAAACGGAATTTACACCAAAGATGACATGCGCAATATGGCGGTTGAAGTGAATGAATTGCTGGGCGAGCTTGTCCAGAACGCAAATGCTGTCGCTCCTGACGGAAATTCACTTTTTGCGGGAACGAATTCTAATATCCGTGCCTTTGATGTGGATATGGGGGCTGTGGAAGGCTCTACCGTTCCCCTGATTTCTGCGGTTCACTACAACGGTTCAATCGAACAGAATAAAATCGAAGTCGATGAAAATAAATATATCACCGTGGAGACGGCCGGAAACCGAATCTTCTGGGCTGAGAATCAGCGTCTTTTCGGAGGCCGGGATGCCCGCGAATGGCAGGCTCAGAACGACTCAATTATTTCCGTTGACGGCCAGAAAATCGCGGTGGAGGCTGGGGATAATGTCTATGCCCTTGTCTCAAAAATCAATTCATCGGGGGCTGCCGTAAAGGCTTCGCTCGACCCCGTGACTCATGGTCTCAATCTTTCTACGACAGATGCCCGCCAGCTCTGGCTTGAGGATGTCTCTGGAAGCGCTCTTAACGAGCTAGGAATCATTAAAGACTCGAGCCAGCATCCTCCATATAATATCGGGGACTCAGTAAAAGTATCGGGCGGTTCTCTCTTTGATACAGTAATTGCCCTCCGTGACGCTATGTTTGCTGGCGACAGTGAGGCCATCGGTGGCCGTGTTCTTGCAAGCCTTGACTCTGGAATCAACACTCTCGTGAATCGGGTGGCAAAGTCTGGCAGCGAGTACGAGCGTCTCCAGAACGACATGACCCGGAATTCTGCCGTGGCTCTCAATGTCACTGGGCAGATAAGCCGTGAAGGTGACCTGGATTTGACCAAAGCCGTCACCGACGAGAAAATGCTGGAATACACCCAGAACGCCACGCTCTCAACCGCCGGCAAGATGTATTCATCAACCCTCTTGAATTATATGCGATAAAAGCAATAAAAATTCCTCACAGATATGGAGCGTAAAAAATTGCGTAGCAATTTTAGCGAGTCTCCGAAGCAACTATGTTGCGAAGGCATAAGAGAACACAGAGAAAAAAAACTCTGTGACCTCTGTGTGCTCTGTGTGAAATTTTTTTATGGAGAAAAACATGGATGTAAAGACTAAGACAATGGGAACTGTTTCTGTTGATGAGAAAAATATCATTGACTTTCCCAACGGACTTCTTGGATTTGAAGATTTTCACAAATACGCCCTGATTGAGTCGGAATACAAGCCCTTTTACTGGATGCAGTCTCTCGATGAGTCTTCCCTTGCTTTCCTTATCGTAGATCCCTTTATCATCGCCGAGCATTACGAGCTTGATGTGGATGACAAGGCTCTTTCTGAAATCGATGTTGAGTCAAGCGCGGATGTAATTGTCTGGGCAATCGTCACTGTTCCGGCTGACGGCGGCCCGGTTACGGCAAACCTTCAGGGGCCGGTCGTTGTGAACAAAAAGAACAATCTTGCCTTGCAGGTGATTCTGGCTGACACGAAATGGACGACAAAATACAACATTATCAAAGCTCTCAAAGCGAAGGGGGCAAAATAATGCTTATATTGTCAAGAAAAGTCGATGAGAAAATCAAAATCGGAAATGATATATCGATTCAGATTATCGGAATCTCAGGCGATCAGGTAAAAATCGGCGTTGACGCTCCGAAGACCGTAAAAGTTTTCCGCCAGGAAGTTTATGACGATATCCAGCGGCAGAACCGTGAGGCGGCTCTTGGCTCAACTGCCCTGGATGCTCTGGCAAAACTCTTGAGCTAAATCTTAGCCCAGCACTTTTGCAAGCGTCTTTGACATTGCGGTAAGATCTATGGGCTTCGCGATGTGGGCGTTCATGCCTGCTTCCCTGGCTTTTTGCACATCTTCAGCGAAGGCATTTGCGGTCATGGCAATGACAGGAACTCTTGCCTTGTCTTTGTCGCTGAGTTGCCTTATTTCCCGCGTTGCCTCGTAGCCATCCATCACCGGCATCTGAATATCCATTAGGACGGCATCATAAAATCCCGCTTTTGCGGCGGCTATTTTCTCAACGGCTTCCTTGCCGTTTACCGCCGTGTCTACCGTAAATCCCATGTCTGAAAGAAGCATGAACGCAATCTCCCTGTTTATGTCCATATCGTCAACCAATAGCACCCGCATTTTTGAGAAGTCCAGAGAGAGAGGCTTCTCAATCAAGTTTTGCGCTTGATTTTCATAATCCTTGCTTGCAGAATTTTCTTCTATTTTTGTACCTCTTGCGCTTTCTTGCGGGGTAAGGCTTTCTGCCAGCTTGAAATTTACGTTGATGATGAATTCTGTTCCCTCGCCGGGGGCAGTGTTCACGCGGATGTCGCCTCCCATCAGGTCAACGATGCTCTTTGTGATTGCCATGCCTAACCCTGTACCCTGGATTCCTGAGACCGTGCTTGTACGCTCCCGTTCAAATGCGTCGAATACTTTTTCGGCAAAATCCGCCGACATTCCGATGCCACTGTCCTTTACCCGCAGTTCAAAGCGGGCGATTCCGTCTGTTGCGGCTCCGGTTTGAGCGAGGGAGACCGAGACCGTGCCGTTTTCCGGGGTGAACTTGAACGCGTTGCTGATGAGGTTCAGAAGCACTCTGTTCAGACGGTTTTTGTCGCAGAAAACGACGGGATTTTTGATGCCAACCGCATCCACCAGATAAAGAATGTTTTTCCCTGCCATCTGGGTTGCGAACATATCACGCACTCCCGACATGAGCCTTCGCAAGTCACATTCACTTTCTTCAAGATCCATCTTGCCGCTTTCAATCCTGCTCATTTCAAGCACATCGTTGATAAGGGCGAGAAGATGCTGGCTGGAGCTTTCGACTTTTGCGAGATAGTCTTTCATGTCCTCCATGGTCGTGCCTTCGCGTTTTGCGAGCTTTAGATAGCCGATGATTGCGTTCATCGGCGTGCGGATATCGTGGCTCATGTTGGAGAGAAACACGCTTTTTGCCTTGTTCGCTTCTTCGGCAAAGGATTTTTCGGCATAGAGCATTTTCTCGCGTTTGCGCTGGGTGGAAAAAATATTCAGCATGATGAAAAGCGATGCGAGAATCATCACAAATTGAAAGAGGCTGTTCTGAAATTGGGAGCGGCGCACGACGTTCATCTGCTCTTCCATGTAATCGTGCTCGTTCTGAATCTGCATTTCTGTCATCGGAATCTGCTGGTCATCGTGGTTTTTTCGGTGAAAAAGCGCAATGTTCGTGACGATGGCTTCAGTTTCCTCGTGAGTGACCTGACGCATCCACATTGTTGATGATGTTAGCACAACTGTGAGCATGGCAATCCACATGATTGTGGATACTCCGAACCGGTTCTGCTTATCCCGTTTGAACACGAATCTAAAAATCACCAGGCCTGTAATGCTCCATGTGGAGAGAATGAGATATGACTCAGTGGAAAGAGAATTCACTGCCCATGGATTTGGAATTAGCGGAAAGAAGAAAAAAATGGAGGCCAGAAGACCAATAAAGCCGCATATTTTGTACTTTCTGTTTTTTTCGAGCCGGGCTATTTTTAGGCTTCCTGCGGAAATGTAGGCATAGGCAATCGCCGCGCTTATGGTGGTGACATCTACAATCCAGCCAATTGCAGTACGGCCAAGGAAGGGAATAGCAAGGGATATGAGCATGATAAAAAGCGTCGCATTTGTGGGCAGCTTTTTTTTGTTAATCTGGGCGAACCATTGGGGGAGTACGTCGTCCTCAGCCATGGAAAGAAGAAGGCGGGCCGCCGCCCGAAACATACCCAGAATTCCGGTGAGAATCGCTGCCAGCACGCATATTCCCAAAAGCATCATACCGAAGTTTCCCATAAGATTTTTAGCCGCATTGAAAGTGGGAATGCCTGAAAGCCCTTTGTACGTTGAGAGATTTTTGATGTAATCCTGCCAGCTTTCCGCGCCTTCAGGAATAGAAAGGGTAGCAAGGAGCGTGAGCAGGATGTATGCGATCATTCCCGCTAAAATCGCCCCTGCCATGATTGCAAAAGATTTTTTGCGCGGAAAACTTCCATCTGAAAATTCGCTGTTGCCAGGGAGTAGTGACACCGTACAGAATCCGATGAAAGCCCAGGGAGCGAGGGCTATGATGTTCAAGGTCTGTAAAAACGGATGCTTGGCTCCCTGAATGCCGGTTCCAAAAGGGGGCGAGAACAAGTCAACGGGGGAAATTCGGCTCTTAACCAGGGCGATAAAGAAGCAGACCGTTACCCCAGCAAAGAGAATCACCGCAAGTGTTGTCTGAAGAAGTCGCACTATGCGGTGGCTCTTTGCGCTCAGAATTCCAAAAAAAGCGATTACAAGAAGGGTGACGAGAATTTCACCAAGAAAGACATCGTAGCCTGCCACCGTGTACTTGAAGCCCCATTGGAATATCGGGCCGAACAGAAAACGCGCTATAAGGGGAATTGCAGTGGCGTTGGCCCAGAGAATCGAAATATAGGCCAGTACGATTGACCACACGCACATGAGGGAATGGTCGTAGCCGAACACTTCCTTAGTGTAAGCGAAAACTCCCCCGGTGCTTGAGGAGCGGTTCATCAGGTTGTGGAAATTTGCCGCAATGACCATGATGATTGCGGCTCCAAAAAACATGGCGATAATTGTTCCGCGGGGACCTGCAATCGGGAGAAATGTGGTTCCCGGCATGACGAATGCCCCCCAGCCGACGATACATCCAAAGGAAACGGCCCAGATAGAAAGATTCTGAAATAATGACCGTGAAAAAAAATTATTCTGCTGCAAATCCGCTGCTCCAGTTATATATGGAAAATGTCTAATAGCTATGGATTACCATTATAACACGAAACAGAAGATTGTGAACCAGAAGTTTACAACCCGCTTTCGAGTTTGATTTCAGCCTCTGATTTTCTTAGATATACCGGACCATCGTAGTCCTGAAGAGGTGATTTTTTTTCTTCAATCATTTTCTCGGCAATTGAAAAAAGCGACTCGGCAGGAAGTGGCTGTGACGAATACACCGTGATATCCAGCGAAGCGTCGCATTTTTTGAGCTCTTCCGCAAAAACAGCAGCATCCGGTCCCGTAAGGAGGATTTTCTTTGACTTGTCGAGCTTTGCGGCGACTTTCTCGACGCTGGTATCTTCTGCCGCGCTGATTTCCCTGCCATTTTCGTAGATTGCCGCAAAGAACTGGTCTTTCTTAGCATCGATTACGCTTACGACAAGACCGTCAAAGCTGCTGAAAGGAAATGCGTAGGCATCAAGGCTTGGAACGCCATAAATGGGAACTCCGGAAGCTAGCTCTATCGCTTTGAGGGCGGAAAAGGCAAGACGCAGACCTGTGAATGTTCCTGGTCCGCTTGTGAGGGCTGTGTAGTCCAGCTCTGTTGGCTTTAAGTCAAGCTGAGAAAGCACATAATCAATGGCCGGAAGCAACTTCTGTGACTGCTTTTGTCCTAAATCCAATGAAAGAAAGGCTTTAAAGCCATCGTTTTTTGCCGCAATATGCATAAAACTTGCGGCCGCGTCAATTACCAGAGATTTCATTTTATTCCCGTTCAGATGATTTGCCCGTGAGGCCAGTTGTCAAGCGTAATGGTACGCTCTGTAGTGCCCTCAATGGCTTCTAGTTTTAGTATTATAGTCTTTTTGGGAAGTTCGTCCATCACTTTTTCGCTCCATTCAATGAGTGAGACTCCGTTTCCGTAGATTAAATCTTCTGCGCCTAAATTGATGAAATCTTCTCCGCCGTCAAGTCGGTAAACATCCATGTGATAGAGCGGAATCTTGCCTTCATATTCGGAAATGAGACAGAAAGTAGGGCTGGTAATTTCATCTTGAACACCAAGTGCCAGAGCAATCCCCTTGGTAATCGTTGTTTTTCCCGCGGCAAGAGTGCCTTGAAGGGCGATGATGTCACCTTTTTGAAGGAGAGCGCCGATTTTTTCCCCAAGCTCAATGGTTTCTTCCGCAGAATGGGTATGAAAGGTCATGGACACGGAAGCACACCCTCGTCATCAGCTTTGAGAATGTATGTTTTGAGTGCAGATTTTACCGGAATGAGCGGGTAATCTATATCTTCACCTGGATCAATGTCAACATAAAGCATTTTATCGCCCAAAGGACCTGTTTCAATTGTGAATGAGATTTTTATGTCTATTGTTTTAGAAAGCATCTGAAGTTTTGCTACAGCTGCATAATTCCGCCGATAGTAGATGTAACTCGGGTCGGGGACAATCTGATTAAGTTCTAAAACCTGCATACCTTAAAATAACCTATACTTAGAGTTCAGTCAAGCGATTTCGCAAATACGATTAGTCGTCGAATTTGCAGACCATCGCTTGAATTCTGTTTGTAACCTTGACAGCGATTTTGAGAAACCGAATGTGAAGGATGTATATACCATCGCTTCGCTTTGTCGTTCTGACGATGGTTCCGACTGCTTGATCATTCTGCTTTCCGTTGAAAGGACCGTCTATGAAGATATTCTGCTCGGCTTTAATTGGCAATGTTGCGACTAAGCGGCAGCCGCCGGTTGAAATATCCTCAAGAATTCCTTCGTATGATTTTTCAGAAGGAATATAGTTGATTTTTTCTTTTTTGCCGTTTCCTTCGACAGAAACTTTGACAGAATGGAATTTGCAGGGGAGATTAAGCTCTGCTCGTTCCTGTTCTCGCTTCTGAAGCGGGGAGATTTTATCCGAGTGAACGATGACCATCTGGTTTTTGCCTTCCTTGCCGGGCTGGTATCGGACAATACGAGTCTCGACATTGTAAGGAGTTCCGTCATCAAGCTCAAAGATAAGGTTCACTTTTTCCAGAGGCTTTGGCAATTCATCCGACTTGATTGTCGGGGGAATCGTGAGAATCATTGCTTCGGAATTGTTTTCTACCAATGTGAGCTTATGGTGGAATCCCTTTGCCACGGTAAGAGTGAAAACAGTGTTTACTGTGATATTCTTTGAGTTCTTTATAAGAGCCTGCTGTCTGTATACTTTGAAGATTTTTTTCTGGAGACTGAAGAGATGCTGTTTGCTGGTTTCATCTTTTGACGCGTCGAAAGCGTGAAACTGCTCCTTGAAAAGCGTATACATGGTCTGATAGTCACGGACAGTGTATTTGATGTTCGGTGTCCTGTGGTTTTTGCATATAAGTGCGAGAACGTCTTTTTCTTCTTTTACGAGAGAGCAGAGCGCGGCCAGTTCATTTAAGTCTTTAACTGAAGTTGGGCGATTCTTCTTTTTTTCGAGATATGCCGATGAATTCAGATATGACGTTATTGATTTTGAGACAATATAAATAATGGCAAGCAAGAAAAAAATCGCTACGAGAATTATGATGATGGAGAATACATTTACTTCAAGACGAGCCTGAAGGGGAGAGCCTGTTTGAAGCGGAAAAAAATTGAAGTTGGTCATTTAAAGCTCCTTGATTGTCTGTGCGATTGAAAGAAGGCGCGGACTGATTTCGTATTCAGCCAGATCTCCCATTAATACAGTGTCTTTTGATGCAATGGCCTGCTCAAAGTCATTAAGAATCTGCGAGAAATCCTGAAAAAAATCGTTGATTGTTTTACCGTCGATGGTGATTTTTTCATAAATATCCGCAAAAAGAGCCGAAAGGGTAGCCGTGTGGCAGAACTTTTCGATAAAATCCGCAAGTTTTGAAATCAACTGAGTTGCTTCACTGTCTTTTCCGCTCTGAAGCTTTACGGGAAGTTCCTGAAGCTCCTTTGAAAGTGCCTCGCACTCTGTTTTTTGGTTCTGAAAGGAAGAAAGAATTTCGTTTTTTGTGACAATGGTAAGTTCCAGCTTGGTTGTGTCGGTAAGCGGCTCTGAAAAAATGGAGTCGAAATCGTCTGCGCCGATGTTTTTCCCGTCCAGCACGATGTGGATTGTCGTCGCGTTATTTTTTTCGCATTCGCTTTCAAATGATTTGAGGACATCGCCGACTGTTTTTTCGTCTTCGAGAACTATATCCAGTTTTTCGTTGTTCACATAAAATTCCATAGAAAATCCTTCTAGAATAACCTGCAAGTATCTTTTAATTATAACATACAGCCAGGCTGTTGTCGAGATTTATTGTTGTGAGCGGCCGCCGTTTGCGAAATTGTTTATGGTTGAAGACTGAGCGTTCAAATTGTTCAGAGTTCCTTCCATTTGACCGTATTTGTTGCGCAGTTGTGATTCTTTTGAGCTTAGCTGGCTTTCAAGTTTGCGGATATTTGTTTCTGCCGCCTTGATTTTTGTATCAATTCCACGGTTTTTGGTGGCGATGATTCCTCCGCTCTGAACCCAAGAGGTGAGCTGCTTATCGATTGCAAATGCGACGCCTGAGTCAATTACCAGATCTCCGTCTGAGTCGTAGCCGAACAGGTTTTTGATGCCGTCCATGTTTTCCTCAAGAGCGCTGTCGAGCTTTTTCTCGTCGATTTCAAGGTAGCCGCGCATTTGGCTGGCAACGTAGCCTCCCGTGCTTCCTGAAGCCCTGCTTGATATGCCAATCTGGTTCAGCATGGTAACTGTTGCATCGTCAGACCAACGGTAGTTTGCCGTGACAATGGAGCGGAGCGATGACTTGCCGTTTGTAAGGGAGAAATCGTTCTGGAACATTCCCAGTTTTGCTTCTGCGGCTTCCTTTTCGCTGTCAGAAAGGTAGTCAAGCTCAGATATGATTTCAGGCTTGTTCTCGCTTAGAATAGTCATTTCTGCCAGAACCTGATTGTAGCGTCCCACGAATTCAATGAGTGAATTTTTTGCCCCCTCTTTGTCGCTTGTTATGTCGATGGTTGCCGTTTCTTTTGTGGGCTGGTGAACATTTAGCGTAACATGGGGAACCACATCGTCGATTTTGTTTGTAGGACGCTTGATTGTAATTCCTTCATATTTAATTATGGCGTCTCCTGCTTCTGATACAGGATTTATTGGCGCGTAACCAAGATTCTTTTTTTCATCGTATGCGGAGAATTGTGAGATGTTTATCTGTGTGCCGGTATTTCTGTTCCTGACGACTATGCTTTCCAGATCCGGGTATTCTTTGAGCTGAAGTGAAACTGTTTTTTCGCCTGATTCTTCATCAAGGGAAAGTTTTTCAGTGGGAATGAGCGTTTCGCTGCCGTCTTTGTTGTGTGCATAAAAATCCTCGTGGCCGGTGACCGGAAGCAGGGGCTCTGAGGATATTGGCGGTAGATTTGTCTCAACCTGCTCGTTTTCAACGGTCACGCTTTCAAAGGTTGCGATTCCCACGTTTGGAAGTTCCGGCCTGGTAGTGCGTTTTATGTTCAGTTCCTCAGTAATATCTTCAACTTCCTGGGTAGAATAGGAGAACTCGAACACTTCGGTAGTTGTCGAAAGGTATTCTTCCGGAATATTGAGCGTGAATCCGCTTCTCGGGGGGATGACCAGATGTCCTGTGTTATCGTCAAAATCAACGAATGTTTTTGACAGCGGGGGAAGCCCCTCCTGCTCAACATCAGGGACAGAATAATTTTTGAGTGTTGTCTCATCAATCGGGTTCTCGTAGTCTTCCAGCGAAGTTCCGAAAGATGACAGGTCTTTTTTGCTTTTTTCGACAAGTTTGTTCTCGAGGGCAAATGTGAGCGCATCATCCTTGAAGACAAGCCTGTTGCTTTCGCCTGTCTTGAGGGACTCAATTGATAATGCTGATTTGCCGTTACTTACACCGACAAGCGATGCCTTGAGCGTATTTGCTCCACGTTTGTTTAGGGCCGTGACAAAATCTGTGAGCTTCCCGCCCTTGTAATTGAATGTGATTTTTTTTTCGCCGATTTCAAATGTGTAAACGCCTTTTGGAACCTGCATGGATTTTTCGACTTCTTTTGAAAGAAAACGATCCGCAGTGGCTTCTTTTATTACGTCAATTTTTATGGATTCAAGCTCTGCGTCTCGTCCTGGATCTGCCGTGATAGCCCTTTCGTCTGTAGAGGATGCGATTTTATTGTTAAAAGGATTTTCAAAGGAGTAGAGTGTTTTCGTACTGTCACGCAATGCAGACATTTTTTGATTCACGTCACGCCATGCGCTCTGCTGTTCTTTGTACCTGTCAAGCGATTCCTGCTCACGAGTGAGAGGAATACGCTCTTTTTTCATCAGTGCGTCAATATAGTCGTTTGTTTTATATTTATCACTGACTCCAGGTATTGAAATTTCAGCCATAGTAATATCCCCTCAGATTACAGAAAACCAAAATTAATCAAGTAGATTACCTTCGGCAAAATTAAATCATTTCGTCGAACAAAAGGCCTATGGTCTTTCTGATTCTCACCTTTAGTTTCTGCAAGTCTGCGGACGGAATCTCCTTGATGACTTTATCTGTTGACGGGTCAACGATAGAAACAACGACCTGATTCAGTTCCTGATTTACATTGAACTGAACTTTTCGCCCCATTACGACATCAGAAAGTCGCTGAAGCTGTTTTGCATCTTCTTTGACCTGGGCAAGATTATTTGTAATGTTCTGTACCACTTGGGCAGCATCTGCCATAGGGACATCCGCAGGTTTTATGGGTGCGGTGCTTTTTACAACTTTTGCTGCTCCTGAGTTATACGCGAAGTGGCCATCCATTGCCAAATTCTGCCCGACTGAATTGATTGTATTCATGGGCTCTTCCTCCTGAGATTAAAGAGAAAAAGGGGCGCACCTTTTTCTCTTACGATTGTGTCTGCGAAAAGACAACATCCAGTAGTCTCTTTTTGTCGCATCCAGCAATCGATTTTATTGTGTGCTATGAACTAGCGGAGCAGAGCCAATACGTTCTGAGACTGGCTGTTTGCCTGTGCAAGCATAGCAGTACCAGACTGTGTAAGAATCTGGTTCTTTGTGTATTCAACCATTTCAGAAGCCATATCTGTATCACGGATTCGTGATTCAGCAGCCTGAAGGTTCTCGGCAGCAACACTTACGCCGTTTGCAGCCATTTCAAAGCGATTCTGGTATGCACCAAGATCTGCGCGCTGTTTAGAAACGTTTTTGAGAGCTTCATCAACAGTAGCGATTGCCATGTTAGCTGTGTCAGGTGTAGAGATGCCAATGCCTTCTTCAGCACCCTGTGCGCCTTTGAGGCCGAGTGACTGAGCGGTCATTGTGCCGATATATACACGTTCGTTCTGGTCAACATTCGCTCCAATCTGGAACTGCATGATGCGGTCTGAATTCTGTGCGAATGAGCCTGTGAGCATATTCATTCCGTTGAACTGTGCCTGTGAAGCAATGCGATCAACTTCGGCGACAAGCTGTGAAACTTCCACCTGAATCTGCATTCGGTCTTCGTCAGAATAGATACCGTTAGCTGACTGTACAGCGAGCTCACGGATTCTCTGGAGGATGTCTGTAGTTTCCTGCAAGTATCCTTCTGTAGCCTGGATAAATGAAACACCATTCTGAATGTTTCGGTTTGCCTGGTTCAATCCGCGGATCTGGCTGCGCATCTTTTCAGATACTGCCAATCCTGAAGCATCGTCGCCAGCTTTGTTAATGCGCTGACCTGAGCTGAGTTTTTCGATGTTTCCCATCAACTGGTCGTTTGAGACGCCCAATGTGCGGTTTGCATACAAAGAACTCATATTGTGATTAATTACCATCTTTAGTCCTCCATGATATAAAAAAAGACAGATACAACATCGTGTCGTATGTCCCAATCTGTGCAGGCTTCCTCCGGTTTTTGCGCCCCCGAAAGAGATTTAGACCTTTACAGCGGGAGACGATATTGATGAGACGCTTTGCGACGAAAAATCAACATCAGCTTACGCTGTCACAGAAAGCATAGAGAACAATTTTCAAAGAACAATTGGCATGTCTAAACTCATGCCTGATATGGTCAAGAAAACAATGGACAATCACGTATCCATTGTTCCCGGATAATACTATTGTAACGAGATGTTTGATGAAAATAAAGAGGATAAGCAAAAAACATCGCGCTCTTCTTGAAAGAGCCTTAAAGACCCTTTCAAGAAGATTATAATGCACTATCGAAGCAAAGACAAGACATTCTGTGACTGAGTGTTTGCCTGTGCCAGCATGGCAGTACCAGCCTGCTGGAGAACTTCATTCTTTGTGAATTCAACCATCTGCTTAGCCATATCGGTGTCGCGGATGCGTGATTCAGAAGCCTGAAGATTCTCTGCTGCAATATCAAGACCTTTGACAGCGTATTCCATGCGGTTCTGATAGCCGCCGAGATCTGCGCGCTGCTTGTTGATCTTTTTGAGAGCTTCGTCGAGTGTGCCGATTGCGCGGTTTGCCAACTCCGGTGTAGCGAGACTCATGATTTCCTCGCCTGCAACTTCACGAACGCCGAGGGCTGATGCTGTCATTGTACCGATGAATACCTGCATACGCTGGTCCATGTTTGCTCCGATGTGGAACCACATAGATGCTGTAACAGAATTTTCACCCAAAGACTGAGCAAAGCGTCCTGTGAGCATGTTCATTCCGTTGAACTGTGCCTGAGAAGCGATACGGTCAACCTCAGCAACAAGCTGTGAAACTTCAACCTGAATCTGCATTCGGTCTTCGTCAGAGTAGATTCCGTTTGAAGACTGAACTGCAAGCTCGCGGATACGCTGCATGATGTCAGTTGTCTCCTGCAAGTAGCCTTCTGCTACCTGAATGAAACTGATGCCGTTCATTGCGTTCTCTGAAGCTTTGTTGAGACCACGAATCTGGCTGCGCATCTTTTCAGATACTGCGAGTCCTGAAGCGTCGTCACCTGCGCGGTTGATTTTTTCGCCTGAAGAGAGTTTCTCCATGTCTTTTGAGAGACTGAGACCTGTTACGCCGAGCTGTCTGTCAGCGAACATTGCGGACATGTTGTGGTTGATGACCATAGTTTTTCCTCCGTGGAAATGTGTTTCAAGCCGAAATCCTTTTCGGCCTGTGTGAAAAAGGAAACTTCAGTATTACAAGGCTACATCCGTCTCCTTTTTCGTGACATGTTTGCCCAGTATTCTTCTACGAAGCTGTTCTGAACATAACTTGTCCTTATTAGTATCGGCTATGGTCTTTAGAAACTTTAGAAAAAAAATTGATTTTTTTTAAAATTTTTCCCTAAAGAATCCTGAGTATTTGTGCGATAGCGCGGACTGCCTTTCCACGGTGTGAGATTTTGTTTTTTTCTTCAGCGGAAATTTCTGCCACTGTCTTTTTATATTGGGGCAGCCACACGATAGGGTCGTAGCCGAATCCCCCTGTTCCGGCCTGTTCTTCGATTGTGTGAATAAGTTCACCTTCAAAAGTTTCCTGGGCTACGAAAAATCTGTCCGGGTTGATAAGGAGAACCATGGCGCAGGCGTAATGGCAGCCCCGGTTTGAAGAGCCTGTGGCGTTCAGCTGCTGGATAAGGAATCTGTTTTGCTCGTCCTGTGAGATTTTGCTGCCGTCTGCTTTTCCGTGCATGAATTCAGGACCTGCATAGCGGGAAGTGTAGATGCCAGGCTCTCCGCCCAGCGCATCCACGCAGATGCCGGAGTCATCGGCGATTACAGGGACTTTCACGAGTTCCCACAGCGCTCTGGCTTTTATAAGACTGTTTTCGTAGAAAGAGTTTCCGTCTTCTACAGGATTGAATTCTATTCCATCGTCTGCTGGAATCCTGATTTCATAGTCAGGCAGAATCTGCTGCATTTCTGCTTTTTTATGCTTGTTTCCTGATGCGAGATACAATACTTTTTTGCTCATTTATATTTCCCTGCTGAATTTTATATATGAATAAATCATACAAAATCACTTCCTTTGAGTCTAGAATCATTTTCTGTGATTTCATTCTCAGCTTTCTCTTCGCAGTCTGGCTTTTCCGTTTCAGGAGATTTTCCCTGATAGAATTCCTGCATCTTCTTTTGGTGAATACTGCTCCGCGCATGGTTTATATAGAATGACACTGTTCTGGTCTTGATTCCGATAATGCCGGCGATGTCTTTGTTTGAGGGGCTGTTGTTGTGGCAGGTAAGCTCCATGTTCAGTTTTTTCCAGCGTTCCGTCTGTGTTTCATAGCGCTTCCTCAAGGATTCGTGCCTGATTCCGTTCGGGGAAGATGTAAGCATCTCATGAAGATACTTTCGGTGAAAGAAATACGAGTTGTTCCGCTTTTTTATCAGCCGGTTGAAATTATAATTTCTTTTGCTTGATGTCTGCTTGAGTGACTGAATGGCTTCCTGAAACAGCTCTCTTTTTATGCCCGTGAAGGAACACACATTGTTTATGGTCGAGTCATCTATTTCATTGCAAGCCTTCAATGCGAGAATAAGCGCGGTCAGTTCTGCAATGCGCCGGTCGCGTCTCATACTGTTTCCTGTTTCCTGCTCTGCTATGTCTGAAAAACTCTTCTGTAAGTCAACAGAGCAGCCTTTATCATCTGCCACGGTAATATTGTATTTTTCGGTTTCTGAGTCGAAGGAGCCCTTGAGTTGAAGCATGAGGTTTTCCCGCGCATATTTTTCTTCTCCCTGCTTCCTTAGGAATGCCATTTTGTATTGGGCGACACACCCGGAAATGAATGCCCTGAATGGAATCAAGCCGGGAGTGAATTTGTCGAATAATTTTTCAAAGTTTTCGTGAATCTCAAGCAGAAAATCGCTGCGTTGGTCCTCGTTCATGGAAAGAAGTCCGTAATGCTGTGGTTTCATGTAAATGTCTTCCCAGATGATATCCGCTCCCTGTTTTTTTGAAATTTTTCTGCCGTTTACGGCATCTGGTAATTTTTCGATGTCAATGATCTTCATTAAATCCTCCGTATTTTCTGTTAAGCAATTTGCGTGCCAACTGGCTTTTTCAGGCGGAATAGAGGAAAAAAAATCAGATAATCTTACAAAATCCAACAAAATCCAACAAAATCCAACAAAATCCAACAAAATCTTACGAAATCCAACAAAATCCAACGAAATCTTACAAAATCCAACAAAATCTTACAAAATCCAACAAAATCCAACGAAATCCAATGAAATCCAATGAAATCTGACAAAAAAGAACAATGAGAGGGTGAAAAAAAAACGCGGTTGAGCAAGTTAACCGCGCTTATGGATTAGTGTTAAAGTATTTTCTTGAATTCGGCACAGATTTTTTCAAGGACGTCCGGAATCTTTCCGTCTATGCTGAGGCCCGCGGCGTTCTTGTGACCGCCACCACCGAATTTGGCGGCTATTGCGCTTACGTCGATTTTGTCCCGGGAACGGAACCCGCATGTGCATGTCAGTTCTGTATCCTGACGTACGAAAAGTACAGCCTCAATTCCGTCAACGGATAGCAGCATGGAGTAGAGGGCGTCTGAGTCCCGGCCTTCCTGTCCCCATTGCTTTGTGTCCTCCATTGTCTCATAGGTGATTGCGAGCTTGTTTCCGTATCTTCGCTCCACTCGGTCCAGCATGATTCCCAGCAGCTTGCGTGTAGCATAGGGTTTGCCCCCGGTCATTTCATCATAAATCGTCCTTGGATTCGCGCCTGCCTCTACAAGCCGTGCAGCCTGTCTGAATACCTCTGCTGAATCCGTGTTTAGGAATCTGAAATAACCCGTGTCGGTTGAAAGCGCGAAAAAAAGGTATTCGGCAACCTGTTTTGTCATAGTACCGATTGTCTTTTCATAAATCTGCTGTACAAGACAAGCTGTTGCCGGTGCCGTAGGATCTATTATGCAGGAACCTGTTACGGAAGCGGTTTTGTGATGGTCGATTATGAATGTATCCAGCTCTGACAAATCTCCGTCGATTTCGCCGAGACGCGAGAATTCAGAGCAGTCTAGAATAATAAGAGCCGCTTTTTTGCGCTCCGGCTCAGATAGAAAAGTCATCTGGTTTGAGAAGAACTTTGCCTTGCTTCGGATTTCAGGGCGTTTGAAGGGGCCGGCTGACAGAAGCTGGCACTCAAGATTTTGTGCCGCTAATAGTTCTTTCATGCCCAGACAGCTGAAAATTGCGTCTCCGTCCGGGTCTTTGTGACCGATTACATAAAAAAAATCATGTTTTTCCAAAAAAACTTTGAATTCGTTGATTCTTTCGTCTGAAATAATCTGCATTTTTATGCTCCGTAAAAAAATAAGGGCTGTTTGTATGAAGTGATATCCTTCATAGAACAGCCCCGACAGTATGGTAAAATAAACTCTTAGTAGACGATATCGAGCGTATCTTTGTCAGCGTCGTCAACCTTGTGAGTGCTGTCTGCGACTCCCCAGATTGCATTTCCTCGTGATACAGGAAGGGTGAGAAGAACCCGCTCAAAAGCACCGTCACGGTAAATTACAGTCATGTAGGGATTCATTCCCTTTGGAAGGGCACGCATGCTTAGCTTTGTATCGACGCGAGATGCGCTTGAATACCATTTTTTTGGAAGATTTACTGTTCCGACATTTCGGTGTCCTTTAGCATACATGACGATGAATGCGTCTTTATGGTCGAGGACCTTGTAAATCTGAACATTGCGGTAAGTGACTGTAGACTCTTGATACTCATATTTGTAGTCTGCCTGTTCCTTTGCTGAAGCAGAGAACAACACTCCGACACAGAGCAATGCTGCCAAAATAAACAACTTCTTCATATAAAATCTCCTTTGACTCTTAAAGTGCAGTTTTTGCCTTGATTCACTTTAGATAAGCGCAAGCATAATAGCCTTGATAGTATGCTTGCGGTTTTCGGCTTCGTCCCACACCTTGCTTGCAGGACTTTCGAAAACATCTTCGGTAACTTCCTGACCTGTGACTGCCGGAAGACAATGCATGAAAATTGTGCCAGTCTTGCCCGTGGCGGCCATCAAATCTTTGTTTACCTGATACGGTGAAAGAAGACGTGTGCGTTCCTCTTTAAGCGATTCCTCGCCCATCGAAACCCATACATCAGTATAAAGGCAATCCGCGCCTTTTACAACAGAAATTTGATCAGAAATCTCGATTTTTGCACCACTTTTTTCAGCGATTGGCGCGCAGATGTCCTGAATGTCCTTCGGCGGGAACAATTCCTTAGGGGAGTAAATGGCAAAGTTGATTCCCAGTTTTGCTGAAATAATCATAAGTGAGCGTGCGACGTTATTGCGGCCGTCGCCGCAGAATGCCCATTTCAAGCCTTTGAGCGTGCCGAAATTTTCTTTGAGCGTCATGATGTCAGCCAAAGCTTGGGTAGGGTGAAAATCATCGGTGAGTCCGTTGATGACAGGAATTCCTGAAAATTCCGCCAGTTCCTTTACGTGCTCCTGCTTGAAGCCACGGAATTCAATGGCGCTGAACATCCGTCCCAGAACCCGTGCTGTATCTCTGACAGTTTCTTTCCCTCCCAGCTGAATGTCGAGAGTTGACATGAATACCGGGTGTCCGCCTTCCTCTCCAAAAGCCGTCTCAAAAGACGAGCGTGTGCGGGTCGAGCGTTTTTCGAATATGAGTGCGATTGTTTTTCCCAGGAAGCGCTGGTGTATTTCGCCGGCATGGGCCTGTTTTTTTACTAAAAAAGCGTAGTCGAGGATTTGAAGAATTTCCTCTGGCTCGTAATCAAGCCAGGTGAGCAAAGAGCGTCCCTTGAACGGTGAATCAAATTTTTCTGCTTGAATCATAAAGTATTCTATAATTAAGATTATTTTTGGTCAATCACACAGGCAAAAGTAGGGGTAATAGTTAGCGAGCGGCAATGCGAAGCCGGCAAAAAGTCACGAGGTGAGTTTTTAGTGAGTCTCGGAAAAATCTGTGATTTTTCCGCGTGAACCGCAAGTTCAAGTCCTAAAGAAAGCCGCCGTGCAAAAAAAAACTCACGAATTAAAACAACTCGTGAGCAATCAGAGTAGGGGCAATAGGACTTGAACCTATGACATACGGAATATGAGTCCGGTGTTCTACCAGCTGGACTATGCCCCCAAGTGACTATTCTATCTTATAGATTTGCATAAATACTGTCAAGTGAAAATCGCAATAAAAATAATTTTTTTACGAATTTTGCTTTTTTTCTGGTGTCTTTGATTTTTTCAATTTTTTTACTTCGCTGATGAATTCGTCCAAATCTTCAAAATTGCGGTAGACCGATGCGAATCGTATATACGCGACCTTGTCGACATCGTGCAAGCGTTCGAGGATGATGTCTCCCAGCTCTGTGGTTGATATTTCACGGCTGGATTTCCCTTTCATGAAAGCGGCGTCCTCAATGTCGTTTATGATGTTTTCTTTTGTGCTTGAGGATACAGGCCGCTTCTCAAGTGCCCGTTCGATTCCTTTTTCGATTTTTGCACGGTCGAAGGGCTGCCGGCGACCGTCTCTCTTTATGACCATGAAAGGCTTTTCTTCGATGCGTTCGTAACTTGTGAATCTCATTCCGCAGCTTATGCATTCACGTCTTCGGCGGATTGACTCGCCGTTTGCCATCGTTCTGGATTCCAGCACTTTATCGTCAAGGCTTCCGCAGTATGGACATCTCATCTCGCTTCTCCATGAATTTCAAATGAAAATCAGTTGAATTCTACATACTTCGATTCTGAATTGCAAGTGATTTTTCGTAGCCTTCTCGCAGTGCAGCATGAAAGAGTTTTGGAAAGAGATAAAGAGCCTTTAATACGGAGTCTTTCCCGCCTCTTGAAATCCAGGCTCGATTCAGTCTGGCCCAAAAAGTCGAGATCCGCGGTATGAATGAGAGTGCCAGTGCAAGGGTGTCCGAGAGAGGTGCCCTGTCTTTTCGGGTTATGAACATTTCTATCGTAGAAAATCCGTCCTTGAATTGGCCTCTGCTGGTTGTCCTGTAAAAAATCGAAGTGATTTCAAGTGAAAGGGCGAGCCTGGCGAAAAGTGGCAGGTACGTGAGTTTCGGAATGAAAACCTTCATAATACTGCCATTGGACTCTCCGCTTAAGGAAAGAGAATTGACTGTGGGCGAGAAGTGTTCCGCCAGATTCAGAAGAAGCGTGGCAAAATAGAGAAGAAAAATATACGCGGTGATTGGCTTTGAATCTGACCAGATTTCAGAAAAAGTGAAGTGCAGGACGAAAACAGAGAATAGAATCAGAATCGGCCACGCGCAGAGACATACTGTTACCGGAAGATAAAAGGCGGTGACAGCGAGGGTGACGATGAGAAGAATTTTTATCCAGCCTGGAAGCTCGTGGAGAAATGTCTTCTGGGTTTTATATTGGAAGAAATGAGGATTTTCCATTCTTTACCGCCAGATTAAGTCTTTTACGCTTATGTATTGTGCGAGTGGATTCCTTATTGACCACTGCTCAAGGGGCAGTTTTACGGCTTCTTCCGGCCTGCCGTCAAAAACAAGTTTGCCTTTCTGCAGAATCAAAAAATGGTCTGCAAGCCCCAGACATTTCTCAAGTTCATGGGTCAGAAGAATTACGGTTTTCCCTTCTTCATGGAGACTTGAAATCAGTCTGTTTACATCAACCACGCCCGGATAGTCGAGGTTTGCGTAAGGCTCGTCAAAAATAATGATGTCCCTTTCCATAGCGAGGATGGAAGCTACTGCGAGCCGGCGTTTTTCTCCGCCTGAGAGGAATTCCGCGGGAAAATCAGCCTTTTCAAGCAGGTTTACGCTCTTGAGGGCATTTTCTGTGATGGAAGGAATGTCTTTCCTGGCCATTTTGAGATTTTTCGGCCCAATGGAAACGTCTTCCCGCGGTGTGTCGCCGAGAATCTGGGTTGAAGCATCCTGAAAGACGAGCCCCGGCTTGGATGAGACTGTGAGTTTTCCCTGGGATGGTTTAAGAAGCCCTGAAATCAGCATCATGAGTACGCTTTTCCCGCTTCCGTTTGCTCCCCCCACGACAGTGACGCTGCCTTTTTCAACGGAAAAGGATACGTCGCTGAGGGCAGCTGTTTTCTTGCCGTCTGGGGAGGCTGATGAAAAAGATTTTGATACATGCTCAATTTTTACGGCCGAATTCAATTTCAGTTTTCCTGTTCTTCTGCTTCTAGATATCGCGCCGCGATAGGACGAAGGGTGGCTGTAAGCGGGATTGTAATCAGCCATTTAATCAAATCGCCGGGGATGAATGGAATGAATGTGAGCTTGAGGGCATTTTCAAAGGTCTGGGGCTTTCCCTTTCCTGCCATGACGTGCATGAAGTAAGGAATGCCCGGAAGATAGACGAGAACGTAGGCGATGAGGGCCAGTATTGCGATTTTAAGGATGAATTTAATGTCCTTTTTGTTCTCTGTGATTTTAGGACGGCCAAGGACAAGGCCGAGAAAAAGAGAGCCCAGGGCGTATCCCCACATGTAACCTCCTGTGGGGCCAAGGATAATTGCAAGGCCTCCGTGAGCGTTTGCAAATACGGGAATTCCGACGGCTCCGATAATCATCCATACCAGGACAGATGCCCCGCCGTAGAATGAACCAAGGATTCCCCCTGCCAGAATGGCAAACAGGTTCTGTACTGTGATCGGAACACCGCCGGGAAGGGGAACTGCAATGACGCATCCGATGGAAATGAGGGCCGCAAATAGCGCAGTGAAAACATATTTCTTTGAATTCATATTGTCAACCTTTTTAAATTAATATTGTTGACAATTTTACATATTCCACTTGTTCCAGTCAATAGCAAAAATTTCATCATAGGCTGACATGACGCTTTCAAATCGCTCGTACCACTGGATTGTGTGGGGAAGCAGGGTGACGGTGAATCTGTCGGTGTCTGCTTCGTACCTGAGCATTTCCCTTGCGGCGAAGAAAATATACGCGAAAACGAGAAGCATGAGGCTCCATGGAAGCCAGTCCCCATAACGGGCGTAAACTGTCATCGTCCGCTTGAAAATCGGTACCTTATAGAAAAGCGCGCCTTCTTCAAAAAGAGGGAGGTCTGCCAGAATCTTTCCCGTGGGATCTATGACGACGGTATATCCTGCGTTTGCCGAGCGGATGGTCGTTGTCCTGTATTCGATTGAGCGGTAATGGGCGACCACGAAATGCTGGATTTCGGATGAGTCAGTCTTGGACCAAGAGTCATTCGTGATGTTGACGAAAATCTCGCTTCCGCATTTGTACAGGGCGTGGCAGACTTCGTGGGCTGAGTCGTCAAAGCAGATTGGAGTTGAAATAAGGACGGTGTCATCCTGTTTTTTTGCGTTCCTGTCCGCGAGGGAGATGACTTCATATTCTCCGGTTTTTTTTGCAGGGGTGCTGAGTGGAATCTCAAAAAGGACGGGCTTTTTACCGGGAGTCCATCCGTAGGAGAATCCTATCATTCTTTTTATGATTTTTCTTACAGGCTCGTACTGGTGAAGGGGAATCAGCTCTGCAAAGGGAACAAGGTGCATTTTAGTGTAGGAGCCTGAGAATTTGCCGTTTTTGTCAAAAAGAAGGGCCGAGTTGCCGTATTCATGTTTTTCATCGTTGAAAATAACAGGACCTCCGATGACAAAAGGTGTTTTATTTTTTTTGATGAATGAAACGAGCGATTCAGCGCTGGGGTAGTAGGTGTAGTAGGTTTCTGCCTGAGGAAATCTGCGCGAGAGAACTGCCTCGCTCCATACGACGAGGTCGCATTTTTCACCGCCTTTCACGACTTCCTCGAATTTGTCCTGGGTTATTTTCTGCGCATGAAGAATGTTCTTTTCTTCATCCTTGCGCGTGGGATTGCTGTTTTGCTGTACGAGAATTGTCCCCATGGTTTTGACAGGGTGGCGCTCTTCCAGAAGCCTGCAGGCACCGTAGATGACCGTTACGGAGAAAAGCGCGACGAGGGTCCTGAATACGAGCCTGTAGGATTGTGAGAATTCCTTGCCGAATGCACTGCCTTTAATCTCACCGAGAAGCATGACGCCCTCTGCGAAGGTGGCTGAAAAAAGCGAGAAGAGAAATGTGACTCCGTAGACTCCTGTGATATCCGCGATTTGAGTGACGAGTTTCCAGTCGTAGGCTGTCATGGAGATTGTGCCCCAGGGGTAGGCGAGAAATCCAGTGGACTTGCAGTATTCCCATATCGTATAAACCGCCGCAAAAAAGAAGATGCGGAATGGAACTGAAAAATGCCTCTTTATCGCGCTGGCTTCCAGGTTGCCCCAGGAAGCGTCAAAAAGAGCCGGAAAAAAAAAGGCCAGGGAAAAAAATCCCTCAAAGAAGCCGGTGCCCAAATCTGAGGCCCCGAGGGTAAAAATTGCGAATCCTGGAAAATTTCCGAGCCAGAAACTTGAAAGAATATGGGTAAGCGCTCCATGGATAAAGCAGAGCAGAAAAGTGAAGGACAGTTTTTTTGGATTGCGCAGGGCGACGTAAAATGGAGCAAGGGCAATCAGGCCAAGAAGTGGCGAGCCGAAGCGGATATATTCATTTGGAATTGCAAGGGCTATGGTTATGGATGAGAGAACTGTACAAAAAATTTGTAAAAATCGAGACATTATGTTATTATTCTATTAAGTTGCATTTAAAAAAGCAATTATGCTTTAAGGCAGTACATAATCGGTGGGGAATACAATGGATCTTGTAAAATATATTCATAAATCTGAATATGGACAGCTTCCTGACGTGCTTGTGAGAACTCCCGGGCGTTTTCATCTTATCGGTGAGCACTCATGGTTCTTCCGTGATAAAACGCTTTCGATGGGGGTCAATCTTCCTGTATATGTGGCGGTCTCATCCCGTAGTGATGATTCCTTGTGCTTTTTCTTTCCACAACTTAAAGACCGCAAGAAACTTTCCATCGCGAACATGAAATTCCGCAAGGAAGATCGCTGGGCAAATTCAGTTAAGGCGATTATATACGGTTTCCAGTCACTAGGATTTGGGCTGAAGGGTATGAATTTCACAATTTATTCCGATATCCTTCCGTCAGCCGGCTTCGGCATAAACACGGCGATGAAAGTCGGCTCCGCCTATGCTATCCGTGAGCTCAATGGCTTTGACTGCGATGAACGGATGATGCTTCAGGTCATCGCACGGGGAAACTTTCAGTTCCTCAATTCAAACAACTACATTTCTGACATTCTTACGGCTATTCATTCTGAAGAAAAATCAATCGTGCTGACGGATTATGCTACAAAATCCTGCGTATTGCTTCCATTTGACTATCCTTCCAAAAAAATCGTTCTTATTGATACAAAAATCCCGAGGGTCAACATCTGGAACGAAGAGATTATCCGTGAGCCGGAAAGCGCCCTTCTGCTGGGTGAGCTAAAGGACCGCCGTTCTTATATACGCGGCGGATGGCGTTATGAAGAAAATCCCCATGAGGTGAATCTGGTTCTTTCAATCCTTCCGGAGATGATTCATAAAAAACTCAATTCCATCATCAAGGAGCATCAGTTTGTACTTGATGCCTGGGACGGCCTTGAGAAAGGGGCTTTCGGAGCCTTTGCCCGTGCTGTCAATCACAGCCATGAAAACATGCGCGATGAATACGAAATATCATGTCCTGAAATCGACTGGATTTTAAAACGGCTTTCTGAAATCAATCCCAACAACGATGATTCACGGAATCCCTTTAATTGCGGTCGTATCACTGGAAAAGGCTTCGGCCGCTGTCTGTACGCGATTCTTGACGATGCGGATATGCCTGAGTTTAATAACAAGCTTTCGGAATTCACTAAGATTTTTGGTTTTAAGACTTCCAGCCATATCGTTGAGCCGAGCGGGGGAGTGTGCATTGTCTCATAATCGGAAAAAAATCCTCGTTACAAACGATGACGGAATCAATGGTGAAGGCCTGAAGGTTCTGGTTGATTCTCTCCGTTCAGTGTGCGATGTTTATGTGCTTGCTCCTGATTCGAACCGCTCTGCTGTCTCAAGCAAAATTACGCTCGGCGAGCGATTCCGTTTTCAGAAATATGGAGCGGATTCTTATTCATGCTCTGGAACTCCCGCTGACTGCGTTATCTGCGCTCTCACGTCGCCTCTCTTCGGATGCTCTTTTGACGCTGTGATTTCCGGCATAAATGCGGGGCCGAACATGGGAACCGATGTTATATACTCAGGGACTTGTGCTGCGGCCAGACAGGCTGTCCTTATGGGAATCCCTGGAATCGCCGTGAGCCTTGAGTCTTGTTTTTTTGACTATGCTGATTCTGGATTCAATTTCAAACCGCTGGCGGATTTTACGGCCCAAAATCTGGATACGCTGATTTCGCTTTGTACGGGTGAGGTTTTTGTAAGTCTTAACGCTACTTCCGCCGATGAATATACAGAGGCAGCTTTTGCTTCGCTGTGCTCGCGGGATTACGGAGACAAGGTTTCGATTGAGCATGAGGGCGGCGATTCGTTTTCGGGGCTTTGCTCTGCGGGACCTCTGCGGGTTGCCGGAAACGCTGATTCTGATTACGCGCTTGCCCGGAGCGGGAAGATTGCGGTCTCACTGATTTATGCGGAACCGGTGCTGAAACCCATGAATCAAAAAACAGATTTTATTTTCGGAAGTCTTTAGTGATTTCCTTGCATTGGCTGTTACGGGAGGGCGTATGGCTGATAACAATATCCTTAAAGAAGGAATATCTTTGTACAGGAAGGCGGACTACAATGCGGCTCTTGCCTTTTTTCTTTCTCTGCCGGAAGATTCAGAAATCAATAATATCGAACTGGCATATTACATCGGGTTGTGTTACGCGAAACTTGAACATTACGACGATGCTCTTTTGTATCTTGAGCAGGTCGTCACTGGCGGACTTGAGCTTGAACGCGTTTTGCAGTGCCGCTATGTCCTTGCCGTAATCTATGCGAACAGCGGCCGTAAAAAACTCGCTGAATTCGAGCTGAACAAGCTGCTTGAGTCAGGTTATAAGCCAGCTTCCGTGTATTCGTCGCTGGCTTATGTGGCCTGGAAGCAGGATGACGTGGAACGTTCCCTGGATTTTTACAGAAAAGCAATCGAACTGGAGCCTGATAATCCGACGGCTCTCAACGGTATGGGGTATGTTCTGGCCTGTGAGAACCGTGATCTTACAAAGGCCCTTTCCTTCTGTAAGAGGGCTCTGGAAAAACGTCCTGACTCGGCGGCCTGCCTTGATTCTGTAGGCTGGGTATACCTGAAACTGGGTCTTATGAATGATGCCTTCAAATATCTCAATCAGGCGCAGGAAAAACTCCCCCAAAACGAAGAGATTGCCGAGCATTTGCGGCTCGCTAAAGAGAATTAGGAATAGGAATTTACGAATGAGAAACTATAAAAACACATGCAGGCTTATATTTGCATCTTTCCTTTTTGCCGCGGGTTTTTCTGCCTTTTCACAAAGTGGCGCATTGAAAAGTGAGGCTGCAACAGAGCGTTCCTCAATCGGAGCGCGGACGGCTGCTTCCGGGCTTGCCGAGCAGGAATTCCGCCGGGGAGTGCAGGCTTATTACCGCGGCTCCTTCAACGATGCGATTCTCCAGTTCGAGAAGGCTCTTTCCTATCTTCCCGAAGAAAATATTCTCCTTGACTGGCTGGGTAAGGCTTATTACCGCTCAGGTGTCGAGGGAGCGGCTCTTGAACACTGGCAGTATGCTGCAAATGAAGGCTACGGTGGCCTCCTTCTGCAGAACAGGATTGAGGTCGTCCGTGACCGCCGTCTGCTTGCAGGAAGCGCGCTTGAGCGTCCTGTCCGCTATACGGAATCAGGAAGCTATGTGGGAAAAAATTCAGAGGGAAATCTGGTTTTTAGCCAGCCGACATCTGTGCTTCCGAACAACGACGGCACGATGTGGGTTCTCTCCTACGGCTCCAATGAATTGCTCAAACTGGATTTGAATGGTCTTGTCATAGACAGAAACGGCGGATATTTTAATGGTTTCGATCGTCCTATGGATTTGATTCGGCTTCACAACGGAAATCTTCTGGTAAGTGAATTTGCAGGCGACCGCCTGAGCATGTTTGATGCAAAGGGAAAATTCATCAAGTTCATCGGTGAGAAGGGCGCTTCTGTCGGCGGTATCGTTGGCCCTGAGTACATGGCTGAGGATTCTGACGGAAATATCTATGTGACTGATTTTGGAAACAGCCGGGTCGATGTTTTTGATGCGGAAGGAAAACCGCTCTTTTTCTTTGGCCATAAGACTGATGATTTTGAAGGGTTGAAAGGACCTACAGGTATTGCGATTTACGAGAATGTGGTTTTTGTCGCCGACTGTCTCACCGGTGCCGTCCATCGCTTTGACGTTTCAGGAAACTATCTTGGGCTTCTCTGCAAGAAAAAGACCTTTAAAAAGCCTGAGTCAATGAAGCTTTGGGGGCGTTATCTCGTTACCTGCGATAAAAATAAAGTCTATTCAATTGACACTGACACAGGTTCGCTTTTTGAAAATCTCTCTTCTGGAAACGCGCCGTCACGCCTTACGAGCGCAGTGCCAGACGTAAACGGCAACATTCTTGTCACTGATTTTTCTACAAACGAAGTCTACGTCATGGCTAAACTCTCTGAACTTGTGGGAGGCTTGTTCGTGCAGATTGACCGTGTCATTTCTGATTCATTCCCGAGAGTCACCCTTGAGGTAAAAATTGAAAACCGCTCACGGCAGAGCATTGTCGGTCTCAAGGAAAACAATTTCTTCATCACTGAAAACAAGGTTCCTGTTCAGAACTACAAGCTTGAAGGCTCGGCTTATTCCAATGATGATGCAGATATCACCCTGCTCATAGACCGCTCAAATACTTCAGCCCGCTATGAGGAGAGCATGGAAAATGCCGTGAAGGAACTTGTTGCTGGCATGAAGAATCGCGGAACTCTTAGAATCGTAAGCGCGGGCGACGTTCCTGTCATTGAATACGAAGGAACTCCCAGCGGAGCCATGAATTTCAAGCTGAAGAACCTAAAAAATCCTGTGTCTTCAAAAGTTACCCTGGATGTGGCAATCCGAATGTGCGCTAATGCTCTCATCAATGCGGCTAAAAAATCTGCCATTGTCTATATCGGCGACGGAAAGGTCACGCAGAATGCCTTCAATAAATACGGTCTTTCTGACTTGACGGCCTATCTCAATAACAATTCCATCTCTTTCGTAAATCTCCTTCTTTCACAGGGAGCGGCCGAAAGCGAGTTGAATTTCATCTGCGATCACACTGAAGGCTCTGCCTATTACGTATATAGGGATGAAGGTCTTGCCGGCCTTGTTGACGACATTATTGCCATTCCTTCTGGAATTTACGTGCTTTCCTACGATTCAGCCCTTTCAACTGATTTCGGACAGCGTTATCTCCCTGTTGAGCTTGAGGCTTTCATCATGAACCGCAGCGGCCGTGATGAAACCGGATATTTTGCTCCCCTGCAGTAAATCATGCGTTTTATCCATACCGCTGACTGGCATTTGGGGAACCAGATGCACGATATTGACAGGCGAAAAGAATCCGCGGCCTTCCTGAAGTGGCTGAAAAAACAGATTGTCGAAAAACAGGCTGAAACGCTCATAGTTTCAGGGGATATTTTTGACACAGTAAACCCCAGCGTGGAGGCAAGGCGGCTTTATTACACTTTTCTTGCTTCCCTCGTTGATTCCTGTTGCAAAAACGTCATAATTATAGGCGGAAACCACGATTCTGCCGTCATGCTTGATTCCGCGAAGGAACTGCTGGATGTGCTGAATATACATGTGGTAGGCTCCATAAACAATCTGAGCCCGGGGGACATGTGCTTTGAGCTTCGTGACCGGAATGAGAATGTGAATGGAATCTGTATGGCCCTTCCTTTTGTCAGGGAAGTGGAGCTTAGAAATCTCCTTTCTGATTCCCGAGTGGAGGACGGCGACCTTTATTCGCTGGCATATAAAAAATTATATTCTACAGTGTTTGATGAAGCCGAAAAACTCCGTGCCTGTCGGGATATACCCGTGATAGCAACGGGGCATCTTTACGCGAATAATATTGACGGTCGTTCTTCCCAAGGTGGAAATCAAAGTGGGAGAGGCATGAGGCGTGATGACGGAACGAAAGTGCTGGACGTGCTTGGAACTTTGGGCTTTGTTCCGCCGGCTGTCTTCCCGCCTGCTGATTATGTTGCCCTTGGTCATATCCATTACGCGACCATGGTGGAAAAAAATCCTGCAATCCGTTACAGCGGTTCTCCCTTCGTAATGGGCTTCGATGAGGCTGACACTTCCCATTATGTTCTCTGCGTTGACCTTTCTGTATCTGGCGGAAAATCAGGACTGAAAGTCGAGCCGATAAAGACGGAATCTTTTTTTGATTACAGGCGTCTTTCTGGAACCCTTGCGGAAATCAAGGAGATGCTCGAAAATTTTTCCGCATCCAATGAGAACGGAACTTTCCTTGAGCTTTGTTATAAGCGCGAGCTGGGTATAAATGCCAGGGATTATCTTGAGGAAGCGATAAATGCCCTGAGTCAGAATGTTTCTGTCGTCAGCTGGAAACTCAGTGAGCAGGATAGAATTTTCTCTGCCGAAAACCGGGAGCAGTTGGATGCCGTTGAAATCAAGAATCTTGATGACAGGGAGATTTTCACGCAGCTTATTCTTTCAAAATCTGCTCTTGAAAAAGACAGCAAGGAAGCGAAGGAGGCGATTGAAAAATTCCTTCCGCTTTTTTTGAAAATCGCGGCTGAATAAGCTCGTGATGATTTTTCTTATTGTTTTTTTCTGATATACTCTTTCCATGCGCATCACGAAATTGGAATTTGAAAATCTGAACTCATTAAAGGGAAAATGGTGCATTGATTTCACCCATCCTGACTACGCAAAGTACCATGACACTTTTGTTATTTGCGGTCCCACTGGTTCTGGTAAGACGACAATTTTGGATGCCATAACGCTTGCCCTATACGGAAGAACGGCTCGCCTTGAGACCATAAACAACGGCGAGAGCGGTAACGAGATTATGACCCGGGGAACAGGATTCTGCCGGGCCTGTGTCACATATTCCTGCAAGAAAGGCCTTTTCCGCTCTGAATTCCAGCAGAACCGGGCCGGAATGAAAGCAGGCGGTAATCTCCAGAAAGCGTCCTTCAAAATCACCAGGATTGACAGTCCTGAGAGCCTTCCCGGGGATTTGTTTTCTTCAGCGCCGGAAGTCGTTGCGTCGGGAACAGGTTCTAACCTTGGAAGCGAGACACAGAAAATCATACAGCTTGATTACAGGCAGTTTTGCCGCTCAATCATGCTTGCTCAGGGAGAATTCAGCGCCTTCCTTGAAAGCAGTCCCCGTGAGCGGGCTGAAATCCTTGAAAAACTTACCGGAACCGAGCGCTATCGTGAAATCGGAAAGAAAATTGCGGCCAAATTCAGCGACATAAAAAAGAATTTTCAGCTCATAAAGACCCGAAAGGAAGAAATTGATGCCCTTGTCCTGAGCGATGAGGATGAGCAGGCATCTTTGAAGGAAGAAAAACGCCTTTCCGATGAAATTGCCAGAATCGAGGGGGAAATTGCCGTCATCCATAAGGAAGAAACTTTATTTCAGGAACTTGACCGCCTTCAAAAAGAAGTTGAGCGTGCTCGGTCTGAAAAAAAACGCCTGGATTCAGAGATTCTGTCATTTAAAAGCGATGGTGAAAAACTATCCCGGGGGAAAGCGGCGAAAATCTGTGAGGGAGAATACCGCTTCCTTGATTCGCTGCGTGAAAACCAAAAGCAGGATGAGAGTCAGATGCTCGCTCTGGAAAAGGGCATAAGTCAGTCAGGGCAATTGTACAGAGAATGTAGTGAAAAAGCTGTCGCGGTAAAGAAATCCCTTTCAGACGAAGAGAATAGCCTCGAATCAAGTCAGGAATTGTGGAAACGCGTTCGGGAACTTGATGTCAGGATTCACTCTGATTCTGAAAAACTTTCTGAGGTGAAAGAGCGGCTGGAAAATGCAGAAAGTTTTTTTTCTGAAAACGAAGGAAAAATTTCAGATATTCAGTCCCGGCTTGAGCTTGCGGAAAAAAATGCAGGGGAGATTCGCTCTTATCTCAGTGAGCATGCTTCTGACAGCGGCGCTTCTTCCGCCGCGGCAAAACTTGCGGCTCTGGCACAGACCTATGCACAGGAAGAAAAGAGGGTCAAACTTTTCAGCGATGAAAAAAAAGCCTCTGAAAAGCAGCTTGAGCTTTGTCTTTCTGAAAGGGAATCCCTTAAAAAAGAGCTTGAAGAGATTGACGGAAAAATCCGCTCATTTGTGTCCGCAGACGCCGTTCTTATCGCGAGGATTCTGCGGAGGGAGCTTTCTGATGGGAATCCATGTCCTGTCTGCCTCTCAATCTATCATTCCAATTGTGAAGAATCTGGAAAAGCACCTTCCGATGAAGTTAATGAGGAAAAGGCCAGAAAAATCGCCGAAAACAGCGCTAATCTGAGCAGAATGCGTGAGAATATTGATTCAAAACTCCGTGACTGTGAGTCAAAAGCCCAATCCCTTCGCTCAGGAATAGAAAAGTCTATTCCTCATCTTGAAGAGGCTTCAAGTGCATTTTCAGAAACGAAGAATTCCATTAAAAAAATCATTTCCCCATGGAAAAAATCCCTTGAGCATGAGGAATTAACGGATATCATTGACGAACTTAAAAAAAACGCTGAGCAGTGGCAGGTCTCTGATGAAAGTCTGAAAAATCTTGAGGCGGAAAAAAAAGCAAAGAGTGCGGAGCTTGCTTCGCATATTGAAAACCGTGCGCTCTGTGAAGAAAACCTTAAAAAGGCCCGTGCCGATTTTGATCGGGTGAAGAAAATCCTTCAGGAATCTCTTGATGAGCGTAAGGATCTTTTCGGAGACAAAAATGTTGATGATGAAGAGAGGTCGAAAAACGAGGCTATTGCCCGTCTCCGCAAGGACTATGAGCTTGCCGTGAATTCCCAGAATCAGGCAAAAGAAGATAAATCCCGTCTTGAGGCCCAGAAAAGCCAGCTTGAGGAAGGATTCGCTGAGCGTGCCGGAAAAATCAGTGAGGCTCAATCCAGTTTTATCCAGAAAATCAAGGAAAACGGATTTGAGTCGGAGTCAGAATACCGCGCTTTCACTCTTTCTGATGAAGAGCTGGCCGGCCTTGAGTCGAGAGATGAGCAGTTAAAGCTGGAAGAAGCCAGGGTAAAGACCGCGCTGGTAAAAGCCGAGCAGTCATTTGAAAATTATAAGTCTGAGATGATGACCTCAAAAAGCAGGGAAGAGCTTATGGAAGACAGCGCCCGCCTGAATGGAGAAAAAAGCCTTGTAAGCAATCAGCTTATTGCTGTAAAGAGTCGTCTCTCTTCCAATGAGCAGAATAAAGCGATGGCTTCCAAGATACATGCTTCTTATGAGAATGCCCGGGAAGAGTTTGGAACATGGGAGCAAATGAACAAATGGGCCGGAACCAGGGAAGGCTCTGACCTGTCTGTTTTTGTCCAGAGCCTTGCCTTTAATTCCCTGCTGACTCTTGCCACTAACAATCTGTACGGAATCACGCAGAGATACAAGCTTGTGCAAAAAACAGCTGATTCTCTTGATTTTACGATTTTTGATACCTATTTTGATGAGCTGCGCTCCATTTCAAATCTGAGTGGCGGTGAGAAATTCCTTGTCAGCCTGTCTTTCGCACTGGGAATTTCAGAATTTGCCAGCAGAAACGTGCAGGTGGATTCCCTCTTCCTTGATGAAGGGTTCGGAACCCTGAGCGGTGATCTTCTTACGGAAGCTGTAAATGCGCTCAAGAATCTTCATAAGCAGGGGAAAATGCTTGGAATTATTACCCATGTACAGGCCGTAATCAGCGAGTTTGATTTGAAAATTAAAGTCAAGCCGGAACCGTTGGGTTGCAGCAGTCTTTCAGGAAGCGGAATCTCCTGAAGACCGCCCGCTTTTTATGAAGAAGAAATGTTTTTCAGCTCGTAGCCGGTCTCTTTGATGACGGCACGGACTCTTTCTTCGTCCAGAGGCTCCTCGCTTTCAATCTGCGTGATTCCGGTCTTGTGGCTGGATTTTACGCTCTTGACGGAAAAATTGTTGCGGATTGCCTCGTTTATATGGCTTTCGCACATTGAACACATCATGCCGTCAATTTCAAGGACAGTCGCATGAAGTCCGCTTTTCCCCTCCTTGTGGCATTTTCCGCCCATAGCGCAATGAGCGCAAGAGGGGCCACACGAGGATTTTCCGCTTTTTTTGCTTTTTACAAGGCTTATGATGATGGCGGAAACCACCGCCACCAAAACCAAGCCCACAATGGCTGTTCCCATAAAAACTCCGCGTTAGTTGTCGTGCATGGATGCGTGCATGAATGCACGCACGGATGCACGACAACGCTGATTACTTTGTCTTAACCGTGAGAGTTGTCGCCTCGCTGTACTTCTTGAAGAAGAGCATGTAAACGAGGCAGGCAAGGGCTGCGAGGGCGAAAATAAGGCCGATTATATTGACATTGCCTGTGAAGAGCTTACCCAGCTGGTTAATCAGGAAGGCGATTACATAAGCAAAGCCGCACTGGTAGCCGATTGCGAACCAGGTCCACTTCGCGTTGTTCATCTCTCGCTTGATTGCGCCGATTGCGGCAAAACACGGAGCGCAGAGAAGGTTGAAGACCAGGAATGAGTAGCCCGTGATTCCGTTGAAGGCCTGACCGATTGCCTGATAAGCCGTGAGGTCTCCTGAGCCGTAGAGAATGCCCATGGTTCCGACGATATTTTCTTTTGCCACCAAGCCCGTGACCGAAGCGACCACGGCCTGCCAGTTGCCCCAGCCCAGTGGTGCGAAAATCCAGGCGATGCAGCTTCCGATTTTAGCCAGGATTGAAGAGTCAAGCTGCTCTTCGGCAAGCATTCCAAAGCCTTCCTCAGTCCAGCCGAAGAATGAAAGGAACCAGACGACGATTGTTGAAAGGAGGATAATTGTTCCTGCCTTTTTGATGAATGACCAGCCCCGCTCCCACATTGAGCGCAGGACGTTGCCCAAAGTCGGCATGTGGTAGGCGGGAAGCTCCATTACGAAGGGAGCCGGGTTTCCGGCGAACATCTTTGTCTTTTTCAGCATGATTCCCGACATGACGATTGCCGCCATACCGATGAAGTAGGCTGATGTGGCAACCCATGCGCTTCCTGCGAAGATTGCGCCTGCGACCATGGCAATGAAAGGAACTTTCGCCCCGCAAGGAATGAAGGTCGTCGTCATGATTGTCATGCGGCGGTCGCGCTCGTTTTCAATCGTGCGGCTTGCCATAACGCCGGGAATACCGCAGCCGGTTCCTACCAGCATCGGGATGAATGATTTTCCAGAAAGTCCGAACTTGCGGAAGATTCGGTCAAGGACGAAGGCGATTCTGGCCATGTAACCGCAGGCCTCAAGGAAGGCAAGCAGGAGGAAGAGAACCAGCATCTGGGGAACAAAGCCCAAGACCGCGCCAACGCCGGCCACGATTCCGTCAAGGATAAGGCCACTGAGCCATTCCGCGCATCCGGCCTTTTCAAGCCAGCTTCCGATTACGGCAGGAATGCCTGGAACCCAGACTCCGTAGCTGGCAGGATCCGGGCCTTCTTCGCCGTATTTTTCTGCCATTTTCTTGGCTTCGCTGGCAGCTTCTTCCGTGATTTCAATTGGCTCGGACGGCTCAAGGGTCTCTTCGTCAATTACGATGTATGATTTTTCCCCGGCTTCAATAGCCTCAAGGATTGCGGGAGTGTCTCCGTATTCTTCGGCCGCTTCCTCGTAGGCAGACGAGCCGATTCCGAACAAGTGCCAGCCGTCGCCAAAGAGACCGTCATTTGCCCAGTCCGTGGCGCTGGCACCGATTCCTACCATTGAAATCCAGTAAACCAGGAACATGATGACCGCGAAAATGGGGAGACCCAGCCAGCGGTTGGTCACGATGCGGTCAATTTTGTCTGAATTTGAGAGTTTGCCCGCATTCGCCTTTTTGTAGCTTGATTTGAGAATCTGGGCGATGTAAATGTAGCGCTCGTTGGTGATGATGCTTTCCGCGTCATCGTCCAGCTCTTTTTCGGCCGCCTTGATGTCGGTCTCAACATGCTCCAGCGTTGTTTTGTCAACTTTGAGCATATCAAGCACTTTATCGTCCCGCTCGAACACTTTGATTGCATACCACCGCTGCTGCTCTTCTGGCAAATTGTGGACAACAGCCTCCTCAATGTGAGCGATTGCGTGTTCCACAGGACCTGGGAACACATGCTGGGGCACGGTTTTTGTCTCGCTGGCGGCCTTGATTGCCTCTTCTGCAGCTTCCATGATTCCGTCGCCTTTGAGGGCAGAAATCTCGACGATTTTGCAGCCCAACTGGCGGCTAAGCTCCGCCGTGTCGATTTTATCCCCGGCTTTTTTTACCAAGTCCATCATGTTGAGGGCGACAACCACCGGGATTCCAAGCTCCACCAGCTGTGTGGTAAGGTAAAGGTTTCGCTCAAGGTTTGTGGCGTCAACGATGTTAAGGATTGCGTCAGGACGCTCGCCAACGAGATAGTTTCGGGCGACAACTTCTTCAAGCGTATATGGTGAAAGGGAATAAATGCCCGGCAGGTCTGTTACGACCACACCGTCATGCTTCTTTAATTTTCCTTCTTTTTTTTCGACCGTGACTCCGGGCCAGTTTCCTACAAACTGATTTGAGCCGGTGAGCGCGTTAAAAAGCGTGGTTTTTCCGGCATTCGGGTTTCCTGCCAATGCGATTCTTATGTTCATTTTTTTACTCCTGTCTTCCTACTCAATCTCAATCATTTCTGCATCTGCTTTCCGCAGGGAAAGCTCGTAAGAACGAACAGTGACTTCAATTGGGTCGCCCAGGGGAGCGACTTTCCGAACATAAACTTCAACGCCTTTCGTAACCCCCATGTCCATGATACGGCGTTTGACCGCACCTTCGCCATGCAGCTTTACGACTTTGACTGTCTCGCCGACTTTTGCTTCGCGCAATGTCTTCATTTATAGTACCTCCAAATTATTTGCAAAAAAGAAAATCAGACCATGATTCTGCGGGCCATGTCCTCGTTGATGGCTACGCGGGATTCTTTGACTTTTACGATTACGTTCCCGGCGAGAGAATTTACGATGGTGACGCTTCCGCCTACCGTAAAGCCGAGATTTTCAAGGTGACGCTTAACTTCGTCGCTTCCGCCGATTTTTTTGATGATTTGCTCTTCTCCAGCATTCGCGAAAACCAAAGGTAACAACTGTTTCTCCTGTGATAATGTCTGAAAATTAGATAAAAATAATATATATTAGAGCCTGATAACTTTCAATACAATTTTACAACAAAAGATTGAAAAGGCTTTCGTAAAGTTGAGAAGACTAAATTGTGATTGCTGATTCTAGCTAAAGTTTATTTTAACAAACTGCCTGCGTCCATTCTGTAGATTTTATCCGCGTATTGCTCGGCGCTAGCTTCATGGGTCACGAGCAAAACTGATTTTCCCTTTCTTGCCGTTTTCTGCAAAAGCTCCAGCACGGTTTTTGTATTCTCGTCGTCCAAATCGTCTGTCGGCTCGTCGGCGAAAATAATTTCTGGGTCAAGGATAAGGGCACGGGCAATGGCCATGCGCCGCATTTCCCCGCCAGAAAGCTCAGTCATTTTTGCGTCAGCAAGGTCAGCGATTCCCACAAGGGAAAGAAGTTCTTTTGCCCGGCTTTCAAGCAAGCTCGTTTCTCCGTAGATTGCGGCCGGAGCAAGGACATTTTCAAGGACGGTGAGGGCAAAAAGCCCGGTCTGCCCCTGGGGAATCACGCCGATTTTTTCGTTTCGGAGCCGGGAAAGCTCTTCGTCAGTCAGCGAGTACAAGTCTTTTCTGTCAAGAAAGACTTTCCCGGAGCTTGGCTTTAAAAGTCCCGCCAGCATGTAAAGGAGGGTGCTTTTTCCGCTACCGCTCCGCCCTGTGATTTCAGTGACCTTTCCTTCTTCAAGTGAAAAATCCAAAGATTTCACCGCCTCAAAGTGGCTTGCATTCTTCGTAGGCCGGTAATATTTTTTGCTGATGTTTTCTGCTTTTAGTATCATATTTTGTACTCCAAAAGTTCAGATTTTGCGTTAAGGATTGGAACACCGCCGCAGGCGTTCCGTAGCGAAGCGAAGGAATGAGCCGCGCAAGACGGCGAAGTGTGGAAAGCCTGACCCGAAGGGGAACGCCCTCTAATTCCTAGTTTCCTTCTCTCAAAATGACTCCCGTGTCCACTTTCGAGATTTTGTGGGCCGAAAAACTTGCCGTCAGGCAGCCGAAAAGAAGTGAAAGAGCAAGACTGGCCGCTACAAGGGCTAAAATCAGGGCGAAAGGCGGAAGCAGGAAGGGAAGGCCGATGGCATTTTTTATCAGCGAATGGAAGGGCAGGATAAAAAACAGGGCAAGGACGATTCCAGAAAGAGAGCCGGCCGCATTCACTAGAAAGGCCTCTGCCATCACAAGCCGGGAAAGCTTTTTCTGGCTGGCACCCAGCACCCTGAGCACGGCGAATTCCTTTTTCCGCTCGCCCAAAATCAGACTGGAGACAACCACCAGAATCACAAGGCACAAAAACCAGACCACAGCCGTCAAAAGGGCGATGACCTTGGAAACCCCGGAAAGGCTTGAGGCGATTCCGCTGGTCATGGCCTTGGTCTTGACGGCCTGAGTTTTGCGCACTTTCCGCTGAATCTGGCTGGCAACGCTGTCAATGTCGTAGCCGTCAGCCACGCGAACCATAATCGTAGAAATCATCTTGCCGGGAGTGCTTTTGTCGGAAATGAAGCCCCAGCCCAGTTTTTCGGCCTCGTCCATCATCATGGAAATCGTGTCAGTGGTGGCAAAAATCGCGTTGTCCAGTCCCGTTCCGGTTTCATCAAGCTGGGCGGCAATATTCCAGAGTTTGTCGAAGAATTTCAGCTTTCTGTTTTCAGTGAGAGAGACTTTGCTTCCAATCAGAAGGTCGCCGTCCTCAAGTTTTCCCTTGAAAGACTGCCGCACCCAAGGCTGAATCGTAAAATCCGTCTCGGGATCAAAGCCAATCAGCTGCAAGGACACGGAACAGCAGCCCGCGTTCATGGAGCACATGTAAACCTGAGGAGAAAGGCGCTCCACCCCCTCAATCGAAGCGACTTTCTCAAGATTCGACCTGCTCATATAGAAGTAAGTGCGGTTTCCCTGATTCAAGATTGTGTCCGCGCTCACTTTTGTGCGAGCTTCATAAGGAACGATGACAATATCAGCTCCAAGGCGAAGCTCCAGCGAATGAAGGCCGTTTCTCAAGCTGGTCAGAATCAAAGCACCGCCGAAAATCGAGAATCCCAAAAGCAGGGCAAAGACGAAAAGAGCGGCAGACCGGCCTTTTTTTCCGAGAAGATTGATTATTGGAAGCGAAGAAAATTTCATTTTGACTCCGAAAAAGGGGTTTTAGGGCTTTGCCCTAGGAGAAGGGGTAGCGACCTACGAAGTGGGCGCGAGGGGAAGACTTTCCCCTACTGCTTCTTTTTTAGAAGAACAAGAATATCCACGACTGAAAGGGCGGCAAGCAAAATGCTCAGGACTACAACTGCCGGGCGCATTACAGTGTGACAGTGCATTTCCTTCATCATGCAGAGATTTACGATTACGCCGGGAACAAGGGCCGTCACTAGCGCAAGAGGAAGGAATGAAATCGAAATGCCCAGTTTTGTCTTTGATTCGAGGAAAAACCGAGACGCTGATAAAATCACAAAAACAGCCCCGAGAGCCGTTACCACCCGCTCTGCCCAGTGACAGACCATCCAGCTTCCGTCGCTCTTTGCAGGGCAGGCATGAAAGGCAAAATGAGAGCCAAGGCACAGAATAAGTGACAAAACAAGAAAAGCGATGTCAGCAAAAGATACTTTTTTCATAAAAACTCCTTGATTTTGAAAGAAATCATATTATCCTAGTTAATTGGTAGGTTAATGTCAAGATTCTTTTTTTTCATTTTTGATTTCCCGGGCGTATTTTCCGTGCTCCAAAACGATTGTACGCTCTGCAAAGGCGGCCACTTCCGGCGCGTGGGTAACGACGATAATCGTGCGTCCTTCGGCATGGAGTTTTTTGAAAATGTCGATGACCATGTTTTCGTTGGCTTCGTCAAGATTTCCCGTTGGCTCATCGGCAAGAATCAGCTGGGGATGATTTATGAGCGCGCGGGCGATACAAACCCGCTGCTGCTCACCGCCTGAAAGCTGGCTTGGAAGATGCTTTGCCCGCGCGGCCAGTCCCACCCGCTCCAGGGCTTCCATTGCCTCTTTTTCGTCTGGCATGGAGTGGTAATACTGGGCGACCATGACGTTTTCCAGGGCGGTAAGGTAATTTACCAAGTGGAATTGCTGGAAAATCAGGCCGATTTTGTCCCGCCGGATTTGGGTCAGGCTTTTGCTGGATTCCTGGGCAATGTCCTTGCCGTCAAGAATCACCTGCCCCATGGAAGGCTTATCCATGCAGCCGATTATGTTCATCATCGTGGATTTCCCGGAGCCGCTGGGGCCCATAATCGCCACCCATTCGCCCTCATTTACGGAAAGACTCACATGATTCAAAGCCTTTACCGTGCCGCCCGAATATATTTTTGAAATGTCCTTTAATTCAAGTAACGCCATTTTATTCTCCTTAGTTATTGTCACACGGATTGGAAAAATCTAACGATTTTTCTCTTTATTTTTCTTGCTTTGATTTTGCGTGAGCAAAATCGAATCCGTGTGACATTTTATTTACTCGCCCTTCAACACGAGCGCAGGGTCTACCTCTGTCGCGCTCCGTACCGGGAGCAGGCAGGCAAGTCCTGTCACCAGAACGCTCACCAAAATCGTGACCGGAACCAAGAGCGGCTGGAAGGAAATGCTCCTCGCAAAGACATTCACGCTCACCGCCTGGGCAAAAGCAAAGCCTAAAATCACTCCCAGAATGCCGCCCAAGGCTCCCAGAAAAAGCCCCTCGCCCAAAAATTCGCCGACTATGCTCTGGTTTGAGGCTCCCAGGGACTTTTTAAGGCCGATTTCCTGCCGCCTCTCCGCCACCACTGCCATCATGGTTGTAGCGACACATACCATGGTCAAAATCAGGACGACCAGAGTGACGATATAGACCAGAGACTGGAGTTTTTTCAGAACCGTGCCCTCAGATTTTGCCAGTCGTTTTACCAGCCGGGGATTGACTCCTTCCACATTTGCGGAAATTGTATTTGCGATGTTTTCAAGCCCCTTTCCGCTCTCGCTGACGGAACATTCTGCCACATCCAGAAAACCTGAATCTTTCATAAGGGCTTCAAGTTTTGAGAGGGTGAGATAAAGGCATTCTTCCTCGCTGCCGCCTGTCTGCAGAATGCCTGAAATCTTGAATTTCTCGCTGAAAGGCTTTTCAAAAGAATCAATTCCGTTCAGCATGACTTCTTCGCCTGCATTCAAGGCCAGTGCCGCCGCCACAGTCTGCCCCAAAAGGACCTCATTTTCTGCCTTGGGGTAGGAGCCTGAGACCAGCCAGTAAGGCGAAGTCTTTTGCACCTGACTGAAATCCGTTCCCGCCGCCATAAAGGGCTGGTTGTTGATTTTTACTGTCTCATAGCGGAAGGGAGTAAGCCCCACCAGTTTTCCGCTGGGAATTATAGCACGGGCATGATTCACGCTTTCTCTTTTTAAAGGATTTGTATCCGCTGAAACCAAAAGCAGATTCGCGCCATAAGAGCGGAATTCCTGAGCCATCTGCCGGGGAACATCGTAGTAAATCGTCACAAGTCCGCTCAAAATAGTAGAGCCGATTGCCACAGCCAGCAAGGCCACCAGCATCCGAGACCTCCGCCGCATGAGCGAGCTTGTTATCATCTTTAAATACATTCGCTGTCGGGTCATTAATGGCCTCCGTGCAGGACTTCCGCGGGTTTAAGTGAAAGCAAAAGCCTTATAGAAGGAAGGGAGCCTGACAGTGTGACGACGAAAATCAAAATCGCCACAAGGGGAATCACCGTCACTTTTATCGCGATTGCCGAGTCAAAGACCGACTGGCCGATGATTTGAGCGAAAGCAAGACCTGCAAAATATCCCATAACGCCGCCGACTACAGCCGTAATCAGAATCTCCGTGAGGATAAGGGCAGAAATCGGGCCGTCGTAAGCTCCTATTGCCTTTAAAAGACCGATTTCCTTGCTCCTCTCCATGACGCTTGCCGTAACGAGATTTGAGATTCCCAGAGCCGAGCCAATCAGGCTTAAAATCGTAATCAAAAGCATGAGAAGCTGGGTCTTGTTCAAAATCGCTCCCTCGCTTTCCGCCACCTGCCTTACCGCCTTTGCCACGGAATTTGAAATCACTTCCTGAATCTGATAGCAGATTGAGCTGACATAAGCCGTGCAGTACCAGGTGTCCCAGTCCATCTGATTTAAGGCGCTTGGATCTTGAGCCGCCTTTCTCGCCAAATCGTTGTCGGGAGTGGTGAGGGCACTGACTTCAATCGAAGAAATAAGGCCGCTTTTGTCAAAGAGTTTTTGCGCGTCAGAAAGATTGACATAAGCGTATTCGTCTTCGTCCCCGCCAGCGTCAAAAATGCCTGAGACGGTAAAAGATTTTTCTTTTGTAGTTTTTGTAGAAAGAGAAAGCGTGTCTCCAAGCTTCAGTCCGTGTTTTTTTGCCAGCTCCGAGCCGACCATGACTTTGGGATTTTCACCCTCTTCATTCTTGCTGTCAGAAATCCATTCACCTTTGACAGTCCACCACTTTTTCATGGCCACCATGCCTGTGTCCAGCTCTTCGCCTGTGGGCAGGGCCAGATGATGATTGAACCAAGTTCCCCTCACTTTGATTTCCCTGCCGTCTGCAAGCAGGGCTTTTCCCTCAAGATAAGGGGCAAAATCAACTATATTAAAGGCCCAGAAAATCGTCTTGAGCTTTCCCAGCTCATCTTCACGGAGGAAAGACTCGTTTTCGATTCCGTACATATCGCTCATAATGCTTGCGCTCTGGGGCAGGACACGGATATTGGCTCCGTAAGTTTTTAATTCCTGATTCACCTTGTCGCCCACATCAAACATGACATTGAGCATCGCCGTTGCAAGGGATGAGCCCAAGGCAATCGTAAAGGCAATCATCAGCATTTTTTTCCATTGCCGCACCAGCGCGCGAATTACCATACGCAGAAACATAATATATCTCCATGTATTTTTCCTCACAGAGGCCACAGAGGGCACGGAGAAAAAACTCTCTGTGAACTCTTAAGCCTTCGCAACATAGTTGCTTCGGAGACTCGCTAAAATTGCTACGCAATTTTTTACGCTCCCTATCTGTGAGGAATTTTTAATTTTTAAATCTGTGTGCCTCTTTCTGCAAATCGTCGGTCAGAATTATGATTCCGCCGTTTTCGATTCGGGAGAAGAGGGGGACCGGATTACAGCCGCCCTTTAAGCCGATTGTGCTCTTATTCATGACCACATCGCATCTGTTACAGACGACTTCATCCTTTCGCTCATAGTAGCCAACATCGCCGCAGACATCGCAGGCATCGAATCCTACGCCGAAGCTCGTTCCCTTTTTCTGCACGATGATAAAGCGGATTCCCTTGCCCGCCTCGTTTGTCCATGTGAAGCGGTGCAAGTGACCGTCAGAGACCTGCTCCAGAGGAATAAAAATCTCCTTTCCTTCGATTTGAAATTCTTCCGAGGGAGAAAGCTCCGCGATTTTGTTGGCAAGACCTTTGATGACCGTCATGTCAAGCCAGACCAGAAGACACAAAAAGAGAGTAAAGCCTGCCAAGCGGCGGTTATTCCGAGCAAAGGCTTTTAATTTCCTGTGTTCGGCGGGATTTCTGTATTCGCCGTGAATTTTCCTGTGATAGACGAAAAATGCCAGGGCGAGGGCGATAATCGTGAGAATCGCAAAAAAGAAAATGATGTTCTCAGCCGTAATCAACTGGGGCAGGGATTTTCGTAAACCTGCGGGAATCTTTATCTTTCTTCTGTAATAGGAATTGATGATTCCAACAATAGCGACGAAAGAAATGAAGCCGCTTATAAGATAGATTGAAGAAAGGACAAGGGCATTTATTTTTTCAGAAGAGCGGGTAAGGATTTTACAGACCGCCCATGCGCTCAAAGCAGAGAGAAGCCAGCCTAAAAGATAGCCCGTGCATTTTGCAAGATACATCGTAGAAAAATATGTGTCATACATTCCCAAAAAATGAAATGGCAGGGAGAAAACGAGGGGAATGCTGTAAAAGAGATGGCAGGCGACAAAAAGAAGGCCTGTGCAAGCTGTGGCTGTTTTTGCCCTTGGAAGACGAAGCCAGCTCAGCAGAGTGAAGCCGAGTCCTAAGATAAGAGAGGCGACTAAAAGCCTGATATTGTTAATCTGATTGTAGCGGATAAGACGCTTTTCGCGTAAAAAAGAGACGGCGAGGACGAGAATCGCCAGAATTGCAAGTGCTTTCCAAAATCGTTTTTTTAATTTTTCTGAATCAAAGCGCACCGTTGACGCGCACACAAGACCAAGCAGCACAAAGGGAATAAAAAGAGCTTGTACCACTTCAAACAAATTTTTAGCCATAGAGCTTCCAGTAGAAAAAGTTAAATGGGAATGTCTAATAAGAATTTTTTGTGTCATTATGACAAAACTTATCAGTCATTCCCATTATTTCACAGAGCAGAATTCTGTTTTCTCTTAGTTGTATTCCGGCTGAACTTTCTTTCCGTCGAATACCCAGTCTTTGAATTCAACTGTAAGAGGTTTGTCGTTCTTCCAGTATTTCTGGAGGTCTGAACCTGGCTTTGTGTCCTCGTCTGTGTGGATGAAGTAGTTGTTTTCAGCAGGGCTGTGGATGATGAAGCGGGCTGTGTAAGTTCCGGCCTGGTTCAAGTTGATGTTAGCACCGTAATGAGGGCCGTCAGAAGCGTTCATCTGCATGAAAGTGCCTTTTGTGACGACAGCTTTTGATTTCTGGTCAACGATTTCGTAATCAACCGTGAGTCCAGGAACGAACTGGTCAACGACGAATCCCAAGTCGTTTTCCATAGCGGCGATGTCAGCCTCAATGTGCATTGTGAAGTCAGCACCCTTCTGAGTGTTGCCTTCGCCAGATTTCATATCGACAGCCTGGAAGTAAACGCCGTTTACAGCGAGGAAGCCAGCCTGCTGCTCGTCGCCGATGTCATGCTCGACGAATCCGCCCTCATCTGCTTCTGCGGCTTCTGCGGCTGCTGATGAAGCCTTAGCCTTTGAATCATCTTTTTTGCTCCAAGGCCAAGCGAAAACTGTTGTTACTGCAAGCGCAGCGACCAATACGAAAGACAATGTCTTTTTCATAAAAAACTCCTAAATACCGGCTTTATGCCGACTTTTTTATTTTGAAGAAGATTTCTCTTCGTTCTTCCTTTTTGAAAGGACGTGTCCCAGCAAAAGACTTGCCACAACCACGACCAGAGCGATTGCCTGTCCAGTCAAGGTCTCGGCATAGGGGTAAATTCCCAGCAGGGAGATTGTCGGAACTCCGTCAAGAACTTTTGGATTAATCCAGCCCGCATCCACGAATTCGCTGATTCCGCCGCCAACGAAAGCGACCACCATGACGAACATGAGGATTGAAGTGGCGTAGAAGAAGGGTTTGAGGGGAAGCCTTTTTCCTGTGATGATGATTGCCTTGTAAACGAAGACCAGAAGCACCGCCGCCAGAAGGATTCCCAGAATCACCGCGGAAATAGTGCCCCCCTTATCAGAGCCAGAGAACATGGCCTGATAAAAGAGGATTACCTCGGCTCCCTCACGGAAAACCGCGAGGAAACAGGTGAAGGCAAGGCTGAACATACTTCTCTTGTCAACGGAAGTCTGAATCTTTCCCTTGAGATATTCCGACCATGCCTTGCTCTCGGCCTTTGAAATCATCCAGTTTGAGGTGTAGAAGAGGACGGCCACGGCGATGAACATGGTCACGCCCTCCACGACTTCCTGCCCCTGACCGCTCTCAAAACCGAAGCGGGTAAGGCCGATTAAAATCAGCGCCATGACGATTGAGGCGAGGATACCGATGAAAGAGCCTTTGTAGACCGCGCCAAGATTGTTCTCGTTGCCGCTTTTTCTAAGATAGGCGATGATTGCGCCCACGATAAGGATTGCCTCAAATCCCTCACGGAGAAGAATCAGAAGGGAAGCGACCACCGTAGCCCACCACTGGGCACGCCCCTGAGCGCGGGTCAAGTCCAGGGCCGTCTTTGAAATCAGCTGAGAAAGCTCTCCGATGCTCGCCGCAACCTCAGGTTTTGACTCCTTGTTAAGAATCATTGTTTTTGTCTTTGTGTACAAATCAACGATAGCCTGATCCCGCTTGTCTCCCAAAGAAGAGGCTACATTTTCCTGAAATTTTGATTTTCCGTAATAGCGGGCATAGGCCTTGCGGAAGCGAGGCTCCGCCGTGACGACGTGACCGCTTGTATACATGTCTGCGGCCTCGCTGAATTCGCTCTCAAGGATTTTTGCAAGCTCCGTCCATGCCATTTGCGGCGGGTCAAGCTTTTCCGCGTCCTCAAAGAGCATGGCAATCAGGGTGTCGGCTTCCTTGCGGACATCTTCGTTTGGTTTTCCAGAGCGCATGGCTCCCTTTACCCGGCTGAACTGGACTTCCACGTTGCCTGCCCGGCTTCCGCCGATTCGGCTCTGAGTGTTCCGCTCAAATCCGTCCACCTCATAATGGCCGAAATAAGCGTCATTCATGCGCTCGTAGCCGCCGTCCGCGTTTCCGCTGGCATAGATATTGTAAGCGTCATCGATGATACCCTGCATTTCCGTCGCGACTGATTTCCATGACTTGTCAGCCGCACCAATTGTAAAAATAAGGCCAAAAACTAGAAGAAAAGATAATATATGTTTACGCATGATAGTCTCGTGTATAAGAAGTTAGCACAATCTAATAATTTTTGCAATAAGGATAAAAAAAAATTTGCTTTTTGAAATCATCTATTGTAGAATAATTGATAGTGGTACTATCATATTTATTTTATTTATGAGGCGTCTATGAAAAAAAGTTTGTTTGTTTGTATTTCTTTTTTGTTAATCTTCTTTTTCGCATCATGCGAGGCTCTTTCTCCAGAAAGAATTCCCCTTGACCAGGGCTGGGACTACACTCTTTCCGAGCCTTTCGGGAATCCTGACGATTTCAAGGCTCTTGAGGATGAAAATCTTTTGAATCTTGAAAAACTTGTTCCTGATGGACAGGGCATCATCTATCTGAAAAAGACATTCACTGTCGCTCCGGGACTCAAGGATATGCTGCTGGGATGTTATCTTGGCCGCATTACACTTGCGGACGAGACTTTTCTGAACGGTGTCAAAATCGGTGGTGAAGGGCGCTTTCCTCCCCACGAATTCAGCGCGTGGAATCGTGTGCGTTTTTATCAGATTCCGGAGAATCTGCTGAATAGTGGTGAGAACTCTCTCGTGGTTAAAATCTGGGTGGACGGCGAAGGCTCCATTGTCTCGAATCCTTTTATCGGCGAGCTTTCTGATGCAAAAAAAGCCGCAGGGCGTGAAAAATTCTGGGCGAGTGAAATTCAGCTGGTTTTTGCCTTCCTTATGCTTGTAATCGGGGCTTACCACCTGCTTCTGTATGTGAAGTGCCGTTCAGAAAAGGATAATTTTGCTTTTGGTCTCATCAATTTGATTTCGGCTCTCTATCTTGTGGTTTTCTATTATGTGGAATTTCCTTCGTTTACGGGGGAACATATTTCATTTTTGTGGTTCCAGAAGATTTTCTCCAGCGGATTGCCCTATCTTCTGCCATTCCTTGTCACAATGTATATAAACAGCTTCCTTCACCGTGTGGACCGGCAGCCGGTGCTTTTTTTCCGAATCGTATTTGCCGTCGTTCCCGTGATTATCGTTCTGAGTTGTCCTTCATACCGTATTCTCAGGCAGATGCAGCCTCTTCTGCAGGGAATGCTTGTTCCACCGATGATTTATATCATTATTATTCTGGTTGGAAAGGTTATTCAGAAAGCGAAAGACTCGGTGATTCTTCTCATTGGATTCTCCCCCCTTGTTCTTGCCGTTGTCCTTGATTTCATGATTCATACGGTTCTAAAATTCTATGATTTCCCCTATATTTCATCTGTCGGCTGGCAGCTTGTCATCATCACGCTTCTCTTTATTATGGCCAACCGCTTTGCGAATTCAAAAAATGAAGTGGAATACCTGAACAAAAACCTTGAGAAAGAAGTCGCTGACCGCACAAAAGAACTGTCCGAGTCCAATGAGCAGCTTTCAATTACTAACGAGGCTCTGTCAACCGCAAAAAGAAGGGCTGACCGTGATATGCAGCTTGCGGTTTATGTCCAGAGGAGTTTCTACCAGAGGTCTCTTCCTGAATTCTCGGGCTGGGATATTGCATGGCATTTCACGCCCATGGCCGGTGTATCTGGCGATTTGTACGATTTTTTCTATCATAAGGATGTGCTTCGTGGAGTCGGACTTTTTGACGTCTCAGGACACGGAATTGCTTCCGGGCTTGTGACAATGCTTGCTAAGACTGTAATTGACAGGAAATTCAATGAAGGACTGAATCTCCCGCTTTCAAAAGTCATGAGTGAAATCAACGAGCAGATTGGAGAAGAGAAGGGCGACATTGAGAATTATCTGACAGGCGTGCTTCTGAGACTGAATGGTGATAAGGTTGAATATCTGAGCGCTGGTCATCCGAAAGCCTTTTTCAGGGCCGGAGGAAGCGGAAAAACTGTTCCGATTGAGGTTAACGGAAAAGAAAGCGGCGGTGGTGTCATTGGAATACCCATGCTTGGAGGCGATTATTCGGCAATCGGTTTCAGCATGAAAAGCGGTGACAGCATCGTGTTGTACACTGATTGCCTTTCGGAATCCCGTGACAAGGAGGGAAATGAATACGGCTACTCCAGAATCGCCCGGGCATTCAGCATGGCAAAAGGCAGTGCCAAAAATCAGCTGGACTTCCTTTTGTCTGACTTTAACGAATTCAGATCTGGCGTCGCCGCAAACGATGACCTTACAGTTATTGTCCTTCAGAAAAAATAAGGCCGGAAAAAGGTTTACAGAAGGTATTTTTTTAGAAATTCGCCGACGCCGTCATGATTATTGTCAAAATCCGTAACGAAATCGGCGATTTCCTTGATTTGAGAAAGGCCGTTGCACATGGCCACGCCATATCCTGCCATGCGAATCAGGCTTTCGTCATTCATGCTGTCTCCGAATCCCATTGTCTTTTCGACTCCGAATCCAAGCTCATTTGAAAGCCAGCTTACGGCTTCACCCTTGCCGCAGTTTGGAGGAAGCACTTCAAGAAAGTAGGGCTTGCTCGTGAAAATGACGGCCCTGCCTGCGAATTCCGCCTTGAGGATTTTCTGAAGATTTTGAAGCTCTTCCGGTTCTCCCGGAATCAGCATTTTCGTGAAGCCTTGCTGCAGGAAATCCTCATAATTCTCTACGGTTTTTCCCTTGAGACCGCACAAATCCACGTCAAGCTTTGTCCATTTTGTCTCTTCCGCATAGTAAATCGTGTCGGGGGTATAGACTTCGCTCTTCAGCCCGTGTTCTTCGGCGATTCTGTTTGCGGCCAGAAGAATATCGCTGCTGACTTTCTGGCAGAAAACCTGTTGCCGCTTGTGCATGTCGTAAATGCTGCATCCGTTGATTGCGATAATGAATTTGCCCTCTTCTCTGCCTGCGATTTCGAGCTGGCGGACAAATGGAAGGATTGCGTCTTCGGCCCGGCCTGAGCACAGGACAATATAGATGCCTTTTTCCGCGCAGGCACGGAGGGCCATGACTGTTCCGTCTGTGATTTTTCGCTCGTCGTTGAGAAGAGTGTCGTCCAAATCAAGGGCAATTAGTTTTACGTCAAGTTTTCCTGAATCCATGGGGAAAGTATAGCATATTGCGTCCGGCTGTAAAAGAAAATCACGCTTTTTTATTATTTTTAACAAAAAAGTGTTAGGCGTGTAAAAAAATCAAAGCCATACTGAATCCAGACAATAAAAAAGGAGATTCTTATGAAATACGGATATTTTGATGATGAGGCGCGCGAGTACGTGATTACCAGCCCTGACACTCCAGCTCCATGGGCGAATTACCTTGGCTCACCGGAATATGGTGCGCTTATCTCCAACAATGCAGGCGGCTACAGTTTCGCAAAATCTGGTGCGAACGGCCGAATCCTGCGCTATGTTTTCAATAATTTTGACCAGCCCGGCCGCTACATGTATATCCGCGACAATGATTCAAAGGATTTTTGGTCTGCTTCATGGCAGCCTGTGGGCAAAAATTTAAAGGATTTCAAGAGCGAGTGCCGCCACGGAACCGCTTATACCCGTATGCTGGCTGACTATTCAGGAATCCACAGCGAGGCTCTCTATTACGTTCCCCTTAATCAGACTTATGAAATCTGGAAACTCAAAGTCAAGAACGCATCTGATAAAAAACGCTCTCTTACTGTCACGGGCTATGCTGAATTTACCAACAACTCCAATTACGAGCAGGATCAGGTAAATCTTCAGTATTCGCTTTTCATCGGACGCACTTATTTTGACAAGAACCGTGTCGTTCATCAGGTTCACGGAAACCTCTCGGACATCGAGAAAGACAAAAAAGTTGACGAGAAGAACGTGACAGAGCGTGTGCTTGGTCTGGCAGGAAGCCCGGTCTCTTCTTACTGCGGCGACAAAGAGGAATTCCTCGGCCGCTATCATTCTTACGCTAATCCTGTGGGAGTTGAGAAGGGCGACCTTGGAAATCATCTTTCCTACAACGAAAACTCTTGCGGCGCCCTTTCTACTGTCATCGAGCTTGCTCCGGGCGAAGAAAAATCAGTCGCTTTCATCGTTGGCATGAAATACACTGACGAAGCCGGTAAAATCATCGACACTTACAAGGACGTTGAGGAGACTTGTGAAAAAGAAGTGGCCGAGCTTAAAAAATGGTGGCACGGCAAATTCGAGAACTTCCAGGTCAAGACACCGAGCAAGGAATTCAACACGATGATTAACACATGGAACGCCTACAACTGTTTCATGACCTTCATCTGGTCTCGTGCGGCCTCATTCATTTACTGCGGTCTTCGCAACGGCTACGGCTACCGCGACACGGTTCAGGATATTCAGGGAATCATTCACCTGGCTCCTGAGATGGCTCTTGAGAAAATCCGCTTCATGCTTTCGGCTCAGGTTGACAACGGCGGCGGCCTGCCTCTGGTAAAATTCACTCACAACGCAGGCCATGAGGACACGCCCGATGACGCTTCTTACGTCAAGGAGACTGGCCACCCGGCTTACCGCGCGGACGATGCCCTCTGGCTCTTCCCGACGATTTTCAAATATATCTCAGAGTCTGGAAACCTTGCTTTCATTGACGAGGTGATTCCTTTCGCAAACAAGGATTCTGGCACGGTTTACGAGCACTTGAAGCGGGCAATCAACTTCTTAATGGAGCGGCTTGGCCCCCACGGTCTTCCTGCCGGTCTTTACGCTGACTGGAACGACTGTCTCCGCCTTGGCAAAAACGGCGAGTCTTCTTTCGTAGCCTTCCAGTATTACTATGCGATGACTGTAATCCGCCACTTTGCCGAGTACAAAAAAGATTCTGAATACATCGCCTTCATCGACAAAAAGCAGTCTGAGTTCAAAAAGCTCCTTGGCGACTTGTGCTGGAACGAAGACCGCTTTATCCGCGGCTTTACGGAAGCCGGTGAGACAATCGGAAAGAAGGGCGACCCGGAAGCAGCTCTGTGGCTCAACCCCCAGAGCTGGTCTGTCATCTCTGGCTTTGCCTCAAAAGAGCAGGCAGAAAAGGCGCTCGCTTCCGTTCAGAAACAGCTCAATACCGAATACGGTGCCGTCCTCATGGATCCTCCATACCACTCACACGCATTTGACGGTGCTCTTGCCGTTATTTACAACGCCGGCGTCAAAGAGAACTCTGGAATCTTCTCTCAGAGCCAGGGCTGGATTATCCTCGCCGAGGCATTGAGCGGTCACGGTAAGGCCGCTTTCCAGTATTTCATGGAAAATGCTCCTTCTGCCCAGAACGAGAAGGCGGAAGTCCGCGTGCTGGAGCCTTACTGCTACGGCCAGTTCACGGAAGGAAAGGCAAGTCCTCACTTCGGCCGCTCTCACGTCCACTGGCTCACAGGCACGGCCTCTACTGTTATGGTTGGCTGTGTGGAAGGAATTATGGGTATGCGTCCTGACTTCGGCGGCTTGAGAATCGCGCCTTCTGTTCCGTCAGACTGGAAAGAATTCAGTATCGAAAAGACTTTCCGAGGCAAAAAACTCAAGATTACGGTCGAGAACCCCAAGGGAAAAGAAAGCGGCTGCAGCGAGTTCTACGTTAATGGCGAAAAACTCAGCGACAACTACATTCCAGAAGACAAGCTCACAGCCGTAACGGAAGTTAAGCTGGTAATGTAGGCTGGAGTTCTCTTTAAAGATGAGTTGTTGTTGCGAAATTTTCCACTAATTGGTATACTTTATGTTACTGTCTATAAAAACACTGTCATAGGAGTATGTCAATGTCCGAGAAAATTCCCTATAAAATTTATCTTTCTGAATCGGAACTTCCAAAAGAGTGGTACAATGTGCGGGCCGACATGAAAAACAAGCCGGCTCCGCTTTTGAATCCTGCCACAGGTAAGCCCTGCACGGCCGAAGAACTTTCCCATGTTTTCTGCGATGAGCTTGTAAAGCAGGAACTTGACGACAAAAACGCCTATATTACAATTCCTGATGAAATCCGGGATTTTTACAAGATGTATCGACCAGCCCCTCTCGTGCGCGCCTATTGCCTTGAGAAAAAACTTGGTACCCCTGCAAAAATCTATTACAAATTTGAAGGCAACAATACCAGTGGAAGTCACAAGCTGAATTCCGCAATCGCTCAGGCTTATTATGCCAAAAAACAGGGGCTTCGTGGCGTTACCACAGAAACTGGTGCTGGCCAGTGGGGAACAGCCCTTTCAATGGCTTGCTCGTATTTTGATTTGGATTGTCAGGTCTATATGGTCAAAGTTTCCTACGAGCAAAAGCCTTTCCGTCGTGAAGTAATCCGTACTTACGGAGCAAAAATCACACCTTCCCCCAGCGACACCACCGAAGTCGGCCGAAAAATCTTAGCGGAATTCCCGGGAACAGGCGGAAGCCTGGGATGTGCAATTTCAGAGGCCGTGGAAGCCGCCACGAAGCAGGATGGCTACCGTTACGTTCTTGGAAGCGTCTTGAATCAGGTTCTTCTTCACCAGACCGTGATTGGGCTTGAGACGATGACTGCAATGGACAAGTACGGAATAAAACCGGATGTAATCATCGGATGCGCCGGTGGCGGTTCTAATCTTGGCGGATTGATTTCCCCCTTCATGGGGCGCAAACTCCGTGGCGAAGCTGACTATGAATTCATCGCTGTCGAGCCTGCAAGCTGTCCTTCACTGACCCGCGGAAAATATTTATACGACTTCTGCGACACGGGGCATGTCTGCCCGCTTTCAAAAATGTACACTCTTGGCTCTGAATTCATGCCTTCTCCCAACCACGCAGGCGGTCTTCGCTATCACGGCATGAGCTCAGTTCTATCTCAGCTTTATGATGACAAGCTCATGGAAGCCCGCTCTGTTGAACAGACGGCCGTTTTTGCCGCTGCCCAGCAGTTTGCCCGGGTTGAGGGAATCCTTCCTGCTCCTGAGTCAAGCCATGCTATTAAGGTTGCAATCGATGAAGCCCTTAAATGCAAGGAAAGTGGCGAGGAAAAGACCATTCTTTTTGGCCTTACAGGAACCGGCTACTTCGATATGTACGCTTACAAGGCCTTCAACGACGGCACCATGAGCGACTACATTCCGACCGACGATGAAATCGCCGCTTCACTTGCAAAAACACCGAAGTTTTAATCGGATTTAAGCCGTGCCTGAAAAGGCGCGGTTTTCTTTTTTAAAGATTTTTTCCGCTGCCGAGCAGAATCCCGATGGGGCGGAGATATGAAATGTTTTCGCAGAAGATTTTGATAATAACCATGAGCGGGACTGCGAGAATAAGACCCAAAAATCCCCAGAGCCAACCCCAGAGGGACAAACTTACCAAAATTACAAAAGGAGAAATCCCAAGATTCTCGCCTTCAATACGAGGTTCGATTATATTTCCCAGCAGAATGTTGATGAAAAGGACTGCAATGGCAATAAAAATGATTGGAAAGGGATTTGGATAGCATTGCATGAATGCGAACAGAGTAGTGATTACCCAGGAAATAATCGAGCCGAAGGTCGGGACAAAATTCAGTACAAAGGCCAGAAATCCCCATACAAGTGGGAAATCGATTCTGGTAATAAGGCAGCACAAAAAAACAAGAATTCCCGTTACAAGGGAGATGAAAAATTTTATCGAGATATAATGTGTGGTATCGGTTGCGATTCTGTTCATTATGTCGTGAATCTTTGAACTGTTCTGGCTTGAAAAAGACTTGTAGATTTTTTCCTTTGTGAATTTCATTTCAAGAAGAAGAAAAATCGAGAGTAGCAGAATAAGAAACGAAGATTTCATGAAAGAAATAAAGAAATTGGTGAAGTTGACTGCAAAATTTTTCAGAATGGGAAGAATATTCAGCTGCGAGCTTATGTTTTCAAAAAGACTCTGCTCCTTGTTGAAGTCAAAGAAAAAAGCGAGTAGGCCGGAATCAGAATTTGCCGCAAAACTGTCTTGAAGCGCGCTGTAGACTGTCTTGAAACGCTCCTCATATCGAGGATAGGAATTGACAATGGACATTACGCTGGAAGACAGTATGTTTCCGATTCCAAAAAAAATAACGATAAAAATAGCGTAGACTATGATGATTCCCAAAAGCCAGGGAATCTTGAAGCGTTTGTTCAGTTTTTTTATGAAAGGATAGAAAACAGACGCAAGAAGGACCGAAAGCACAACAGGCTTAAAGAAACTTTCCAATACTTTGAGCATCGTTCCAGCCAGAATTACGCTCATAAAGATGAGAAAGTAGAAAATCCCTTTAAGAAACCTGTTGTTTTCCATGCCTTATTTTTTTGTCGCGTGATAGACAGGATCTTTTTTCTGCTCTTTTGGAAGAATCTTGTCGAATCCGCAGTAGGGAACCAGAACTTCCGGAATTGAGACCGAGCCGTCAGCGTTCTGATAGTTCTCAAGGATTGCGAGCATTGCCCGGCCCACGGCAATTGCAGTTCCGTTGAGCATGTGAACATACTTGTTCTTTCCGTCATCGTCGTGATATTTGACGTTGAGGCGGCGAGCCTGATAATCGGTACAGTTTGAGGTTGATGTGACTTCGCCGTAGTCGCCTTCCGGGTGAGTCTCGTTTGCCCGGCCCGGCATCCATGCTTCCAAGTCCCATTTGCGGTAAGCGGGAGCGCCCAAGTCGCCGGTACAGGTGTCAACAACATGGAAAGGAAGACCAAGCCCTGTGAAGATTTCTTCTTCGATAAGGCGGAGCTTCTCGTGGATTTTGTCGCTTTCCTCTGGCAGAGAGTAAACGAACATCTCAACCTTGTCGAACTGATGGACGCGGTAAAGTCCCTTTGAGAACTGACCGGCTCCTCCTGCCTCCCGTCGGAAACAGTGAGAAAGACCACAGTAGAAGAGCGGAAGGGCTGATTTGTCTAAGATTTCTCCTGAGTGGAAGCCGCCCAAAGTGATTTCCGCAGTGGCTACCAAACAAGTTCCTTCTTCTTCGATACAGTAAACATTAGATTCGTTTCCGCGGGGATTAAAGCCGATGCCCTGCAAGATTTCCTGCTTTGCCACGTCCGGCGTGATAAAGTGTGTGAATCCGTGCTTTCGCAAGATGTTGAGGGCATACATAATCAAAGCCTGCTCAAGGAAGACGGCTTCGTTTTTAAGATAGTAGAATTTAGGGCCTGAAACCTTGGTTCCCCGCTCAAAATCAATGATGTCCAGATCTTCGCCCAGCTGAACATGGTCTTTTGGCTGGAAGTCGAACTTTCGCGGAGTTCCGACCTTTTTGACCTCAAGATTCTCTGTGTCCAGCTTTCCGATTGGTGTGTCAGGGTGGTGCATGTTCGGAATCTGGCGTCCGGCTTCGTCAAGTTTTGCCTCAACTTCGGCAAGCTCTTTTTCGGCAGCGGCAACATCGTCCTTAATCTTTTTGCCTTCTTCGATGTATTTTGCCCGCGTCTCTGCGTCCAGCTTCTGCTTCATTGAGGCAGCGTTTTCGTTTCTTTTCTGCTGCAATGCCTGCAGTTTTGTGGTGAGGGCGGTGCGCTCGTCAAAGAGTTTTACAACCAAATCTGCGTCAGCGACCATGTTTCGGTCGCTTATATTCTTTTTTACTTCGTCAAGATGTTCTTTAATGAATCGATAATCTAGCATTTGAAAATTCCTCTTGCTTTCTATTCTATTGATTTTTGAGCCGTCTCGCAACTGGAAAATTGACTTGCGGGAAATCGCTTCGCCGTCTCCGCGAAAAGCCCGTCAACCTGTGATTTCAGTTCTTGTAGCGCCGCTGAAAACTCTGCGTTCTTTTCTTCTATAAGATTGGGTTTTTCCAGCTGTTTGAAAAACATGTAAGGCTCGACTCCCAGCTTTTGGGCGATTATGTCGATTGTCTCGGGCTTGGGGAATTTGTGCCTGCTCTCGATTTCCGTGATGTATGTTCCGCCGTAGCCTATCAGTTCCGAAAGTTTCTCCTGTGACAGACCCTTTGCTTTTCGGTAGTGCTTTAAATTCTCTCTGAAAATCTGTCTGACACTCATGATGAATAAAATAATACATTAAAAAAATCATGAGAATTATAGTCGAATCGCCTAGAAAATATTAAAATATCTTTAAAACAAATTTGACTTCTAGGGTTTTTGGACTATAATATACTTGGCGATTGAACAAGGATGTACCCTTTCATACCGAGGAGTCAGGAGGATGCGGATGCACAAGGTTTGCTTGTTTTTTATTTTTTCGTTTCTTTTAATATTTGTTTCCTGCGAGACTACGCGGGAATATGTCAAAACCACGAAACAATTGTATGAGAATGACGCGCTTGTGCACGAAGAGTACACCGTCTTTGAGAATGGAGCCGCCGTTGAGCATGTCGCGAAGTCCTATCATGATTTCTCAGATAAATTTTTCGTCCTTTATTCGGATGAAGCAAAAAAGTTGCAGTATTCGATTTCTGAAAAAAGTGAAAAGAAGCCGGGACTAGGATATGATGAGGTTGAGTTTTCCCTGATTGAAACCTATCTGAATGAGAAATCAAAGCAGCTCAAGACGACGGTTCTCGGTAAAAAGAACATGCGGATGGTTAACGGAAAATTCGTGTATTTTAAGAATGACTCTGGAAAGACTGTGCGGTCAACGGGAGATTTGTTTCCTTCTGATTTTGAAAAGGCCTTTGATGAGATAACGGCCTACATTGAGGAGCATTACAATGATTTTGACGATGCGGACAACAAGATCGTCGCCTCATCAGAAAACCGCGTGGAATCTGAGAAAATCACCGTCAGAAGTGTCCCGAACAAGCCTTATATCCTGTATCAGTTTGCGGGGAAGCCTTTCGTGATTGCGGGGGCGACGGCATGGAATCTCTTAAAATGCGCAGGATATGCGTGTATCAATTTTATAGGCGGTTACAATGCCGCGACCGGAAATGTTGATGGCTTGATTTGGATGATACCGAGCTGGAGTGCTTCTAAAGAAAAAGCCGCCGAGGCAAGGGAAGCGAACAAGGTGACGGTTTATCCGGAATACCATATACCGTTTACGAACAATCATATAACCGTAGAAAAATATAATCAGGATATAAGCGCGGTTTCGCTTGCGGATGAGGACGCGGAGATTATCACTCCGATTGAGGTGCATGAATTTGACACCTCAATGTCGGTTGAACGCTCTGCGGCTGCTGATGCCGCTTCTACCGCCGCGCTGGCAGGCCTCATCGGAACTGCCGTGACGATTCCAGTCTCTGGTTTGTCGTGGGTCGGCGGGGCTGCCGTCGGTGTCTATGGCGAGGTCATGGCTAATAAGTAAAAATCTCTGTCTTGTTAAGGCGGAGTAAAAATATAATTTCTGGAGGAATCTTATGAAAAGAATTATCGGTGCGGCTCTTGCTGCGATGTTGGCTGTCTTTATGACGGGATGTGGAAGCACGGATGGTGCTACAAAAGGTGATGCTCGTAAAACAGCTGTATACAATCAAAATGAGGAATTAAACAGACCTCATTGGATTGGTGCACAGTTTTCAACTGGCATGAATAAAAATAATTATTATTGGGGCGGAGCCGTCGATGAAAAAGGATGGTTTACATCGGGTGAGGCAAAATATGCTGATATAAAGGCATCAACAAGTGCCGCCGATTTGGATGGAAAGTCTCAGATTGCTACCCATGTAAAACAGGATATCGTAACTACTGCGAAAGAAGTTGCGGCGAATGAAGGTGCCGATGGCGAGACACAAAAGGATTTGGATAATTTTGTAGGTTCTGTGGCTTCTGTAAAAATCTCTGGTATAATGCGTGTGGATCGCTGGATTTCATCGGATGGGACTGTATATGTCTTGATGTTCGTACCTGAAAGTGAAATAAAAAAAGCGACTCCATCTGATAGTCCTTTTGCAAAGAAAGTCATGGAGAAATATCTTGGAAAACTTGATAAAGAATCTGAATCTGCTCCTGTGTCTGAGTAAATCATGAAACAATTTCTTGCGTCATTTCTTTGTGTTTTTCTTCTCGTGAGTTGTGAGTCTGCTCCTTCTGTCGCCGTTCAAAGATATCGTGATGACGGCCTTCCCGCATGGGTCGGGCAGTCATTCACGAATCCGAACGATTATTGGGCGGGGTTCAATGACGAGACGGGGTATTACTCGTATGGAGAAGCGCAGTACGGAGACAGAGCAAGTTCCACCGCTGCCGCAGAACTTGACGCAAAAATTAGGCTTGTGGAATTCATCTCTTCTGAAAAAAAACGGCGGATGAATGGCACGAGTATAAACGGAGTTTTGCGAGTAGACCGTTTTATTGCGGAGAATGGAACGGTCTATGTCCTTGTATTTGTCTCAAAAAAGAATGCGGACAAAGCATTTCGGTGAGCGGATATCGAAAAATCATGGTCATAACAGGAGGTAAGAATGCACAGATATAAGCCAGCGGTTTTGTTTTCCCTGTTTTTTTTATTCGCGTCGTTCGGTGTTTTTTCTGAGTCGTTCATCAAGGTTTCGGCAAATGTTTCTAGCGCAAGCGTTTATATAGATGGTACTTATCGAGGTTACGCGCCTGTAAGGGTTCAAGTCTCCCCCGGCAATCATAGCGTTCGCGTTGAAAAGAGCGGCTATGACACATATTCTGGGTCTGTTTATGTCGCGGATGGCTACGAACAGTCAGTCTCGATTACGCTTGCCGCATCAACGGGGACGCTCGTCGTAAAGGCGGTTATCGGCAGCAGGACGATGCGCGGGGCAAGCGTCTATTTGGACGGACTGTACAAGGGAACGACTCCGCTGACGATTCGGGACGTAAAGCCCGGGCTTCATTATGTCCGTGTCTCAAAAACCGGCTATGATGATATAAGTGATTCAGTGAGCATTGTGGCGGGCTATGAAAAGACTCTGACCGCCACATTCGTTGGCGCCGATTTGACGGTGTATGCAAATGTAAGCGGGGCGAGCGTCTATGTTGATTCTGAATATGAGGGAACAACTCCAATAACAGTAAGAGACCTTGAAGTCGGCTCTCATACCGTTAAGGTCATAAAAAAACATTACTCGCAGTACAGTGTCAGCAAGAATTTGGAGGCTGGATATGCCTATACTGTGAATGCTGATTTGGAAAAAATATCAGGATATCTCAACACGACCGTTCTTCCCTCCGATGCGACTCTATATTGCGATGGCGAGGTCATTTCAAAATATAATGAAGAAATTGATGAGGGCACTTATACGATAAAAGCCCATGCCTTCGGATATGACGATAAAACAGCGACCGTCACGATAGCCAGAAATAAAACATCATCTCTTTCTATAACAATGGAAAAAGCTGATTTTGAGATAAAATCTTTTAAGGCAGATACGGCGGAAATTAATCCTAAGAATTCAAAACGCTTGAATTCGGTGCGGTTCAGCATGTCCGTGACGGCTCCAGAGCAGGGAACTCTTGAAATCTCGGATGTAAAAGGTGAAGTCGTTGCCTCATGGGATGTTACCTTCACTACATGGGACAGCTCCATTACATGGGATGGAAAGAAAAACGGCATTCCTGTTGCAGAAGGTCAGTATGTAGCCACATTAAAAGTGAGCGGATTCATGCGCATTGCGAGCGTTACTGTTGATTATTCAATAAAGAATTATGAGCAGCGGGCAAGAAGCAAGGGATTTTTCTTTGACATCGGAAATCTGAATGGTCCCTTCTATGACGGTTTTACCGTCGGCATGAGCGGATTCTATGGCAAAAAGCATTTTTATGGCGGAATCGCGGCTGATTTCTTTATGACGAAAATGACGGGGGACTATGAGAATGATGTCATAAAGGGAATTTATTTCATTGATGGGGAGATTCTGGGGGGAGCTAGTTTCAACTGGCATCTTTTGCGGCCATATACGCATGTCGGACTTGGATATTATTATTGCATGACAGATGCAAAATCAGATTACAAGAAGGTTGACGGGGTAAGCGGTCTTTCAATGAGCTGGACAGCGGGGGCAGATATCGTTTTTGATCACTTTGTAATCGGCGGCTACTACAAGCTTAGAAAATTAAGCGGGTCTGGATATACAGATACTTTCGGAGTCAGTTTTGGCTGGGCATTTGATAAATAACATGGGAGGTGTGTATGAAATCCTTTGCAATGAAAAATAAGCCTTGTATTTTTGTTCTTTTTATTGTTCTTTCTATATTGCTTGGCAGTTGCGCGGATAAGCTCAATGAGGACAAGCCGGAGGAGACAAAAAAACTCGCCGAAGCCATCGGATTTTCCTATCCCTTAAAAAAGGGTGGTGGCTCATATTCCGGAGGTTCTCCTTCTGGCTCGAGTGGAAAGTCTTTTTCAGTGGGCGATTTTCATTCGGGCGACATCTCTGATTATACGGAAGCATATCTGTCCTATGGCAAATCTGTGTCGTACAGTTATACCATAAAATCTGGCTATATCATGTATATACAATACCATGACTCAAGAAGTTCTGACTATTCGTCTATTTGCTCTGATAATGGAAATAGAGCTGCTACGGCAAGTATCGTGGTGTATGACAGCTCCGGGAACGAATACGGCGAAATCGATAGCACGGGCACTTTTTTCAGCAATGGGGCGGCCGGAGGAACTTACAAGATGAAAGTGACCGCTCGTTCATACTCATACGGCTATGTGGCAGTGCGCGTTTATCAGATGCCGACATATTCTTATGTAACTAATACAGCTTATTGTAATAGCGGTTCGGGAAACTATTCCTCTTCTTTGACATATGCTTATCTTGGCTCATCTTCGTCTGTGAGATTCTATAAATTCTATGCGAATTTTGGGAACACTTATAGACTCCGTTTTTATGACGAGGATACGAAATCTTCTTCTTCAATCTCCTCATCTTCTTCATATTCTCCAATTGTGGATGGAATCGGGATAATATATAGCAGTGATTCTGGCGACATGCCTGTTTTCACCGATAGCGACGAGTTTCCTGATTCATTTGTTCCTCCATCGTCAGGATACTATATTATTGCCGTCGGTAAAGCATACAGCGCAGTTGATGACGGGTATGTCGGATTTAGGTTATATAACTAGGTCGTATCCCATGCGTAAAAACATTCTTTTTTGCTTTTTTTGCATGATTGTTTCATGTATCGCAAGTGCCGAAACATTCACGCAGAATGGGCTTACATTCTGCACGGACTACTACGAGGGCGATTACTCGGACATTTCCAAAAAAATCCCTGCCGGCGAGGCGATAGTCTGTGAGCTTCCCGAAAAGGTGAAGAACTTGAAGATTCCCTCAAAAGTCGAGCATGGCGGAAAGTCGTATGCCGTAAAAGAAATTTATTATGCGAGCGGTGTCTCAATCTATAAATACGGCAGGGATTTGGAATTCGTCGAGATTGAGGAAGGTGTCGAGAGAATCGGATTCAATGCCTTTTTTCAGTGCGACTACCTCAAAGAAATACGGATTCCCTCTACCTGTACCGAAATCGACTTGGACAGGGGGCTTCCGAAAACCGATTCGTCTGGAAATCACTGGTACTGCGATTTGGAGCGCGTCATTGTTGCTGAGGGAAACCCGATTTATTATTCAAAAGACGGAATCTTGTATGACAAAAAATCAGGCGAAGTTCTTTTTATCCCACATAGAAACAAAAGCAAAAAATAGGAGCTTTTTATGGTCTACATTATCACGATTGCTTTCATTTTTGTCACGAGCCTTGTCACGATTGCCCTTTGTGGCGGCAGTATCGGGGGAACAATCGACATTCCGAGCATGTTCGTCGTGCTTGCGACGCTTTTCACGGTGCTGATTGCGTCAAGCTCTGTCCGTGATTTTTTCCGTGCGCTGAAAATTGCCGCGTCCAAGAAAGACTTTTCCGCGCTTCAAATCGCCCAGTCTCTTGCTTCTGTTTCGCTCGTGATTCACTCGCTTTTGTGCGCCGCCGGAATGATGCTCTGCCTTTGTATCGTCATGCTCCTGTCGCTTGCTGATGACAAAGGTTCTTTCGGTCCTGTGATAGCACTCGCCCTTCTCACGATTTTTTACGCGGGTGAAATCCTTCTCATTCTGCTTCCTGTCAAGTCCGTGCTGTACAAAAAACTTTCCGCTCTCAAAAAATCTCCGTCTCAGGAAGCATTCATTTTCTCAAAACTCCCTGCAAAGCCGTTCCTTGCGTTCGCTGTCGGTGTGGTTGCGCTCTTTTTCCTTCTGTCGTTCGAGCACACTTTCGTTCTTTCAGATTATGTTGAGGGGCTTCTTTCTTCTGTTCCCGCGATGATTTTGTTCCTGCTGCTTGCTTCGTATCTTTTTCTCGTGCCGTCAAAACTTCTGTTTCCGTATCTTTCTGCTCTTAAAATCGGAATCTCCGCGAGGTCTTCCGAAAACATTCAGA
>JAFUFU010000052.1 GCA_017469785.1 Treponema sp.
AGTAGATGTAATGCTTTTTATCTTTCTTGAAGGTCTTTTCCAAATCGCTGATTTCAATTCCTGATTTCTTAGAGCCGTAGCGGAAACGGTCTTCTTTTGTAAAGATTTTCCCAAAGTCTTCATGCCAACCGTCATCAACAATAGGGCGGTGGGTGATTAAAACCGTCCGCTCAAAATCCATACGCCGTACAACTTCCAAAGCAGAAAGTGTTTTTCCGAATCTCATCTTTGCGTTCCACAGCATCCGAGGAGACTTCTTGAACTGCCTAACAGTCTTTTCAATGGCTTCTGTTTGCTCCGGGCGGAAACTGATTGGAATGAACCTTTCCATGGGAATAAGAGTGTCGATTGCGGAATCACCGTGTTTTACCGCAGTGATTGCTTTTATTGCGGTAACATCGTCACAACAGAACCATTCCTGCCCGAGTTTTTTGTCACCAAAAGTCTTTTTCTTAATTCCAGAATTCAAAAGGACCCTGTGAACGTCATAATCGCGGAAACTTTCCGTGTTCCAACTGCCGTCTTTTTTCTGAATTGTACGAATTGCAAGTTCCGTATGCAAAAGAGTTACATCCACTGCGGCGGTCTTAGTGTAGCTTCTTATTCTTTCAAGGGCTGCCTGATTAAGTTCCTTGCAATTTGGCTGCAGGCGGTCAGACGTTAAGTCTGTGTCAAGTTTTGTGTCGCCGACTTTTACGCTTCCGGCATGGGCATCGTCTGGAATTGCAAATACATAAATAAGCTTGTAGGAGAATGTATTCTTAAAAGTCTTTTCTGCTAGATCTGCCATTATGCGCCTCTCTTCTTCAAAAGCGATTTATATAGAATGATTTTGTTTTCTTTCCAGTCCATGATTTTGCAGGGGAAGTGCTCTGGTTTGTCGAATTCTTCAAAGTACAAGAATTCTTCTTCTTCGGGAGATGAAAAGGGAGTGCAAGAAGTAAGCCCATCCATCTGCCACAAATTCCACGAGACAATTTCTGCAATTTCCATTTGCTCTTCTTCCGTGGAGTCTCGCTTTAAGAAATGCTTTGTGTACTCGTTATAAGAAAGAAGCATGTTGGAGCGAGCTATAAGCAAATTATCGCCTTGAAGTTCAAAACCGTAGCAATTCTGAAAAGCGATTTTTGTCCACAAAAGATATTCAGCTTCGTTCTGCACGTTCTCACAGACCACACGAAGCTTTCGGTCAAGCAAGCCGATTCTGTCTTTGATTTTGATTTGTTTTCCGCTCACAGAGTCGTAACGGCTTACAAGATACGGCGCTTCTCCGCAGGAAATTTCCAGCCTCGTGAGTTTTATGTAATCCTGCCAAGTCTTCCCGCTTTGAATGTCAGTTGAAAAAAAGATTTTCTCTTTTATGCTTGTCCATTTTTTGCCGTCAGCATTTTTTACATTCGCTTTAGAGCTGGCAGCAGACTTTGACTCACTGTTGAACACGTTTTTTCTTCCAATCCACGCTTCGTCAATCAAATTATTCTGCGCATTGCAAATCCAACTTGGCGTAAAAACTTCTGCCTTGTTGCGGGTACGGGCGGCCTGTTCTTCTTTTTGCTTTTGGATTCTGGGCTTTATACGATCGGAATGAAGTCCTGTGATTTGAGCGATTTCTATCTGTGATTTTGAGGAAATAGGAGAATAGTCATCGGTTGCCCAGAGAATATTTTTGCCTGTGGAATGATCCAAAAGCAGGACGGTGAGAACTTCGTCGGAAAATGGGAATGTTACCCGGCAATGCGTTTGGCTCTTACTCATAATCAATAAATCCAAATGGACGGTTGAAGATTATCATAAATCCAAACGGAATAAAAATTCAATAATGTAAATCCATTTGCATTATGCTCAAAATATGTTGGAGTTTTGGAATAATGTAAAAGCAGAATTAGACTATAACTTGCTGTCCCAAAAGGAATTAGCGGCAAAAACAGAAATCAGTTACAATACAATTCAGTCGTGGATAACAAAAAACAGATTGCCAGATGCAGGAGATGCCGTCAAAATTGCAAAAGTTCTAGACGTAAGCGTGGAATATCTTGTAACAGGCTCAGAATCACCTAAAAAACAGACCAACGACGAAATCAATTCCATCATGCATGATATAAAACATCTTTCTGCAAGTGATTTGACAATCGCAAAAACTGTCGTTCATAGATTGATAGTCCCAAATGGAAAATAAAAAATCACGGAATATTCCGTCAATACATTTTGTTTTCTGATATTCAAGTCTGGACAAAGGCATCCCCCATGCGAAAGAATCGCCCTGCAATTTCTTTCGCATGGATGGATTGATTGAATCGAAAACGACAATACGAAAAGCCGAATTTTCACAGATAGCGTTTCATTGCGCTGCCGTCCACTCCGGCGAAAAGCTCCACCAGGGATTTTGCAGGGCTTGAGTTGATTTTATGCAACAGGACTTCCTCGATTTGGAAGAAGCCCACATCCGCACTCATGTTCACTTCGATTCTTATCGGTTTTTCCTCGCCGGTCAGTATCTGCACCTTCTCTATTGAGTTCGCCGAATATTTGTGGATGTCTCCAATCGAGGGCGACCTGTTAAGCTCCATTGGTATTCTGGCACGCCCCTTCGTCATGTCGCAGCCGTCCGCTATCTGGATGAGTCCCGCTTCGAGCGAATGAATCTTGCGGCCGCCCATGTGCCCGATTATCCCCTCAAGCGCAAGGGAGCGGATTGTCACTTTCCTCCTGAGATCCGATTTTCCGGGGAGCAATTTTTCCAAAATCCGGTTTACAACATCGTAGGCGAGAATTCCTGAGTAGAGCTCGTGGTCCTGCCGTCCAATGGTCATGCCGAAGTCGTGCATGAAAGACGCCATGGCGACCGCCGAAACACTGTCCAGAAACGTGCCGGACTGCTCTACTTCAAGCGAAGTGCGTATATTTGCCTGATATAGAATCTTCAGCATTTGAAGGGCGTTCTTGCAGACGGTCCGCATGTGGACGGGTCCGTGGTCGTTGAATCCAAGCCGCACAATCGAGACCGTGTTTGCATAGTCCTGAATTTCTTGTATTTCCTCATCGCTCACGAGGATTTCCATTATTCTGAGAGGAAGCTCGTCTTTTTCTTGTGTAAGCCCTATGACTTCTTTCGTCAGCTTGATCAATTTGTCGTTTATCGACAGCTCTTTTGGTGATTTCATGATTGCCAGATTATAGAACATATCGAGGAAAACAAGAACATTCCATTTACTCAGCCACAAAAAAACTGCTGCAGCCAACCGGCATTTTCCTAGGACACATCTGGACGAAGGCAGCGTTCCCTGAATGCAAAAACGACCGACACAACAAACGCCAGGGCGTCCGCCACGCAGCCTGCGAAAAGAAGCCCCTCCAGACCGAACAGGGCGGGAAGGACGATAATAAGCGGAAGGAGGAAGAGAATCTGCCTCGTCAACGCCA
>JAFUFU010000015.1 GCA_017469785.1 Treponema sp.
CTCGTATATTAATGTTATTGAATTATCTTATTCGATTTGGGATAGTATACCCGTGACATATGACCCGATAACCCGTTTTCTCCTTGGGGCTTTCCCCGTAACAAAGACTGGGTTTCTTGCTCTGGATGGCAGTACACAGATTAGCAGGATGGGGTCTTCCCCGAATCTCCAACGAGGATGTGAGCCACCAGAGATAAGATAGTTCATATTTCACAAATCCACTTTCACAAAAGGAATTAAGATTTATGTACATTGTTGGAATTGACATCGCCAAGAAAACTCACATGGGAGGAATCACTGACGACAAAGGAAAACATATCGGGAAATCCTTCAAAATCGACAATTCCGTTGAAGGCTTCGAAAGCCTTCTTAAAAAGCTGGCAGAAATCAACGCTGACATCTCCCAGTTTGTTTTTGGTATGGAAGCCACTGGCCATTACTGGCTCAACCTCTATACCTGGCTTTGTGACAGAAACTTTACGGTTCATGTCATAAATCCGATTCAGTCTGATGCCCTCCGTAAACTTGAGATACGACAGACAAAGACTGACGCCATTGATTCATATCTCATTGCAGACTGTATCCGGCTGGGAAAGTACTGCGATACAAATCTCGCTGATGATGATATGCTTGCGCTCCGTGATTTAACACGTCAGCGTTTCTATCTGGTCGACATGACCTCTGACATCAAGAAAAAGGTCATTGCCATGATGGACCGTATTTTTCCCGAATATGAATCTCTTTTCAGCGACATGTTCGGAAAAACCTCCCGTGATTTGCTCAAGGAATGCACAACCCCGGAAGAAATACTTTCCCTTGATACCACTCATCTTGCTGAAATCCTTCGAAAATCCAGCAAAGGTCGCTTTAAGCAGGAAAAAGCTGAAGAACTCCAGAAAACCGCAAGAAATTCATTTGCGGTACTTCTTTCATCACAGACAAACTCACTGCTTGTAAAACAGATGATTGAGCAGATTGAACTTCTCGAATCTCAGATTTCTGAAATCGAAAAAATCATTGAACAGCTCTACTCTAAATTTGACTGCAAACTCACAAAGATTCCCGGAATGGGAATTACTCTAGCAGCTGTCATTCTCAGTGAAATCGGAGATATTTCACGTTTTCCTGATCCAAAACAGCTGACTGCATTTGCAGGTCTTGATCCAGTCCTCAAGCAATCAGGAATGAACAAAGGTCTTGGCTATCACATGTCTAAACGTGGCTCACCTTATCTTCGCCGTGCCCTGTGGCTTGCCGCAAACAGCATCAAAAAATGGGACCCTTCTTTTGCCTATGCTTATCAGAAAAAAATTGATTCTGGCAAGAACAAAAGTCAGGCACTCGGTTTTATTTCTCACAAACTCCTCAATGTTGTCTTCACTGTTCTCAAAAACAATATTGATTACGTTCCTATTTTTCCTCCTGACGTTGACGTCTCAAAACTTGCTGAAAAAGCAATTAAATCTCTATCACCTAATTGACATTTCATAGCAGGTCTTCCATAATTCCATATTTTGAGAATTTTACATTTGCTCCTTCATTTATAAATGGAATGGATTCTTTTGAGCAATCTAAAATGCTTGAATATTTTATCAGTACATCACCATAGTGTACATTTTGATATTCACCTTTTGAATCATTTAAGCAATCTCTTGTAAAAGTATTGTTTGGCTTAAACTCAAAGATTTCTGATAATGTTTTCACTTCCCAATCTTCTGGGCTTTCTCCCAGTTCGGTCATTTTTGTTCTGGTGGATTTTGCAAAGCCCAGGAGGCGTTTTTTGCCGGTCAGAAGTTCCTGCATTGTGCCCTGTTTGATGTTCTTTTTTTTCTGGAGCAGTTTTTCTGTTGTGGAAATAAGTGCATCTACATCGGAAAGGGTTTTTGCGATTCGCTGCTGTTCGGGGAAAGGGGGAAGTTGTAAGGTGATGGTTGAAAGTTTTTTTGCGCTTATTTCTGCAAAAGTTGAGCCACTTGCCCTAGAAAGCATTTCATCTTTTATCAGCGGAATAACATAATACAAAAATTCATTGCAACAAATATCTTTTGCTATCAATGATTGAAAGCCTTGATTTGTACAGGCAGGATTTTTCAAAATCGCAGTAAGACCAATACTTGCACGAGTTGTCAGCAGAACAGTTCCTTTTGGCAAAAGTTTTGCAGAACTTTCTTTCAATCCTTGTTCTGTAATAGTTCTTTCACTTTTTGAAACATATTTTTTTGAGTCATTTAATTCTGCTGGAGTAAACCATTGAATATCGCCATTCCAACACGATGGATTCAATGTAGATGGAGTTCCACCACCTATAATCGTTGCGACATCTCCGATAGTTACTTCTTTCCAATTCTCAATTTTCATTTTTCACCTTTTAATTCTCAATTTGCAACTTTCCAATCGTCAGGAATCAATCCAACTTCTGTCTGCTTCATTTTCATTCCTTGTCCTTTAGGGATTCCTCTATCTCTTCAATCGTAGGAAGACTGCTTTTAAAATCCACGGGATACACTTTGGAAAGCTCGTATTCAGAAATGCCAATCGGCACGGCAGAACTTTCAAGCGAATACTGTGCCACAATATCATCTTTGCTTTTGCAGATTAAAAGCCCCAGAGTCGGATTATCTCCTTCTTTCTTCATAATATGATTTACGGCAGACACGTACAGTCCAAGCTGCCCCAAATCCGCAGCCTTGAATTTTGTGATTTTGACTTCCACAACTACATAGCAATGAAGGTTGGTGTTATAAAAAAGCATATCCATGAATTTCTCTTCACTACCCACTTCTAACCGAAACTCACGTCCCATATATGCAAAACCGCGTCCCAGTTCCAGCAGAAACTTTTCTATATTTGCAATCAAAGCGTCTTTGAGTTCTTCTTCTTCGTATTTTTCGCGAATTGAAAGGAAATCGAATGTGTAAGGGTCTTTTGTAATTTGTTGAGCAAGCTCTCCTTGTAGTGCTGGCAAGGTGTTTGCAAAATTACTGATTGCTTTGCCTTGCCGCTCGTATAAATCTGTATCAAGAAAATTCAAGAGAACTGGGCGACTCCAATTGTTTTCTCTCGTTTTGTTTACGAAGAAAATAGCCTTCTTTTCATTGCTCTTGCATTTATCGATAATTGTAACATGATGCCCCCATGGAATAGAAAAAAGTTCTTTCATGCTGAAATCGTCAACAGCCTGTTGACGATTTTCAACATCTTTATATAACTCATAAAAATACTTCATATATTTTAGATTTGTGGGAGACAAGCCTTTTACACCCGGCAATTCATTTTTTAAGTCATTGCTCAGTCTTTTATAAAATCCACTGCCGTATTTATTTTCACTCTGTTTTGAAACAATATCTTTTCCAACCGACCAATAGAATTCAAGATAGTAATTCAGTACGGCAGAATGCGCCTTTAACTGCTGGCTCAAATACCGTTCTTTAAGTTCCTGTAACCAAGATGTATATTCATTGTCATAAACTGTTATTTCGTTTTTCATAAATTCCCCTGTTTCAGTCTGCTTCATTTTTCCATCGAAGCCTTGTACTCAGCAATCTGCTTCTGCAAATTCTCTGTATGATGATTCAGCATAAAATCAACGAAAATACTTGAATCTTCGTTCTCCTGGCTCAGTGCAAGGCTCTGGATGTATTCGGCTCGTTTTTCTTTTTTTACGATTGAAGGAATAACGCCGGCTTCATACTGAATTATATTCATAATCAAACGGCTCATCCTTCCGTTTCCATCTGCCCACGGATGAATTGAAACAATGCGGTAATGAGCTTCAAAACTGAGTTCGTAGAGTTTGTGAATGTCGTTTTTATCAACAGCCTTTCGTTCCGCATTAAGCCAGTCACAAAATTTTTGCAGTCTGTCAGGAACCTTCTGCCAGGCAAGATAAGATTTTCCGCCTCGTCCCGCACTTACATTCAAAAGCCTCAAGTCCCCCTTTGCAGAAGAAAAGTCTCCGCCAATCGTTTTATAAGTGGAGCCAGTATTTTGCATAACAAGGGCGGCAAGGCTACATAAAAGTTCGATTGAAAAGTCTGCGTGGGATTTTGCATAAATAAAACTCTGCTCATAGGCCTTTTTTAAATCGAGGTTCATCAGCTGTTCCGCCATAGGCTTGTTCGCACTGATTCCTTCATCAAACAAAAGCTGATTTTCTATTTCGGTAACAGTAGAACCTTCAATTGCTGTTGAATGAGTGATGATTGAATATAGATAGAATTTGTCATAATCAAGCTGCTGATTTATCCCAAGAGAGAGATACTCGTTCACTGTTTCAATTAGATTCTGATTTGACATCCTGTCTCTCTCTATTTCTGTCTGCTTCATTTATCTGCTCCTGAGTTTTCTGTGAGAAGTTTCCTGTCTTCAATATTCTCTAGAACTTTCATCTGCTGAATGGCAATTTTATTCAGTTTTTCAAGGCGTTCTCTTTGAGAAAGTCCGTCATTAATAAAAACGGCGTTCAAATTTTCCATATTGCTAAGGCAGATAAGCTGGTTGATAGAGGCATAATCTCGGATATTTCCTTTTAATTCTGGATTTAGTTCACGCCATTGTCTTGCAGTCATACCGAACATTGCAACATTGAGCATATCAGCTTCATCAGCATAGACAAAGGACTTTTGTGCTGGCGTAAGTTCTGGCGGGATAAGATTCTGTTTTATAGCATCTGTATGAATTCTATAATTGATTTTTGCAAGTTCTCGTTTTGCAGACCAGCCAAGTTGCTTTTGTTCTTCCTCTTTTAATCGCTGAAATTCTTTTATGAAATAAAGCTCAAATTCAACAGAAATCCAGCTTGCGAATTTGAAAGCAATGTCTTTATGCGCATAAGTTCCGCCATAGCGACCACTTTTTACGATAATCCCTTTTGCATTTGTTGATTCAATCCATTTTGTTGGAGAAAGAGTAAAAGCATTCAGCCCTGCTTCTTTCTTAAACCCCTCGAATTCGAGGGGTTTAAAATCTGTGTTATAAAGAGTTTCCCAGATTCCGAGGTATTCAATTGTATTTCTGTTACGAAGCCAGTTCGCAATTACGGCATTCGGTTCTTCAGACTTGAATTTTGCAATGTCTGTAAGAGAAATAAAATCTGTTTCATCATATTTTATAACACTAACGCTTGTATCTTTTACATTTACTTTCTGCATAAGATTTTCTCCTACAACTTAAATCCCATCTGAGCAAGGTGAGCGGCAACTTCTTTTTCTTCTTCTGCGAGTTTTTCGGTGAGTTCGGGAAGGGTGTTTTCGTAACGTTCGTAGAGTTCGATAATCCGTTTTGTAAGATAATTTGCAACTGTTACATAAAGATTCTGGATTCCCTGGTCAATTGTTTTGTACCATTTGCGGTTTACAAGAAGGTCTGTTATTTCTGTGTCGGTAAAAGTGTCGTAGCGTTTGCGGCAGTTTTCGTCCAGCTTCTTTTTGAGGTCGGCAATTGTTTTCTTTTGTGATTTTATAGAAGCTTCATAAGCCTTGCACTTTTTAAGGATTTCAGGCTCCTGCGAGAGTTCATCATCTTCTGTGTTTTCTTCTACAAACTCTTCAAACTCACTTTCTGTCTGACTGAGGTTTTCTTCAGCCTCTTCAATCGCTTTCTGTTCTGCTTCAAAAAAGGCATCGAGAACAATCTGCTTTGGAATAAGGCGGCCTTCCCAGCCGATTACTTTTGGCTCCTTTGGCTTCTTTTCTTTTGCAGTATCTTTCTTTGACTTTTTGCTTTCTTTTGGTTCTTCCTTTATATCATCAGTTACTTTTGCAAGCTTATATCCAAGTTCATCCTGAATAACAAGAAGGACATCATCATTCATTGTTTCGTTCCAGTAAGCAAGAAGCACCTGATAAACATCGTATTTATCGAGCAGTTCAAGTTTCGTGAACTTAGAAAGAATTTCTTCTGAAAGCTTTAGGATGATTTCTTTGTTTGAATCTGCTGGCTTGAGGTTTGTAAGAATTGGATTTGCAAAAGCCTTCCATTCTTCAAAGGCTTTGTTTACTTTTTTGTTGTATTCAAGGAACTCCGCATTTTCTGTGATTGCCTTGTGAACATCATCTTTTTGGATGAGAAGCTTGTAAAAGCCTTTTGTAGATGCTGAATCAAGTTCAGCATGACAAGATTCGTGTTTATATTCACCAAAGATTTCTTTTTTAAGATTTGGGAAAACGTTCCAGAAGTGAGGAATATTATCTATATCTTCCTGCGGGATTCCGCCATAAAGATGCGCCTCGATGCTCTGCAAATCTTCTTTTTCGCTTGAATCGATGTAGCGAGGGATGTTCAGATTATAGGCGTTTTTTTCGATGATTTCTGTAAAAGGAACAAAACGGCTGAAGCCAGGAACTTCGGTCATTGAATTAAATGTTGTTACGATTTTGTAAATATCCTGCTCGCGAAGACGGTTTTTATCTCCATCTTTTATAAAGCCGTGGCTGGCATCAATCATAAAAATGCCGGTGCGGTTTGCTGTGTTTTCTTTATCCAGAACAATGATGCAGGCCGGAATTCCTGTTCCGTAAAAAAGGTTTGCAGGAAGTCCGATTATTCCTTTTATAAGATGACGGTCGATTATATTTTTGCGGATTGTTTCTTCTGCATTTCCGCGGAACAAAACTCCGTGGGGCAGAATGACAGCGGCTTTACCGGTGTTGTTTTTCATTGATTTGATGATATGCAAAAGCCATGCATAGTCGCCGTTTTTCTCTGGAGGAAGTTCGTCATAATCATCAAAGCGGCCATAAGGCTTTAAGCCGTCCATCCAGTTTTTCATGCTGAACGGCGGATTTGCTACTATGTAATCAAACTTTCGGAGCTTGGTGTCATCATTATCATCTTTATACCATGGGTCAGAAAAAGTGTTATCTGAATGAATCTCTCCAGAAGGAATGTTATGAAGGACTACATTCATTTTTGCAAGACCAGCGGTTGAAATATCTTTTTCCTGCCCGTAAATTGCAAGCGGGAAGGGAGCTTCATTTGCGGCGCGAATCAAGAGTGAACCAGAACCACAAGCCGGGTCATAGATTGTAGCATCTCTATTTTTGCAGTTTGATATGTCGATTACCTTGGCAAGAATGCGGCTTACTTCGGCAGGTGTATAGAACTGTCCCTTGCTCTTTCCGCTGGCAGTAGCAAAGTTCCGCATAAGATATTCGTAAGCGTCGCCGATAAGGTCATCATCTTCTGCCTTGTTGTTTTTAAAATCAAGCTCCGGCTTTTGGAAAATGGCAATGAGACCTGTTAGTTTGTCCACCATTTCATCGCCCTTGCCGATTTTTGATTCATCGTTAAAGTGGGCGTTATTTATGATTCCTGTAAGGTTGTTTGCTTCTGCAAGCTTTGCAATGAGGACATCTATTTTTTCGCCTATGTTTTTGTTTCCTTTTAATGCGACAAGATCTTCAAAACTTGCTCCATCTGGAATCGCTATTGCGCCATAAGGGTCATCTTTATATTTGTCTGAAACGTATTTTACAAATAAAAGTGTCAGAATGTAGTCTTTATATTGAGAGGCATCCATACCGCCGCGAAGCTTGTCGCAGCTTGCCCAAAGTGAACTGTAGAGTTGTGATTTTTTTACTGCCATAGGGGAATTATAGCATGAAAATTGCTGTTTTTTCTATAAAACTCCATTATTCAGAAAATATTGGGTCACTCCTCCTCCAGCCCCCCTATCCCCGTCTCTCCTCCATAGCCCGCTGCAAGAAAGGCCCAATCCTGCTTGCAGGGTTAGCGCACACATCCGCCACAGTGCCCTGGGCAATCACAGAGCCGCCCTTTGCGCCTGCCTCTGGCCCCAGTTCCACAATCCAGTCGGCGTGGGAAAGGACTTGGGTGTCGTGGTCTACCAAAACCACGGTGTTTCCGTCGGCAATCAGGTCGTCCATCACGCCGATAAGGCCTTCCAGGTTTGAGAGGTGAAGTCCTATGCTGGGTTCGTCCAGCACATAGAGAACGCCTGTCGCGCGGTTGCGGACGGCGCGGGCAGTGTCATGATATATTTTTGGAAGGAAGATGTTTAATATGGGCGTTCCCCGACCTCCGTGTCGTAACGACAACTCTTCGAGTTGTCGCAGAATTTTCCGTCTTTCTAGGCAATGCGGCATCCGTGCCGCGCTGTAGTGAACAAATTTCCGTCTTTCAAGGTCGGGTTGGGCTTTCGCGAGTTTGCCGATGGCAAACTCGTAACGAGAATGGCTTGCCATTCTCGCGGGTTCCGCGCTCTCACGCTCCATTCCTACGCGGCTTGAAACTTCGTTGCCAATCCGCTTCGGAACGAGCCTAGCGGCTCGCCCCTACAATCCCTAACGCTTGGCTAATATCAGCATATTTTCAAACAAAAAATAATTTTGCTTATTACAAATCCTTCTTCAGATTTTCTATCGCTTCTTCAAGCAACTTTACCGTGCGAGAATGGTTGCTTTTGCCTTGCGTTCGCCTGCCAGTCACCAAAAATTCCACCGAGGTGTTCAGCGCATCCGCAACCTTTACCGCCTGTTCTGCGTTCGGAAGCCTGTCGCGGTTTATCCACGACTGCAATGTGTTGTAACTTTCATCGATTTTATCCGCAAGTTCACGCTGTGTGAGGTCTTGATAATCTAATTTTTCTTTTACTCGTAGCCAAAAATCCAACATTTAATAAAAAATAGCACGAATGTACCATCTTCTACTTGAATTTTATGCTGTTTGTGCTTATTATAGAGAAAGATTCGCACGAATGTGCGAAAACACAGGAGATTTCTATGGGAAGTATCATTTGGGGTATTTTTGGTGCGTTCTTCACATTGCTTGGCTTGGTTCCGTTTTTGGGAATCATGAATTTTTTCAGTATTCCGCTTCTTGTCATCGGGCTTTTGTGCGGAATCATCGGGATTTGCAAGAAACCAAAGGAAAAACGCGGTTCTTCAATCGCGGGAACGATTATCTGCGTTCTCTTTCTTGCTGTGGCAGGATGGCGGACTTATGTCGGTTGGTCTGCCACAAAAAAACTTGCCGACCCGAACACACTTCAAAAATTGCAGGAAACTTCGGACAGCCTGAAAAAATTGTCCGACTCAATGAACAACCTTTCGGATTCGCTGAATTCGGTGGGAAAATAATGTTGCGGAGATTCTAATATGAAACGAAACGCTATTCTTTTTACTTCATTGCTGTTGGTTATTACAATGTTCATTGGCTGTGCGTCAACAAATGTTGAGGTCAATCCTTCTGAAATCGAATACAAAGAAATTTCGGCAAAAGATTATTTTAACGCAAACCAAAGCGATTTGTATTCCTCACCAACAGGTTATAAAATTTCAGATGTCTATGTTCTCGGTGCTGACACAAGAAATGAAAATGGCACGACGGAAGCGATTTTGAAACTGGGCGAAAATAAAAATACTTGGGGAAGCGATGCTCTTTCTGTTTATGCAACGGATTTTGTAAAAAATATGAACAAGACTGATTCGACATGGGGTGAAAGGCTTGATGCGGTCAGAAACGATGAGAAATACAACGGACATTATACGGTATACCTTTACGGACAGACTGACGGAAACGCTTGGATTGGATATACCACAAAAGTAATTTTGTACAATATTGAAGGAATTCCAACGCAAGAACAGATTGAGGCGGACAAAGCCGCCGCTGAAAAAGAGCGCATCGCAAAGGAAGAAGCCGACAAAAAAGCGAAAGCGGAGAAGCGAGCGAAATCAGATGCCGCTGGCAAAAAACTTGCGCAAGGCTACACTTACCACGGTATTGACGAGGACGACAAAAACTGCAAATTGTTTGCCAACGGTGCTTTGGAGAGCGGTCACGCATATTACATCTCTGGTTTTGTCGTGAAATATGGCGGAAGCATGGCAAAAATTGAATACGGTGACGGTCTGTTTTTTTCTTCCCAGAGCAACGCGGTTTATGTTGATTACATAAGTCAGAAAGTGAAAGGTGAAGTCGTGGAGGCGGGCGTTACAAATCTTTTCGGGCAGACAATAGAAATTCCCTTGACGGTCATAGTGGCTGGCGGAAAAGGAATTTCGAAAATGCCCGTTGTACTCGGCTTGATTCAAGATTCAGATTAGAGTTTGCCCCTTGACCTTGCTTTTTTCAGCAAGGGCGGGTAGTATAAAAAAAAGTTAAAGGAGGCATTTATGAGTCTTGAAGATTGCATAAAAGAAATAATTGAGAAGAATTTTTCATCGGGCGATTATTTTGATTCGCATACGATACTGAGTATGATTTTGCAGAATCCAGATTATCATCTTGCGTATTTGCAAAAGTTCCATGAAAAATATTCTAATTGTACGGTAGCACAGTTTCATGGGCAGATTGCAAGGAATATGATTGGAGGGCTATCCGACAAAGTTCGTGCAATTTCTGATTCTGCCGTAACCTTGAATATTTACGGCGGAAAACCCACGAAAAATGAATTGTGGCAGAAAATATAGCATCCAAATTTTCCCATTGACTTCCCCCCGCGTTCTGCGGTATATTTTAATCAGTGAGTGTATCTCGGCTCTATAAGCGAGAACTTTATAAGCAGGTGTATCTCAGCCTTACAAGTGAGAACTGTAACAGCAGGGGCACGAGTTGCCCTTGTTTTTTTTGAGAGCGGGCTTTGATTCAGTTTTATGAGATAAATCCTTTGTACATCGACTACCTTGTGCCGTTCGCGCCGCACCTTTTTCATAACAAAAAGGACGGGCAGAAAAATTCGCGGAAATATATCGGCATCGTGCTGACGGTGAACGGCTTGGATTATTTCGTGCCGCTCTCGTCGTTCAAGGAAAAGCATCAGAAAATGCAGGAAAGCGTTGACTTTTTGAAAATCAGGCAGTTTGCGGTTCTGAATCTGAACAATATGTTCCCTGCGCCGAAGTCGGAGCGGACTTTTCTTGACATTAACAAGGTTTCTGATGTGAATTACAGAAATTTGCTCCGAAAGGAATACCGCGTCATAAAGGTGATTGAGGAAAAAATCCTGAAAAACGCGCAGATTGTGTACTCGCACAAAAGCCACAATGGAAACAAGACGAGCCTTTGCAAGCGGTGCAATGATTTTCGCCTGCTCGAAGAAAAATGCAAAGACTGGGAAAACACGCATAAGACGGAATCGCGTTAGGGATTGTAGCACCGCGCGAAGCGCGTTCTGTAGTGGCGGTGGTTAAGCGAAGTCGAAACCACCAGAACGGAAGAATGGAGCGCGGTTAGCGCGGAAGTGCGAAAAGCCCGACCCGAACGAAGTGAGGGGAACGTCCAAATTACTATCTTTTCTTTCTCTCCCTCCTCAAAAACACCCCAATCCTGCTCGCAGGGTTGGCACACACATCCGCCACCGTGCCTTGGGCAATCACATTGCCGCCTTTGGCGCCGGCCTCTGGGCCCAGTTCCACAATCCAGTCGGCGTGGGAAAGGACTTGGGTGTCGTGGTCTACCAAAACCACGGTGTTTCCGTCGGCAATCAGGTCGTCCATCACGCCGATAAGGCCTTCAAGATTTGAGGGGTGGAGGCCTATGCTGGGTTCGTCCAGAACGTAAAGCACTCCTGTGGTACGGTTCCGCACGGCTCGGGCGGTGTAAAGGTAAGTTTTTGAAAGGAAGATGTTTGATATGGGCGTTCCCCGACCTCCGTGTTGTAACGACAACTCTTCGAGTTGTCGCGGAATTTTCCGTCTTTCTAGGCAACGCGGCATCCGTGCCGCGCTGTAGTGAACAAATTTCCGTCTTTCAAGGTCGGGTCGGGCTACTACAGGTTCCGCTATCGCTTCATTCGTCCGTTCCCTGCGGTCACTACCGAACGGCTACGCCGCCTTCCGTATCCCTAACGCGCGCAAGCGCGTATGTTCAATAATTTCCAATTACGGAAACGACACGAAATGGCGTATCCCTAACACTCGGCATTCTATAGAATCAGTCGTCCTAAAATGCTACACTTACATTATGCAGACAGCGGAATCCCCGACATCACATCGCCATCTCGAAGATTTTTGGTCAAACGGACACCATACTCGGCATTGGATTGGCGACGCTACGGGAGAGGACTTAGGCGAAGCCGTTTACACGCCGTTACACAAAGAATACACCGAGCGAATTGCCCTGCGAATCAAACTGCAAGCCGCATTGAAACCGCTTTCAAATGCGAAATTCACCAATAAGAAGAGCGGAATAAACGCCAATTTTTCATCGCGCTCAATCGGCAAAATCGGGAGCGACAAAGCCGTGAACAAATCCGCGCTGAACGGATTTTCTACGGCGGAGCATTTTGAGGCGTCAATGCAGATAAAACAGTTATATGAAGATTCTGATTTTGTCGGGCGATTTCTTGACGACAGGGGCGACCCGAATGTGGTGGCGATGTACCGCTTTCAGATTCCGATTGTGCTGACGACTGGTAAAAACGCCGTTGCATAAATCACACAAATGTCAATAGTTTTGCGCTCGCTTAAAAATGCTCGTCCACAAACCGCGACACATAGGGCAGAAACTCGCCCTGCATGATTTTTCTCGTTTCAAAGAGCGACTTGGATGCGTTTCGCAAAAAGAGGTCGGCGGGATTTACTTCAAGCACATCGGAGATTTTAAAAAGCAAGTCGAACGAGGGAAACTGACGGGCGCACTCAATACAGCCGATTGTGGCGGGCTGACATTGGCATAGTTCCGCAAGTTTTGCCTGTGAGTAGCCTTTTTGAGCACGGTAATATTTCAAATTCGCTATAAAATCCGACTGATAGGACATTTTATACTTATTATAAACAGTATATTTTCTCATTTAAATTGCTCCAAAATTAGTGACATTTATAAATTATTGTGTTAAAATTAGTGAAAATACGATTTTGCATAGACAAACAATGTAAAATCCACCCTATTTTTCGCCCCGCGAAAAATTTTGCCTACTATATAGTAGGCAATGGAATTGACTAATCCCATTGCCGCAAAAATCTTGCTTTGCTCGATTTTTGCGGCAATGAAAACTAAAAGGAGTTTTTTATGCTTGAAAAATTCAAATTGGATAAGCAAACGGTCGTGTCGTTCTTGCCGTCACTGCTACTTTCGCTTATTCCTACCATTTTTATTATTGCCGATACCGCGAATTTCGGCTTGGGATTGCTGACATATATCATCTGTGTGCTCGGCAGTCATTATGGCTGGGAATTGGGCAAAAAAATCCACGATTATGCGCCCGTAACGGCGATTTTTGGGAAAAGTCAGAGCGATTTAGCGTGGAAGAAATTTCTTGCCTTGCACGGAAGCAAAATCACAGGCTTTTTTCTTGGGCTTGTGCTTCCATGGATGATTTTTGATTTTGCCTTTAACGATAAAGATGATTTGAGCCGCGGAAAACTGAAAAATCAGCAGGCGGGGGAAATCTCCAAGACGACTGACAAAATCCTCAAAAACCAATACAAAGCCGTGGAAAACGACATTCAGCAATACGGCGATTTTACTTTTAAGACAGGCGTTCAAAGTGCGGAAACGCATGGCGGAGTTTTTGTCGTGCTTCGGTATGAGCCAAAATTAAAAGAATACGCAAAATCGTTTAAGAATCAGTTTATACCGAATATTCTGAAGAAAAAATTTCTAAAACCTTTGGAAGAAGGAATTGGCAATGATTACTTTGACATAACGGATAGTTTTTATTCCTTGCCAGATGAAAAAGACAAATCATGGCAGCAACTCAATTATAATGACAAAAAGATGCCTGCCGAAGCGTTGAGAAAAACCATCCTCAGTTTGGGGATTGAGCCGGTGTATTATTTACCATTGCGTATTTTTTCATTCAATGATTTTTTTGAATTGTATAAAACGTATAATGATACTCACACCGGTTTTGAAAAAGATGTACTTGCATTTATTTTTAGCGGCTACCGTGAACTTGACAGTTACGGTGACAATCTTGAAGATTATTTACAATGGCGGAGATATGTCAGCAGTGTCGGCGAAGATGGGGAAACGGTATACTTAAATGATGGTGCGGACTATGAGCATTGGTATTTTGAGCACAACAAAGCGAGTGAAGATGAATACAAAACATGGCTACGAAAATACATTGGTGTCGGAAAGCCGACAGAATATGACATTGCCCGCAAAAAATTGAACACATTTACGGACTACAATGGCAGCACTATTTCATATCCAGAAGTCATTAAGAATTACGGATTAGCAAACAATTTGGACGAACTTGAAGAAGAAGCCGATGGCGTTCCGCTGTTAAAAGTTCAGTATTACAAAAAATTCGTTCAGTTCGTGAATGACCACTGGGACGATTATCCCGATGGAATGAAAAAGCACCGCGAATATGAAAATCTTGAATCGTATAAAAAGGAATCTTGCGGTTCTTTTGTCGGCTACATTTTCGGCACGGAAAATCTTTATGGCTGGTCAAATGTTGAAGGCTTGGACGAAATGTGTGCAGCATTCGCAAAAGAAAACGGAAAGGCGTTACAAGAACAGTGCGAGCAAATGTACAAAGAATTGTATTCCGCATACAAAAATGTTCACATCGACGAGCGAAAAGAACTGTTCAAGAAATTAGTGGATTTGTCAGATTGCAAGGTGTACATTGACTACCGCTGTGCTGTCGCCGCCGACAACTGGGAAAGCGCAAGCGTCATTTTGGACAAGCGCGGCGTGCTCACCTACAAACTGCAACTTGAACCGGGCAAATGGGTAGATGCGGAAACCTACTTTACTCTGCGTGATGGCTCAAAAGATTTCTTGCAGTGGAAATAACAAATTCGCAGGGCTGGCATTAAAGTGCGTTGCATTGCCAGACCTGATGAAAATATATAATTGGAGAAAAATATGAAACTCAGAAAACCATTTCATTTTAATGAATTTCTTCATTCCCAATTTGTTGAAAAAAATCTTGCGAATACGATTGTAGAACAAGCAAAGAAAAAAGAAGACGATTTGAATAAAATTTTACAGGCGTTTTGTTTGACACTTGTAACGGATAATGATTTTCAAGAAGTTATTGCAAATGAATTTCAAACAAAGATAACATCATTCACAAAACAATTATTCTCGGTTGATTCTATAACGAAAATCGAAAAATCTATTGATTATGATAAATTTTATAAAGAAAAAAGCGAAGAAGAAGACAGAAGAAATGATGAATTTTCCCCTTATCTTAATGAAGACTGCTTTAAATAAAGAACAATTTGAAAATTGATTGAAAACTAACGAGGCTGTCGATTATGGCAGCCTTTATTGTTTTAAAAGCCGTTAGGGATTGGAAGCCCGAAGTTGCCGTTTGCGGCAATTAGCGTTAGCGAAGGCTGGAATGCCCGACCCGAACGAAGTGAGGGGAACGCCCAAACTGCTAACTTTTTACTTTCCTCTCCCGCTGCAAGAAAGGCCCAATCCTGCTCGCAGGGTTGGCACACACATCCGCCACAGTGCCTTGGGCAATCACATTGCCGCCTTTGGCACCGGCTTCCGGGCCCAGTTCCACAATCCAGTCGGCGTGGGAAAGGACTTGGGTATCGTGGTCTACCAAAACCACGGTGTTTCCGTCGGCAATCAGGTCGTCCATCACACCGATAAGGCCTTCAAGATTTGAAGGGTGAAGACCTATGCTGGGTTCGTCCAGAACATAAAGCACGCCGGTGGTACGGTTGCGCACGGCTCGGGCAAGCTGCATCCGCTGGCGTTCACCGGTGCTCAAAGTTGAGGCGGCCCGGTCCAGGGAAATATAGGAAAGTCCCAGCTGCACAAGGCGGCGGGCTGTGTCGTTAAAGGATTCCACAATCCGCTCTGCCATGGGCCGCATTTCTTCGGGCAGGGATGACGGAACGGCAGCAACCCATTCAATCAGTTCGCTTAAAGTCATCTCGCAGGCTTTGTCTAAAGAGATTCCCTGCAAGAGGGGTGCACGGGCGGCATCAGAAAGTCTTGTGCCGTGACAGCAGGGGCAGACTCCCTCGTGCAAAAATTTTTCCACCCGCTTCATGCCTTTTTCGTCCTTCACTTTTGAAAGGGCATTTTCCACCGTGTATGTGGCGTTAAAATAAGTGAAGTCCATTTCGGCGCTCACATTCGTGTTGGGATTGTGATAGAGAATGTGCTTTTTTTCAGCAGGGCCGTGAAAGACAATATCCCGCTCCTTTTCTGTCAGCTGGCAAAAGGGAACATCCGTGCGAACTCCCATCTCCCGGGCAATGTCTTTCATCAAAGACCACATCAAAGTCTGCCAAGGAAGAACAGCTCCCTCATCAATGGTAAGGGACTCGTCGGGAACAAGGGTGCTTTCATCTACAGTGCGGACAACTCCTGTTCCCTCACATTCAGGACAGGCTCCTCCAGAATTAAAGGCCAGTTCTTCCGCCCCAGGCCCGTAAAAATGCTCACCGCACTCAGGGCAGACAAGTTCCTGCTCGGCCGCAACCGCAAGACTTGGCTCGACATAATGCCCGTTCGGACAGCGGTGACTTGCGAGCCTTGAATACATGAGTCGGAGCGAATTTAAAAGTTCCGTGGAAGTTCCAAAAGTGCTTCTGATTCCGGGAACGCCAGGCCGCTGATGCAGGGCAAGGGAAGCCGGAACATAGCGCACTTCGTCCACCTGAGCGCGGCTTGCTTCCGTCATTCGCCTCCTAGTGTAAGTGGAAAGGGATTCAAGATAACGGCGGCTTCCTTCGGCATACAAAACGCCCAGGGCAAGAGAAGATTTTCCACTTCCCGAAACGCCCGCAATGCCGGTGATTTTGTGCAGTGGAATGTCTACGTCAATATTCTTTAAGTTGTGGGCCCTTGCCCCTCGAATCTGAATGTGGGTGGGAAGATTTTTTTCTTCAGTCATGCCATGCTCCTTAGCTTGCGTTCAGAAACATCATACTGCATTTTGCAATAAAACTGTAGTGAGCGTAATTTCAGATTTTTTTTCGGTATTTTTCATCTCTTTTCATGACTTAAATTCTTCTATAAAATACAGCCATGTTTCCTCCATTCTCTGAAAAAAAAGCCGAAATGATTCTCCAAGAATTGATTCAAGCCCTTTACGAAGGAAGTGCCAGCCTTGAGCAAACAGCCAGAGTCAGCGAAGAGCGCAAAAATCAGGGAATCATGCTGGGCGTCTTGGTCTGCCTTGATAAAAGCGGAAAAGAAGTGAATCTTGTGACGAATTCAGGAAACGCGAAGAAACTGAAACTAGAAAAGAAAAAACTGAAAGTTATCGATTCGATTGTTTCAGCGGAAGAAATTGAAAATGCGCTTTCTGGAAACGACAGGCGAATACATGAAATTACAGAGAAGATTCAAGAAATAAAGTCCCATACTACGAATGATGACTCTCATACTGATTCTGAATTAACCATTTTGAATCGCAAATTGAAAGAACTTTGCGGTCAGTCCCTTGAAAAAGTCCACGCTCTCTACAATTTTCACTGCATAGACGGAAAAGTCCACACCCTAAGAGAAATCTGCGCAAAATACAACCATGGAAAACTTCCGCCCACAGGAACAGGAGACTGCTGCGCTCCAAAATTGCTTGACTATGCCTTTTCCCACGACTTACAGCCTATTTCCCTTGCGGAATGTCCCTACAAGGATGAAAAAGGACGAGCAGAGCAAAGTCCCGTCTCGAATAATTACACATTATGCATTCCTAATATCTCATTACTGCCTCCTTGCGATGAGCGTTGCGGGATTTTGCTTCCTGCCATGCTGGGTTTAAGGATTTTGTACCGGGACGAAGCGATTTGCGTTGTAAACAAAGAATCGGGTATTTTGAGCGTGCCAGGGCGAACTGAGGACAAAAAAGACTGTGTTGAATCCCGTTTCAAGAGACTTTTCAGGGAGAAAGTGGAAATCGCCCAGCCAGCCGTTCACCGTCTGGACATGGAAACCAGTGGCGTAATGATTCTGGCCTTTACAAAAGAAGCCCATCGGGAAATGAACCGTCAGTTTGAGGCAAAGGAAGTACAAAAAGAATACATCGCCCTTTTGGACGGAGTGCTTGCAAAAAAAGGAATTCCCCAGACCGGCTCAATGGAGCTTTTCTTCAGATTGGATGTGGATAACCGCCCCCATCAGATTTGGGATGCAGAAAACGGGAAAAGCGCGGTAACAGAATGGAAAATTCTCGGTGTTGAGCGCTATCGTGCCCCCGACGGTTCAGCCCGTCCTGCCACCCGAGTTCTTTTTAAGCCCCGCACAGGCCGTACCCACCAGCTCCGCCTCGTAAGCGCGGACAGTCATGGATTTGGCATTCCAATAATCGGCGACACTCTTTACGGGAAATGCGAGGCAGGCGAGCGGCTTTTGCTCCACGCGCAAAAAGTGAGCTTTTCCCACCCAGTCACTGGCGAGAAGATGACGATTGAGTGCGAGGCAGAATTTTAATCTCGTTTTTTTATCTCGCTGACAAAAAGCCCTGCGATGGTAAGGGCCGCGCCAATGGCTCCCATGAATGAAATGCTTTCGCCCAGAGCAAAATAGGCAAAAATAATCGTGACCACAGGGATTAAATAGATTCCCACGGTAGCCCGGACTGTTCCCAGCGCGTCACAGGCGATGTTCCAGGCTGCAAAGCAAAATGCGCTCGCTCCAAGGCCAAGGAAAGCCAGGTTCATCCAGTTCAGAGGATTTGAAAAGCGGGCTGCGTTTTCGGCGGAAGAAAAAATCATTGCAATTTGGGATGAAGAGCCAGGCTTGGAAGCTCCCGTCACAATGGAAAAAAGAGCGATTGGCAGCATAAGAATCACAGCCCAGAAAAAAATGCGCCGGGTAGCCTGAATGGAATCCAGATTGAGAGAATTGATTTTTGACACACAGAGGGAATAGACACCCCAGCAGAGGGCGGCTCCAAGGGCAAGGAAATCGCCTTTTGGACTCAAATGAAGCACCACCACTCCGTTAAAACTCACCAGAGCGATTCCAAAAATCGCGAGCAGAAAACCAAGCATAAAAAAAGGAGTGAGATTTTTTTCTTTGAGGAAGATTTGTGAGAAAATCGCCGTGAAAATCGGGCAGATGGAAACAATGATGCTTACATTCGATGCTGAAGTATAAGAAATCGCCAGATTTTCCATAAACTGATAAGCCGTAACTCCGGAAAAACCTGCAAGCAGAAAAAAAATTTCATTTCGCATTTCAAGATGCAACATTTTCGGACGTAAAATCCACAAACCAGCATAGGCCAGCAGAAAACGAATCAGGAGGATTTCATAGGCAGAAAATGAATGCAAAAGATATTTTGTAGAAACGAAAGTGATTCCCCAGATAAAGACGGAAACCGAAGCGAAAAACAAGCCGACAGCAAAACGATTTTTAGTCATGGGAGAGATTGTAGCAAAAAGCACTTGCCTCGTCTCCCCCTTTGACTTACCGCCAAGGAAAAACGAATGAAAGCAATTTCCTCGGGCCGAGGGATTCCCTGTCCTCTGCAATCAAATCGTCCCAAGGAACCTCATTGCGCTTGTCGCGGTCATTCTCGAAGGACGGGTCTGATTCTGCCATTTTTTCAATCCAATCATATTTATAGAGCCTGAGTCGGAGCGCGTTGGTAGAAGAAAGCAAGATTCCATTAAGTCCTGGAACGAGAAGGAAGAAAACGCATGAAAGGACAAAAAGAACGATGTTATACAGGAAAACACCGATTGAGAAGAAAACATTGTCATAGAAAATGATAAAAGATTTCCGCAGGCATTTTTTGAAGCCATTGTTTCCCTGAAGAAAATAAAGAGGAATGAACCACTGCAGGGCCACCACGGCAACAAGAAGGAACCAGCCTAGAATAGCCGAAACCAGAAGCCCAATCAGATTTCCGTCTTTGAAATAGATGGAAAGATAATAGGAAAATGCAAAACGAGCCAGGAGCAGAGAAATAGCAATCACCGCCCCGAACAAAAATCCGATTTTCCAGACAGATTTCAATGATGATAATAACAATCCGAAAGAAGGAGAACAAAAATCAGCGATTTTAGCCGCATTTGCTCCCCATGCAAACAGGAACATCATGAGAACGCCTAAAGAGACGATGAAAACAAGAGGTGGGACAAGGGCGTTCACTGAAAAAGCAAAACGGAAAGCGAAAAAACTGCCTGTCAAAATCAGAATCGTCACTAAATTTGAAGCGACAAGAAAGAAAAAATTATCCCAGCCGTCGCACAGATTTTTTTTCAAAAAGAATGTAAACATAAATTCTCCTAGAACAACCCTGAAATGTTTCCGTCATCGTCGATGTCGATGTTCAGGGCGGCCGGCATTTTTGGCAAGCCTGGCATGGTCATGATTTCACCGGCAAGGGCGACAACAAAGCCCGCCCCGGAATAGAGCTGGACGTCGCGAATCGGGAAGATGTAATCTTTTGGCGCGCCCATGAGTTTTGGATCGTGGCTGATTGAGTTCTGTGTCTTGGCAACGCAGACTGGCAAGTCCTTGTAGCCCTGCTCCTCATACTCACGCAGCTTTTTAATCACATTGGGAGCGAATTCAACGTCTTTCGCCCGGTAAATTTCCTTTGCAAGGATTTTGATTTTGTCAACGAAAGAAAGGTTTGCCGGATAAAGGTAATTGAATTTTGCTTTTCCAGAGTCAGCGACCTCGGCAACGACCTTTGCAAGCTCGGTGGCTCCATCTCCGCCTTTACCCCATCCCTCGCAGAGCACGGCCTTTGAACCTTTCTGTGCGCAAAGTTCTTTTAACAAATTAATTTCTTCGTCGGTGTCAGTGATGAATTTGTTGATTGCCACCACAGAAGGAACTCCGAATTTCGCGATATTTTCGATATGAACTGCAAGGTTTTCAAAACCAGCCTGCAATGCGCCAACGCTCGGAGTAGAAAGGTCTGCCTTTGCCATTCCGCCGTGCATTTTAAGGGCGCGGACAGTTGCAACGATTACGACCACGCTGGGAGAGATTCCAGCAGCCCGGCACTTGATGTCCATGAATTTTTCAGCTCCCAAATCAGCGGCAAAGCCGGCTTCAGTGACGACATAATCTCCGGTGGCAAGAGCACAAATCGTTGCGTTCACAGAGTTTGTTCCCTGAGCGATGTTTGCGAACGGACCGCCGTGAACGAAAACAGGATTTTTTTCCAGAGTCTGGACAAGATTCGGCTTGATTGCGTCTTTCAGAAGAACCGCGATTGAGCCTGTGCATTTAAGCTCGCCGAATTTGACAGGGCGTTTGTCAAAAGTCTTTGCCACAGTGATATTGTCGATTCTGTTTTTAAGGTCAGAGATTGATGTTGAGAGACAGATGATTGCCATGAGCTCGCTTGCCACAGTGATGCAGAAATGGTCTTCCCGGGGCATTCCGTCTGCGATTCCGCCCATGCCAACTACGATGTTGCGAAGCTCGCGGTCATTCAAGTCAACGCATCGCTTCCATGAGATTGTGCGGGGATCGATTCCAAGCTGATTGCCCTGCTTGATGTGATTATCAATGAGGGCTGCAATCAGGTTGTTGGCAACCCCGATTGCGTGAATGTCGCCAGTGAAATGAAGGTTGATGTCTTCCATCGGGACAATCTGAGCGTATCCGCCGCCACAGGCACCACCTTTAACTCCAAAACAAGGTCCAAGGGAAGGCTCCCTGAGGGCGATTACGGCTTTTTTGCCGATTTTATTGAGTCCGTCACCAAGAGCGATTGAGACCGTTGATTTTCCCTCGCCGGCTGGAGTCGGAGTAAGGGCAGTTGTAAGAATCAGTTTCCCACGGTTCTGAGGAAGTTCTGCCTTTTTCTGCAAAATCCTCAGCTCTTCCATTGTGACTTTTGCCTTGTATTTCCCGTAAAGTTCCAGATTTTCTTCTGTAAGGCCGATTTTTCCTGCCACATCAACAATCGGAATCATTTTGTTCTTCTGTGCGATTTCAATATCTGTCATTTTTTAGACCTCCATTTTGAAATTTGCGTTAATTGTATTCATTATCTCAAAGAAATGCGGGAAACTGACAGCGCAACACTCCGCATTGCTCACAACAATCGGCATAGTGTCGTCCAGCCCCAGACCAAGGCAAGAGAGCGACATGGCCATGCGGTGATCATCGTAGCTTTTTGCGATTCCTCCGTGCATTTTGAAAGCCGGATTTTTGCTTCCATCCTTGAGGACCGGCGAATGACCATGAATCACCAGAGAGTCCTCGTATTCTTCAATTTCTGCTCCAAGATTTGAAAGCTCGGCATTGAGAACCTTGAGGCGGTCAGTTTCCTTGCGGCGGCAGACTGCAGCATCTTCAATAACGACCTTGCCTTCTGTAAAGCAAGCGATTACAGAAAGGGCGCAAACCGCGTCAGGAAAGCCAGAAATCTTGACATGAAGCTCTCCGTTTGGCAAATTCTCTGTAGAAAGCCGTCCGATTCCGTCTTTTGCATTCTTGCCGCCGTTTACCGTAAGCGTGCAGGCTTCCTTGTCCCAGACAATATCACCGCCAATTGACTGTAATATAGAAACAATCGCATCATCGCCCTGTGTTCCGCTGGAATCCACGTTCTCAATCGTGATTTTACTGTCAGAAATGAGAGCCGCGATAAGCGGAAAGGCGACTCCTTCCCAATCGCTGGGAATAGTTACGTCAAAGCCGGAAAATTTCTGAGCCGGAGTGACTTCAATATGCTTAAAATCCTCGGAAACCGAACACTCAACTCCCACTTTTTGAAGCCATTTCTGGGTCATCGTGAGGTAGGGAGTTTCCTTTGGATTTGAAAGCTCGATTTTAATTGGTTTTTCGGTGAGGATTCCCGCCATCATAAGGCCAGAAATGTACTGGCTTGAAACCTCGCCTGGAGTGCGGACAGTGCCGCCATTTTTGATTGAGCCCGTGATTACAAGAGGGCAGCCGTTTGAGCCGGGGCGAGTGACAAAGGCCTTGGCTCCCAGCTGGGAAAGGGCATCAATCACATGATTTACCGGCCTTTTTCGGATACTCGCGTCGCCTGTAAAAACAGAAGTTCCCTCAAAACAAGCTGCAATGGGCGTCAAAAAATACAAAAGGGAGCCTGAGTCTCCCACGTTCACAACATCGTCCGGCAAGTGGAGTTTTTTGCCGGCTCCATAAACAGTCCATTCAGTGCCAGGCTCTCCTTCTGCAAGCAGATTTAAATCTACGGTAGAGCCAATCAGTGGAACCGCGGCCGCCGTAGAAAGACAGTCAGCGCTGGGCAGGGGATTTTTTATGCGTGAAATGCCGTCTGCGATTGTGGCGAGCAAGAGTGCGCGGATTGTGTGAGATTTTGAGCCTGGAACAGTAATCTTTCCGGACAGATTACTTTTTGACACGATAATATTCATGGTGAAGAGTGTAGCATATTTGGGAATGAAAAAAAAGCCGTCATAAAGACGGCCTTTACAATGACTAGAAATCCACTTCTGTGTCGTAGTAGCAGCACTTCAAGAGTTTTTCCATTTCTTCCTGAGTTGGCTGGCGTGGATTTGAACCGGTACAAGCATCAGCGATTGCGTTCTTTGCGATTTCCGGCAGACGCTCAAGGAAAATGTCCTCTGGAACAAAGCCTTTTTCGCAAGGATAGCTGTCTGCGCCGTAAGTTCCGATAGAATGTGGGATTTTGAGATCGTCATTCATGCCGCGAAGATAAGCGATGAGTTTGGCGATTTTATCCTTTTCGTCCTTTCCGCCAAGCTCCATGAAGTCAGCGATAACGGCATAGCGTTTTGCGGCGGCCGGGTCTTTTGCGTTGAAAGCGATGACCTTTGGCAGGTACATTGCGTTTGCGGCACCGTGAATGATGTGAGCGTGCAAGCCGCCAACGTCCTCAAATGCGGCGCCTGTTTTGTGAGCCATTGAGTGAACGATACCCAAAAGGGCGTTGGAGAAGGCCATACCAGCCAAGCACTGAGCGTCATGCATTCGGTCGCGGGCAGCCATGTCGCCGTTGTATGATTTGACCAAATCAGCCTGAATCATTTTGATTGCGTGCAATGCGAGAGGATCTGTGTAGTTGCAGTTTGCAGTTGAAACATAAGCCTCGATTGCGTGGGTGATTGCGTCCATACCAGTGTGGGCAACCAGCTTCTGAGGCATTGTCTCGGCAAGTTCCGGGTCAACGATAGCCACATCAGGAGTGATTTCAAAATCAGCAATTGGATATTTGATACCCTTGTCGTAGTCAGTGATGATTGAGAATGCTGTAACTTCTGTAGCAGTACCAGAAGTTGAAGAAACTGCACAGAAATGAGCCTTCTTGCGAAGCTCCGGGATTCCGAATACCTTGCACATATCTTCAAAAGTACTGTTCGGGTACTCATATTTAATCCACATTGCCTTTGCGGCATCGATTGGTGAACCGCCACCGATTGCTACAATCCAGTCAGGCTGGAATTCAAGCATCTTTTTTGCGCCGTTCATAACGGTTGTAACAGACGGGTCAGGCTCGATACCTTCGATAAAGGCAACTTCCATTCCGGCTTCTTTCAGATACTTTTCTGCACGGTCAAGAAATCCGAACTTTTTCATTGAGCCGCCACCAACACAAATGATGGCTCTCTTACCTTTTAATGATTTAAGTGCCTCAAGAGCACCTTTTCCGTGATACAAGTCACGCGGCAGAGTAAATCTTTGCACAATGTACCTCCTTTGGTTGCAGGGAGGCAACAATACGCAAGTTTTTGTCAACGACAAAAACTTGGCCATGAAAAAATTACATGGATGTAATTTTTTCATGCTACCTCCTTTTTTTGATTTTTCTGTCTCTACTTAGGATAAATCCGAATCTGGCAGACGTCAAATTTTATTTTTTTACCACATAAAGAGCGCCTCTATGCCCCTTCCCACGCGGATTTTTTCCCTACACAAACGATAGGATTTCTGATATCTTTATGTAAGCGGGGCTTTTCAAAAAAATCTCGTTAAAAAAAAGGTGGGAAAATATGGGATTCGACATCACAAAGAACAACACTGAGACCGACCCGAAGATTCTTCTGGCCGAATTTTTCAAGGCTTTCGACAGTTTTTCAGAAGAAGAACAATCCCGTTTTGCAGACTGCTGGAACTACCTATGCGAAAAAACCGCTGGCATCAAACGCAACTGCGGCCTGCCCTACTTTCTCCATCCGATTCGCGTCGCCGCAATTCTCGCACAGGGACAGCTCGATATTGACTGCGTTATTTCCGGGCTTCTGCACTCCATTTTTGAAATCGAAGGGATTTCCGAAGACGAGATAAAAAAACGCTTCGGCGAGACAGTCTACAAAATCGTCCGGGACACATCCAAAATCACAGGACTGAAAATCAACGCCACCACGATTCAGCAGGCGGACTCTATCCGAAAAATGCTCTTCGCCATGATTGACGACGTGCGCGTAATTCTCGTAAAACTTGCCGACCGTCTTGACCGCATGAGAAACCTCAAGTCAATCGAGGCAAAAAAGCAGCGCCTCGTCTCAAGCGAAGTCATTGACATCTGGGCGCCGCTGGCAGATCGTCTTGGCATGCAGAGCGTCAAAAGCGAACTGGAAGATTTAAGTCTCAAATATTCAAATCCCGATGTATTCCAGCAGATAAAGGCCATCGTGGCGCAAAAAAAAGACGAGCGGGCCGCCTATCTCGAAAAAGCCGTAAACGCAATCTACAAATCCGCCGAAAAACTTGGAATCAGCGTTCAGATTTCAAGCAGGGCCAAGCATTTTTATTCCATCTACAAAAAAATGCAGAAGCGCAATGTTCCGGCTTCCTCCCTCTATGATTTACTGGCCCTGAGGGTGATTTGCAAAACAAACGCGGAATGTTACACGCTGATCGGAATCGTACACGGTCTTTGGAAGCCTATGGACGGCCGCTTCAAAGATTATATAGCCATGCCCAAATCCAACGGATATCAGTCTCTTCATACCACCGTTGTCTGCGAGGGAAAGCCCCTGGAAATCCAAATCCGCACCAGCGACATGCACAATATGGCTGAACACGGCGTCGCAAGTCACTGGCTCTACAAAAAGGGAATGAACCACGATAAAGTTGACGTGAATTCCCTTGCGATTTTCAATCAGCTTCAGAATCTCAAAAAAGAAGATTTGAGCAACGAGCGTTTTTTTGCGGAACTGAAAGGCGAACTTCTGGGAGACGAGATTTATGTCTTCACGCCCAAGGGTGACGTAATTCAGCTACCCCAGGGAAGCTGTGCCATTGATTTTGCCTATCGCGTCCATTCAGGCGTGGGCGAGAAAATCATAGGCGCAAAGGCTGACGGCAAAATCATCCCGATTACGGCTCCATTGCAGAACACCCAGATTATCGAAATCATCACGAATCCTCAGGCTCACCCCACGGAAAACCAGCTCAAAATCGTAAAGACCAGCAAGGCGCGGCAGAAAATCCACGCATGGCTTCTGGCAAATGACCCGACATTTGAAGACCAGGCCGCCGCAGAACAGCGGGCACGAGATTTGGATGCCCAGAACGAGCGCAGCCGGGCAATTCAGGAGGAAAAACGCAGGCACCGCTCAAAAAAAGGCGTGAATCCGGAACTGATGGAGCGGAAGGCCTACACCGGGAAAATCATCGTTGAAGGCACCAAAAACGTCGAGTGTACGCTGGCCGGTTGCTGCAATCCCCAGCCGGGAGACCTTATCGTCGGCTACATGACAAAAAAAGGCATGAAAATCCACAAGGCCACCTGCATCACGTTCCAGCGCATTCCGAACATCGAGAACCGAATGATTACAGTAGAATGGGAAGGAAAATAATGCATAGTTTCCAATGCACTGTTCATAGTGACGACTGGAGGATTTTACAGCCTTAGAATTTTATGATTTCAGTGCTGACCGTGCCTGCGCTTTCATTTACTGTGAAGACGGCGGCTTCTCCATAGCGGAATGACTGAATTACATCCTCTCGGAATTTCTTGAAATCAAACCATGTACGCTTGTGAATATGACCTTCGTACACCTGCTTCACGTTGTATTTTGAAAAATAAGTCAGGAGCGTATTTCTCTCCATTGTGTTCTGCAAGCGCATGAGAAGAGCATCGGCCTCCCCCGCTCCGGCGTAAATCGGATAATGGGAGAGAACAATCTTGGGGCGGGAATCATCGGAAATCTTATCCTTAAAATCTTTGAGCTGATATTCGCCCAAAGTTCCGTTGGCCGTGTCCAAAAAATAGAAAGAGAAGCCCTTGAAAGAGTCATAGGGATCGGAATCAATGGAAAAATAATAGCTTGAAATGTAGGGATAGCAGAGGGAATCATATTCAGTGACTCCGTTGTTGTACAAATCGTGATTACCAAGAATCGAGTAAATCTTGTAGTCACTATCGCCCAGCTTTTCGGCGGCAAGCGCTTTTACCCGATTCTCAAAAGCAACATAGTCCTTGAATTCGCTTCTGTGCCCTCCGTCAGCCGTGTCGCCTAGATTCACGATAAAACGGGGGATTTTTTCAGGGGAAGAATCCCTGCATGAAATAATTCTGTCCTCAAACCATTCCAAAAAATCATCTTCCTTGTTGTTCCCCCAATCGGCTCCGTAGTGCAAATCCGTAATCACCAGAGCGCTGTAAGACTTGCCCGTGATTTTTGGAAGGGAAATCGACTGAGCCTGAAAATTCGGAGTGTCATCCTGGAGTGAGCGCATTGAAGCAGAACGTTCGTCCACATTTTCCTCGCCAAAAAGCCCCCAGAAAAATCCGTAGTTGCAGGAAAAAAACACAGTCACAAGAAAGACTATAAAAAACACCGCAGAAATTTTAGTCACTCTTTTCAAAATGCGTACCTCGCTGTCATGCGGAGAATAAGGCCGTTGCAATATGGAGCCGTCGTGTACTGGTCAGAGAAACGCAGCTCTATTTCACCGCCAAAACGCAAGCCGGAATCCATGTTCAGCGCGGCTCCAAGAATGTAATCAGGCGTGCAGAAAACAGGATAGCGGTACAAATCATGGGTCGAATGTTCATAGTAGAGTTCCAGCCCGTTTGAGAACAGTTTTTCTATTCTGATGCCCGCGGAAGGATACTTATCCCAAATCGGCGAGACATAATCTGCAAGAGCATCAATTCTACTCATTTTAAATGAGTAGCCGCCGCGGAAAGTGAGGGTAAATCCCGTGTAAGTATGGTAGCGGAAGACAGAATCAAAAATCCAGTCATGCTCGGTGCTTATGTCTTTGTAACGCTGAAAATGATAGAGGGAACCGATTCCAAGAGCCAGCCTGGCTTCATCAAAATCCCAGTTCGCGAAAGGAAAATATCCCTCGCCAGCCACAGTAAAATCAAAAGCATCCTCATAGCCCTGAATTCCCACAAGGCCATCAAACCAGCGGGCCGCAAAACCGGCTTCACCGGCAAACAAAGTGTTGGACTTTTCGATTCCGCGAGTCGTTGAAGACGAGAGATTGAACTGAAGGAACTTTGAAACCGAGTCAGCTGGCAAAAGAGAAATAAAAGATAAGAAAATAAAACACGCCAACAGTTTTTTCATTTTTTGCGCCAGTATTTTTAGCTCCGTTGTTCCGCAGCTCACTCACGCTCGGTCGCACCTTCGGTGCGACTGGCTTCGCCACTGCTCCATAACGGGGCGGTGATTTTCTATCTGCCTCTGTCTCTTATTACGCCTTCCTGATAGTCCACGTCTTTTGTGCGGACAAGAGTGTTTTCCTCGATTGGAACGCCAGTGTAAATCGCACAGTCGTGGTCGGCGTTTACCCAATCAAGTTTTTCGCCGGTCTTGGGATTGATGAATTCGTATTCAGAACCAGTGACTTTCTGGTAAAGCACCGACGGAGAGACAAATTCAAGCTCCGTGCCTGAGTCCACCCGATTGAGGGCATCGTAAGGATAGACTTTCCAGCCCTCATGCTTTTCAGCGATTTTGATTTTCTTTTCGGGGTGCTGCTCAAGGTCGCGCAAAGCGGCTGCCCTGGCATTGGGATGCATTGCGCTAAGCTCTGCCTCCCGGTCAGAGAGCAGCTTTTTCCCTGCATCAAGGATTTTCTCGCATTCAGCATCTGAATAAGGCTGGCCGATTGCGGCGGCAAGCAAATATGGAGAATCACTGGCACCAATTGTGGTTTTGTCAGCGTCGCCGCGGTTGTAATAGAAGCCAGTCGTGCTTTCCCGGTGAGCCACATCATCAAGGGAAGCGATAAAGGGAGCGGCTTCTTCGGCGGAGATTTTTCCTTCAAGGGCGTCCAAAGCCTTCCGGTAGGCGCGGGAAACCATTGCCACATAATAGGTAGATTTCATGCGGCCCTCGACTTTGATTGCGTCAACTCCGGCGGTCTTCATGTCGGCCAGGTGGTCAATCATGCACAGGTCTTTTGAAGAAAGGATTGCCGTAAAATCGTCTCCCTCAAAAACCGGGAAAAACTCTCCCGGCCTCTGTCGCTCCTGCAAGCGCAAGATTCCCGACTGGGCGATTTCCTTGGCAGCCTCTGCCGTTATTACCCCGCCCTTTTCATTCCTAATTGCCAATTCCTCATTCTTAATTGTTCCCAAATCGTATTCCCACCGGCATGAGTGAGAACAGAAGCCGCTCTGTGCGCTCCGCCCCGTAAGGTAAGCGCTCATAAGACAGCGGCCGGAATAAGCGATGCACATGGCTCCGTGGGCGAAACACTCCAGTTCCATCTCAGGGCAGGCGTCTTTAATCTCACGGATTTCGTCGAGGGAAACCTCGCGGCCGAGAACTACCCGCTTGAATCCCAGAGAATGGTACATTTTGACCGCCTCTTTGTTCATGCAGGAAGCCTGGGTTGAAAGATGGAGGTGAGTTCCGGGAAATTCTTTTTGCAAAATTGGAACCAAACCCAAATCCTGAACGATAAAAGCGTCAATGGGATAGAGCTTGAAGTAGTCCAGATTCTGCAGGAACATCTTCAAGTCGTGGTTGTGAAAAGCGATGTTAAGGGCGCAGAAAAGCCGCTTCTGAGGATATTTCTTTTTGAGCTCGATAACCCGCTTGTACTCGTCCTCATAAAAATTGTCGGCCTTGATACGGAGGGAAAATCTTTTGAGACCGATGTAGGCCGTGTCAGCGCCGTAAGCGTAGGCATATGAGAGTTTATCAATATTTCCAGCAGGACAGACAAGTTCCATAGTAAAAAACCTCCATAAGAAAAATCTATTCAATAAAATTTATTCAACAAAATCAATTTTCACTTTTAAGCTTTCAGTTATTAGTTTCTTTCAAGCTTGAGCAAAATCTCATGAACACCTTCATCAGAGCGGTCTTTTGCCGTAATCAACTGACCGATTTTCTCGACAGCGAGGTGAGCTTCGCTCAAAAATTCATCTGCAAGCTGGAACATAGGCATCATTTTTGGCCAGACATCCAGCTCACAAACCCCGCCGAAATTCCTGAGCATGGCCTGGAACATTACAGCATCGTCATAGAAGATTTCCTTTTCGCCCATCTGGATGAAAACAGGTGGCATTTTCCGCAGCATATCGCCACTTGCCATGAGGGGAGAGACCAGAGGATTTTTCCAGTTTTCCTGATATGTGTAGTGTTCGCTGGCAAGACGCACCGAATCAGCGGTGAAAACCTCATCGCTTACTTTTTTGCTGGTGAACATATCGTTTTTCTCTGAAAAATCAAGCCAGGGACTGAAGAGCACGACCTGACGGACAGACTCGCGGAATTTATCGTTGAGACCGTATAAAAGAGCCATGGCCAGTGAAGCGCCGCTAGTGTCCGCCATAATCAGGATTTCAGGAGTCCTGGAAGAGTCGTTTGAATCAACATTGAGGGAGAGGGCCGTTTCAAGCTCGATGTAGAGAGCCTGAAAAACCTGCTGAATGTCCTCAAGACCGGCCGGATATGGATGCGCCGGAGCAAGACGGAAGTCCGGGAGATAAGCCTTGCTTGCAGTGGCGTTGGCAAGTGCCGCAACGAAAGGACGGTATGCCTTACGCGAGCCGCCTACAAAACTTCCCCCGTGAATGTAGAGAAGAATTCGATTTGACGCAAAAACTTCCGGGGAGATGACATCGCACTTTACGAGCCGGAAGGCAGTTTCCTCAAGCTCCACGTTATTCGGAAGAAAGACCGAGGAGAAAGTCTCATCAATGCGGGAACGGAAATCGTTTATGTCGATTTTTGGAGAAAGATACAGATTCCTGAGTTTTTTTACGGCTGCCCGTCTATCATTGCTCATGGAATTAGTATAGTAAAAAAAGGAAAAACTTGCTACACTATGCGCTATATTCAAAAAGATTGCAGGAAAAATGCCGGAGAAATATCATGCCAATAAAAATTCAATCTGACCTACCAGCAAGGACAACTCTTGAAAACGAAAACATCTTCGTAATGACCGAAAAACGGGCCGCAACCCAGGATATTCGTCCGCTCAAAATAGCAATCGTCAATCTCATGCCTACCAAAGAAGCCACCGAAACCCAGCTTCTGCGACTTTTAGGCAACACTCCTCTTCAAATCGACATCTCCCTTGTCAGAATGGAAGCCCATGAGTCCACCCATGTAAGCGGCGAGCACCTGGAACGCTTCTATATTCCATCAAGTGAAATCTACAACAACAAATACGATGGTATGATTATCACCGGTGCGCCTGTAGAGCTGCTTCCTTACGAGCAAGTCGATTACTGGGACGAGTTGTGCCGCATCATGGAATACGCAAAAGAAAACGTCTTTTCAACGCTCTACATCTGCTGGGGCGCACAGGCTGGTCTTTACTACAATTACGGAATCCAGAAACGCTCTCTTCCCAAAAAACTGTTCGGAATTCTTCCAAACAGGCGCGCCACAAAGTCAGATCCGCTTATGAGGGGCTTTGACGACACTTTCCCGGTTCCGACGAGCCGCCACACCACTGTTGACCGAAGTCTGATAGAAGCCGAAAAAGACCTGATTATCCTTGCCGAAAACACAGAAGGCGAAGTCACCTTGTCAAAATCCAGAGATGACCGCTCAATTTTCATGATGGGACATCTGGAATACGACACTGATACCCTTGCCCACGAATACTGGCGAGATGTGAACAAAAATCTTCCGATTGAGCTTCCCCAAAACTATTTTCCTGACAACGACAGTTCCAAAAAACCCAGGAACATCTGGCGCAGCACAGCCCATCTTTTCTATTCAAACTGGCTCAACTACTACGTGTATCAGCAGACTCCCTACGACTTTTTCGATAACGGCTATTTCGACGCAGGACTTTGATAATACACAATCAGTTATGAATCAATATTGTAAGCTCGTGTTTGTTGTAATTTAAGTGAACGATTTTTGAATTGGGGATTTTCGCAAATTCTGAAATCAGGGGCCAGTTGACGGCTCCCTGCATCTTGATTGTGCAAATGATGTTTTTTGCCCTTCCGCTCTCACGCCAGGCCTTTATCCATTCAAGGAGACGCTCAGGGTAACAGATTACGTCGCTCAAAAGCCAGTCGATTTTATCACATTCCAGAATACCGCAGACTTCCTCGGGCTTTAAGGTAAAGGCATCGTGAGCCATGAATTTCACATGCTCGTCAGCCATAAGAGACGGGGCAAGCTCTGCCCGGTCAACGGCAAGCACGTCCGCACCCAATTGCCGCAGAACCCATGTCCAGCCGCCCGGACAGGCTCCGGCTTCAAAGCACTTGTCACCCTCTTTGGGAAAATCAAGGCCAAAAAGCGTATGATAGAGGGTAAGGCTTTCCTGGATTTTGAGGTAGGCTCTGCTCGGCGGATTTGTGTGGTCCTCGGCAAATTGAATCGCGCCGGCAGGAAGGGGAGAATTTGTAAGGGCCGAGGCAATCAGCGTTTTTTCATCAAGGAGCGTGTAGATTCCGATGGGAGAATTCGGAATATTCACCGGAAAAGAACGCACTTTCAGATTGATGTATGGCAGCTTATCCTGAATTAATGATGCCCGGCGGAAAAGCTGATACTGATATGGCGCCCAGTTCCGCTGAATGTTTTTAAGCTCAGAGGCCGCCTCCCCGATAGAGTCAAAATGAAGGAGAAATGGTTCTGCAAGAACAGAGCGCGCCCAATAGGGAAGCTCCCCGTCAAAATATTTCGGATTGAAATCAGGGCAATACAAGAGGTCGCCGTACCACCTTGAATCCCCGAAATGAGAAAATGACATTCCTTCGATAGTCGCAGACTCGACAATCTGTCCGTATCCGAAACGACCTGCAAGTTCCGCCGTGAGTAGATTCTTCATGTCCGGGAACGCAAGGAAAGCAGTTCCACGCAGTTGTTCGATTTTTGCCATTTTATCTGCTTGTTTTTAAGTTTTTAGATGAAGAGGGAATCAGTATCAAGTGAAAGCCCCCCGCGCTCGTCGTCAAAATTCTTCTCATCCCTGAGCATTTTGATATATTTATCCAAACGTGCTGTATCTTTTGAGTGAAGGATTAAAAATCCGATTGAGGTCTTTCCGTCTCTAAAGCGATTCCACATAGGGCGGGCTAAAAGCTCCAGAGGCTCAGCATTGATTCGAGAAAGCCTGACCTGTACTTCGTATTCCTTTTCGACATCTACATCACAGGGAGCGTTGAATTCTGCCTTAAAACCATCCTTGCTTATGTCAGTCAAAACGCCATTGACAATGCACAGTGTCGGACAAACAACCCTGGCAAAATCATCAAAGCGCTCTGAAATTCTGTGATTTTTCATAGCTGAATCATTATGAAGAAAAGAGGCGAAAAGTTCAACGGGCAGATTATTCAATCAAAAGCAATTTCATTTGACAACCATCACTTTGCGCGTTTCATCGATTCCAGAACCTGCAACACGCACAAAATAGAGCCCACGGGCAACAGGAGTTCCCGCATTATTCTTTCCGTCCCAATAAAAGTAATGGGTGCCGGCTGAAAGAGTGCCTTTTGAAAGTCGTTTGATGATGTTGCCGTCAAGGGTCATGACAAAGACATTGACATTTCCTTCGGCCGGCAGCTCAACTTCAATCGATGTTTTTTCTCCCTGCATGGAATTGATGACGTTGTTCAGAATCGTAACTCCGCCACGCTGCTTGGTGATATCCGAGACGAGGAATGACCACAGGTCAATGAATGAGAAATCGCCGGAAGCAATACGCTCCGATGGCATCCTGAAAGCATAAAGCGGCAGTTCAGAGGTTGTTTTATCGCCGTCGTGATTTATTTTGATTTCTCCGCCGTCTGCATCGAGAATCTTAAAGAAGAACTGATATTCGTTTCCACCGGCAAAATTGAAAATATCGTTTTTCAGCGTCATGTTTTTCAGAATGTCAGAGCCTGAAACATTCTCCACTTCCACCCCGTCTGCAGAAAAAGAATCAGAAATTGGAGAGACATTGAAAGACGAAGAAAGAGAATCAAGAGGTCGCGTCAGCCAGACACGCCAGTCGCTTCCAGTGAGCATATTGTATTTATCACTTTTCCATTCGGAACGGATGTTTGCCTTGGAATCAAAAACCAGTGAAATCTGCTCGCCGTTCTGAACAGCGAATTCCGTTCCGTCCTCGGATTTTCCGCCTATGAAAGCGAACTGGAACACGATGTCATGTCCGGAGCGAATCTTGTTGTAATTACCGCCGTCCTCTGAAAATTCATGCAGGGCGTAGTCCTCTGCCTGGGGAGCAGTACCGATGCCGTAAATCTCGTGCTCGTCCCAGCCGTCGCCATTCATTGAATCAGCGTAGCCGTAGAGAACATTCACCGCGTTTACCGCAAAATCGCTGAGGGCATGGCAAGTGTGGGCCGGAATTGCGTTTCCATAGCGGTCGCGGATGTATGAAGCCGTGATTGAACCGAAAATCGTGTCGGTAAGTTCCCCTTCCGTGTTAACCCTAAGCCAGATTTTCTCCACATCATCAAGGGAAATATTCCGGTTCAATGTGAAGAGAATCGCCGTGTAAGAATCTGACTTCGAGGCAAGCTCAGCGGAGAGCACGGAAATCGCCTTGTCACCGCTTGGAACAGATACGGTGTCCACGTCATTTGACTCGGAGTAAACGAATTCCAGATTCGACATGATTTTTTCCAGCGTAGAAGAGAGTTCCGCGCCCATAGAAGAAAGCGGCGTGCCGTTGTAGGCAAGAGGTTTTGTGAACACGGCATAGAGTTTATTCTCGCCCACAGGAGAAATGGTCATCGTAAAGGAAGGAGGTGTAATATCCACCGTATGCAGGACTTTTTTATCAGAGCCTGAATCGGTCTGAAGAAGCCTGTTTCCCGCCAAATCAGTGATAAAAGAATTATCTGGATTGTAGAAAATCGTGAACACAGTGCGAATCGGAAGGCTTGTATCGCCAGGGTTGAGTGTAAGTCCGAAATAAGGACCGTCATCACCCGTTAGCGTCTCGGAAAGCTCGTCGTTCCTGAAAAGGCTGCTCTTTACCCGCTGAGAAATTTCCGTTGACGCGAAGCTGCGCTCAGGCGCTTCATAAGAATCCAACTGATACGTATAAGAGAAAGCAGAATAAGCTCCGTCAAGGGAACTTCGCCTGATGCCTCCATAAGTCATTGAAGCGTTTTTTGGAATAGCCCGGCTTCCACCAGCTGTTTCGGGAGCTGCAAAATCAGGGGAAACCAGGGTGCTTCCAGAAGAGTTTACCCAGCCTTTTCTTGACGCCCATTTATAGGTGTCAGAATCAGTGTATGCAGGCTTATTGTCGAACAAGTGCATTTCGATTTTATCAATGTACGCGCTTGTATTTGAGTCTACAGTTCCGAGCATTTCATACTGACGGTCAGTGCTGTCCCCCGTATTCCAGCTTGAGTCTGGAGCTGAGTCATCAAAATTCGTCACGTAAATGGCAAAAACAGGGGGAAGGGTATCCCAATCCCCGTAAAGAGAATCCGAGGAGGAAACGACCGAATCGTTTACTTGAATCACGCGGGAAGGATTATTTTCGTCAAAAAGATTTTTGATGGCATTTCCGCCTGCGTCCTCGGCAAGGTCAGTGATGAAAGCGTTTGCGAAGGGCGTTACCAGTCCTGATGGCACAGTGCTTGAATCAATGTAGCCCAGCCAATTGTGGAAAGTGTTTCCGTTAAAAGAAATCGGATTTGCCTCGTCCACGAATCCGGCCACAGAAATTCTCAGACGGCATGGATAGGCCGACGCTGACTCAGAGGCAGAAAGCGCAAAACAACGGTACAAGGCATGGGGCTTTGCGGAATCAATGGTTCCCGTGTATGAGGGAGCAGCGCCTGATTTTATACCGCTTGTAAGCTCGCCATTTTCGATAGATGCGAAGCCCGAAATCAGCAGGGAAGTTCCAGAATTAGAGATTGCGCCTCCATGAGAGGAAGACGAAGAGAAATCTGAATCAGCCTGGCGGTTTACTGTAGTTTCTGCGTCGCTGGCATACAAATCACCAATATCCACAGGCTCGGAGTAGCGGAATTCAATAAAATTGTGAGAATCGTACATTTTCTGGCTGTCGCTGTCGCCAGAATTTTTCTCATGCAATTCCTGTCCCGTGGAAACAGAGACAAGAACAGGGCGCGCCTTGTCTATGGTCTGGTAAGAATCAGCAGAAGCGTACGAAGAGCCGTCATCGCTCCAAAGTCCTGAGCCATAGTTCCGGCACATGGTCTTCCCATCTGCGGCGTAAAAAAGTCCTTCCATAAAAGAAAGGTCGGTTTTTACAGAGCGATGTATGCCCAGCCTGTCCGTGCTGTCCGAATTTCCGGCGGAGGAAGCCGTTGCATCCGTGTTCCATTTGTTTTCGGAAGAAGAGACTTTTAGATACAGCGGCGTGAGGGCCGGAATGTCGGAAGAAGCAAGGCTTGATTCAGAAAGAGGAAGCGAGCAATCCCTTCCGTCAGATTCAGTGTAGAATTTTCCGTCAAAATGAAGGGCGGCTCCGTTATAGAAAATTCCGCCAGCTTCCAGAGAAGAAACGAGGGCAATTGAATCAGTGACCTCGGAATTTGAATTCTCAAGAGCCATGTCGAATTTGACGCAGATGACAGAATCCGAGACAGAATATGCCTCACTGATTTTTGGGATTTCAAACTGAAAACCGGGATTTCCCGTGCCGCCAGAAGAATCAATCACATTCTGGAAGCTAGCCGCCGCGATAAAGGCAGAGCCGCTTGAGGCTGTGGCAGAACAGTTGCTTACAGTCGAGTTGAACACAAGGGCATAGGGAAGCCCCCACTGATTTTGGGTCACAGAGGAGCCGCTGTTGAAAACAGGATGAGAAGAATCCTGTGCCGGGAGGACAAAAGTGCAGCCGTCAAGATCCAGACCGTTCACATAGAGATTTCCTGAAATGCTGAATCTTGCCCCGGAACCAAGGCTGGCTGCGAAAGTGCCGGAAACACGCTTGTAGGCAAGGTCATCATATCCATAATATGCAAAACGTGTGTCCGTGCCGGAGTATCGGGCATCATCATAAGAAGCGGCCGAACCAAAGGCAAGCAAATTTCCCGCAGATATTTCGTAAGAAGAAGCAAACTCGCCGCTGTATAGACAGAGATTTTCAAAAGAAACATCGGCAGAAACCGTGAGCCTGCAGTTTTCCATATCGACGAAAGCGTCGCTGGCAAATTTCAGCGTGGCCGCAGCAGAATTTGTGCCGAAAGTGCGGTCATCGCTTCCGCTAATGAGAATATATTCATCGGAAGAGAAAACCGCGCTTCCCCCGGACGTAACGTTGCCTGCAATCGTAATCACGCCTGCGGATGCAAGAGAGTTATTAAAGATTACATCGGAGCCGGAATCAATAAGAGTGCTTCCATTGACTTTAACAGCGTCAGAGACACTTCCCCTGGCTCCAGAAGCAAACTCAAGCTGATAATATTCATTGCCCAAAACCAGCGAGGCGGAGGAAGAGAAATCCCCGTAATACTCGATGATTCCCTTCTGCCTATAATCAGGCTGAGAATCTGACAGAGCCGAGTCTCCTAAATCGCTTACATCTTCTGTACCGACGAGACGGAGCCGGGAAGTCTGGTCAATATGGAATTTGCTCACTGTAACTTTATAGCCCGAAAAATCAAGGACAGCACCGTCTTCAATGGTAATGGAACTCAGCACCGATTCAGTCTGACCGTCACCGTCTGCATCAAAAGTGAAGTCGTATTCGCCTTTGTACAAATCCAGATCTTCGGTTAAAAGCGGATATTTTTCAGCGTTTGATGGGATTACGACTTCCGAATATTTTCCCGGAACAGCGCTTGGACTCCAGTTTGAAGCATTTCCCCAGTCTGTTGAAGAAGCGTCGCTTCTCCATGTATATTCCTGACCTGCAAAAATCCAGTTTGTGTTGCCGCCGCCGTCAATGTTGTAGCCGCCATGGGCATAGACAATAATTGGCTCGCTTTCTGTGTTTTTTGAGTTGGTGATTTTGGCATGAACAAATGAAAGTTTTGTAAAATCAGCAGGGCTTATATTCCATTCTGTCTCTCCGGTAAGAAGGATTTCGTTTCCTTCGCTGCCAAGAATTGAAAGGCTTGTCACGCTTTGAACTGTTCCATCGGCAAATGTAAGAATCGCTCCTGGCTCAGAGCAGGAAAGCGAGTTCATGGTATTTGATTCAGTGAATTTTGCCGAGCTTTTGATAACGAGAGTCGTACAGTTGACGTAACCGAGCTTGAGCGAGCCGTCACTGGCTGAGAGAGTGACTGTTTCCGGCTGATATGTGGCTGAGGCGCTTCCAATCGTCACGATTCCTGAATCAGTGAAAGAATTTTCTTTTTCGAGAGTAAATGTGCCGTTAGAGCCTGATGACGGAATGTATGCAATATTGTTGAATTTGCTCTTACCGGACAGAGTGACAGAGATTCCTGAAAATGTGATTGTCCCGAGACTTGCGCTGAATCCATCGCCGGAAGTATTTTCGTTTTTCAAGCTGCCCGTGACTTCAAAGGAAGAAGCCGTTGTAACTTTCGCCGATGAAGAAACCGTGACTTCGGCGAACTGGAGCGTAGCGGAATCCGTGGTCGTTGCCGTAATCGTCTGCACGGAAGAGCCGTCTCCCGCAAAAATCACCTCCGAGGCATAATCAGAGACAAGCGAACCGTTTACAAGAAGATTTCCATCCAGCGTAAGCGTCTTGCCGGCTCCCACAGTCAGAGAGGCTCCAGCGTCAACCGTAACCAAGCCTGCGACTTCCACATCATCGGAAATGGTCGCAGTTCCAGAAACCAGGAGGTTCGCATAGCTCGCCCCGGAAGAAGAAAAACACGTTACCGTCTGGCCCGTGCCTGAATAACTCACCGTGCCGCCATTTGCCACATCATTGAGAGGATTTGTGCCGTCATTAATCCTTCCTGATGATCCGTATTCAATGGTTCCGTAGTTTATGAGCCTTCCTGCAGTAGAATCAGTGTTTTGCAGGATAAGCCCGCCAGTATTGTTTATCGTAAGAATCGCGTCATGGCTTGAAAGCGTCTCTGTGCCGATTGTAAGCGAAGAAATGCTGAAATTGCTGTAAACCACGGGATATTTTTCGCATCCGTCAGGAATCAAAACTTTTGCGCCAACCGTGTCATTCGCGCTCATTCCAGGAGCGATTCCCAAATCCCAGTTTTCATTGGTAGACCATGCATGATGATCCACCGTAGACGCTCCTGTCCATGTAAATACGAAGTCCTGATCCAAATCCCAGCCGTGCTTGAAAAGAGTAAAATAATCCGCATTCGTCAAGCCAGAAGCCGGCTGACTCGTATTCTCTGAGCCGTAGGCCTTGTGAGATCCTTTGACGACACTTGCACCTTCCCGAATAAGAAGGTCTGGACCGATTGAAAGATAATCCGCAGTCAAATTCGCCGCTGGAACGACAATCGTTGACTCACTGTTACTTGAAAGCTCAAGAAGATTTCCGTCACTTCCTTTGAGAGTAAGATTTCCAGTCACCGTCTGAACAGACCCGTCACCGAAGGTGAGCGTGATTCCGCCATCCTCGCAAGTGAAGTCAGTGAAGGAATTTGAGCCTTCAAGACTTACGCCTTCCTTAAACACAGCCTTTGAAAAAGTCGTGTCTCCTGCAAGAGTCTTTCCGCTTCCGGTGAAAGTGACGGAGAGAAGTGGGTCCGCATTAAAACCGCTGGCGTCGTTTGCGTTCGTCCAATCACCTGAAACAGTGTAATTCGCCGCCGCAATAAGGGTCGCGCCGGAATCAATGAAGACGTTTCCAAGAGAAAATTCATCTGTCGTGCTGTCATAATAGCCGACGGTACAGGCTCCCGTCAGATTGAGATTACTAATTGTGCCATTGTTTGCCACATCAGTTGCCGTTATGACGCCGCCAGCACAATTCAAGGCGTCGCTGCCATCATCCGCGCCAGCGTAGGCCGTGAATTTCAGTATGTCTGTATTATTGACAAGGTTTACTGTTCCAGAGTTGCTGATTTTTTGGGTCCATATTCCTGTCGCGCCAGATTTTGTGGCAAGTGTACCACCGCTCCCTACCGTGAGATTCGATGTGCAGGAAGGTCCTTCCGTATGCAATTCACTTCCGACAGAAAGAGTTCCCAAAATCGTGAGGTTCAAATCCGGAGCACCGCTGTTTCCATATGCGTTATAAGTTCCTACAGAGAGCGTTTTTCCGGCATTGACAGTGACAGTCGTGCCGCTGTGCGTTTCAATGGAAGAAATCGTCAGAGCAGCATCAATGACAAGCTCGTCTATCATCACCGAATCATCATCTTTATTGAGCCGGAACATTCCTAAGATTCCGCCCACTGTCAATGAACCGCTTCCTGTAATTGTCGAGACCGTTCCAGAATCAAGTTTGTAGTCATCAGATATAGCCTGATGGTATACGGTCGTTGCAGTAAGAGGGCCGAGCAGATTTATCGTGACATTTCCGCCGAAATAAAAGTAGTTTATCGTAAACGAATAGGCATTTGTTTTTAGTTCATTCGGCGATGATGAGCTTGCGTCAGTGTTGTAAAAATAAAGCGTTCCGCCATTCGCATTAAATCCTGTACAAGAAGAAAAATCCGCGTTACCAAGGAAATATGTGCCGACGGAAGAAGCGGTAAGACTGCCTGACCCTGAGTAGTCGCCCTTAAAAGTGACAGTAGCTGAGCCACAATTTAACAGGCCGTTATTGGTTATTTTTCCCTGAATCTCAATCGGCGAGCCTGACGTCCAGACTGTTGCCGTCGGAAGAACAGTCAAATCGCCGCTAAGAGTGATATTCGAAGCCTGCAAGTATCCTGCCGTATTTACGGTGATAGAATTGGCTGTTTCAACCCCGTAAAAGAGGACATATCCATTAATCGTAATATTCTTGGCTTCCTTATAGTCAGCCGGAGTAGAATTCAGAATAAGCCGCTTTGACTGATTCGTTCCCTCATTTGTAATTGTCAGGGAATATTCTGTATCAGCCACTGTAAAATTTTCTATCGCGATTTCATTTGCGGGAGCAACGATATACGCCTTTTCACCGTCTGCGTGTCCGGGATATGTTCCCGCCGTTACAGTCCCCGTGAGATCTGAATTCGGCGCCCAGTTTGTGCTGTCAGTCCAGCTTCCGCCAGAGGCTGCTCCTTTCCAGTAGTAGATGTCAGTATCAACAGGCACATTGGCGGGATCCGTGACAACTGTTGGATCCAATGTTATCCCATTTACGTTATCCAGAGTGTTGCCGTTCAAATAAAGAACACCGCTTCCTGTTATATTCAGAGAACCAGACGAATTATTGTTAAAGCTGTAAGATTCAAGTGTAGTACCTGATTCGATTGTGATAACAGAATCTGTGGCCTTATTATTGTAAAGAAGAGTTCCTGCACTTATTGTTCCAGAACCTGAAATAGTTAGATTTACAGTATCATTGTTAGAATTTCGATTTCCAAAGGTCAGTGTGCCTGTAACTTTAAGAGTCGCATTATTCTCAAGAATAATCTTAACAGATTTTGATGAATCACTTTCAATGTATAAATTCTGAACCGTTACATCTTCAGAAATAACAATCACAATATCAGAGCCAGTTTGGTCTGTGTTTATATAATATGTGGCAGCAGCGGAAAGAGATGTATCGTTTGTGGGCGAATCCCAGCCAATTGCAGTGGTGCTTCCATCCCAGTTAGAAGTTGTTGTCCACGAGCTGTCGGTGCGGCCTACCCAACGATAATATCCGTCAGCCCCCCATGCCCCCACTGTCACGCACAGCAGCATCGCGGCGCACGCGAGCATTTTTCCTCTCATCGAGGAGGCGCAGAACTTTGAGAAAAATCTTTTCAGTACGGTCGTCAATAAATCAAGCATATCCTGCTGAAAAAACTCCTATTGAATCTGAAACTGCAAGCTGTAGACGGCGGGAATTCCCTCAGAATCATATACAAGTACGCTGAGAGTATGCCTGAGCGAATCACTTGCATAATCAGAATACAATATCGTATATGAATCTGAGCTTTCACTCTGGCCGCTTCTGTCAAGCATCCAAAGATATGAATCTCCTCCGTCAGGAGCTTTTACATAAATTCCATTTGCCGTGTAGGTAAGGGTCAGCCCCGTCGTGGCATTTGAGACGGCCCCCTTCGGCTTCCATTGGGCAACTAAGGTTACGTCGCTTACATCCCAGTTTTCCGTCGTAAGCGCCGGGCTCCATCCGTTGAAAACATATCCCTCATATTGGGGCGTGTATGCCGGCGTATATGGCAAGTCCTCGAAAGTGACGGTCTGAGAAGCAAGACTTGTAGAGCCGCTGACATTTCCCCCGTTCAAATCAAAGTTGACAGTGCGGCTCTCAACCTGCCATTGAGCGTAGAGCCTTAAATCCGCCTTTGTGGAAATTGCCTCGCCGTCGTTGTAGCTGCTTCCGCTGCCGTCAGCGCTGGTGTTCCAGCCGGCAAAAGTATATCCTGTGCGTGCGAACGTATTCGCGTTGAGCGCTTGCGCCTGTCCCCATTCAAAGTTCTGGCTGTCCATTGAGCCGTCGCCACCGTTTCCATCAAAAATCACGGTATAAGGAATCCATGCCCACTGAGCATACAAAGTCGTGTCAGAATTGGGATAATTGTATTCCGTAAGGATTTCAGAGTCTGCGAAGACATAACCTTCGCTTCCGCTGGCATTTTCCATCCAGCCAAAGAAATACTTTCCTTCAGGAGCAGTGAATGTGTTGGCTGAAAGCGAATCCCCCACAGAGACATTCGGCTGAGAAGCCATTGTTCCGCCCCCGCCATTGGAATCATAAGAAATCGAGATTTTTTCCTTGAGCCAGCAGGCGTACAAAGTGATGATTTTTCCATCCACATTGGCAAGATTCAAAACAGATGATTGGTCGCCGAAATCTTTGACTGTCAAGCCAACATGATCAGATGTATTCCAGCCGTTGAAAACATAGCCATTGCGCTCAAACTGATTCTCAGGCAGATTTTTTGCCGTATCATAGGTAAATTCATAGCTTCCAGTTTTTGTGACTGTGGAGCCGGTCAAGCTGTCAATGTAGGAACCGCCGTTTCCGTCAAATTCGATATAATAGGTGATTGGCAGCCACTCATGAACATAAAGACTTGCAGGAGCGGAAGTGACCAAAAATCCCGTGATAAGGCTGTAATCAGAGCCGTTTTCTCCAATGTATGAAGAATATGTGAAATTTGACGGGATATATGTAGTTCCAGTAAGAGAATTTTTTAAATAAACCCAGCCGTCAATTTTGTATCCGGGATTCAGCGCAAAAAAATCCGGGCGGGAAACCGATGGCAAGTCCGACGCAGAGACATGCTTTCCGATATCGTAGGAAATCGTTATGGAAGACGGAGACTCGGAATCTTCCGGATTATATGAATAAAAAATATATGAAGTCTTGAAATCTTCTTTTATGTCATCTTCCAGATCAGAATCGCCACATGAAGGAAAAGACAGGCATAGCCCAGATACAAGAAAAAGAAAAATCAACTTGAGAATCGAAATCTTCCGTTTTTTCATAGGCAATCCTTAAAACCTAAACCCTATACAGGCATAGGGCGTTACAAATCCCATGGGCCTGCTGCCTGCGAGTACCGCCGTCAAATCAACGCCCGTCTCAAAGACAAGGAATTTCCACGGGGTAAAAAAGAGGGAGCCGCCCGCACACAGCGAAGGATAGAGATAACTCTTTGCTTCCGGCGAACCCCGCTTGGAAGTCGTCTCGATGTAATCAATAGACTTCTCAAACAAATCGACGCCAGTTCCAACTTTGAGCGAAGTCGCAACTGTTTTCAGCAGTGAATGCTGCCATACTATTTTAACATCAAAAACATTTGATTCAAGTTTTGCTTCATAATAACTGGTGTTATTTTCAAAACTCTGTGTCAAAAATCCCAGCTCCAGCCCGAATTTCTCGCTTCCTGATGTCCAAGGGAAATATTGGGCACGGACGTTCAGGGCAAGCACCGGGCTGTCGTCATAATACTCTTTGATTATGTCGTTCACCACGTTCGTGGTCAGCCCCACTCCAGCCTCAAAGATAACATTCTTCCATATATATGGGTGGGCGGCCTTCCATTCTTCCTTGGCCCGTTTTGCTGCTTCCTTCTCTGCGGCCAGACGAAGTCTTTCTTCCTCTGCTCTGCGGTTTTCATCTTCAATGCGCTGGAGCTCCTCATTCCTGCGCTGTTTTTCAGCTTCAATCCGGGCTTTTTCCTCTTCCGCCCTTGAATCGTTTTCCTGCTTCTCCTGTTCGCGCAAGAGTTTTTCCTTTTCGGCCTGCGCGAGTTCCGAATTTTTAATATATTCGTCCATTGTCGCCTGCATCTCAGCGCGCACGGCATCCTCGGCCCTTTTTTTGATTTCTGACACCTCTTCTGCAGTATAAGTCTTATCTCCGCCAACAGTAATCACGTCGGAAAGGGCTGAAAGCCCGCTGGCATTTGTAACCTTGAGCCGCCATTTTCCCGCCGGAACATTCGTAAAGCGAAGACTTGTAATCGCCCCAGTCTCGGAAGAGCTTTCCCCCAGCTTTGAGCGTTCAGTTGAAGAAATGTTACCTTCCAGCCCCTCATTCACCAGCTCGAATTTTGAATTTTTATTGATATCCGAAATATCCACGGAGATTGAAAGCGAAGAATCTTTCTGAACGGTGACATTTTTTTCAACGGATTTGATGCTCGGTTTATTCGCCTTGAATACTTCAAATTTTGTCCATGCAGAGACGCCAGCTTCCCTGCCTAAAAAATCATAGGCATAGACCCGGTAGCGGTATTGCCCCGGAACCAGAGACAGCTCGGCGTAGGTCTTGTCGGTCTTGATTTCCTGAGTCTTTCCAGATGATGTGTTCTGAAGCTCGACCTTGTACTCCAGGGCGTTTGCATTTGACTTCCACTGGATTTTCTGGGGAAATTCCTCGGCGTAAGCAAGGCTGACGCAAAACAGCAGGGAGAGAATCATAAAAACATGTACAGCACGCAAAATCAAAGACTTACTTTCCATACATTTTCCCTGGCTGAACAGCCTCTATCTTCGTCGGAGACGCAAAATCAATCCTGAAACTTTGTGAAGCCACATCACCTTTCTGCTCAAGATATCCGTCTTTTGCGTAAGAATAAGGCGTAACCGTCCACTCGAATGTGCCTACGTCAAGAATCGAAAGCTCCCTGATTCGGACAAGAGCGGCCTTTGTATTTTTTTCGGTGTAAACGAGCTTGCGGGCGCCAGAAGTCTCACGCTTGTAAAGGGCAAAAGTATATGCCGTCGCGCCGGGAACCTCTTTCCAGATAAATTCGATAGCGCGGTGATTTTTGAGATACTCACCGTCCATCACGAAATTCTGCCGCGGGCTTTCAAGAATCGGAGAGGCAAGGTCAGGCGTAACATCCACCGAGAACCTGAGGGATTTTGAATCAAGAGGAATCCCGTTTGCCGTGCTTGCCTTCACTTTCCATGAATAAGTTCCCTCGGTAAGCCTGTTCATTGAAATCGAAGTTTTTTTCGTATCAATGGATTCGATTTCTTTCAGGGAGCCGTCTTTCTGCTGTTTTGAGAGAACAAATCTGTAGGATGATACGGAATCTTTTCCCGGAACCCATGTAAACACCACAGGATTTCTAAGGGCTGTAAGTCCTGCAATTCTTGTGCCGTCAGACGGTGACTCGGCGAGAATCACGGATGGAGCCCTTACAGAGAAAGTGCACTCCCGCGGGACAGAGATTCGGGATTCATCGGCGACAGCCTGCAGGGAGCAGATGTAATTTCCCTCATCAAGGACAAGCTGCATCGAAGTGTCGCGAATGTCTTTTTGAATCTTCACAACTTCACCGCCGGCCTTGGTGACTTTGACGATATATGATTCAGCGTCAGCGTTTTCAGTCCATGAAATAAGAACCGGCGCGAAATTGTAGACCATCACTTCCTGATTCTGCGCCGGCGTGATGATTTCAGGCGGAGCCAGCTCGGAAAGCACGGTAATCATGCGGCTCTGGGTGAGGCCTTTTAACGCTCCGTCTTCATCACGCACCCCGATGCGCCACCAATAATTTCCAGAAGGCAGCGACAGATGGTCCAAAACAGCGGCTTTTGTCGCCCGCTCGACCTGAATCGTGGAGAAATTTGGACTTGACGAAATCTGAAGCACTGCCAAAGCGCCTGATTTTTCATATTCATCAGCGAGCTTCCACATGAACGCCGTTCCGGTCACTTTGGAGCCTTCCACAGCGAAATCCTCCGGCGGATACAGCAGCTTGTTGTCCTGAGGAACATAACGGACTACTCGGAAAGAACGTATTTCCGACTGCGGGTTCCTGTCATCGCTGTCATTGGATTTTCGGAGAATCTTCCAATAATAGGTTCCGTCCTTCAAGTCGGCTGGAGAAAACTCATGGATGCAGCGCGTGTCGCTGGTCGTAGTAGAATAAACCACGTTCGCAAAATCAAAATCCCGGGCGATTGAAAGCTCATAGGACGCGTCTTTGATTTCGGACTTCCAGATGAAATTTCCGGCGATGTTTTCCTTATAGATAAGCTGGGCATTATCAGCAGGAGCAGACAGTTCCGGCGGCCGAATCTGACTGCTTTTTACGATTCTGAAAGGATAGGCTTCACTTCCACCGGCATATCCCAGATTGTTCAGGGAGTAATAGGGCGTGACCTGCCACCAGTAGGAACCTTCCTCAAGATTATCCACGACAGCAAAATTCCCGGTAATTTCAGAATCCGCAAGCACAGAGCGCATATCAGGAGTTGCCGACACCAGGAGACGGTAACGCTCCACATACTCATTTCCGCTCCATCTGAACGAAATGCGGGGCAAGACGCTGCGATACCGGAACTGGCTCTCGCTGGCAGGAGAGATTCCTTCGACGGGCTTGATGTACTCGACGGTGATTTTGCCCTCCACCGGCGAATCCTTTGTATTCTCGCTGAAGACACGCCAGAAGACTATCCCCTGCTTAACGCCGATTTCCGCGCTGGAAGCATCGGAGACTTTCCGGCTTTCAGTGATTTCTGAGAAAGAGCGCGACCGGGACGTCTGGATTGTGGCCTCTTCTCCGCCGTTTGTCTTCCATTCAAAACGCACGGGAATCGCTTTTTCATCGGTAGCCAGAAGTTTCAATTCTTTCGGCGGATAGATAACCGAAAGAGCCCTTTTCTGAATTTCCCTGCCCTTCTCCACATTGACAGACTCACCGTAAGCGATGTCAGCCTTTTCGCCGCTTTCAGTGGTAATCTGGGCGGAACCGCTTTTGACCTCTACATTGTGAATTCCGCTCTCAGTGTCAGATTTCGCGGCAAGAGAACTTCCTGCATCCACGCTGACAACCGAACCGTCATCAAGTTTCAGCTCGACACTTGATGAGGCCACCGTAGAATCAATCTGAATATCACCGCCGGTAATGGAAATCTGAATGCCGCCACCTGCGTTTGAGCCGACCTGAATCATCGTGTTTTCGCCCAAGTCAATTACAGTGCCGTCCGTAAGCGTAAGGATTGCCTGAGCCAAATCAGAAGTGCGGATTGTATCGCCATAGTAGAGCTTCGCACCCGTAGTGATACGCTCCCACACAACACGGTCGTCAAATTTACGCTGGGCCACGTTATGCTTAAATGAGATAGTTCCGATTTCGAGTTTGTCATTGCGTACCGTGAAGGCGTTCAAATCCTGCCAGAAAAGATAAGTGAAAAATCCGGCGACAGACAGACAGGACAGAACCACAAGGAAATCACGGAACAGCGACTTGAATTTTATTTTCTTCCGCATCCAGATTTACCTTTTCAAAATCAGGCGTTTCTATGCCGAGCATGGCGCGAAGTTCCTGCAAAGTCTTTGGGCCAGCAGGACCGACAGCTTTTTCACAGTCAGGATCGACAACATACTCTTCCTCATCAGTTGAAAAAAATTTGGCTATGTCAAAATTCGGCATGTTCACGACGCCGTAAAAATGCTGCTTCCCCTTTCCCTTTACTTCAAATTCAACAGGAATCTTTTCAACGATAATTTCATTGGAAATATTCGGCGCGCGAATAATGAAATTGTTTTCTTTGCAGCGAATGTAGTCGTTTTTGAGGATATCGTAAGTATCCTGCGTAATCAGAATGTCAGTTCCACAAGGCTTATTTGAGGCCTCGGCTCGGCTGGCAAAATTCACCGAATCACCGATTGACGTAAATTCCATCTTGTCAAAGCTGCCCATGAATCCCACAGTTGCCCTGCCGGAATTCAAGCCGGCTCCAATCCTGATGTGAGGCTTGTAGGTTGCGTTTTTCTCATGCTTGTGCTTCTCGGTGAATTCCGCGGCATCCTTGTTGTACTTCATAAGCGAATAGCGCATGGCAATACAGCAAGTAATTGCACTCAAAGCGTCCGCCTTGACGTATTCAGCGTGGGCCGCTTCCTTGAGAACGCGGGTAACAGAAGTCTTTCTCATGTTCTCCCAGTCAAGGCTGTCATTTCTGAGAACGCCCCAGGCCGCCATAATCGCGTCGCCCTCGAACTTATCGACGATTCCGCCAGTCTTATTGATACATGTGACCATCCGGCTCATGTAGTCATTCAAAAATCCGATGATTTGAGCCGCACTGTGCTCGCCGAACCGCTTTTTGAAACCATCTGAAATTGCCGTAAAGCCACGGATGTCGCTGAAAAACACGGTAATATCCTTGAGATGAGGCTCAAAGTCAATTTCCTTTTTGATGACAGCCTTCGTAACGCCCTTGTTCGTGAGCCGGGATACCATATTCAATATCTCACGCTCGTTCTTCGTGCTGCGCTCAAGGACACCAATCTCATCGTGACGCTTCAAATGAAGCTGGTCAAACAGCTCAGTATTGAAATTGCCGCGGTTTACCTCATTCACGACTTCAGTGAGCTGTTTCAGAGGCCTGCTCAGTGACTTCGAGAAGAAATAAATCACAAGAATCGAAAGGGCGATAACCGCGAACATTATGCACAGATTGCGGTAAGTGATTCGCTTTACGCCCTCAAGGATAACGGAAGTCTTTACAACCGTGATTACGCCGCCACAACCGATTCCAAGCCGATGAAAGGCACCAATATATTCATCTCCAAATTCATCAGTGTAGGGAATCTGACCGTTGCCGACCAAACTTCCGAGCATTTCCTGCACGACTTTAAGGGAACTTTCATCCGCCCCGGAATTCATCTTCTCGAAATCGCTGTGGACAAGGACGATTCCGTCATTATTGACAAAGAAAGACTGATTGACGCTTCCTGCGGCAAAACTTTCACCGATTTCAGCAGTTGAATAGAGGAAGGCAACATACCCATCTCCCTGAGAACCAGATACAGGACAGAAAAGAGAAATCAGGGACTGACCAAAGAAGGGACTTGCGTTCAGAATCTCGAAAGAGCCCTGCCTGGCCTTTTCAATGCTTTCTGATTCTTGGTTCATGTAGGCAAGAAGCATATCAGGCTCGATTTCGTGGGAGACAAGGAAAGCATCGCTGGAGAAGAGCATCCCGTTTTCGCCCTGAGAATAATAAATGGCAACGATATCCCGGTTGCGGTCAAAAAAAAGATTTTTGACAGTGCGCCGCTCCGACTCTTCCTTGCTGTTTGCAATCAAGTCAAGGAACATCGTAACGGCAGACACAGCTGAATTGATTCGGTTTTCAGTGTCGGAGGCAGTACGCGAATTGATGGCGAGATTGTTTTCCTCTGCATTGGAACGAGTGTCCTGGGTAACAAAAAAAGAAACGGCATAGGTCACGCTTCCGACAGCCACCACCAGCAAAAAAGAAATGATGACGCCCAGCTTAATGCCAATAGGATGCCGGACCTTGTTCAAGCGCAGCGCAGCTTGCCGATCGCGTTTTTCAAGTTTTTTAAGAAGCTGAACGGCATCTTTTTCCATTCGCAGGGCCTGCTTGTCATCAGCAAGGAATTTTGAGATTTCATCGGCGCGGGTAGGAACGAAGGTGTCAGGCTCTTCAAGAATGAAATCTTCCACGGAATCCGTTGACCGCGGACTTACGCGAAGAAAACACCCCTGAGCCATGTCAATTGTTTGAGAAGGCCGATTTTTTTTTGAGGGAACAAAATCCCCGTATTCCAAACGATTATGCGTTGAATCCAATTTTCTACCTTTTCTTCGACTTTCTATTATACATTATAATTATAACAGAAATACTCTAAATTATCGGCAAATTTTATGTTTTTCAAAGAAATTTCAAGAAAACCAGATTCGCACACTAGTCAGAAAGCCCTACCCAATCAGGAAGACCGATTACAACATCGTCATCGCTGTAGGTTCCCGTTTCCTCTGCAGAACCTTTTGTAAATGTTCCGGAAACCTTGTACCATGCATTTCCAGAACCACGATAAATTTCCACAGAACTTCCTGAATCCGTCTGCTGATTTTCACCAGCTTTATTTCCCTGGTAATATTCCCTACCGCTGCCATCGACACGTTTTCCGTAAGAATCAATGGCTCCTGCACTGATAGTGAAGTCCCCTGACTTTAGGTAGACTCCGCCACCATGTTCCGACGCAATGTTTTCTGTAACCTGTCCGGAAACTGTTGCAGAAACGATTGTCATTGAAGACATAAGCGACTTTCCCCCTTCATTGTAGAGTCCGCCACCATTTTTCGCTTCATTTTTTTTCAGGAATCCGTAAGAAAAAGTGAAAACAGCATTTTCTCCAACATTTGCAACTCCACCGCCAAATCCACTTTCAGTTTTGTTGCCTGAAATTTCACCGTTTGTGACCGTAAATTTTTTTTCATTGTACACGCCGGCTCCAAAACTATCCGAGCCAGAAAGAGTGTTGCTTTTGATATCAGAACTTAACGAGAAAGTTCCCGCGTTATAAACACCGGCTCCTTTTAAAGCAGCGGAGTTTTCAGAAATCTTTCCCCCATTCACGACAGCACTACCTTCCGCAGAATTCACGACACCGCCGCCAAACCCAGAAGCAGAAGAAACATCATTTTCGCTGACTGCTCCACCTGAGACGGTCAAACTGCCGGAATTGTAGATTCCGCCCGCAGAGTTTGCGGCACTATTCCCGCGGACGCTGCCACTTTCCACAGTCAAAGTGCCTGAATTGCAAATGCCGCCGGCATAATTTGACGCCGTGTTATTTGAGATTTCGCCGCCAGTCAAATTGAATGTGCCCGCGTTGAAAACTCCCGCACCAGTGCTTGCGATGTTCTCGCTGAACGAACCGCTCTTAAAGTAGATTGTTCCAGAAGCAGCAGAGCTTTTATTAAAGATTCCGCCACCATCATTCTGGGCGCTATTTTCTGAAACTTTAGAGTTTGAGATAATCAAGATTCCACTGTCATTGTAGATTCCGCCACCAGAATAGTTTGCGGCGTTCGAGATAATCTGGCAGTCCGAGAAAGTCAAACACCCGAAAGAATTATAAATTCCTGCCCCGTAATCTGCCTTTCCCGACTTGATTACGACATTTTTCAAATAAATTGTTGCGGCCTCATCATCGTAAAAAGCACTTTTTGCAACAAAAAGACATCCGCCATTTTTATACCCCTGAAGCGTAACACCTGCACCCTCCTTTATTGTCAGATTTTGGATCGTAAGCTTATTCGGGACGCTCACGCTGATTGTACCAGAAATAGAATCTGCCGAGCTGCTCGTTTTACCTTTTATGGTAATCGAGTTCGCATAAAGAGGAATGCTGTAGCTGTCTTTGAATTCAGGAGAATCCTCAATATTCCCTGAAATGAAAAAAATGTAATCCTTGTTCGAATCGTCGATATTCTTAATGGCCCGGGTCAAAGTCTTATAAGGAGAATTTTCCGTACCATCGTTAGAATCACTGCCAGAGCTAGAAACATAATAATAAATGGGGTCAACGGGAGACCAAATCGCATACAAAGTAAGATTTGAGCGAACAATAATCTCCGCTCCGTCCTTGAAATCCTCATTGGTGGTGTATTGAGAATCAGCAGCAGATTTAGACCAGCCCTTGAAGTTGTAAGATTCCCGAGAGAGCCCCAGTTCAGAAGATTTAGCAAGCGTAACCGTTTCTCCGTATTTTACTGAATAAGAAACAGAACTTTCTCCGCCCGTATTTGACATTGAGCCGCCATTCGGATTTAAAATCACTTTGAAGGTCCGTGAACCTGAATTGTCGTCATCGTCATCGTTATTAACACATGAAAAAGAAGACAGTGAAATAATAAAAATGAAAAGTATTGATAATTTTTTTAGCATTTTGGCCTCCTCCTGCTAATTTGTGTTCATCAAAAGTATCGCTGTATAAGTTCCGCCGTTTTTGCTTGCCTTTATGGTAAGCATGTATGAAGAGCCTGCTGCAAAGACAGATACAGGTATCGTGAAAGTCTGTCCGACTGGTGTGTACGTTCCGATTTCAGAACCGCCATTTTCGGAGATTGAGAGAGAAACAGAATCATATACAAAAGCGGAAGTGGTATAGTTATATGCAAGACTAAAGCTTGTGGCGGAAGCAGAGATTTCAAAGCTGTAGCCAGAAACAGGAAGCGAGGCCCCATCCGCAGAAGCGACGAATCCAAGATTTGTCTTGATGCTGTAGTCTGTTATTGTGCTTTCCGGGTTTTCTTCTTCGAAGACCGCATAAAGTGAAAGATTTTTGTAGCCCACATAATTTGCAGGCAGTCCTGAATTCACATAATAGTTTGCATAACTATTTTCAGCAAATCCTTGTGGCTGTGGGTCAGCAACTTCATAAATGATTGTGCTGCCGTTGACATCAGCATCTTGATTCCATGGAACGTAATATGTTACGGAAGCGTCATAATCAGAAACAGAAGCGCATCGAACAAATGAATTCTGATAGGCCCTTCCGTCGACAGAATTGCATGCCCAGTTTGCCCAATTCAGAGAGCCTTTAGTCAAAGTGACGGGATTACCTGAATTGTAAGCAGACACCGCAGAAGAGCCGTCCGCAGCCATAATCGGATTACCGCCGATGATTTGATCAAAATAGTAAACAGTAGCCAAAGCCGGAGAAATGCTTCCGCCTGAAAGATTATATTTTAAGCGGAAAAGATTGATAATCGGAGAATTAAATGCCGTGGAATTGAAATTCTGAGCATAAGACAGAAGCGCGTTTTCTGCCGTTGAGCCGCCCGCAGGAATCGTAATGCTGACAGAATCAGATTCTGCATAAATCCATTCAGATGCCCCGCTGTCATTATTTATGGCTCTAATTCTTGCGTAATATCTTTTTCCCAGAAGCATATAAAAAATTGCCTCAGTGCTGTTTCTTGAGAGAGAGCCTGCAAACCAATCTGAGTTTCCATCAAAAGAATTCGTAAATGACCGGGTGTTTTCCGCGCTCGAATTCAGGTTCCAGAAATCTTCATTGTTAAGACTTGAAGCCGTCGCGTTCTGATTTTCGCTTACGTCCATAAGCTGAATTTCAAATCCTGTCTCAGTGTTAGAATTGTCTTCCCATTCAAAGCAAAGCCGATAATAGTCACTTTCATCGCTTGACGGGAGAAGATAGCCTTGCTTGAAATCCGATGGTGCATCTGGAACAACTTGCAGGATGTCTGGAATCGCCAAAGTTGCCGAGGTTTTTTGATAAGGAAGAATTATAATCTTGTCACTATAAACAAAAGATTTTCCATTATAATGGAAGGTAATGACAAAATCATAAGTACCTGCCTCAACAGAAGAATTTATGTAAGGAACCGCCCCTGACTCAGCAAGAGCGTTTGTAAAATCCTGATTTTCAACAAACGTTCCTGAAACTGAAGAAGATGATGACAGTTTATATAATCCGATTGAAACAGAAGATATTACGGAAGCGTTAGTATCCGAATCTATGGCCGCCAGGCTTTTTGAAGACCAGTCTTTGAGATAAATCTTCAAGTCGTATTCACCGCTTCCCGAAAGTGAATCCGAGCTGAGATAAAAATTAACCTGTTCACCGTCATTATATTTCAAATCTGCCGTTGCCTTGCCAAAAAGCACGGCCTTGTCAATTAAATCGTAAATATATGTAGTTTCGGTGAGCGAAATTGTATCTATTGACGCAGGAATTGCCAAAAGAGTCAACTCATAAGTAAGAGCTTCGAGTTTTGCCGTCACTGTTCCGGCATTGTCCGAACCTTCAGAAGCCGTAAAGGGGACTTTTTGCACAACGACATTTTCTGTCTGATTTTTAGTATGGCGAACTATTCCACCTATGTAAAAATTCAAATCACTGGAATTATAAGCCGCCGGAACGATTTGCCTTGAAGATGAATTTGAAAAAAGCGCGGATTTAGACGAAACATAAAGTTTTACTTCATTGCCAGAAATAACAGACTCACCTTTTTCAAAGACATAAGCATCAGTACTGATGTCTGAGCATGAAAACGCTAAAAGTGAAAAGAAAGAGAAAAATAGAACTGATAAAACCGGCAAATATTTTTTCATCTTAGTAAAAGCGAGCGACAGCGAAGAAGCAAATCCTCGCTGCCACTCAATTTAATCCAAATTAGTCATTAAGCTGGATATACACAGGATACTCGTATGGAGCCTTGTTGTTGCTTGACGAAGTATAGCCTTTGAAAACGGCACGATACGAACCAGTTTTTAAGCCACCAAGAGGAATTGTGATTGTTCCGCTTGAAGTACTGTTTGCATTGTAAACACCTACAGAAACCCCAGTTGAAGCGGTGTCTCCCTGCTGGAAGAGCTCAAGCTGGAGTTTTGTGTAAGTTACAGGAGCATTAGAAACATAAGAGCATGTAAACACAAGGTTTGAGGCTGTAGTTGTAGTGGCTCCAGATGACTGATCACGATTAATGGTCAAATACTGACTTTTGGTGACCGCAGCCCCTGTCGGGTCCCCGACAAGAACGTCAATGCTTGCGTCACTAGGCGGATTAGAAAGCTGCGGGCTTCCTGTTCCGGTTACGCTGGCTACTGCCTTGAGATTTGTTTCAAGCATATAATCAGCGACATTCTTGATTTCAACACCGAATGTTGAAGAAGAATAGCTTGCATACAAGACTATGCTCTTATAACCAAGATAATTTGCAAGACCATCTATTTTATAGTGATTTGCCGTAACCTCTGAATCCTGCGTCGGCTGAGGATTTGCAATCGCGTAAGTAGTAGTGTTTCCGTTGATGTCGGCGTCTGCACTTGTCGAATAGACTGTATAATAAGTTGTTCCAGCAGAATATGCCCCTGCCGTCGCAGCCGTATATAACGACGGATAAGTATCACCGGAAATTGAGTTTATTTTCCATGCCGTCCATTTGCGGGCCGCTTCCTCACTTCCATATTTCAAAGTAAGCGCATTGCCACTATTATAAATCGTTGAGTCCGTGTTTATGACACCTGTCTCAAGGCTAACCGTTGCAGCACCATCTGGAATCATAATCGGGTTTCCAGCTGCAAGCTGGTCAAAGTAGTAAACCGTTTTTACAGCTCCTTCGTCGAACGTTCCGCCAGAAAGCTCATAGCGGATTCGGAAAAGGTTTATGATATCTGTGTTGAATTTGACTACTGCTGGATCAGAAGAGCCATTTTTTGTTTCTGCGGCAGAAAGGTATGCCGATTCTGCAGTGCTTCCGCCCTGAGAAACCGTGTATTCTGTTGCAGCAGGCGCTGAATAGCGCTCGTCACCAGAAGCGATTTCAGTAATTGCATATTCTGAGGCGCCAGCCTGGTTTACAGCACGGATTCGTGCAAGGTAGCGCTTGTTAAGAGGAATATAGAATACAGCCGCCTCATTGTTGCGGTTAAGGGAACCAGCGTACCAGCTAGGACCGTCATCAACTTTTAAACCGTAGAAATTGAAAGAATATGTCTTAGTATTTGAAGATGACGAAGAAGCCCATGCAGCAACATTGTTTGCAGTTGCAGGAGTAATGTTCGTGGTATCAGCCGTAACGTCGTACAAGTCAAGCTCAAAGTACTGTTCATTCTTTGAATTATCAGTCCAGTTGAAGACAACCTTGTAATAATCTGAATCCTTATAAGCCGGGGCAATGTATCCGATTTTAAAAGCAGTTGGTGCCGCCGGAGGCAACTCGATTACCTCTGGAATTGCAAGCTCTCCTTCTGTGACCTGATTCGGCAATATGATGATTTTATCGCTGTAAATGTATTTGTTTCCATTTTGAAGCGTAAAAGTAACAGTCACATCATAAGTGCCGGCCGCAATACTTGCTGATGAGTCCCCGCCAATATATTTAATCGCGCTACCTACAGCAGTTGCGGCAGACAAATCAAACGGGGTTACAGTCGTTCCTGCGATTACGCTTCCTGTTTCGATGTTGTAAAGAGCGATTGTAGCTTTTGAAATAACCAAATCTGTGGCATTTTGTTTTAAGGCAAGACTTGCTGCTGACCAGTTATCAAGGTAAACATCCAAATCTATCGTTCCGTTGCCAGAAATTCCGTCTGACATGAGAACAAAATTTACAGCCGCAGCTTCTTTTGTGTAGCGAAGGTCTGCATTTGCGTATGCGATTAAGACAGCGTTATTGATATAGTCAGCAATAACCCAGCCAGCCGCAGGTGTAACCGTATTCTGAACGGCAACAAGGGTAAATCTGTAGTTTGAAGCTTCAAGGTCTACTGTGACAGTTCCCTCAACCTTAGATTTACCGCCAGCACCATCGTCCTTTCCAACAAAGCCGACTTCCTGTACGGTAAGGGCAGTTCCTGTAACAAGATCGGTCCCACCGAGATAGAACTTGACCTTGGTTGAGTCAAGAGCAGCAGGAACGATTTCACGGGCAGCTTCTGTAAATTCTGCCGTTGAAAAATCAATCAGGTCAGAAGTTGAAGAAACATTGAGCGTAAGCGCTTTTGTAGTTGCACTGCTTGTCGCATTTGAATAGCCACTGCTTACAGTCGCATCATCAGATGAAGAAGAAATGTCTGAACATGCGACGAATGAAAGAGAGGCAACTAAGGCGACTGCAAAAGCAGCCAATTTAGTTAATTTTTTCATGTTTTCCTCCATAAAAAGGTTTGCATAAAGCATTATTGTTAATCCACCGTCAAAAAACGGGCGATTTCCACATTAATTAGCAAAGTAATAGTGCTGATAAACTACGAGTGAACAAATATCCGTGTACTTTTTCCCTCCTTTCCAGACGTTTAACGTCAGTTTGTAAGTTGTGCCGTTATCCAGTCTGGAATCTTCGGCATATATTGAGAGCATGCGCGATGTAACTTCCGTGACAACGTAATCACCGTTGTATGGAGAATTGCAAGGACAAAACTCTATTAAGTTTTCTTCTATATCATCAGGGTCTGTCAAAAACCACTGAAATCTGTCAGCTGTTTCTGGAGCATACAAATTGAGCGTGGCATCCCAGCCCAAAAAATATTCATCCCTAAGCATTGATGCAGGATCAAATCCCTCTTCACCCGGCTGAAGAATAACTTCTTCCTCCTCCTTCGTATCGCTTACAGTTGTGTAGCCCAGATTAAATCCGTCATTGTAGTCATCCAGCATGTCATCCACGGACGTATTGCAGGCCGATGCCAGCACAAGAAGGAGAAAACTGGAAATGAGAACGAAAGCGGACGCCTTTTTCATATCA
>JAFUFU010000016.1 GCA_017469785.1 Treponema sp.
CACAGCACAGCACAGCACTAGCTAAGCAAGCGCAGCTTGCGACCAGCACTAGCTATAACTCTGCCCGAAACAATTTTTCGGGCTACATGCATTTTAAATCAGACATTACAACTTTCCCACACAGGAAAACCGCCCATGATGTAAGACAAATTATGCCCTGCTCATGGGCTTTTCATTGCAGGTGGATAATTTTTTTCCACCTGCAAAACGGCTGAGTCAAGGCTTTAAGTTAGCCGTAGGCGTACGGGCCTTGACCAGACGTATATTTTAAACATTTTAGGAGGCAGTTATGCAGAAATTTCCAAAAGTTTTCACATTAATGAGTGCGATTCTTGCACTTGCTTTTGGCCTTGCTTCGTGTAAGTCAAATGTTGATGACGACCCGACCATGTACACGGTCACAGTTTCATCTTCCATTGAGCATGGAAAAGTGAGCGTTGACAAGACATCGGCAGAAGCGGGGGCAACAATAAAACTGACCGCGACCGCAGATAGTGGCTATGAGCTGGAGTCTTACAGCGTAAAGGATGCAAGCGAAAATGAGCTTACGGTTACGGACGGTACTTTCACTATGCCCGAAAGCAATGTAACGGTGAGCGCGACATTCAAGGAGAAATCGAGCAGCGGCGGAACGACGGACAGCGGCACGACTAGCGGCGGCACTGGAACAGGTGGAACGACCACGACAGGTGGCGGAGATACTCCTGCAACGGCTTACATCGGAACAAAAGCACCAAGCGAGGCAAAGTCCGTGGGCGACATAGTGTTCTCAGACGGCTCGGCGACGGCGTACACTAGCGGCTTGACCTTGACTGATGAGCAGAAATCAAAAGCGGTCGCCGTCATTTTCTATGTTGGAAGTGCAAGCGACACGCTCGGAGCGAAAACACTCGGCGTGGGCTTGGAGAACACGGGAACTGACAACACCCTTCTATGGGCGAAGAATGACGTAAACGGTTACAGCACGAACATCACGGCAATCCAGTGTACGCCAGTCGGAGACGAAGCTGCGACAGCGACATTCTCGGGCGACCTTGACGGAAGCGACAACTGGCAGGCTCTCTGTGATGCGGTGAGCGACGAAGGCACGAGCGGCAACTATCCTGCATGGGAGTGGGTGAATGCCTATGCCACGACCACCAATCTTACGGGGGATTACGCGAGCGGCTGGTATCTTCCCACGGTCGCAGAACTTTCCATGCTGTACACGGCAAAGGGCACCGTGAACAGCGCGCTTGAAAAAGCCGGCGGAACGAAAATCGCTGACACAGCCTATTGGTCGTCTAGTCAGGGCGCTTCCAACGATAACTCTGCCTGGGTTGTGTGGTTCCACGACGGCTACTTGAGCACCGAATACAAGGACGCCAGCTACTCCGTTTCGGTTTGTACAGTTCGTGCTTTTTAGCGGCGCGGGCGCACAGCCCTCTTAGGCAAACACGGCATGGGAAAGAAAGCCGCCTTCACGGGCGGGGGGCTTTCCCATGGGTGTGTGCCGTCCGGGCTTTCAACTAGCGCAACGAAGTGGAGCGGATTTAGCAATTCAACTATTTTTCCGAAAAGCTGCAGCGTGGCTTTTCGGAACGATTTTCGGGCAGCTTCCCAAAAGGGGGAGTTGCTTTTTTCTTAAGCAGACTTTAATCCAGCACAAAATCCCGATGATATGAAACTTAGGCTTCTTGCCGAAAACATAAATTCCCCCTATTGCCCGAAAAAGTGATTTCTGATATAGTATTGTTTCAGTATGAAAACTGAACAAAGCGATTACATGATGATTCTCAAAACTTGCGTTTGCGGTTTTCATTTTTATTTGTGATTTCTAAGGCGAATTCTTTTTAGAGTTCGCCTTTTTTTTCGCTCAAGCCATAGATATTTTTTGTAAGGAGGAGATGTAATGGCAAAGATTACGGTCAAAGACGCAATTATTCGCACAGTCAAAGTTAATGATATTGATTATATCTGCATTACTGACATTGCCCGCCAAAAAAATCCTCTCGAACCAAAAGATGTTGTAAAAAATTGGCTTCGTTCTAAAAATACACTTGAGTATTTAGGTCTTTGGGAAATGCTGAATAATCCCGATTTCAAAGGGGTCGAATTCGACCCCCTTATAAAGGAAGCCGGAAGCAATGCGTTTACAATGAGCCCGAGCCGTTGGATTGAAACGACAAATGCTATAGGCATAATTTCAAAGAATGGTGCAAACGGCGGTACCTTTGCACAGCGCGACATAGCCTTTAAGTTTGCCAGTTGGGTTTCGGTTGAATTTGAACTCTATCTTATAAAAGAATTCCAGCGTTTAAAGGAAGAAGAGCAGAAACTCCTCGGCTGGTCGGTAAAACGAGAACTCTCAAAGTTGAATTATCACATCCACACCGATGCAATAAAGCAGAACTTAATTCCGCCAGAGCTGACGGCCAAGCAGAAATCTTTTGTTTATGCAGAAGAGGCTGATGTTCTGAATGTCGGGCGTTCGCTACGCTCACTTACCGAGTTTGCGTAGCAAACTCGGTAAGCAACCGCAGGTTGCGACCAAATCCCGATTTGAAGGGCAACATCCGCGACTATGCAACGATAAATCAGCTGATTTGTCTGAGCAATCTGGAGAATCTGAACGCCGTGTTCATTCAGAAAGGAATAGAACAGAGCGAGCGGCTTACGGAATTGAATAAAATTGCAATTCAGCAGATGCGCTCTGCGCTGAAAGCGCAGAAGTTAATAATTTCCTCTCATGTAAACGCCGCATAGCGGCGTATGAAAGTGCTGGAAAATATTGAAGATAAAAAAACTGCTGACGGAAAATTAAGTCTTTAAAATAACATATACAGGGCTCACATTCTTGCCAGCACTTACATAGGAGAAATAAAAACTATAATCCCGCTGTTTCAAGCAGTTCTTTTGCTTGTGTCTTATTCATTGTCTTCTGCTTTTTTTCGGAATCCGATTCTTCAGTATCTTTTTTTATGAATTCTACTTCATAGCCATTTTTTGCAAAGTCTATTACCGCTTCTTCGGTTTTTCCGTAAGAGTGACATGCACAAAATATAATATCACAATTATTATCTGCAAGCTTTTTATTCCATCGTTCAATCCATCTTGGGTCATCTCCACGAGAATTAATGCCTATTTTATGACCATTTACACTTGTAATAATACCAACAAAGTCATAATTATCAGTATCAGCAAAGAACTGAACATAATCATCATCTTTATCGTTTTTATATTTTTCAAGAATAAGTTTCCAAAGCGTTATAATAGTGTATGATTTCCCTGTATTTGGACTTCCTTGAAGACAGATAATTTTCTTTGTTTTCTTAGTCATAATTTTTCCTCTTTACTGCTGACTTCTGAGTCTGATTCCGTTTGTTGCCCAATCATACGAACGTAACTGATTTGCGTTGTACACTTCTGATGAAACATCTATAGCCTCAATTGTTCCGTTATAATCACAATATTCCCAGTTAGTTTTATTTTCAAAAACAACTGAACTTATGCTACTGCCATAAAATACATTCGGGCACAGGATTTTTACCGTAAACGGAATCGTTATATATTGTAATTTTTTACAGTCATAGAACATTCCTTCATAAAGTGTTGTCAGGCCGCTTGGAAGCGAAATTGTTTGAATTGCAGTTGCAGCAAATGCGTATTCGCCTATATATGTTAGCGAATCAGGAATTGTGATTGATGAAAGCTTTGAACAACCTTCAAAGGCTCTCGGTAGATTGCAAAGTCAAGTGCAACAATAGACTTCAATTGGTGACTTTAACCCCAAACATTTTCTAGGACGATTATTTAGAAGTGAAACTATAGCCTCTAAATAATCGTCATCCAAATTCCTAAAGTCCATGCCTCTCG
>JAFUFU010000017.1 GCA_017469785.1 Treponema sp.
AAGAAAAGCTAGAAGACGAGGGCGAAATAAGCTTTTGAATCAGTCTTAGGAATGAAGATGAAAATCGAAAAGGCAATGACGGCGAAAGCGATTCCAAAATAATAGAGCGAATCGTACACGCCAGACCCCCGCCAAAATCTGTCGCGGGCGAAATAGCCAAGGACAGAGCCAGCGATTCCCGCCGCAATCTGGAAAGCGTATTTTTTGAAGGCGGATGATGAAAAACGTTCGGAAAGCAGCGTCGCCGGAATGGAAAAGACGCAGCCGAGCGCGAATGAATAACAGACATGCAAGAGCGTCGTCATGTCGAAAAAGTGGCAGAAGAACTCCGGCAGCACCTCGTAGACCTGATAAATCTGAAAGACGTAAAAAAAGAAAGCGAACAAGGAGAAAGCGAAGACGACTTTCTTTTCCGAAAGATAAAGTAATATTTCCGAAAGCGCGGATTTCACGCGAAGAGAGAATTTTTCCATGCACACAGTATAGCACGGATTATCAGAATGAAAATGAATTCTATAAGGAAAAAAACAAGGCTCGATTACAAGAAAGCCATCTTTATTGAGGAAAAATTACAGCCATAAGAAATATAAAAGCTCATAAAAATTCAAATATTCGTTCGTTAGGAAAATAAAATTGCTCATTTTTTTACCTTAAAATTCAACCAAACTTTAGTTAATATTTCTTATCAAAGTCGCCTTATTTTCTTATATGATTATCCAAATGAATCACCGTTCGTTCTTTAAAAGCTGGAAGATAAAAGAAAAAATAGCGACAGATTTAAACTCACTATCGCTAGGGCGCTAGAACAGCAGAATTTCTGTTTCATGTGAAACACATATTTTCAGCCAATAACCATTAAATGAAGTTGCTGTAGACTTTGTTTCAAACAGATTTGTTCTACATGAAACTTTTGATTTCAAAAGGATTTTCGAACCAAGTTTATTCCTTTATAAAAGAAATCTCTGTTTCGAAAATAAACCTATTCAATGTTTTTTGAAAAAATTACTTTTTTTAAGCGCTACTTTCACAAATATCATCACACATGAAAAATAAAGCAATGAATCTACATGATAAAGAAAGTTTCTCATTTATAGCTATTTTCGTTGCCCGCAGTTTTCGTTTCACATGAAACAAAAGAGAATTCGTCAAATAATAAGCAAATTGCATCTAAATTCAAAATCAAAAATACATTGAAATTCGTTTTTACCAAAAACTCTTTCTAAAAATACTTGGCAGACAATCGACCATTTATTCATTCATTTTTCCACATTTTGTTAAGAACTTGTGGAAAATTCAAAGTTATCAACAGGTTGTAAACAATTTGTGGAAAAGTCCGTTGTTTCATATGAAACACAGGAGTCATCTAATTTTACTCATTGGAGGAAGCAGTTTCACATGAAACAGATTGTTTTACACAGCACATTTTTACAAAAAAAGGGATGTTTCCAATGCGATGCTGAAACCTATAGTTTTAATTGTTTGCGCTGGCTTTTTCATACGAAACACAGAGCCGTATTTTAATCGTTGGATAAAGCTGTTTCACATGAAACAATGAGCCCTTTCTTCCTTAGAAAGCATTCTGTTTCACATGAAACAAACCATTGAATTCTGTCCAGGTTTATTCCTTTTGAGCAAAAAAAAACCGGAGAAGCACATTTGCTCCTCCGGTCGCCTGATGGTTATTATCAATCACTAGATATGAACGAAAAAGAGAGTGATTGATTTCACTACCTATCCCCAAAAATATTGTATATCACAAACGAACTTTTGTCAGCAGATTTTCTAATTTTTTGAGAAAATTTATTTCCAGCACGGCGGTCTGAGAAATGGTAAGAATCAACACCACTGTTTCACATGAAACGCTTTTTACTTTTAATTTTTCCTTTGGAGCTTTTTGAAAACTCTAAATCCCTTACCTATCGTTCGTGCATTTTTAAAAAATTATATTTATATACTTACAAAAAAAGCCGTGCATCTTATTGATACACGGCTGGAAAAATAGTATCGCAAACAGAAAGCGGCTACTCGTCTTCATCCTCAATCTCAGAAACTGCTACTGATAATTCTTTTAAAGTTTCTTTCGGATTATCTATAAAGGCTTCCGTAAGTTTTAGATGCGATTTTGCAGTTAATTTTGCAGCTTCTTTTCCTGCTTCTAAATAGGCTGGTCACTTTCTACAATTTCTTATGATTCTTCTGGCAAAGTGTTTTGCTGTTTTAGTCTGAGCATGGCGACATGAATAACGCAAGGAATTGTTACTTTGTAAGAAGGGCCTGCAATATCGAGAGCCATCCATATTCCAGAAACTACCCAGCCAATCGGTCCTGCAAAAATGCTCAAAGCTTTTGTCAAAAAGGCATTTGCCGCAAGAGGAAGACCTCTTCCAACAATAAATTTTGCAATTGCATTCGCAACTATTACGGCAATCTTATAAGAAGTGAAACCACCCATTTTTATAAGCGCCTGCATAATCATAGTTGCACTTGCACCAACAGGAATATCTTTTATTCCTAAATCTTTCATAACAGACGCTTTTTCTTCGTCTGACATCTTTTCCAAAGAATCTTCAAAAATTTTTTGAATTATAAGGCTTTCGATTCTTTCTACAGTTGACTCCTTGTTGTAGGAAACTTTTAACCTATCAGCTACATCGCAGACAACTTCCTTATAAGAAACGCCTTCCCCTCGGGCTAAATTTGCAAAAGTGTTACCTCCGAACAATCGAATCTCGTCTGCAAGTAAATCCGCATATTCTGTAGGTTTTTCGGGATTTTCTTTGTATCTTTCATCAGTATCAATCGCATTGCTAAACTTATTGAGCATATAACCAACAAGCGGAAGCAAGTCTTCATCATTTGCTTTTTCCAAAACTGGATTCAAATCCTCATCATAACTAGACATAATAAAATCTCCTTTTTATTTTAAGTCAATTCTAATTGTACTTTGTATTTTTAACTTGTCAAGAGATTTTTATATCATCGTAAAGTGTAAATTGACAGGAAGTTTTTATGCTTGGAGAACAGATAAAGAGTCTTAGACAATGTAAGGGACTAAATCAAGTTGAAATGGCGAAGATTTTTGGTATAACAAAGCAAAGCGTTTCAAATTGGGAAAATGAAAACATAATGCCATCAATAGACATGCTCATAAAAATCGCTAAATTTTTCAATGTTTCTACGGATTATCTTCTCGGACTTTCTGAAGAACACGCCTTAAATACGGAAGGGCTTTCGGAGTTGCAAATCGCCCATATTCAGACTTTAATCGATGATATTCTGCAAAAATAAAAAAACTCCGTGCATCTTTCTGATACACGGAGTTTCTGCACTAGGGATTGTAGGGGCGGCGTTAGCCGTTGCCGCAGGCAATGAAGCCGAAAGGCGTAACCCCGAAAAGCCCGCCCCACACTTGTGTGGGGAGTGCCCAAATTTTCTCTATTCTTTATCTTGTGCTACGCTGTCAAAGCCGACTACATAATCCGGCGAGTCAATGTTGATAACCCTTGTTCCGCTGGCTCCCCTGCCCTGCTTTGAAACATCGCTGGCCTTGATTCGGAGGGTCTTTCCCTGGCCTGTCATACAGATGATTTCCGCATCCTCAGAGACGGCAATGGCTCCGATAATCTCGCCCTTGTTGTCAGTGTTGCCGAAGATTCTCTGTCCGCCGGTTCCCCGTCCGTGCTGGCCGAATTCTTCAAAATCAACTCGCTTACCAATTCCCTTTTCGGTGATGATAAGAGCGTCCTTGTCCTTTTCGACGCAGATTGCAGCGGTCAGCTCATCGCCTTCGCTCAGCCGGATTCCGGTTACGCCAGAAGATGCCCTGCCCATCGGTCGTACATCCTCTTCATTTATGCGGAGGGCTTGACCTCTACGGGTGACTAGCATAACCTCGCTATTTCCGCTTGTCAGAATAGAAGATACTAATTTGTCGCCGTCCTTGAGCTTTATTGCGATTACGCCGCGTGTTTTTGCGTTGGCGAACTCTGTGGTCTGGCATTTTTTGACGACACCGTTTGCCGTAGCCATGAAAATATACTGGGAGTCAGTGTAATCCTTCATGGTGACGATTGTGGTGATTTCCTCGTCTGCAGAAAGCTGCAGCAATGACTTGACGCTGGAGCCTCGGCTGCTTCTTGAAGCCTCCGGAATCTCATGGACTTTAATCCAGTAAGCCTTTCCCTCGTCAGTCATAAAGGTAATGTAAGATTTTGTGGTGGCGATGAAAATCTGATTGATGTAATCATCTTCGATGAGGTTGGCACTTAAGCTGCCCTTTCCTCCCCTGCTCTGCGCTTTGTAAAGTGTGAGAGGAACTCTCTTGATGTAACCCATCTTTGAAATCATCACGACGACTTCTTCTTCTTTAATCATGTCCTCGGTATTGATTTCTTCGACTTCATCCGCAACGATGTCAGTCTTTCGGTCGTCTCCGTATTTTGCGGCAAGCTCGTTGGTCTCGTCCTTGATGATTCCAAGGATTTTCTCGTGGTGAGCAAGCAAGTCTTCCAGGTGGTCAATCAAAGCCTGCAGCTCGCGGATTTCTTTCTGCAAATCCTCAATCTGCAAGTGAGTGAGGCGCTTCAACTGCATATCGACGATTGCCTGTGCCTGCTCGTCATCAAAATTGAATCTTTCTTCCAAGCGGAGCTTTGCCTGCTCAGTGGTGTCGCTTCCGCGGATAATCTTGATTACTTCGTCGATGTTGTTGATTGCCGTAATCAAGGCCTGCAAAATGTGCATTCGGTGCTTGGCGACTTTGAGGTCATAAATCGTACGCCGTGTAATTACCTCGTCACGGTGATCGACGAAATATTTGATAAGCTGTTTGAGGGTGAGAACCTGTGGCTTCAAGAATGTGGGCTTCAAAGTAAGCATTCCAGGCTCGTCATATCTCGGCTCCCCTTCCTTTTCCTGAGGAACGAGGGCCAGGTTGATTACGCCGAAATTTGCCTGCAGGTCAGTCTTTGAGAAAAGCTGATTTAAGATTATTTTAGTAATTGCGTTCTTTTTAAGCTCTACCACAAGACGCATACCTACGCGGTCGGAAGTTTCGTCGTTAGCGTCGGCAATTCCTTCGATAATTTTGTCGTCTTTGAGCTGGTTGATTTTCTTGATGATGTTAGTCGTGTTCACACCGTAAGGAACTTCTGTGAAGACGATTTTTTCATGACCACGCTTGTCCGTCTCAATGGTGAACTTCGAGCGGATTGTGATTTTGCCCCGGCCAGTCCTGTAAGCCTTTTTGATTCCCTCACGGCCGTAAATCGTGCCGCCTGTGGGGAAGTCCGGACCTTTGATGTAACGCATGAGCTCATCGATTGAAATTTCAGGATTGTCGATGTAAGCGGAAATAGCCGCCGCAACCTCGCGAAGATTGTGGGTGGGCATATTAGTCGCCATACCGACAGCGATACCAGTCGTACCGTTACAAAGGAGGAAAGGAAATTTCGCCGGAAGAACGGCAGGCTCTTTCGTGGTGTCGTCAAAGTTCGCCACCATGTCCACAGTGTTCTTTGAAATGTCAGAAACCATCTCCTCGGTGATTTTCGACATCTTGGCCTCGGTGTATCGGTAAGCAGCCGGAGGGTCTCCCGCAATCGTACCAAAGTTACCCTGCGGAGTTACAGTCGTATATCGCTGGGCAAAATCCTGACCCAAGCGTACAAGAGCATCATAAACAGAAGCGTCACCATGCGGATGATAGTGACCCAAAACTTCACCGACAATGGTAGCGCATTTTTTAGTCTTTCCGCCCGAAGCCAGATGAAGAGTGTCCATCGCATACATGATTCGCCGGTGAACAGGCTTGAGACCATCGCGGACATCAGGCAAAGCTCGCTGAACAATTACCGACATCGAATAGTCGATGTAAGCCTGTTTGACCTCATCCTCAATCGGAATCTTTATGACCGTTCCACCTTCCGGGGTCTGCGTTTCTTCTAACATTTTATGACAACTCCTGTTTTTATTTTCATATTTATTTGGGCACAACCGCCGCTACTACGCTATCGCTTCGTGGTACGGCGGTCGGGCTTTTCGGGGTTCCGCTATCGCTTCATTGCTTCGCAACGCTTCGCGCCCCTACAATCCCTTGTGCATTCGCTTTATTTTGATAAATCCTGCTTATCTATAGTTTTTTTTAATTCTTTTTTCTCTTCTTCAGTAAGTTCAAAAAAGCAAAGTCTTATTTTAAACTGTCTTATTGCTTCTGCCAGAAAAGAATTTCCTTGTAACTGTTTATATTCTTCTTCGCTACAAACAACAATGATTTTTTGAAATACAGTTTGCTTGTCTTTTTCAAATAAAACCATTTTCAAAATGTCACTTGCAATTTTATCAGGCTGAGACCCCTTCAGTTTTCCAAGATGTGTATGAATTTCTCCAATTATTTTTTTATCTTCTGAATAAAAGTCTGGTTCAATTTTTATTTTGTTATCTGATAAAAAAAGTGTTGGATTTTCTTCAAAATCTATGATATTTAATTTTGCTTTTAATTTTTCCAACTGTTTTTTTTCAATTTCTTGCTGAACATCAGATCGCGAATTATTTCTTTTATTTTTTAATTCTTTCACCCTCACTTTAAACATATAATATTGACTATCAATTTTTGTGATAATATACCCATTTTTATCACAATACAAACCGACAAGAGATTCCAATCCCAAATTACAGAAAGATAAATCTCTTTTCAATTCTTCCGTAAGTTTTACTTTCTGAATGTCATCTTCCGTAATCATACGCAAATCTTTTTCATCGATTTTTGCATTTGGAACAAAATACATTGGGTATCCGTCGTCAGATATTGTCATAAAAATTTCTTACTCCTTCTCAAAAATTTGACAAATCAATTATCATTCCGTTTTATTCGTTTAACGGTATGCTTGATTTTTCCAATTATAAAATTCAGTTCAAGTGAAGATTCTGTTTCAGTTGTTTCTAAATCCGGCATAACAATTTCAGAAAGTACATTACCAAAATGTTCCATTTTTGACTGTTGTTTTACAGAGTCAGTTTCTTTATGCAAATCAAGAAGTTCTCTTTTTAACCCTCTTACGGCAGAAAAAGTCTCAATAATGGCAAATGTTGTATTTATGGCAGCCTTGCTTTTTAAAATTGTTGCAAGCATATAAAGACCTTTTTCTGTAAAAGCATGTGGCAAATATCTTGATTTTGACGAAAGATTTGCGGTCGAAATTTTCGACCGCAAAATTGACACTTCCTCAGATGTCAAAATAAACATATAATCAGCAGGAAACTTATCTGGATTATTTTTTATGGCTTCGTTTATTCTTCGTGTTTCTACGCCATATAAATCCGCAACATCAGCATCAAGAATAACATTTTCCCCCCGAACAGATACAATTCTTTCCTGAACAATTTTCATCAGTGGAGCGAGATTTACATTTTTTACGGTGAGTTGATTTTCCTTCATAAAACTTTCTGCTATCCTAAATATCCAGATTAGCGTAGCTTGAGTTACTTTCGATGAATTCCCTTCGCGGCTCTACTTCTTCGCCCATGCAGACGCTGAAAATCTTGTCGGCGGCCTCTGCGTCGGGGATTGTCACCACCCGCATTTTTCGGTGAGCGGGATCCATTGTGGTTTCCCAGAGCTGCTCACCGTCCATCTCACCAAGACCTTTGTACCGCTGAACGTCAGCCTTTTCTCGCTGGTCACCCAAAGCGGCAAGAGCGTCATCTCTTTCCTGATCAGAGTAGCAGTAAACCGGCTCTTTTTTGCCGAGCTGAACTTTGAAAAGCGGCGGCATTGCAAGATAAACATATCCGTGCTCAATCAGCTGCGGCATATAGCGGAAGAAGAATGTGAGCAGAAGGGTTCGGATGTGGCTTCCGTCGACATCGGCATCGGCCATGATGATGATTTTGTGATAGCGGAGTTTTTCGATATTGAAGTCTTTTCCGAATCCTGTTCCCAGGGTTTTGATAACCGGGTCAAGCTTGTCGTTGCCCATAACCTTTTCCGGGCTGACTTTTTCGACATTGAGCATTTTTCCCCAAAGAGGAAGGATTGCCTGAGTCTTTGAGTCACGGCCTTTCTTTGCAGAACCGCCAGCCGAATCACCCTCGACAATGTAAACTTCGCAGATTTCAGGATTATCCTTGATTGAGCAGTCAGAAAGTTTTTCGGGCTTCTGGAATCCGGCACCGACAGTCTTTTTGCGGGTGGCTTCCTTTGCTTTTCGGGCGGCGACTCGCGCAGCGGCCTCACCCACGGCTTTTTCAAGAACGCGATCAAGCACGGTCGGATTCAGCTCAAAGAAAATTGTAAGTTTTTCCTTTACGAGAGAATCAACGATTGTTCGGACTTCTGTGTTTCCGAGCTTGTCTTTTGTCTGACCAACGAATTCTGGCTCAGGAACTTTCATTGAAAGAACGGCGGCTAATCCTGCACGGACATCTTCACCAGTGAGCTTTTCTTTTTTGTCCTCGCCGGGCTCGAATTTTCCGTCACGGTCAGGCATCTTCTTTTTCATCTTTTCGTTGCCGTCAAGAGCCTTGTTCAAGACCCAGAGCAAAGCAGTTCTGAATCCATCAAGATGGGTACCACCATCCCGGGTGTTGATGTCGTTTACATAAGTGTGAATATCTTCTGAATAAGAATCGTTGTACTGGAAGGCAAGCTCTGTGATTACATTGTCCTTTTCACCCGTGATGTAAATCGGCTCCTCAGGATAATAGAACTTGCTTTTTTTGTTGGCGTTTATTTCCTTTACATAATGAACGATTCCGCCCTCGTATTTGAGGACTTCTTCTTTGGGAGTCTCAAGTCGCTCGTCACGGAAAGTAATCACGATTCCGCTGTTCAAGAAAGCAAGTTCTTTGAGACGCTGCAAGAGAACATCGAAATCATAAGTCGTAGTCTCTGTGAAAATAGTTTTGTCGGCCTTCCATCGGATTGTAGTTCCGTGAGCCTGAGTGTCGCCGATGACCTCAACTTTTGTGACAGGAATTCCGCGCTCGTACTTCTGACGGTAGATGTGACCGTCACGGCAGACAGTTGCCTCAAGCCAGTCAGAAAGGGCATTTACGCAGGAAACACCTACACCGTGCAGACCGCCCGAAACCTTGTAAGCATTTTTATCGAATTTACCGCCCGCATGAAGACGGGTCAAAACAAGTTCCAGGGCAGAAATTTTCTCTGTAGGATGAATATCGACAGGAATTCCTCGTCCGTTATCTTCAACGCGAACAATATCATCCTTTTCAAGCGCAACTACGATATTATCACAATAGCCTGCCATAGCTTCATCGATACAGTTATCTACAGTCTCATAAACAAGATGATGAAGACCTTTCGGACCGGTTGAACCGATATACATACCAGGTCTTTTTCGGACAGCCTCAAGACCCTTTAAAACCTGAATACTCCCCGCAGAATAGTTAGCCGCCATTTATTATTTCCTTGTAAATTAAAGATTTATATTTGTGGGTAAAAGACATGAAAAGACTTTTAGAGCATTTAATTATAGTTGATTTTTGAAAAAGAAACAAGGTTGAGAAAAAAGAGGAAAGATAGAAATAGGGGGCTACCTGCCTGCCGGCAGGCCGGGTGTTCCGCCGTTCCGTACTATGCCCTACAAGATGTAGGGTGAAAGCAAAGAGAGAAAATTCTGTTTGCCTTTAGGTGAACAGAATTTTCTCGTAGAAACAAAAAATACAAGGATGTATTTTTTGTTTCAGCAATACCCTAGCCCTATAACTCTCTTACTGGCAAAATACAATTCATCAGGGGCAATGTCCTGACCATCAGCCCATTCCACTGTATTCGAGACGATTTTTGCCGTATTGAATTTTGAGATGTCGCGAAGCTGACCGAACCAATCGCCTTTTATCAGAGGTTTCGCGTCATAAATGCGTTTTTCGCCTCCTTCAAAAGTCACAAGAAGCTGGAAATCTTCAATTGGTTTTACGGCAATCGGAATCGGATAAAGCATGAATCACCTCAACGGAGTAATTTTAAAATACTTTTTTCCCTTTTGCAACAAATCCCAATTTGAAATCAAAAAGTGCATTTTCGGCAATGAAATGAGATAATTTTTTGTTATATTTTGAGTTTTACACAGGTCGGCTCGCAAAATACAATTCATCGGGGGCGATGGACTTACTTATTCACACCAATGCAATTTGTACTCGCTTTCCCAACACATCCGCAAACCGTTCGAGAATTCCAATTGAAGTGTTATGCGTGAAATCAACCACATTATCCACGGCTGTGCGCGAAGTGTGCATTTTTTCAGCCATTGCGGACTTTGAGATATTCTGTCGTTTCATTTCTTCTTCGAGTTGCATAGCGATGAGCCGTTTTGTCGCAAGTTCTTTCGCATCTTCGTAAAGTCCCTGTTCAATCATAAAATCATCAAAATTTTGCCCGATTCGGTCTGAAAAACGCGGCACTTAAAGGATTTTCTCTTTCCATATGAAAAAAATTGTACATTATATTGTGCAATATATCAAAAAAAAACTCCCGCCCACAAAAACAGCGAACAGGAGTTTTCACATTTTAAGCAAAAGTTAATTTCTTTTTACAAATGATTCATTTACCTGAATTACCAGAACTTTTGATTCTCCTTCAAATGATGCAATTATATAAACACTTTTATAAAACTCCATTTTATTTCTTTGAGGATTCACTTTCATATAGAGATTTTTATCTTTATAAGTCATAGAAACTCCTGCATAGAAAGATTCTATTTGTGATTTTATTTCTGCAAGTGCAGCATCAATACTATCTTCGCCATAAGCAAATTTCATTTGCTCTTTTAACTGAGAAAAAACCATTGTCGAATTCGGAACAAGGCTTGTGTCAGAACTTTCAGAAAAAATTACAGATGATGTATCTTCTGTTCCTTGTATATCAAAAACACCTGTAGCAGTTTCCAGTTCATCATCTATAACTCGTCTACACTTATAATCCCAAGTCCCTGTCATCCAGTCACCGTATGTCGAATCATTCAAATCATCCCAGTCAACATCATCATAACCAGTCACATTTGGATGTGAAAACTTGAAACCAGATGAGCTATTGTTAGAAGAAAATCCGCTCGTTCCTTCTTCCAGACTTCCCTTCATGCCGTCAGCGCACGAAAGAAATGTGACTGACAAAAAAATTATCGCGGAAAAAAATGCCAAAAACTTTTTCATGGTTCATCTCCTATTTGAAAACATACATCGCGCCGGCTTTTACCGACCAATTCCATGGTTTAAGCAAGCCCGAATTCAAATCAGCGCAAATTCCGAGCTGCTCATTCACCTTGAACATGCATCCAAGCTGCATTTCGAGCCTGAATGTCGTCGTCGATTCGCTGAAACTTCCGTACTCCACTTTCTGAATGGGGAGCGAAAATCCAGTTCCAGCATAAGGCACTAATTTTTCCGAAAGGGAGCTGTTTTCAAAAATACTTCCGAGGGGTATGTAAAACAGAGCCATCACTTTGGGGGCAATGACCGTCGTTTTCAAGTCATCCTTTCCTTTGCCCAAATTGACACCGATGGACGCTTCCAAAGCGAAATTCCTGTTTCCGCTCAAAGGGAACAAGCCGAACGCAGGGGCAATTTCAATGCAATCTGACTCACAATACACATCTTTGATTTCAGGCGCCCAGAATGAATAACCAAGCTCTGCCTTTGCGTACATTCCGATTCCATCCGCAGCAAAAACCGAGCCTACCGAAAGCGCAGCAAAAACAATTGCAACGACTAATTCCTTCAAGATTTTCATTTTTTCCTCCTCTGAAAATCAATTCATTGATTTTTTTTAATTAAAATTATCAAAAGATAATCTTAAATTTATTATAAAATCAAAAGATATTTTTAGCAAGGAAAAATTTATCTTTTGTCATAATTTTAATTATGAATTTCTGGAAAAAGGTCGATTCAGAACTTGCTTATTTGGGAAAAACGCGAAAGGAACTTGCAAACGCAATGGGTTTTGATGCGGCGATAATCAGTTTTGGAATCAAGAGGAACAGCATTCCCGCCGCCGACACTGCCCTCAAAGTCTCGCGCTTTTTAGGCGTTTCCCTCGATTATCTTTTGGACATGTGCGAAGAGGAAAATCAAAATTCAAAAAATCCGCTAAATTCTAAGATTTCAGAAATCGAAAACAAATTGAGGCGGTTTTCTGATTCAGACTTGAATGCAGTTCTTACGATGGTCAAAGCCCTGAACGAAAAATATTCTTAATCAACCGCACTACAAATTTCCTCAATTCTTAGTGGAAAAAATTCTGCTTTCACTCTAAAATAAATTTCATGTCAGAACAGAATTACAAAGATTTTTTTGAAGAAGCCATGAATCAGATTCACGAAGAATTAAAATCTTCGGGAAACGAAAATGAATTTATCCTAAATTTTAAATTTTCTTACATAGAGGACACTCTTTCTGAAATAAAAGTATCCGTTCCTTCCAAATTTTTGTGGGATCGAATGGTTCAAAAAGGAAACGTGCAAAAAGTTCAGTCAAAAATCAATGAGCTTACAGGCCAGGAAATAAGTCTTTCACCTGTTTTCAATTCAAAACCAGCTGAACCTTCAAATTCACTTATCGAAACATCAAATGCTCAAATTTCAGATTCAAAAAACAGTATCTTCGTTGAATCTTCCAAAAAATTTGAATCAATTCCTTCTCAAAATTTAAAAAATTCTGATTCTTCTATTGAAAAACATCCCCAGCTTATCGAGGAATTTACTTTCGAAAATTTCGTTCCCAACGGTGAACATGACTATGCTTTCAATGCCTGTCTCGCAGCGGCAAAAACCCCGGGAAACAAAAATTTCAATCCTATTCTTCTTTATGGTCCTTCTGGAATCGGCAAAACTCACTTAATGGTCGCCATCGGAAATTACATTTATTCTAATAATCCGAAACTTAAAATCTCTTATATTACGACTGAATCTTTGATGAACGAATTTACGGCTTCAATTCGCGAACGCTCAACCGACAAATTCACAAAAAAATACCGGAAGCTTGATGTACTTCTCCTCGATGACATTCAGTTCCTTGAGAAATCTGAAAAACTTCAGGACGAGCTTTTCTACACTTTTGATGAAATCTACAACCGAAAGGGTCAAATCGTGTTTACAAGCGACCGCCCTCTTAAGGAAATAAACGGTATCGTAGAAAGACTTAAAACACGATTCTCCCGCGGCCAGAACATTGATTTAAAAGTTCCTGATTATGAAACCCGTCTTGCCATCATCGACAAAAAACTTGAGATTCAGGGAAAATCAATTCCCCATGACGTAAAAGAACTTATCGCAAAAACTTTCCAATCAAATGTCCGTGAACTTGAAGGCGCTCTCTCAAAAATGATTGGATACGCTGAGCTCATGCACAAAGAACTTACTCTCGACATTGCAAAAGAACAGCTTTCCGATTCAATCGGATCAAATGAAAGCGGAATTATCACGGTGGAAACGATTCAGAAAGTAGTAAGCGATTATTACAATATTTCCGTCTCTGAACTAAAAAGCGAGAGCCGCAAAAAAACTCTGGCTGTACCACGTCACATTGCCATTTATCTTTCCCGCCAGCTTACGGAATATTCACTTACTGAAATCGGCGAGGAATTTGGCGGACGGGACCACACAACCGTAATGAATTCAATCAGCAAAATCGAAAATCAGCTCAAAATTGATTCGATGATTGTTGACACTTTAAAAGTCCTTGAAAAGCAAATAAAAGAATATAAATGATAGAAATATTGTTAGGAATGTGCTAATATATTGTGGATAAGTTGTTGAAAAACTAAAGAATTCTGAATTTGTGAATTTATTGTGAATTCAAATTTAAAAGTTTTCCATACGCTAAGTTCTTCCAAAAAAAAGAATTAAGCCTCTTATTAACAAATTCACAGTCCTTATTATTATTACTACTAAATTTTTTAAATTTAGAATTTAATAAAGAATGTTAAAAAAGGAGACACAAATGAAATTTACTTTTGACAGAAACGCAATGATTAACGAAATTTCCATTGCGCAGGAGATTATTTCTACGAAGAACGCTTTGTCAGTTCTTTCAAACGTTCTTTTGATTGCGGAAGGAAATTCTTTGACTGTAAAAGCAACTGATATCAAAGTAAATTTCCAGACTAAAATTCCTGTTGACATTGAAGAGGAAGGCTCAACCACAGTTCTTTGCGATAAATTCATGGGAATCCTTTCGGCCCTTCCAGAAGGTGAAATCGAATTCTACCTGCAGGATAAAGACAATCTTATTTCTGCTGTAATTCGCCACACAAGCAAAAAAATCAAATATCAGCTTAACTGCACTTCTCAGGATAAATTCCCGGAAATCGCCGTTGCAGAAAAAGTCTCTTTCTTTGAGGTTCCGGCAAAAGAACTTAAGGCTATGATTTCGCAGACGAGTTTTGCGGTCAGTGATGATGAGACGCGCTATTTTATGAACGGCGTTTATTTTGAGAAAAAAGAAGACAAGCTGGTTCTCGTTGCTACGGACGGACGACGACTTGCTTATGCAGAAAAGTCTGTGCTTGCTGGTGTTGCTGACTTCCCGGCTGCAATCGTTCACCCGAAGATTCTCAATATTGTTGCAAAACATGCTTCTGATGAAGGACAGATTTCAGTTGCAATCGTCGATAAAATGATTTTCTTCAATTTTGCAAACTATGAATTCTCTGCTACTTTGATTGACGGTCAGTATCCTAATTATCAGCGGGTTATTCCTGAAAATCAGGCACATTCATTCAAAGTCTTGAAGTCAGAGTTTGTGGATGCCCTTAAACGAATCTCAATCATGATTGATAAAACTGGCCGAATTATTCTTAACCTCGCTCCCGGAGTTCTTACAATCACTTCAAAATCAACAGAATTTGGTGACGCAAAAGAAGAGATTCCATGTCAGTACGCAGGTGAGGAAGTTTCAATCTCAATGAATTATAAGCACATCGACAGCCCTCTCAAAATTATGAACAGCGAATATATTACATTTGAGTTCACTGAGGTTATGAGGGCAGTCACTCTCCGACCAGAGCCGGCAGAAGATTACTTCCACATTCTCATGCCGATGTCAGCAGAGTAATTTGAAAACAAAATACTTCCGTGTATTTTGTTTTCATACGAGAAAATTATGTTCACCTAAAGGCAAACAGAATTTTCTCTCTCTGATTTTACCCCACATCCATGTGGGGCATTTTTTTAAGACAATTCAATTTTTTTATGCTACACTAGTTTCATGCCCCTTCTTTCCGTTTCTTATGTAAATTACAGGAATCTCGAAAATAAGACCATAGACCTTCTTTCAAAGGAGGTCTATTTTGTCGGAGAAAACGGTCAGGGAAAGAGCAATCTCCTTGAGTCCATTTATTTTTCTGCTTACGGAAATTCTTTTCGCACTCGGTCGGATGCCGAAATCGTGCGTGAGGGAGAGAAATCTTTCAGCGTAAAGACTTTGTATCGCGAGGAAAACGGAAACACGGCAAGTCTTTTCTTTACTTACGAGAACCAGAAAAAGCGAATCGAAAAAAACGGCAAGACAATCAAAGACCGCAAGGAACTGATAAACACCATGCCCTGCGTGCTTTTCTGCCACGATGATTTGGATTATGCCACCGGCGAGCCTGAAAAAAAGCGGTTTTTCATTGACCAGTGCCTTTCCATGTACGATGTCCTTTACATTGACTTGAACCGCCGTTACAAAAAAATCCTCAAGAGCAGGAATCTTTCCCTAAAAGAAAAAAAATACGATATGCTCGATATTTTTGACATGCAGCTTGCGGCCGACGGAATCGAAATCCAGAAAAAACGCAGCGACACGATTTTTAAATTCAATCAGATTTTCGGGAAGCTCTACGAGCAGATTACGGGAATAGACGGCGTTTCAATCAAGTATGTTCCCAGCTGGAAAGTTGAGGAAAATGAAATTCTTTCTAAAGAAAAGGCTATTTCGATTTTGCAGCAGAAGCGGGAGATGGACAAAGTAATCCAGACTACGATGAGCGGCCCACACCGGGACAGAATCGTTTTCGTTCGCGGCGGAAAGAATTTCGTGCCAAATGCCTCCACAGGGCAAAGGCGTTTGCTTGCGATTTTGCTTAGGATTGCTCAGGCGATTTATTACACAAATGTCACTGAGAAAAAACCTATTCTGCTTATGGACGATGTGATGCTGGAGCTTGACCCGGACAAAAGGCAGAGCGTTACTACCCTGCTCCCGGAATACGATCAGCTTTTCTGCACATTTTTGCCGGGTGAGCCTTACGAGCGCTACAAAAAATCTACGACAAAAATTTACGAAATCGAAAAAGGGACTTGGAAAATTCATGAATGACGAGAATTTAATCAGCGCACAAGAAATGATAATGACAGCGTTCACTAATATAGAACGTACGCAGATTGAGCAAAGCAACGCCCTTCTCAAGGCATGGAAATTCACTGTACAGTCAATAAAATCCAATGGAAAAAATGGGGAAAATCTTGGCATGAATCTGTATTCCCACTCCCGGATTATAGATTTGAAGAATGAAATACTTCTCATTGAATGTGACCACCCAGGATGGATTCAGACTTTCCGCTTGTATCAGAAGTATATTCTCACAGGATTGAAAAGAGGGTCAGAAATGAAAATTTCTTCTCTTGCTTTCAGACTCCGCGGAACGAACATGGAATTGCATTCAGAAATATCAGAAGAAAGAGAGCGGAGAAATTTGGAAAAAAGAATCGAAAAAGAAGAGGAAATGATTCGCAAATTTGATGAGGGCAGGAAAAATTCAGATGGTTTATCTCATCAGGAAGAATCAAATTCTCATGAAAAAAAGGAAATTCCTGAAAATTTGCAGAGAATTCTTGATAGATTAAAGAATGATATATTGACCGACAATAAATAAATTTGTTAGACTTATTGCCACTACCAAAAAATTCTTTTAAGGAAGAAGAATTTTATTGCTCAATTTTATCAAAATTAAGGACTAGACCTCGAATTCGGGGTGACAATCAAAAAGTCCCCACAAAATAAGGAGAATGTTCTATGAAACGAACATACCAGCCATCAAAAGTAAAAAGAAACAGAAAATTTGGATTCCGCGCTCGCATGGCAACTCGCGGTGGTCGCTTGGTTCTCGCACGACGACGCGCTAAGGGCCGAAAAAAGCTGTCAGTTTGTGATGAGCACAAGAAGTACTAAGGCTGTCGTTATCGGAGCAAACCCGATAATCTATTAAAAGGTTGCCGTGCGGCGACGACATTTTTGGAGCAGATTTTATGAAAACAGCAGGTTTTAGTCGTGAAGAACACATTAAAAGTCCTGTTGATTTTAAAAATCTGTTCAAAAACGGGAAAAGGGCAAGCGTTGCGGGTGCAAAGTTATTCTATCTTCCCAATGAGCTTGGATTCAACAGAATCGGTTTTCCCCTTCCCCGTGGTTTTGGCAATGCAGTAGAGCGGAATCGTGCAAAACGATTCAGTCGCGAAACCTATCGTAATTACAAAGCACACCTGAACACCGGATATGATATGCTTTTTTTGGTATATCCTCCTTCCGAGAAAGACTCGTTCAGCACGCGGTGTGTTCAATTTCGTACATTGTGTGAAAAAGCTGGTATAGTCAAAAAATGAGAAAAATAATTGTTTTCATTTTATGTCTGCCAATACGCTTTTACAGGAAGTTTATTTCTCCGCTTAAAGTTCCTTGTTGTCGGTTTTATCCGACTTGCTCGGCTTATGCGCTCGAGTCATTTGAAAAACATGGTGCTTTGAAGGGTATATATCTTTCTTCAAGACGAATCCTGAAATGTAATCCCTTTCATAGTGGTGGTTACGATCCGGTGCCGTGACAATTTAAGGATAAAAGAATGGAAAAAAATACTGTTTGGGCAATTTCCCTTTCAACAGTTGTGCTGGTCGGTTTTTTTGCCGCGCAGACTTTTTTGTTTCCGCCTCAGGTGCAGGAACAGAATCAGACAGAAAATCAAACTGAACAGAATTCAGCCGTTGTAGAGAACAACGCTGGAAGCGAAGAATCTTCAGTAAGTGAAAATTATTCGTCGGAGAATTTCATCGCAGTCTCTGGCAATTCATCTTCTGAGTCAGAAGATGAGCTCACAGAAGAAAAATTCACAATCACTACAAACAAGGTTCAGGTCACTTTTACAAACCGTGGTGGTGACATTTTGAGCTATGAACTGATTGAAAAAGATGAGAGAGGAAATCTCAAAAACCGTGATGCAGATACTGGAAAAGGCGTCGAGCTTATCGAAAATCTTTCAGAGAAGAACAGAGCTTTTTCACTTTCTCTTGGCGACGCAACTCATCCTATTGTAAACGATATTTTCAATACAAGAATACTTGGTGATAACTCAATTGGGTTCTTCAAAAAATTCACTTCAAAAAACGCGGATGGAACTACAAGCGAATTCACACTCGTAAAAACCTACACTTTCAAGCCGAATGATTATACCTTCAAACTGGACGTTACTATTGACGGTGATGAAAATTTCAAGGGTCTTGATGTAGGAGGAGCTTCATACACTCTCCGAACTGCTCCTCAGATTGGTCCTAAATACAATCCAAAAGTTGACCGCTACGAATATCGTGAATTGATTTCTTTCAACGGTGAAAAGGCGAAAAAAACACGACTCGGTACAAAGCAGACAAAGAATTATGAGCGTGAGTGGGTATGGACATCAATGGCAGGAAAATATTTTGAGTTCATTGTCTATCCTGAAAATAAAAATTCAATGTCCAATACAGTCGTTTATAATTCTGAAATTGAGGTCGGTGATTCAGCAAATGCTCAGGTCAAAATGACTCGAAAAGCTTCCGATAAAAATGAAACTACCGATAGTTATTATATCTATGCAGGTCCCCGCAACGAGTCTGAACTAAAAAAATATGTTTCAGAAGATAAAAATGAATGGGGCTTGAGCGGAGTTCACTTCAACGAGAGCTTGCAGACTTCGGGATTCTTGTACTGGCTTGAGGTTATCCTTAAATTCCTGCTTGAAACGATTTACAAGCTTGTGCATAACTGGGGTGTCTCAATCATTATCGTTACGATTATTTTGAAAATGGCTCTTTTCCCGATTACAAAGAAGAGTTTGGAAGGAACTCAGAAAATGCAGCAGTTCCAGCCTAAAATGCAGGCTCTCCAAGAGAAGTATAAGGGAGATCCTCAGAAATTGCAGATGGAAACGGCAAAAATGTACAAAGAGATTGGATATAATCCTATGAGCGGATGTCTGCCTATGATTTTCCAGTTTGTTATTTTGTTCGCTATGTACAACCTGTTTAATAATTATTTTGAATTCCGTGGTGCTTCTTTCATAAAGGGCTGGATTGACGACCTTTCTACAGGAGATCACATAGGCAAGACTTTTGAGCACGGGCTTCCATTCCTCGGTTGGAATCAGATTCGTATCCTGCCTGTGATTTATGTAATTTCTCAGCTTTTGTTCGGTAAAATCACTCAGAACGGAGGCACTGCTTCCAGCGCACAGAATTCCGGACAGATGAAGATGATGATGTACGGTATGCCGATTATGTTCTTCTTCCTGTTTTACAATGCGCCGGCAGGATTGCTTTTGTATTGGACTGTAAGCAACATCTTCCAGCTTGGACAGCAGCTTGTAATCAATAAGATGATGAAGAATAAAAAGCCGGTTCTGGTAAAATCATCAAAAAACAAACGATAGTTAGTCAACTAATAGGAGATAAATAAAATGACTTACGAATTTGAAGGTAAGACAGAAAAAGACGCAATTGAAAAAGCTACAATTGAGCTTGGTCTTGAAAGCGACCAGTTTGATGTTGAAATCATCGAAACTCAGAAAAAGACATTGTTCAAATCGGGCTATGTCAAAATCCGTGTTCACACCGATGAGGCAACTCCAGGCGTAAAATATGATGACGACTCTTCTTCACCTGTTGAGACTGCGAAGCGTGTTATGGGTAATCCAATTCCCCAGGACGAGTTCGAGCAGAAGCTTGTTCAGTTTGTTTCTGATGTAATTGCAAAAATGGGCTATGAAGCCAGCGTTGAGATTGCATTCCGCGAGGAAAAGAAAATAGGGCTTAAGCTCTCTTCAGAAAGCTCGTCAATCCTTATCGGTCGTAAAGGAAAGAACCTTGATGCATTGCAGCTTCTTGCAAATGTATATGCAGGCCATTTGGGTCGTGAAGATGTTCGCGTAATCCTTGATACAGAGAATTACCGCGTTCGCCGTGAGGAAAATCTTGTTCACCTCGCCTACACTACTGCTGACAAAGTCCGCACAAAACGCAGCTCAATTCTTCTTGAACCCATGAATCCTTTTGAGCGCCGCTTGATTCACACCACGCTCAATGACTTCACTGATATCGAGACAAAGAGCGAAGGTGAAGGCTTGTATAAACAGGTTCGTGTTATTTACAAAGGAAATTATTAAAGATTTTAAATAAAACCATAGTTACAATAAAATGCAGGAAAAGGCATCGGCTGTTAAGTCGATGCCTTTTTTTTACAAGAGAAAATCCTTGACAAAATAATACGGGGGGGGGTATACTTTATAACTAAATTGAGTTTCAATTTCATGATAGTTTTTATATCTTTTTGTTAGGAGTTTTCTATGAAAATCTTAAAACACGTTATTTTGGGAATTTCTTTTCTTGCATGTATTGTAATTTCTGGCTGTACAACAGTTACACGTACAACGAGTACAAATGCGATTAAATCTGAACAGTTTGTCTTGAATACTTTTCTTGACCGTGACGACTATTCTGTTATAGGAACCGCTACGGGTGTTTCAGAATTTGTGTATTGGGATTCAGACAAGCGCGAATATACAGGTGATTCTGGTAAGTACGGTTATATTTCCGAACCAGAAGAGCGTTTTGTGGGTCAAGCAGATAATGGAACAAGAATGTATGTTGGTGTAGGAAAAAAGAATGTTGAGAATTCTGAAACAGGTGCCTTTTATTTAGCAAAACTCAATGCAAACTACATGATGATTGAAGAAGCCTATAAACTTGGTGGTGATTCAATTTTTGATCCGATTTACAGTGTTGAGACAATTTCGGAAGCAACTGGTTCAACTGTTAATAAGGTTCAGTACAAAGTAACGGTCAGAGCAAAGGTTATTCAGTTAAAAGTGAAATAAGCAAGGAGTATTTTTATGAAAAAAACTTTTTTTTGCTTTTTTTTATTGATTTCATTGTTTTCACATTTATTTGCGCGGGGCTTTGAAATTGATTATTTTTCTCCAAACGGCTTTACCCTGGGAACAAATCATGGGGAAGATGTTTTTAGCCTGGGTTATGGTTTATGGGTTGATACTCACGAATTTAAATATAGAGAATCAGATAGATATGGGTATTCATCTGATACATCAAAATTTATTGGTCCTTATATACAGCTTGATTGGGCAATTCTTCCGTTTGATTTGAATGTTGGAGGTCACAATATAAAATTTGGTGGAAATATTGGTCTTCAATATGGAATTTTATATACTTCTTCTGATTTAAAATCGCATGTAGAAATTTCTTATGCTCCGATGATAAGTTTGCAAGCTCGATACGAAGCTTTTGATGTAACTTTGGGTTGGAAAGGAACTCATTATATGATTGAAGAATTTGCTGAAGATTGGGATGGAGATTCTCATAATTCTTTTCAACTTGGAATTCGCTATACAATTGGAAAACGTGGATGGCGGGTGAAATCTAAGAGTGATTCAAATTCTAATGAAATTATTTCAGGTAGAACGAGAATTCTTAACGGTTCACGCTCACAAATTCGACGTTTCTAAAATGAAAATCGAAAAGGTCGCTCCTTGTGAAATTTAAATGATTTCTGGAGCGGCCGATTTTTTTTTGTAACAAAATCTTCATAAAATCATTTTAAAAATATGAAGAAAATTATTTCTATTCTTACTATAGTTTCTCTATCTGTTTCTGCCTTATTTGCGGATGTTATTTCTCCTGAGTTGTTTGAAAAAGTAAAAGAAAAAGGAGAATTGCAGAATATTTTCTTGAATGATAATGAAGTAAAACTATCGTTAGTTCCAGATACAGAACTATCAAAACTAGCCATTACCCATTGGAATAATTCGGATAAGCCACGTCTTACAACGGAAAAGCTTTTTTATCTAGACAAAAAAACTATCGGTAGTAAGGAAAATTCTTCGGAAGAAAATATAAATTCTAGTAATCTTTCGATAGAAGATGTGTCAAAAGTAATTCGTAAAATTTCTACAATGAAAGGTACGGAATACTATTCAAACAGGCACAAAAAATGGGAGACACTGTATCATAATGCATATCTTGTAAAATCGCCTAAAGAAAAAACTCCTATTCCTGATGACACGGAAGGCAGCGCGGACGGAAAAATCCTTTACTGTATGCAGGATGATAACTCTTTTGGAAAATGCTACTATGAGCTTTCCTACAGGCAGAAATCCGGAGAACTCAGCGTATGCTTCGATAATTTTGAGCCCCTGAAATTCGGTCCGATTACTGCTGCAAAGGCTCATAATGTTAAAATCAATCTTGTGGTTATTGATGGGGGCGAGCATTTTATGGTTTATCTGATTGTCCAGGCATATTATCCGAGAATTTCAATTCTGGAAGACAAAATGATAGATTCTTTCAATGCGCGTGTGGATTCTATTTACAAGTGGTTCGTCAAGGAGATGGGGTCTGTAATCTGAGAGATTCCCTTTCCTATAGAAGATTTTGATAAAAAAATATATAATCGTTTCTTAGACAACATTTCAGGAGTCACAAATGAAAAAAAATCTGTTTGCGGCAATCTTCGCATTGCTTGCAATATCGTTTGGAGGATGTAAACCTATGGACAAAGAGTTAGGCGCAATCAAAGGCAAGGATGGCGTTTTTGCAATCATGGAAACGAGCAAAGGCTCAATAGTGCTTGAGCTTTTCTATAAAAAGACACCGCTCACTGTGACGAATTTCGTTGGTCTTGCAGAAGGCACTCTTGATGCGGCAAAGGGTAAGCATTTTTATGACGGGCTCACATTCCATCGTGTCATAGCTGAATTTATGATTCAGGGTGGAGATCCTGAGGGAACTGGTCGTGGTGGTCCGGGATACCGTTTTGCTGATGAATGTCGTGATGATTTGAAGTTTGACAAGCCGGGTTATCTTGCCATGGCAAATGCCGGACCGGGTACCAATGGAAGCCAGTTCTTTATCACTCACGTTCCGACAGACTGGCTCAACGGAAAGCATACTATTTTCGGTCAGGTCGTGAATGCTGACAGCCAGAAAGTCGTTAATGATGTTAAGCAGGGCGATAAAATCGTAAAGCTTACTATTGTACGTCAGGGAGCTGACGCGGAGAAATTCACGGCTACTCAGGCTGATTTTGATAAACTCAGTGAAGAAGTTAAAAAGGCAAACGAAGAGGAAAAAGCCAAGAAAATGGCTTCTTTCGTTGAGGGATGTGAAAAGGACTCAAAGGGTATCTACTTCAAGGTTCTCAAGGAAGGTTCTGGAAACAAAATCGGCAAGGGCAAGAACGTTTTTGTTGAGTATAAAGGCTATCTTCAGGACGGACAAATTTTCGATGCTTCTGAAGGCATGATAAAAGGCGGTCACGAAGGACTTTCCTTCAAGACTGACGGCGGTCAGATGATTCCTGGATTTGACATTATGGTTCAGGATATGAAGGTCGGCGAAACTCGCAAAATCGTAATTCCCCCGGAGCTTGCATACGGATCTTACGGTGTTCCGCAGGCAGGAATTCCTGGTGGAGCCTATATCGCATTCGATGTTTTCGTAAAGAGCGCTAAATAATTACGTATCTTAATTTTTAACACTGGTCTTTTTGGACCAGTGTTTTTTTATGTCTATTGCAAGAAAATCAAAGTAAATGTTTCTTAAAAGAATAGGTAGGGCGAGCAATCCTGTGACTACAGGAAATTCCCTTTCAAGGATGCTGAGAATTAAAATATAAAGAACAGAAAATCCGGCACATGATGACCAATATATAATCTGGATTTTTCGGGAGAACGATGTTTTGAAAACCGAAAATGCTGCGATAATATGCACTGGGAAAAGAAATAGAAATTGAAAATTATTGCGGAGCATAGCCTGATTTGAAAAAAAATCTTGAAAAATTATTATCAGTCCTGAAAGCCCGGCTGCAAAAAGAATCATGAAGTCAAAAATCTGTATACTTTTATAAACTGAAGATATGAAGAAATTTTCAAAGAAATAAACTAACACTTGATAGCAAGTAGTTATGAAGAAAATGACGGATATGATAATTAATACTACTATGAAAGTAAAACGTTCAGAGGAGAAAAATCTTGAAAAATCCTGCTCATTGAAGGTCAGACTTTCCCTCTCTGATAAAAGAACATAACTATCGTTAATTTTTTTATAATTAAGATTGTGTTTAGTTATATCCAAAAAAGAATAAGGCTCGGTGTTAGAATTTTTCCCTACCATTCGATAGCAATCATGAAGAATTTGTGAAATATGAGTTTCTGAATTATTGGTTATAATATCAAAATCATAGAGATAAATGGGTAAAGCTTCATGAATTGTTTTTAAAAACTGATATATGTAGTCAATTTCCTCATTGGATAAATCCAGAAGCGATTCTGTCAGGCTGACATTTTTTTGTTCATTTTGCTCCAGAAAATAATTGAAAAAATCTGCGACTTTTATTTCTGCCTGCTTATTTTTGATAAAAAACTTCAGGCCGAAAAATTTGTCATTAAAATCCTCAAAATAGGCAAAGTCAATGAGTTTATCAAATTGGTTGTCTTTGTCATAAACTCTCAGACAACTTTTTGAAAATAATGAATGAGAAATATCATTGTAATCTACAGACAGAATTGAAATTTTTGCATTCTTTGAGAGTTTTTTGGGGAAACCTGATTCGCGTGCGTAAAGTGAAAAAAGTAAAGAGGAGAAAAGTAAAATAAAAAAGAATTTTTTCATGAAAATACTGTATCACAAAATGCGGAAAAAGTCTGAAAAAAATAAAGAATTTTTTTTGGATTGAAAAGAAACTAACAATAGTTTGTTGCTAACAAACGATAATAAGACTTTTCCACAAGATGTTAAGAAAATGTGGAAAAGTCTAACTAACGATTGGTAAAATTAGCGGGCGATTTCATTTATCCAAGAGAAGAGTTCATCCAAATCGTAATCGCCTGAATGTGGAATATCCCAGGGCATGTAAAAGTCAACGCTTGCTTTTGCATCATTTTCGACGCTGCGAGAGAGTAAAACCGGGATTGCAAAAGCCGTGTCCTTGTCGCTAGTTCCGTGCCGGATTCTCCAGAATTTTGCCACATCAGATTTTTCGCTGGGCTTTAAGTAGTTCATCGCGTTCATGATTTTTACGATTTTTGAGTCTGCCATCGGCGCGTCATTTTTGCTGTTTTTAAGGGTATAATCCGTGAAGTGTTTGAAGTCCGTGTTTTCGTCACCGAAAAGAGAATTTTCGCCGGTATCTGCGTTTAGGCTGTCAAAGGCTCCGGGGAGTTTCTGCCGTCCGATGTAAGCGAAGAATGAAGCGCGGTCAATCGATAATTTTCCGTCTGAGCCATTTTTGATGTATGGCCGGGCGAGAATTTCTGCCTTTTTCTTTGCAGACTCAGCCGTGCCTTCTTTTTCGAGGGAAGCGATTTTATCGTTGAGGGATTTTTCCACATAGCCCATGATAAGCGAAGAAAGTTCCTCTGTGGTAAGTCCTTGCGTTTTTAAATATGATGGGAAGCGGCTTGCAAGCTCGTGAGAAAAGGCAATTTCTTCATCAGACAAACTACCTTTAATTAGTTTTCGTTTTACGTGATAGTCCAGCATGGAAATATCCATTTTTTGATAATCGTTTACGCCCTCAAACTGCCACTCGTAAGCCTCATTTGCGTTGTCAAGATTTGTAATCGGGCAATAAACGCTGGCTGCGAAAATATCGTCCCGTTCATTGGCCGCTCCGATTGCTTTTAAGTATGGCTCGTAGTCTTTGCTGTTTCCGCTGGCAGCAAGCAAAGCCGAAAGCGCGCCGCCTGCACTCGTTCCATTGGAGATGATTTTTTCTGTGTCGCCGGGAAGCAAATCTTTGTTGTGTCGAAGGTAACGGACGGCTGCCTTTAAATCCACGATACAGGCCGGGGCTTTTCCCGTGAATTTTCCATTTGAATCCTGATTTGTGCGTCCGCGCGCTCCGGGGGAAGCTATCACAAGACCGTTTGCCAAGGCTACGACAGACGCGCTAGTTCCGTCACCGAAAGCAGCTTTTAGAGTTCCGGCTTTTCCTGGCATGTAGCCGCCAACCGTGTTCGGGAAGAAAATCGGGGCGGTCTGAGCCGTGTAGCCGTTTACCGAGTCGCCTTTAAAATACTCTTCTGGAACGTAAATGTTAATTGTCTGGTAGTCTGTGTCCACTGGATTTGCCACATAGACAATTCCTTCGTAGGCGCGATAGGCGATTTCTTTTCCCCTGTAAGATACTGTGCCGCTGGTGTAGTCATTCATGTTCATGCGGAGTGTGTCTGATTTTGCAGAATTGCTTGTTGACTGGCAGCCCGTTGCGATGAGAGCGAGGGAAGCCGTGACTGAAAGGATAGTTGTGTGAAAAATATTCATGATTTACCTCTGACAATTAGTGTAGTAAATTCTACAGAAAAATGTCAGAGATAAATCTAGAAATTCTTGTTAGATAACAAGATGTTAGGTATTAGAGTTTTTTTTAATTAAAGATGATTAACTAGAATCTTGAATGTTTTATGTATATAATCATAGTAGAAGGGATTCTAAAGGTGAATGAAATGTTTTGTAAAAGTTGTGGAAATGAAATAACAGATTCATGAAAATGGATGTTATTCAGCAATAAGGTAACTTTTACAATATAAGTGCTTCTCTACATAATCAATACAACATAAATAAAAGTTTTCCACAATGTATGCGCAATTTGTGGAAAATTCTAACTAACGATTGGTAGAAAATTAACAAGGAGACTTCTTTTGACTGCTTTACTGGTTTTGACTTTTTTATTTTTTGCCGGTAGCATTATCGGATGGGGAATCGAGCTTTTCTGGCGGCGATTTTTTTCTAAGAATAATCCTGAAAAAAAATGGATAAACCCTGGTTTTTTGACAGGGCCTTATCTGCCTCTTTATGGACTGAGCCTCTGTCTGCTCTTCGCCCTTTCTTTTATCGATGTGAGTTTTGTGGAGAGTAAATGGCTTCAAAAACTCCTGCTCTTTATCCTCATGGCTTTTGCCATCACTGCTATGGAATTTATAGCCGGGCTTATCTTCATCAAGGGCATGAAAATCAAGCTTTGGGATTACAGTAAGAATTGGCTGAATATTCATGGAATTATCTGCCCGCAATATTCTTTTTACTGGGTGATTTTAAGCGGAGCATATTATTTTCTTGTTCATCCCCGCATTTTGGAATGGCTCTATTGGTTTACGAATCATCTTTCATTCAGTTTTGTTGTAGGATTTTTTTACGGCGTTTTTACAATTGATTTGTGCTATACTTTCCAGATTTCAACAAAAATCCGTGAGTATGCAAAGGAAAATAAACTTGAAATCCGTTACGAAAATCTGAAGGAGTCTATTAGAAAACGCAACGAGGAATTTGAAGAGCGGAAGAGATTCTTCTTTGCATTAAAGTCAAATCATCTTCCGCTGAAAGACATTTTACGCGAGATTTTTGAGCGCTAGATTAGCTCAAAAGCACAAGGAATGTAGCACCGCCGCAGGCGTTCCGTAGCAGCGCGAAGGAATGAAGCGACAGCGTAACCCCGAAAAGCCCGACCGCCGTACCACGAAGCGATAGCGTAGTAGCGGCGGATGTGCCCGAAATTATTTTCCGAAGTAAGCCTTTGCGTTGCCGAATGAGATGTCTTTGACAATCTTAATCAACATTTCTTCGTTATTCGGGTATTCGCCGTTCTCGACCCAACCGCCGATGATATTACAGAGAATGCGGCGGAAGTATTCGTGGCGTGAGTATGAGAGGAAGCTTCGGCTGTCTGTGAGCATACCTACAAAAGCCGGAATCATGCCCAGGTTGCCAAGAACTTTAATCTGCTGTTCCATGCCGTCGCGATGGTCACAGAACCACCAGCCTGAACCAAGCTGGATTTTGCCCTTGATGCCGCCGCCCTGGAAACAGCCCATGATTGTTCCGATTGAGTAGTAGTCTTTCGGGTTGAGGGTGTAGAGGATTGTCTTTGGAAGCCCGCCCTTTTCCTCGATGAGGTTCATGAGGCCGGCGAGATTTTCTGCCATTGGTTTGTCGTGGCTTCCGTCAAATCCTGTGTCCGGGCCGAGTTTTTTGAACATTGCCTTGTTGTTGTCGCGGATTGCGTTCATGTGCCACTGCTGAACGATACCTCGCTCTTCGTAAGCGCGTCCGAGAGCAACGAGAATTTTTGTTTTATAAGCTTCGGCTTCGGCTTCGCTGATTGCTTCGCCTTTGAGAGCGCGGGCCACAACTGCGTCGATGTTTGCGTCTGTGTCGATTTTGCATGGCGGATATTCGAGCGCGTGGTCAGAAGCGCGGCATCCGTTTTCGATGAAGAAGTCCAATCGTTTGATGAGGGCAGCAATTACATCGTCAGATGTCTTGATAGTGATTCCGCTAACTTCCGATAGTTTGGCAATATAATCTTTGTATGTAGGAAGATTGATGTTGATTGCTTTGTCCGGGCGGAAAGAAGGACGAACCTGTGTCTTGATTTTGCCGATTGGAGCTGTTCCTGCGGCGATTGCCTTGTGGTATTCGAGGGAGTCAATCGGGTCGTCTGTCGTGCCTACTGCGTAGACATTGAATTTCTCGAAAATGCCCTTAACGCTCAGCTCGTCGGTCGCCAGCATTTTGTTTGCTTTTTCCCAGATTGCGGGAGCTGTCTTGACGGTGAGGGGCTCGTCGATTCCGAAGTATCGCTGAAGCTCAAGGTGTGTCCAGTGGTAGAGTGGGTTTCCGATGAGGTGCTCGATTGTCTCTGCCCATTTGAGGAATTTTTCGTAATCAGGTTTGTCGCCTGTGATGTAGTCTTCGGTTACGCCGTAAGTGCGCATCTGTCGCCATTTGTAGTGGTCGCCGCCAAGCCAGATTTCTGTGAGATTCTTGAATTTTTTGTTCTCGGCAATCTGCGCAGGAATAAGGTGACAGTGATAGTCCCAAAGAGGCTCGTTTTTGCAGGCCTCAAACAACATCTGAGCTGTTTTCGTCTCAAGAAGGAAGTCTTTGTCCATGAATTTTTTCATTTGTAATCTCCACTGGTTCCTATTTATATAGAAAAACGTAATCATTTTAACATGAAATATTTAAAAAGTGATGTTACATTATGCGCTTTTTTTGTATAATAAAGTGATTTTTTATAACTTTGAAGGAGGCTTGTAAAAAATGAAGAAAGTTTTGGTCTGTAAGGAAAAGGACGAGAGAGAGACTCGCGTTGCCTTGATTCCTGATGACGTCAAAAAACTTGTAGCTATGGGCTTTGAGATTAAAGTCGTCGCTGGTGCCGGTCTTAAGAGCGGTTTCTCTGATGAGGCCTATAAGAATGCAGGTGCGACAATTGTTGCAAAAGAAGAAGATGCCTACGATGATTCAGAAATTATCGTTCGTATCATGAAACCAACTTCTATCGAAGGTATCAAAAAAGATACGTTACACTTGAGCTACATGGATCCTTTCAACGAGAAAGAACTTCTTAATAAGTTTGCTTCACAGGGAATTCAGGCTGTTTCCCTTGAGATGATTCCTCGTTCTACGCTTGCTCAGAAGATGGACGTTCAGTCTTCACAGACTTCCCTTGCAGGTTATGTCGCTGTTGTAAATGCGGCTGCAAAGCTTCCAAAAATCCTTCCTATGATGGTTACACCGGCTGGTACAATCAACCCGGCTCGCGTTTTCATTATTGGTGTCGGCGTTGCAGGTCTTCAGGCAATCGCTACCGCAAAACGTTTGGGCGCGCGAGTTGACGCTTTCGATACACGCCCTGTCGTTGAAGAGCAGGTTAAGTCTCTGGGTGCATCATTCGTAAAAATCGACCTTGGCGAAATGGGGCAGACTGCCCAGGGCTACGCAAAAGAGCTTACTCCGGAGCAGATTGCAAAGCAGAAAGAAGCGCAGGCTAAGGTCTGCGAAAAGGCAAACATCGTAATCACCACGGCAAAAGTCTTCGGACGCAAGGCTCCCCGCCTTATTGAAAAGAATGTCCTTGACCGAATGCAGCCGGGCTCAATCGTCGTTGATATGGCTTGTTCTACAGGCGGCAACGTTGAAGGCTCAAAACTCTTCGAGAATGTCGTCACCGAGAACGGTGTCACAATCATGTCTGGCGACTTGCTTGAGCGACAGGTTCCTTATGACGCTTCAAAAATGTTCTCCGGCAACATTACGGCTTTCCTTACCCACGCAGGTTTCTACGACAAGGAAGCAAAAGAGTTCAAGGTCAACATGGAAGACGACATCATGAAGGGCTGCTTGCTCACACAGGGCGGTCAGATTATTCATGAGAGGTTTAAGGCGTAAGGCTTAGACATGGCTTCTTCTAGAGAGTATTTTGACTTCATCATAGACCAACTTTCACTCGTGGACGGAATCACCAGCCGCAAGATGATGGGCGAGTACATTCTGTACTGCGACGGGAAGATTTTTGGCGGAATCTACGATGACAGATTTTTGGTAAAGCCAACGAAATCTGCGCTTGCGAAAATGCCGGAAGCAAAGCGGGAACTTCCCTACGACGGGGCAAAGGAAATGCTTCTCGTTGAGGATGTTGAAAACCGCGATTTTCTGAGAGATTTGGTGAGTTCGATACTTTCTGATTTAAAATAAATGCCCTACAGGATGTAGGGAAAAAGCAAAGAGAGAAAGTTCTGTTTGCCTTTAGGTGAACAGAACTTTCTCGTAGAAACAAAAAATACAAGGATGTATTTTTTGTTTCAAGCGTTAGGGATTGTAGCACCTGCGAAGCAGTACCGCTTGCGGTATGAAGCGAAAGCGGAAGTGCGAAAAGCCCGACCCCGCGTAGCGGGGGAACGCCCTTCTGTGTAAAGGACAGAAGAAGTAAATGCATGTGAAGGTGGCTTGTGGGACGCAGGCAAAAAGCAAGGAGGGCTCCCGCTTGGGAAGATTCCTTGATTTTTGCCGTCGCTGGGACCCGCAAGACAGTTTCACAAGGAGTTAATTTTTATGGATATAATGCTTATTTTCGTATTTGTAATCGCTGCTTTCCTTGGATTGGAGTTGATTGCAAAGGTTCCTTCACAGCTGCACACGCCGCTTATGTCAGGAACAAACGCTATTTCTGGTATCACTGTTGTAGGTGCCATTTCTATCACTGCCGCTGCCGTAAAAATCGGCGGTAAGGTTGGAGCTGTTATCGGCTTCCTCGCAATCGTATTTGCTACTATCAACGTAATCGGCGGTTACATGGTAACAGACCGAATGCTTGGTATGTTCAAGACTAAGGATTCAAAAAAGAAATAAGGAGCAGTCGGGATGAACGATACATTGATTAAAGTTTTGTACATGATTTCCTGCATCTTCTTTATCCGTGGTATCAAATTGCTCGGAAAGACAGATACAGCACGCAAGGGCAACGCATATTCAGCAGTCGGTATGTTGATTGCTTGTGTAACAGTTCTTGTTCAGAAAGATGTTATGAGCGCATTTGCTTCTGACGCTGGTGCCTGGGGCGGAAACCCACTTTTGGCAAACGGCTATTGCTGGATTATCGTAGCTGTTTTTATTGGTACAATCATCGGTGCTATCTGGTCTAAGAAAGTTCAGATGACTGGTATGCCAGAGCTCGTTGCTTTGTTCAACGGTTTCGGTGGTCTTTCTTCACTTCTCGTTGCTTTGACTCAGTACATTGCAGCTCCAAAAGGTGACTACTTCACAGCTGTTTCTCTCGGCCTTACAATCGCAATCGGTGCGGTGGCTTTCACTGGTTCTTTGGTTGCTTGGGGCAAATTGAGCGGAAAGATGACTTTCAAAGGCTGGGTAATTCCTGCCAAGAATGCTTTGAACGGCGTTTTGTGCGTGCTCGGCTTGGTCTCAATCATCGCTTACTCATTCTTCACTGCTGAAAATCCATTTGGATTCGCAGAAATCGAAAAATGCGGCGTAATCGCTTGTACGGCAATCTTCCTCCTTTTGGGCTTCACTATGGTTATCCCGATTGGCGGCGGTGACATGCCGGTTATCATCTCATTCTTGAACGCGCTTTCTGGCTTGGCCGCGGCTTTCGCCGGTTTCGCAATCAACAACACTGTACTGGTAGTTTCTGGTTGTCTCGTAGGCGCTTCTGGTTTGATTTTGACCTTGATTATGTGTAAGGCTATGAACCGCACATTCGGCGCTCTCCTTTTCAAGAGTTTCGGCGGTCAGAAGAAGAAGGGAAATGGCGGACCGGCAAAGGAGCCAAAGGCTATGTCTGTGGAAGACGCTTACATGATTCTGGAAGCGGCAAAGAATGTCGTCTTTGTTCCGGGATACGGTATGGCTGTAGCTCAGGCTCAGCACGCTGTAAAAGAGCTTTGCGACAAGCTTGAAGAGAACGGCGCGGAAGTAAACTTCGCAATCCACCCGGTTGCAGGTCGTATGCCAGGTCACATGAATGTATTGCTGGCTGAGGCAAATGTTCCTTACGAGCAGCTGAAAACTGCCGATGAAATGAACCCGCAGATGAGCAATGTTGACGTTGCAATCGTCATCGGTGCAAACGACGTCGTAAACCCAGACGCAATCAACGACGAGTCAAGCCCACTCTACGGTATGCCAATCGTAAACGCACACGAAGCCCGCACAGTATTCGTATTGAAGCGCGGTAAGGGTACAGGATTCTCTGGTGTAGAGAACCCGCTTTTCACAAACGACAATACGGTTATGATTTACGGTGACGCTAAGGCTACGGTCTCAGCTCTCGTAAGTGAATTTAATGATCAGTAATTAGACGCAGATGCACACAGATACACGCGGATGTTTTTATACGGAAGTGTGGCTGTGTGTTGCTTGTGTTTTACGTCAGCTTTTCGATTGGCCTTCGCAACATAGTTGCTCGGAGACTCGCTAAAAACAGTCCACCGGACTGTTTTTGCCCTTCTCCGCAGGGCCGCTCCCTAGGGCTGGCGTTTTTTTTGTTCCTTTGTCCTTGCCTTGCAAAAGCGATGAAGTGTGTTACAATTATTCATTAAGTAAAATTAGGAAAATAATAAATGACTGACTTTACAAGGATTATCAGCATCACATCGCTTGTTTTTCTCGCTTTCTTCTGTTTCCAAACTGGTCTTTTTTTATGTACGGGCCACATTATAAAGAAAAACAGTCGACGAACACTTGTCATCATCGAATTTTTCACAGGATTTCTGCTTCTTTTTGATGCCCTCGCCTACTTTTATCGGGGGAATATTACCAATACCGGCTGGCACATGGTTCGGCTCAGCAATTTTTTTGTATTTATATGTAATTTTTCGGCGTCCTTTTTCTTCTGTTTTTATGTCTGTGAATTTATAAAGCAGTCACGGCTGGATTTTTCAATTCTTTTGAATCCTAAAAAATCCGTAGAAAACGGAATTCCCGTCCATCTTTTTATTGTCCTTTTTTTCTGTCTTGTAGGTATTCTTATTACGATAATCAGTCAGTTCACGGGTCTTTTATACTATTTTGACGAAAAAAACCTTTATCATAGAAGTACTTTTTATCCTCTGGCTGTTGCGCTGGGCTTCCTGCCCGGGCTTATTACAATCTCAATGCTCATTCAGAACAGGAAAAAAATTCAAAAAAATGTATTTGTTTCGCTTGCGGTTTATTGTATTCTTCCATTTCTTGCCGTAATTTTGATTCTCTTTGTTTATGGTTTTTCATGGATAAATATTTCCCTTGGATTCGGCTCGCTGCATCTTTTCTTTTCTTCTATAAAGTTGATGGAGCTTGAATTCTACTCTGGGGAGCGGGCAAATTCGATGTTGACTCCGATTTATAAAGCTGAGGGAGAATTTCCCCAGATACTCATGAGAAAAAGAGTCGTTCGTAATCATTTTTGGCAGACTATTTCCGTGACACTTGCAGGAATCCTTTTGATTCTCATAATCATTTCAATTACAGGCCTCTCGCTTCCGGAAAAAACTCTTGTAATTGACAAACCGTATCTAGAAAATGATTCTTCAAAGCAGGTCTGTATAACTTTTGTACGGAATGCGGAAAAACATTGGATTGACGGCAACGACCTGGACAGAACTGGCGCGCAGTACGACGGCGTGATTTTCAATAATATGCGAAGTACGATAATCACGGAATGGAAGTTTTCTATTTCAATTCCTGCTGGATGCTCTGTAGATCCTGGTCCATGGAATGGAACTTTTACCCTATCAGACTCATTGCTGAATGTGAAAAAACCTCATGAAGGCGATAAGGAAAACATTCATGGTGTAGACTTTTACAAAATTACGCCTTTGAAGACGCTCGGATTCGGTTGTATCATGTATACACCGCACGATTATCAGCCTCTTTCCCAGAAAATCACTTTCACGTATTCAAGTGTTTTGAAGCCTCTTTCAAATCTCCTTTTCGATGTTTTCCTCGCGCTTCTTTTCATCATTTTCATTATCTCAACTACGATTATGATTCTCGAGAGAAAGCTTATCCGCGTTGAGGAAGAAAACAAAAAGCTCGAAACAACTGTAAAAGAGCGTACAAAAGAACTCGAGATAGAAAAGAACCGCTCAGAAAGCCTGCTTCTGAATATTCTTCCGAAAGAAATTGCAAAAGAACTAAGTGCCCGTCCGGATAGCACGATTGCAAAAGAATATCCAAATGTCACGGTTCTTTTTACCGACATTGTGGGATTCACGAAGATAAGCGGAGAAATGAAGGCAGAAGAAGTCGTTACCATGCTTAATAAAATGTTCTCGATGTTCGATGAGCGTGCCCAGCGGGAAGGAATCGAAAAAATCAAGACCATCGGAGATGCTTACATGGCGGCTGCCGGTCTTACGGAAGAGCGTGACAATGATGGAGCTAAAAAAATGCTCTGCTTTGCCGGAGGAATTTTGGACGATGTCCGGGCCTTCAATGAAACTTCTCCTGTAAAACTCCAAATCCGGCTAGGTATAAATTCAGGTCCTTTGGTTGCTGGTGTCATTGGAAAGTCAAAGTTCATTTATGATATTTGGGGCGATACCGTGAATGTCGCAAGCCGTATGGAAAGTACGGGCTGCGCGATGAAGATCCATGTTACTGAAGCCACCAAATCACAGACCGAAAGCCTCTTCCATTACAGCGAGAATACTGAAATCAATGTTAAAGGAAAAGGCATGATGAAGACTTACTTTTTATAGAGATGATGGCAGAAAATAGTGAAAAGGATAAGTAATCAATATTGTTAGCTCCAGCTAAACTGAATTGGATTTTTATCATTTCCTTTGTTTATATATAATATTGTGTTATAATTATTAGAATATACACTCTCTCTGATATGTTGCAATATGTTTTTGTACATTTAATCAGAGGGATTCTATAACTATACTTCCAAGAGAGGAAGCGAATGTCCGAACTCAGGCCAGTAATTTTTGTCGATAAAGACAAGTGTGTAAACTGTCACCGCTGTATTGCAGTTTGTCCGTCAAAAATGTGTAATGATGGTTCTGGAGATTATGTAAAAATCAACAGCGACATGTGTATTGGATGCGGCCATTGTATCGAGGCTTGTGATCACGGTGCCCGATATGGTATTGATGACACTGACGCATTCTTTGCCTCGCTTAAACGCGGGGATTCTGTTGTTGCGATTGTTGCTCCGGCAGCTGCGGCTCATTTTAAAGGTAAGGATTTGGAGCTGAACGGCTGGCTTAAATCAATCGGCGTAAAAGCTGTGTTTGACGTTGGTTTTGGCGCGGAGCTCACTACAAAATCTTATGTCGAGCACATCAAAAAGAATAATCCTAAACTCGTCATTGCTCAGCCTTGTCCTGCAATCGTCACCTGGATTGAGTTGTATCATCCGGAGCTTATTCCTTATCTCTCTCCGGCAGACAGTCCGATGGCCCACACCATCACGATGATTAAAAAATTCTATCCGCAATACTCTGCTTCTAAAGTTGCGGTCATCTCTCCATGTTACGCAAAACGCCGTGAATTTGACGAGAACGGCTTGGGTGATTTCAATGTCACCATGCATTCTGTAAGCGAATAATTCAAGTCTCACAATGTAAATCTCGCTTCTTTCCCAAAAACAGATTATGACAATCCTCTGGCTGAACGTGGCGTCCTCTACTCTACTCCGGGCGGACTTTTGCGCACTGCCGAGCGATTTGTTCCTGGCATCGGTAAAAAGACCCGCAAAATCGAAGGCTTCCCCGAAGTCTACGAATATTTTGACCAGCTTGCGGAAGACATTAAACAGGGGAAAACACCGAAATTCCAGCTGATTGACTGTCTTAACTGCGGCAAGGGCTGTAACTGTGGTGCAGGTACCGACAACAAAGACATGCCCGTTGATGAGCTTGAAGGCTATATCGAGCGACGAATGGAAGACCGCGTCGCAAGATGGAATATGACCAAACCGTCAAGAGGCGCGCTCAAAAAGCTTGACGCGACAATCAACAAATTCTGGAAGGAAGGAATTTATTTCCGGAAATACGAAAACCGAAGCTCCAATGTCTCAAAACTTAAAGTGCCGAGTAACGCAGAAGTTCAGAAGATTTTCCACGAAATGGGAAAATACGAAAAGAAAGACATTCTGAATTGCCGTGCCTGTGGTTATCACTCATGTGAAGAAATGGCTAGGGCAATTTACAACGGCGTAAATCAGATGTCACACTGCTCTTACTATGTAATGCATAAAATGACCGAAGATTTCAAGAACGAAATTTCCCAGTCAATTCAGAAGGTCACGGACAAGAGTATTTCATGTATTTCTGAATCAGAGATGAATGTAAAATCTCTCGTAGAAGTAACCGAGCAGATGTCATCGAATGTTGATTCTTCTGTCGCTGCCGTTGAAGAGATGATTGGAAACATCGGCTCAATCAACGGAATCTTGCAGAAAAACTTCGCTGCCGTAAATGAACTTGAAGGCGCAACAAGCGTCGGTCAGTCTGGCCTTAAAGAAGTGACCCGCATGGTAAACGAAATCGAAGAAAGCTCAAAAGGTCTTGCAGAAATGGGCAAAACAATCGATTCAATCGCGGCTGAAACAAACCTTCTCTCAATGAATGCGGCAATCGAAGCGTCTCACGCAGGCGAGGCAGGAAAGGGCTTTGCAGTCGTTGCTTCTGAAATCCGTAAACTGGCAGAAAGTTCCAGCAAAGAGGCAAAATCAATCGATAATGTCCTCAAAAATATGAAGAATTTGATTGATTCAGTTTCTGGAAAAACAGATTCTGTCTCAAAAGAATTTGACCATATCGTTACGCTTTCAACTCAGGTTCGCCAGCAGGAAGGTCAGGTTCATGATGCCGTTGCCGAGCAAAACAAGGGCGGCGAGCTTCTTCTCAAAACAATGGGCAGCATGAAGGAAGCTTCTCAGGCCGTAAGTACTGCCACAGAACAGCTCAAAGTCGGTACTGCCGAAATCAAATCAACGATTAGCAATCTTGAAATATAAAGCATAAAGCAAAAAAATACCCCTAAAATTGAACTTTATTTGTCCAACTTTAGGGGGTGCACTTTATGTGGGGTAAAGGGGTTGTCCAATAAGTATGAGTCATTGCCGTGCTCGACACGGCAATCTCTTGTACTGTAATTAAATAGATTTTCGGGTCAAGCCCGAAAATGACACTTTTTGAACTTATTGGACAGCCCCTTCTCATTACATCAAATCTTCAAGGTCGATTTCGCCGGCTACGCAGGGAACGCCAATCTGCCAGTTTTCGAGAACCTGCGGGTGGATTTCACCAAAGATTCCGACTTGCTTGCCTTTGACGAAAATCGCTGCCTGACGGCCAGGAATGAAGCGCGGGTCGTTTGCTTCTTTGACTTCGTATTTGTGGTCGAGGTAGTAAAGCACAGTTGAGACCTCAGAAGCCAAATCGTTGAAGTTTGCGTTATTTGCGGCTGTCATAAATCCAAGAGACTGGATTGTTTTTGTGCCGGTGTTTTCGCTTTCATCGAGGAAGGCGACTTTTCCGATTTCAAAAATCTTGTGGGGGAAGATTGCGTTTGCGGCGGCACTTTCAGCACGGAGCAATGACGCGATGATTGACGGGCGGACGAACTGATAGTTCTCGCTCATTGGGTTGAGGATTTCGATAACTTTGTCGGCGCTGATGTTCATGCGGTCGATGTAGTCCCGTTTTGAACCAAGATAGTTGAAAATCATCTCCTGATAGCCTAAGCCCACCATGATTTCCTTTGCCTTGCGGCTGAAAAGAGTGACATCAGAGAGTTTGCCGACAGTGAAGTCGTTTGGTCGCTCCGGCTTGAAGAAATCCAAGCCCATTCCAATCATGACATCTTCGATAACATCGACTTCGTGGAGGAAGTCGTTGCGGTATGGCGGCGGCTGGAGAGTGAATTCAACATCGCCCTTGTTTGCCTTGCAGTATTTTTCGGTCTTTTCGGTTGCCGGGATGTCTTTTGCCTTGACATCGTTATCCATGCGGCTGAGAGCGTCGAGAACCTGTGCCTTTGTAAGGTCGCAGCCAAGCTTTTTGTTGATTGCGGCCAAAGTTGCTTTTGTGGGCTTCTGGAAATAGAAAGGAACGGTGATTTCCTTGCCGAAACCTGTCTCATAAGGATGCACGACTTTTACAGGCAAGATTTCGTAGCCCGCGTCATGGAAGTCACAGGCAACGATGTTTGCGGCAAGAATGAGATTTTCCATGTTGTCGCCGGTAAGCTCAACCATCAAGTCTTTGTCGCCAACCTGAACGGCACCCAAAGTCGCAGAGTTGATAATCGGTGCCATTGAAAGCACTTCGTTTTTGTCATCGGTGAGGAGTGGGAATTTTTTGAGTCCTTCGAGAATCCATCCGAAATCCTTTCCTTTTGGATGGTCGGTGAGAATCTGGCGGCAGGTCATGGGCTTGTCGCAGGCCAGAGGAACGAATGAAGTTTTGTCGGGGTCAACTGCTTTGTAATGGCAGGGCCATTTGATTTCGCTCATTCGGTAAACGCCCATTGAGATTGACTTTCGCTTGCGGCCAAAGTTCCAGCAGAGCTTTTCCTGAGTCTGGATGATGTCTTTGAGCATGGGGTCGTCGATTGCCTTGCCGGAAATGACAAAGCTGACCATGAAAGGACGGACATTTTTGAGGCCCTCTTCGACAGTGATTGTGCGGTTTCCGCAATCCTTGATAGACCCGGCTTTTGAGATGAATTTTGAGTAGTCAGAGCGTTTTGCTCCCTCGTGCAAGCGGAGCTGCCGTGTAACGCCGCCGGTAGACCACAAATCCGGGCGGTTGGTGTCGTTCAATTCGATTTTGATGACGCGCTCGCTTTCGCTCTGGCTCATGTCGGGCTTTTCGTCAAGCTCGGCCTTTCCGCAGACAAGTTTTCGCTCCAGAGTGTCGTAGTCGTATTTTTTTCCAAGAAGATTAAAAAACAGTTTTTCGTTTACTTCAATTTTTGGCATAATTTCCTCGATAAGATTATCAAATTATTATATAGAAAAAAGCAGAAGTTCTCAACACATACGGAAAGACAGGCAGAGACTATTAGGGATAAAAATCACCCTAGCGCAAAAAGGGAATAAAACATATAATCACATTATGGAAATCAACGCAAAACAGAGAAAACTTTTAGAGAAAAATGCTCAGGGATTGAGCGCATTGGTTCAGATTGGCGGCGCCGGCGTAACGGAAAATCAAATTACGCAGATTTCGCGTCTGCTGGATGAGCATGAGCTTATCAAAATCAAGTTCAACGAATTCAAAGACGAAAAACGAGATTTGAGCACAGAAATCACCGAAAAAACAGATGCGACTTTCGTGCGCCTTATCGGAAATGTGCTGATTCTTTACCGCCCGGCAAAAGAAGCTAACGACCGTAAGTTTGAAAAAGACTTGGATAATTTGGCAAAATAGATTTATTTAATAATCAACTAATTAACGGTAGGTGAAAAAATGTTTCGGCAAATGAGGCGTTTTAAGCAGCAGGTTTCAGAAGAAAAGTGCATCGAAATTCTGAAAAATGAATGGAGAGGCGTTCTTGCCGTTTTGGGCGATGACGGTTATCCATATACGATACCGCTGGATTTTTATTACGATGAAGGCGATGGCAAAATTTATTTTCACGGCGCAAAAGAAGGTCACAAAGTAGACGCTATCGAAAAATGTGACAAAGTTTCATTCTGTCTCATGGACAAGGGCTTTAAAAAAGACGGGGACTGGGCTTTGAACATTACCAGCGTAGTCGCCTTTGGCCGAATCAAAAAAGTCGAGGATTTTGAGAAAGTAAAAGAAAAAGTCTGCAAGCTGGGGCGAAAATATCACCCCTCAGCAGAAGCCGTGGAAATTGAATGGGAAAATGCAAAAAACCGCGTGCTTTGCCTTGAAATGACAATCGAACACATGACTGGAAAACTCGTAAACGAAAAATAAAGAAAAAGTGGATGGGTCTAACGAACGATAGTTTTGCCGTTCAAGGCCGCTTCAATCAAAACGCCTTTTTTATACACCAGCTTGAGTGAAAAGAAAGGCGCGTTTTCCCGAAGCAATCTGAAGAAAATCTTGTCGCCTTCCCAAAGCTCCAGCTGGTCAATTTTATCGATTGGATACCATTCCAGTTTTCCTTCATCACAGTCAATAATCTCGCCATGAAAACTATCGGTCGTAAATAAATGCATATATTCCGCCGGATCATCATCTGAAACAAAAGTCACGATTCCCCGGAATCTGAAACTATCGAACGTTAGTCCGGTTTCTTCCTTGACTTCACGGAGCAGGCAATCTTCCGGGCTTTCATGCTCTTCAAAATGCCCGCCCACGCCAATCCACTTGTCGTGGTTGATGTCGTTCTTTTTGGTAATGCGGTGCAACATGAGATAGCAGCCGGCTTTTTCGATATAGCAGAGAGTGGTGAGTTGTGATTTCATGGCAGTGAGTCCTTTTAACCAAGCCGAAGGGCGTTACTTTGTAAAAGAAAGTCTAATTTAGCTGAACGGCTTAGTCAAGGGAGAGGGAGAAATCTTATTTTTCTGAATATCCACCCGCATAAGTAATTACGCAGACAGAACCATAAGTTTTATGTTTCTTTGTGAAGCCAACACCGCTGGAAGAAAAATCTTTGTTCATTATGTTTTTTCGATGACCACGACTTGAAACTCCGTCATCAATCAGAAGTTGCACGACAATATCACGCCCGCTCATCGATCCATAGGAAATGTTTTCGCCTGCTGTTTTATAAGTTCCATATTTTTCAATTCGTGTGAATGGTGTACTTCCGTCAACGCCAGTGTGTCCGGTCTGGTTGGTTTCGCCTTGTGTGCTTGAATGTTGCCGGGCTGCAAGGGAAAGCCCTTTTTCTGGATTCAAAACAGGAAGTGCTTTTGCTTTTTTCATGTAAGAGATACATTCATTTACAACAGCGACTCCCTCATTTGTCATAAGAGTATCATCATAAATTTTCCCATCAAATTTTTTTGTTCGTGGTGTTATGTATAGCTCAGCGTATAATGAAGGATTTGTGCGGGCTTTGTTCATTTCAAGAATAACATCCTTTTCAACCGTTGAAAGATAATCGGCATTTCGCGCGGTGTCGAGCATGGCAATATCCCATTTGTCGGCATCAAGATTCTTGTTTGAGGTCGATTCTTCGGATTTTTTATTCATATTTGCGGAAAATTCATTGAGCTTGTCCAGCGTGGCACAACTGAAAAAGAACATGCTTGCAAGGATAAGAGCAAGGTTTGGAAAGAAAGATTTTTTCATAACGGAAACTTCTTTTTATAATGTTTTAAAGAATGTTGAAAGCTGAAGCCAGAAATATTTTGCAGAATTTAAAAGCTGCTGTTTTTTTTCATAAATTGCGTAATGGGCTATGACATACAATGCAAATCCAAAAATTACAATTGCTGTGATTTTTTGCAGAATAGTTTCCGTTTTAAATCCACATGCGAATTCAAATGCAAAATAAGACAGCAAACAGAGAATAATGGAAACAATTATAAAGAATTCAGCTCCTTCGTGTTTCATAATAAAACTGTAAGAAAGTAGGAGATTTGAAAGTATCGAAATAACAACCAAAAGAATTGCAATGATTTTTCGCGTAGTATTTTTTGAGTGGAATGCAACAATGCACTTTAATAGAGTGAACACCGCAAGTGCGATTTTTGAAAGTTCCTCAGATGGAAGATTCAATTTGTCGATTAGCTCAGGCTTTAAAAGAACAATAACGCTTGACAAAAAAAACAAACTTGCGCAAACATCAAGAAAATTCAGTAAAAATGCAAGCGCATAATTGTGTTGATCAGACGGGGGCTGTTTTTTTATACTTCGATCTTCATCCGTTTTTTTTGAACAGTTTTCTCTTTTGTCTGTATTTTCCTCAAATTCTGAGTTATACCCATGTTCACTTTCTTTTTGCGATTTTTCTTCTTCGTTGTAAGTTTCTCTTTCGTTTTCTGGTTTGCATGTTCGTTTTATTTTGAATTTTATGTGCGTGAGTTTATGGAAAGCTTTTGCGGTAGAATCCTTGAAATCATTGATTTTTTGAATTGTCTCATCGGTTATATTCAGAACTTCATCGCAAAAACTTCGTAATGGAAGGAAAGAAGGGGTTTTTACAAGTTCACCTAAATCTATCTGCGGAAGTTCTCCCTGATTGAATGCAAATTTAAGAATATCACAGAGCGTTTTCCCTTTTTCTTCGTTCAAAGCGGTGATATAGAATTCTTCCGTTCTTCCACTTATTCGAATTTCAAGTTTTGAACATTCTTCAGCAACAGAATTTGCAAGACCTGCCATGGGATTATCCGATGAAATATGTGGTGAAATTTGGAATTCGGCATTTTGATTTTTAATAATGCCTCCAGATTTTATGCCATTATTTGTTTTAAGATGCCAGTAAAGTGATTTATTTGTGATTACAAAACCATAGCGTGAAAATGCGTTTGTCCATACAGCACAAAGTAAATTTTCGCCGGCAGAAAAATTGAAAAAAGAAAAGATTCGTTCTTCTGTGTTTTCGGAGAAGTCGCGCTGAAAATAGATATTTTTCATTTTAATAAGGTATGAAATCATAGTGTTTTCTCCAGAATTTCTAATTTTTTGCAATCGCATAAATCAGATTGAGTATGGCAAGAAGCAATAAAAGACGAATATAAATTTTCCAAAGGTCGTGCTCACTTTTGTTTTTGAACGAATTCCAAAAATGTTTCAGCCAATCAATCAAAATCATTGTGCTAATAGTTCCATTTGCAGACATATATGTTCTATTTTAGAAGCCCTGATTTTTGATATAGAAATTTTCTATCAAAAATAATAATACACTGTATATTTTTCGCCTTTATAGTGATGGTATGTGTATGTTATGCCTGTTGTTGAATTTGTAACTGTTGTATCTTTATCTTCTGTGAATGTATCTTCTTTGGATGATGTTGGCTGTACGGCATTAGTAGATACCATATCACAAAGTTCACTGCCTGAGCGATTGGTATACTCTGAGTTTGAAATCGAGAAGTAATGTAAAGAATAAGATTTTACTTCAAATGTGTTGTCGCCGTTGTCTGTGGCGACATATTTAACAACACGGTGATATGAAGAGTCTGCATTCAATTTGTAGCCGTATCTTGTAACTAAAGTCGTTGCGCTTTCATCGTCGCTTCCGCCGCTGCCGTGGCTGCAGCCGGTAAATGCTGTGGACAGGGCGACTAAGAGGACGAGGACTGACAGGGTCATTATTCGTGTGCGCTTTGTGAATGTTTTCATTGTTTTGTCTCCTTTTTAAAGGTAAAGTTTTCTTTTTGTATAGTAATAGTATAATCAAAGGAAAAGATAAAAACAATTAAATTTATTACTATTTCGGTATATTTATTACCTTGTCAAAAGTTTTATAATTTGGGGTCTCATTCATACTTTATGTCATGGAAAAAAATGAAGAATCGCTGGACATGGACAATTCGGAAAAGGAACCAATCCCGCTGCTTTTCGGGCGGAATGTGAGGAAATACCGCAAGGAGCGGGGGCTGACGCAGGAACAGCTTTCTGAAAAACTGGGGATTTCTCAGAAGCATCTTTCGATTATCGAGACTGGCACACAATTCGCTTCGGCTTCCCTTATCGGGCGGATTTCGGAAGTGCTGAAGGTTTCCCCGGGAGATTTATTTGGTGGTTCCAGTGACATATTAATAGAAGAAATTAAAAAAACTCGTGCAATGCTGATGACTTTCTTTACGAATGAGATGAATCGGCACAGTTCTATTTTGTCGTCGGAAATAAAGAATACAGTGCGAAGGTTTTCAAATTGATTTTATATGGTAAATGCCGCGCCCGCTATGGAGTGGTGGCGTAAGCCAGTGCCGAAAGGCACCGAGCGTTAGTGAGCCACGGAACAGCGGCAGCCAGTTGATTGCGCCCAAATTTTCTGATAGATTCAGTCTATGTTTGTGAAGAGTTTTGAGCAGAAAGAAGAGTCTCGGCAGTTTTATCGTTCGCTTTTTACGATTGTGGGACCGATTGCCCTGCAGAACCTGATTTCGGCGGCTGTTGGCTCGGCAGATGTTGTGATGCTCGGTTATGTGGGGCAGAATGCGATTGCCGCAGTGAATCTTGCTTCGTATGTTCAGTTCATTTTATTCCTGTTTTTTATCGGTCTTTCTTCTGGTGTGGTGATGCTGGCGGCCCAGTATTGGGGTAAGAAGGACACTTATTCCATCGAGACGATTTTTGGTATCGGACTTAAAATTTCTGCAGGAATCGGTCTTGTATTTGCGCTGGCGGCTTTTTTCGTTCCGGCTTTTTTGATGAGGATTTTTACTGACGACGGAACGCTTATTGAAATCGGAAGCGGCTATCTCAAGGTCGTCAGCGTGGGATTTTTTATCCTTGCTTTTTCGCAGATTTATCAGGCGGTCTTGAAGAGTATTGAGCGGGTCCGGACGGTTACGGTGATTACGACAATCGCGCTTTTCTTGAACATCGGTTTGAATGCGGTCTTTATTTTCGGGCTTTTGGGAGCGCCCAAGCTGGGGGTGGAGGGTGTTGCCCTTGCTACGACTGTTTCGCGCGTGGTCGAGTTCGGAATCTGTTTTTTTGTCTGCGCGCGCGTTAAGGAAATTCGTTTCAGGCTTGAGACGCTTTTCAGAAAAAATACCATATTATTGAAGGATTTTGTTCATTATTCGCTTCCTGCCATTGGAAACGAGGCTGTGTGGGGCGCTGGCTGGTCGATGTACGCGGTGATTATGGGGCACTTGGGGGCGAATCTGGTGGCGGCAAATTCTGTGGTGAGCGTTGTTCGGAATCTTGCCAGCGTGCTGTGCTTCGGAATGGCTTACGGTGGCGCGATTCTTCTTGGAAAGCAGATTGGCTCGAATCAGATGGAGCTTGCCGCGCGGAATGCCTCGCGTCTTGTAAGGAGCACGATTCTTGCCGGGGCTGTGGGGGCGGTAATCCTGGGGCTTTGCAGGCCGCTTCTTTTTATGATTGCTGACTTGAACGAAGAGGCTTCGTATTTTCTCACTCCCCTGCTCTACATAAACTGCTTGTCGCTTTTGGGAGCTTCGATTAACACTGTTCTTATCTGTGGCGTGTTCCGTGCCGGCGGAGATGCGAAATGGGGCTTTATCCTGGACACTCTTGCCATGTGGGCGGTTTCCGTGCCTCTGGGATTTTTGTGCGCGTTCGTGCTCCGTCTTCCGCCGATTGCGGTGTATCTGATTGTCTATCTTGACGAGTGGGAGAAGATGATTTTCAATGTGATTCACTACCGGAGCAAGAAATGGCTCAGGAATATCACGCGTGGGTAGTGTAATTTGCCCATGGAAAATTCGTAAAATCAGAAAGTTTCATTCAGGACATGAGAAAGCCCGCTCACAGGTTGATTTCCAAAAGGATTGGCGTGTGGTCCTGACGCGGGCCAGAGTCAATCATCTCGGATTTTTTGACCTGCTCTTTTATGCGGTCGCTTACGAGGAAGTAGTCAATGCGCCAGCCTGAGTTGTTAATCTTAGAGGTTTTAATCCGCTGCCCCCACCAGGAATAAATGTCCTTTACATCCCCATGGACATGGCGGAAGCTGTCGGTAAAGCCTCTGGCAAGAAGCTTTGTAAAGCCCTCACGCTCCTCGTCGGTAAAGCCCGCCGAAAAATGATTTGAAGCCGGATTTGCAAGGTCAATTTCCTTGTGGGCCACGTTAAAGTCTCCGCAGGCAATGACCGGCTTTTTTGCGTCAAGGCTTGAAAGGTAGTCGGCGTAAAGGGCATCCCATTTCTGGCGGTGGTCAAGCCGCTTGAGGCCGTCCCCGGAATTTGGAGTGTAGACATTGGCAAAATAAAATCCGTCGAATTCAAGGACAAGGAGGCGGCCTTCATCGTCCATGGTGTCGGGAGCGCCAAGGTGAGGGACTTCGCGGCGGGCGGCCAGGCCTTCCTTGTAGAGAATCATGGTTCCCGCGTAGCCTTTTTTTGCAGGCGGCACGGAAGAAAGCCACTCGATTTTGTAACCGGGGAAATATTCTGAAAGAAGCTCCAGATGTTTCGGGCTGGGGCCGTCGGCAGGAAGTTTTGTCTCCTGAATGGCGATTATGTCAGCATTGTAGCCGCCCAGTTTTTTCAGCACCGCTTGGGAAAGTTTTGCCCTGTCCGAAGTTGAGGTGAGGGCCGCGTTGATTGAATCTATGTTCCATGAAATAAAAGTCATTTTTTGCTCCTGTGTAAGCGAAGTATACTGGATTTTGGGAAATGTTTCAGCAGGTGGGAAAAGCTTGAGGTTGAGGTTGACCGCGACTCTAAGAAACAGAATTTGGGCGTTCCCGCCACAAGTGGCGGTCGGGCTATCCGCGGTTACGCGCTCTCGCGCTCCATTGCTCCACTACGCCTACGCAACACAGTTGCTTCGGAGAGTCGCTAAAAATGCTTTCGCATTTTTTTAACGCTCCCTATGTTCCGCAACGGCTAACGCCGCCGCTACTATCCCTAACGCTTTTCTTCCTAAAACATTTTCTGCAAATACAAATAATTTCGCTGCTTAAAACAATCTTTTTTGCTTTCCCGCCCGCCCTTAAAAATCTAATAAACTTATATCAATCTATACATCTGTAATAATTCTTTACTGTTCTTAGATGTAACCTCATTGTCAAGTAATATAAACCCTTGGTTTTTGTAGAAATCTATAAGTTTCTGTTCCTTTTCACATTCAAGAAACACTGTCTTTCCGCTCAGATATGAAAGGGCTGTCTTTACTTGATTCAAGGTAATTGTCAGGTGAATTTTCCTTGTAAACAAGATAAGTTGTGGCGGTGTTCAGTTTTGTTGCCTGCACGGCTTTTGTTTTTAAGAAAGTCTCTACATCTTTGTTTGGAGATTTAAAAGATTCAGCAATAGAATAAAAATACTGCTCGCCATTTTCCATGGAAAGCAGTTCTGAAACTCGCTGGATTTTGTAATCAGTTTTTTTTGCCGAGTCTTGCATTGATAATCTGAGTCATCTGTTCGCGGGATATTGTGCCGCACTCAACCTCTTTTATAGGCTTAGGAGGATTTTTAAGAGAATCAGCGAACATTTTTACAAAAGCATCGGCTTCTTTTTTTGAGTTTATTACAAATGATTTCTTTAAACTTGAAGTTGCCATTGTCGTACCTCCTTGACTTAATCTAAGTAAAATATACTATGCTTTTGCCAAGCCGTCAATTGACAGATGAAAAACCGTAATACCCTCAGCACTTTCCTTAATTATTTTTTCAAATTTCCCCGAAAGTCAAATTTCCGTGTTATAATATCTGATATGAGCTGTAATTTACGCAGAAAAAAGCAAATTTCCTCTTATGCAACAAGCCCGCTAGGGCTTGACAATAAGTTAGAATTGCCGCAAAATTCACAGCACA
>JAFUFU010000018.1 GCA_017469785.1 Treponema sp.
AGATTGGCGGTCGTGGCATAGGCGTTCACCCATTCCCACGCGGGGTACTTTCCGCCCGTGCCTTCGTCGCTCACAGCCGAGAAGAGTGCCAGCCAGTTGTCGCTTCCGTCAAGGTAGACCGTGAATGTCGCGGTCGCCGCTTTACCGCTTCCAGATTCGCTTGGCGTACACTGTATTGCGGTGATGTTCGTGCTGTAGCCTTCGGGTGTATCGGTATCGCTTGTATATCGCGCCCATTCGAGCGTGTTGCCACTGCCAGTTGCGTTCTTCAGCCCCACGCCGAGGATGCGCCGCTCGCCGCTGTTGGAGCATTCCGTTCCCGCGTAGAAGATGACCGCCACAGCCGCCTTTTTCTGAGCGTCCGTGAGCGTAAGCCCCTCGTGCCACGCCGTCGCCGTTCTGTCCGCAAACACGATGTCGCCCACACTGTCGGGTCGGTTCTTCTCGCCGTAGGGTTTCGCAAACGCCACCGACGACAGCACGACCGCCGCCGCCAGAATCAAGAATAGCTTTTTCATCTTTCGCTCTCCTCGTCTTTGACAAAACCGTTTTCTACAAGATAGTTGAATAACCTGGTGTCGTTCCATGTCTCAGGATTACAATATTCTTTTGCCATAGAATAACAGGACCTGCCATCTTTATTTTCTTTATATATATCTGGATTATATTGCAAAAATAATTTCCATCGTTCAAAACCAAACTCTCCATTTGATGCAGCTGTGGCCTTCATTAAGGGAGTTCCACCATTCTTATTGGCTTCATTTACATTGGCTCCCATGTCTAAAAGGCGTTTTAATATTTTCATTCCTTCTTCATAGTTATCTTTCATGAGGTCAAGCATATAATACAATGCTGCTGTGTATCCTTTCTTATCTTTTAGGTTCACATCAATACCTTCATCAAGAAGAAAGTTTACTGTGTCTCATTTTTTACCAGCAATAGCACAATGTAAACAGGAACGTTTAAAGCTATCCTGCTCGTTCAACCTGCTTCTATCGTATTTACCTTTAAATTGTTCTAATGATCCCAACTCGGCTAAATCATAAGAATCCATTATTTCAAAATTCATAATTTATCTCCTATTCTACTTCTGTTGTATTTTATTATCTGTGGCTCACGACCGCCGCCGCCAGAATCAGAAATATCTTTTTCATCTTCATTCCTCTCCTTTGCCGTACTCATAAAGGTCAAAAAGCAATACCAGCACGATAAAAACAATCTTTTTTGTACTCATAAAAATCCTCCGTCAAGCCGAATAGATGTACATTTGCAAGAAAAAATACCAGATGAACACCATGAGGAAATGCAGAAGACAAAATAGTATTTCTTTTGTGAAAAATCGGCATTCCTTGTTCGCCCACGCAAGCACAGAAAACAAAAGCCCGCCGACTGACAGCACAATCAGGGCGAACCAAACAAAAATGCCGAACTCAAATGATTTTATCACGAATTCGAGCGCATAGAGAACAAACGGCGTGTATGCGCAAAACTTGGCTATTTTGTATCTCATCTTTTTCTCCTACATCACATAACCGCCGAAAACCCAGCCTGTGCTGACTGCGCCACCTTCAACAAAATGCTCATCGTTCACTGCCTCAACCTTGAGCCATTTGCCTTTTATGCCGTCAATCACTACCCAGTTGTTGTCGTCAACGTCAACGATTTTCAGCAGCGTGCCAGCTTCAAGAGTGCCAAAAACTTGTGCGTCAAGGTTCGGCTCGGCTCTCATTTTAAGGCGGCAAATCGGATTTACATAAAAATCAGGCTCACCAGCGGGGCGTTCAGGCTTTGGCTCTCCGACGCTTTTTTTTACAAAGCGGAAAGTATTGTCGTGTTGCTTGTCCTCAAAGATTCGAGTTTCGTTCGTGATGACTTTGCCGTCTACGTTCGTTTGGTATTCATAAACATAAAGCGCGTCGGCATAATGCTCAGAAGAAGGTGCAAAAAAATGATTTGCAACGCCTTTCGGGGCTTTTCTGGAATTGTCGGAAGTTGTTGCCGAGTAAGTGCAGATTTCTTTGGCTTTTGCCTCGTCTCCGCTTGTTTTTAGAGAATAGAGCATCGTGGATTGATTTATGGTTCTCTTTTTTTCGTTGAAATCTCCGACCGCGATTTGCTCAAGAATTGCAGGGGGATTTGCTGTTGCAAGATTCAGCGGGCACAAAATGCGAAGAGAGCCGTTTTTCTTGGTCAAATCTTTTGGCGAAAGACAGTAGCACTTTTTGTCTTTGTCTTTGAAGCACATCGCGGAAATCTCGGTTGTGCCATTAAGAAAAGCCAAATCGTAGGTGTTTTTGTCGCCCAGAACTTTTTCGAACTCCTCTTTGTAAAAGCCGACTCCGCCGTTTTCGTCTGTCCGAACGTTCGTGTATGCTGTCTGATAAACAAAATTAAGTCCTTTTTCTTCCGAGATGAATGCGTGAGAAGAGTCATAAATGTTTGCGATGTCGATTCCGCGGATTTTGCCTGCGCGGTTATTCACGAGGGCGGAATAAATGGGATAAAGCGTCTTTGTTTCAAGCTCGATTCCCCAGCCGCAAATGCCAAGCAAGCCGACGCGGGTAAAAGGAGGAAGCACTTTCATCGTGTGGTATCTTGGATTTTCTGCGCTTTTTCCGTCTGTGTCCGTGTCCAAGAAAAAGGCTTCGCGCACGGTAAGGGCAAAAACGTTGCTTGTCTCGCTTGTGGCAAAATAGTTCGGGAGCGCGCGATTGTAATACGGATATTTGTCCCGCCAGCTTCCCACAGAATTTTGTGAATACACAGCCGCCCATTTTGAGCGCTCATCATCTTCATCATAAATCATATAGTTCGTTTCTTCATCGTCGCAAAAATCTGGAAAATGATTGAAGCCGCGCTGTTTTATCTGCTTTTTTAGCTCGTCGGCGTAAAAACTTGGGAATGCGTCATCAAGATAAGCACCGAAAACCCAGCCGTATTCGTCTTTTTTCCTGTCTTTGCGATGCTCTGGATAAAGCAGGATTTTTATCCAATAATCTTCTGTTCCGTCGATTGTCGCTTTTTCGCCGATTTCCACAGGGATAACATAATCCGAGTCCAAAAGAGTCGCTATTTTCTTTGCGCTCAAGCTCGGCTCGCTTCGAACGTTCAAGCCTTCTTTTGAGTCCACATAAAACCCGTGCAGTTTTCCGCTCAAATAAAAGCGCATTTTGTCTGCAGAAAACGCACCAATGGCATTGAGCAAAATCAGCGCAAAAATCAAAATTAGTTTTTTCATTTTATCTTTCCTCGTATTTCTTGATTAGATTGACGTTTGCTCGCTCTATCTCGTTTAAGTTGCTTTCGTTGAAATCGGGATTTACCTTGTACCATTCTTCCACAGTGAAATATTTTTGTATTTTTTATTTTTGAACTTGTAGCCGTGAATGGCATAAAAAGCATTTCTAAAAATCGCAAGTTGGGATTTTGTCATAAAAAAAAGCAAGTCTTCGCTGATTTTTTCATTTGAGAAATCGATAAGATTTCCTTCTGTATTGTGTGTAACAATTCTTCCGTTTTTTTCCCAGTAGGGAATAAACAAAACAGAAGTTTCATAAAATATGTTAAATGGAACAAACGTAATATCAAATTTTGCGTTCTCAGAAAAAGAATGTTGCTTTAAGTCCGCCTTCCAGAAAAATTCACCCTCTGTAAAACGAGCAAAATCCAGTTTTATATCCTCTGCCTTGCTAAAATATTTATTCGCTTTATCATATAAAGAAATCCCGATTCCGCTCGGATAAATCTCTGAATTTTCAATTCCCTTATAAACAAAAGTGTAGTCTACAGGCACTCCGCCTGTGTTCCTTGCAAGCGGAATATCATATAAAAAACAAAACATGCCCTGATAACTAAGATTCTTGTAAGACACATTCAGCGTTTTTTCACCGTCTATCTCAAAGTCAAATCTTATTTCGATTTTGTCTGTTGTTTTATAAATCTCCCCGTTTTCCTCGTTTAGACTTTTGTAATAAACGCTTTTGTCCGCCAGCGTTCCGTTCAAAAAGACTTCAAACGGGATTTCTTTGCCACCGCTCTTTATGCAAAAATCAAGCGGAATCAGAATGTCGTTGCAAAGCCTCTGAAAGCCCAAAACCTTGCAGTCAATCACAGCCGAAATATTTTTTTTCTTCTTGCCAGAAATCACATAATCACCAGAAATCACATAATCAATTGAAGCAAAGTCTTCAGTGCAAACAATTTTCTGATTTTTTACCAGAACGCTTTCATCATTAAAAACTGGACACGAAATTTCAAAAGGATTTTGACTCCCTCTTTCGTCCAAACAAAAGCCCTGTGTCACAAATACAAAAGCGGCCAGCAAAAACAAAAGTGCCGTGATTGCAATCTGCTTTTTCATTACTTTCATAAAACCTCCCATAAAAAGTCAAGAAGGTTGTTTCAACAAGCGATTGACTTTTTTAAGTCACTTCGCAATGAAATGAGAAGCGACAGTTGATAAGCAAGTTTGCAACGCAAACTTGTCAAGATAAAAAAATCACCATTGCGGAGAAAGCTGAACGCGGATTCTGTGAATTATGCCGTTATCGTCGTGAAAGAAAATCATCTCCACAATAGTAAAAGTACCGAACGCCTCGTAAACCTTCCGCTCATACTCTTTGTAATATGCCCCGTTCGGCTCACCAAAAATCTCCTCGACATTCTCAATCGAATCCCCGATTTTTATGGGCAAAGATTCAGGCGCAAGACTCGTGTTATCAAGTATATCCGCCCGAACAAGATACCAGCCAGTTTTCCCAGTCTCTTCGTTTTTGGTCGGGAAAAAGAGAAAATTCACGCCCTCCCCACGAACAATAGAAGCGTCATCATCTTCAAAGCTTGTAACGTTCCGCATATCCGAATCGAGATACATCGTCGCGCTGAACTGTTTCGTCTGCTTGTCAAACCACTCTCCCACAGGGTGCAAGGCTTCCCACACTCGAAACTCCGCAGCATATTCAAGTGTGCTTGAAAGATACGCGCCATAGACAAATCCCCATGAGCCGTCTTGTGTGCGGATTTTGCACCAAGGCTCTTCAAACTCGCCGATTGTCTCTTTTTCCTGTGATTTCTCAAGGAGCTGAACTCTCTCGTTGCACTTTAGGGTAAACTTCTTTTTTGCGTTCAAACTCGGCTTGTCGCGCACGTTTACGCCGTCTAGCGTGTTGACGTATCGCCAGAGCGCAGAATCTTGTGCTGTTGCCAAAACGCCCGAAATAAAAATCAGCGCAAAAATCAAAATCAGTTTTTTCATCGCTTTCATAAAACATCGCTCCTTAAATTTTTTCGGATGCATCCGCCTTCGGCGGTTGCACTTTACGTATTTTTAAAATCAGGGTAAGTTTATTGGGCTTCATTTTTCTTCCGTATTTATTTCAGCTCAATGTCAAAAGTAATGCTGTAATCTTCGCTGTCTATAAGCTCGTGTTTTTCATCGAATATTGGTTTGTAAAGTCCCCAGAACTCAATTGTCGCCTTGTTGGAATCTGCGGCAAGAATTTGGAACGCTGAGTTCCACCAATATGTTCCATACAAAAGTACATTTTCTTTTTGCGCATAATTGAACGGGTCAAACGTATATTTTTTTAAACTTTTCAAATCCAAAAGATGTACGGACTCGTTTTCTCCATCGCCATCATTGTAAATCAAAAGATTTTCCCGATAAATCGGTTTGCTGACACTGTTAGCGTACTTCAGAACCATCTTGCCAGAAGATTTTTCATATAAATAATGTGTGTATTCACCGCCATAAATTGTGATGATAAAATAATCGTCAAAATCAACGCCATCGTAGCGAAACATATACTTGTTAACGAGGTCTTCGCTGCATGCATCGCTGTCGGGTAAGAGACGCAGCTTTCCGTCCTTTTCGATGTAAACCTGTGTGGCACGAATCCGCATCTCCTCCTCAACCCACGCGACTGGTCGGAGAATAAGTTTGTAGCCGCCTTTCATTTCATAAACTTCTGGCTCTTTGATGTCGCCGTCAAACTCTGTGACGCACTCGCTCAAATCGATGTCGGCACTCGTGCGCCAGCAGGCAGGCTGTGCGTGGACTGTGGCGACTGTGAAGAGAAGCGCTAAAATCAAAAGCAGTTTTTTCATTTTGTTTTCTCCGCTTTCTCAGCACTCTTCCACGGCTTTTCTCGGTATTCCGTGCCGTCGGTGAGGTAGCCCGCAAAGCACCAGCCTTCCGCCCCGTCTTTCGCGCGGACTTTCACCCACGCCGATTCGATTCCATCTATCGTCACCTTTTCGCCAACCTCGATGACGGTCGCCCTCTCGTCTTTTGAAAGCCGCCCGACCTGTTCCGCAGAAAGCGAGGGGGATTTTCGGATTCTGAGCGCGTCGGTGGCGATGTACTTCTGCCCCTCAAAGCGGATGTCGTCCAAAACACGCCAGCCGTCAATGTAAGGAAATATTGCGTAATACGGAGCTTCAAAATGATAATAAATTATAAGAGATGTAAAAGGCGGAATGTCTTTTGGGAATGGAACACCTTTTGTAAAATCTCCTGCCAAAGAACTATCATCACAATAAAAACGCCCTTGAGTTCCTCCATTAGACCAGTCAAACTGGCTTATAAAATGGCAATAACTTTTAAAATGCTCGCCACAAATCCCCCGTTCATAAGAACGCTGTGCAGTTTCATAAGCATCACCCAAAGTTTTCTTCTCATACCTGTCTATTGAAAAGCCGTCTGCAAATCCGCTGCGTGCCGAGGCCTGCGCAAACGCAAGTGACGACAACACAAACGCCGCCAGAATCAGAAATAGCTTTTTCATATTTCGCTCCTTTATGTGTTCATTTTATCATATTCCGTACGATTTTTCTCTCCCGCAGTGCCGTTCCGTTGCAAATTCGGCTGTTTTTTGGTATATTTGCTCTATGGACGAAAAGCAGCTGGCGAAGCGGCAGAAAATGCTCGCGCGAATCAAAGAGTTCACTGCGGAAAAATCATAGATTTTTCCGAGACTCGCTCAAAACTCACCTCGTGAGTTTTGCCCCCGCAAGCGGGGTCGCTCCCTAGGACGACGATTTTATGACCGTTTTCTTTGACAACGACATTCCGCGGACGGAGTTCGTGCTGCGGATTATCATGGAGAACGACGCCCTGCGCGTTAAGTCCGTAAAGACACAGTACGGCATCAAGAACCTGAAAGGGCGGTCTGTGCGCTTGGATGTCCATGCGGAAGATTCGGACGGCAAGGTGTACGACATCGAGATTCAGAACACGGACAACGGAGCGGGCGCGCGGCGGGCAAGGTACAATTCCGCGCTGATGGACGCGGATGCCACCGTGCCGAAGATGGACACCGAAAATTTGCCCGAAACCTATGTGATTTTTATCACGGCAAACGATGTCTTAGGCGGCGGGATTCCGCTGTATCACATCGAGCGGACAATCCGCGAGAGCGGCAAGCCGTTCAATGACGGCTCGCACATCATCTATGTGAACGGGGCGTATCGCGGCGGGAAAATAGGCGACCTTATGCACGATTTCTCATGCAAAAAGTCGGAGGATATGAAGAATGCCATACTTGCCGAAAAAGTGCGGCAGCTGAAGGAAGATGACAAGGGGGTAAAGAAAATGTGCAAAATCATGGAAGAATTCGCAAAAGAAGAGCGGGAAGAAAGAAGCATTGAAATAGCGGAAGAAATGATTCAAGAAGGTTCTCTGCCAGTTGAAAAAATCGCCCAGTTCTCAAAATTACCGCTGGAAACCGTAAAGCAACTTGCTGAAAAACTGCTTGTCGTGCAGGCATAAACCGACGCGCAGATGAAACTTATAAAGGAGCAGGTCACCATGCTTGCGTAGCACAACGGCACAACTGATTTTCTCACAACAGGAACGGCGTACCCGCCTCAAATGGCAGATACGCCATTATTTTATGTCCCATCTTCCTGAACTGACGCAAAAAAGGCGGGCAAGCCCATGACCCGCGCCCGCTCTTTTGCGCAAACGCGAGCGACGAGAGTGAGAGTGTTGCCAGAATACAGATGATGATAGGTTTCGCGTTCATGATTTAATCCTCATCGTTTCGTTGTTTATCATTTTTATCTTGCTTCTTTTTGCGATAACTTGCGAAAACAGCCAGCAACATCAGCGCAATAAGAACCCAGCCCCCGTGTTCTTGCATAAATGCAAGTATGTTGCACATCAGGTTTTCTATAGATTCAATAAAATCGTAGAGATGTACAGGTCCTAATGAGCGGTGTCTGAAACTGGGGTAATGTGAATATGCCCACGCCGATGGCGCAAGCACGACCGCCGCCGCTAGAATCAGAAATAGCTTTTCCATTGCCTTACTCCCCCGCGCTGTCGCTTGTCTATCTCTTTCTGAACATCGCTCATTTTGTAGAGGCGGGTTTCTTCCGTTTTTCCGTTGTCGTATGTGCAGAGAAAGCAAGTGCCGTATTCGGGGTGCTCTATGAAACATTCAAAATTCCACCTCTGCCATTCTGTGTAATCATCGCTCATAAAAACCATGGGACTGAACATGCCGGGATATTTGTCAGATATTTGAACAAATCCAACTTTATTTAAAAATTCTCCTTTAAGTCCCCTATAGCCTGAAAGAAAAACACATATCCAACGACAGTCGGGGGAAGCTGTGAAAGCCGCCATCCTTTTTCCGTCTGGAAAAACATGTTCTGCCGTATAGACTTTTACATCAGAATAATCATCATCCCATGTTATGACGAGCGGATATGGCTGTTTAGATTGCGACAATATCATTTTTTTGTTCATATCTACATAGATATCATCTTCAGAAGTTCTCGCCAAAAGACCTGTCATTGTTTTTGTCAAATCATTTTCTATTTTTTTCCCAGAATCTTTGTTATAGAAAAAGAATTTTG
>JAFUFU010000019.1 GCA_017469785.1 Treponema sp.
GTAGCCGTTTTTATCCACCTCGCCCGAAAGCAGGTTGAGAATGCTCTGCTCCTCAAATTTTTTCTGACAGGCAGAAAGCTCCGAGCGGACTTCTTCCTCAACGGAATCATCCCCGCCTTCAGTCCCCAACTCATAAAGGGTTTTGATATCGTCAATCTGCTGCATAAGCTCGCGCCAGGGCTCCACACGGCCTTTTAAAAGCTTCAGGTCATTCATGACTTTCTGGGCTTTCTCGGCATCATTCCAGAAATTCTCGGCTGCGGTAAGGGCTTCCGTCTCTTTTATTTTTTTATCGATGGCAGGCGCGTCAAAGACGCCCCCAGACATTTTTGATATCTTCTTCAAGCGTTGCGATTGGTTCTTTAAGTTCTTCGAGCATCTTTTTCTCCTTGCAGGCGTATTTTTTAATCAGAAATAAAAATCAGTTTCAGGACTGTTTTGCTCCATAAACACTTCTCTTCCATTGCTTATGCCGCAGTTCCGTGATTGCGAAATTAGAATTCACGGGAAACTGGTAAATTCTCAGGGTGTCGTAATAATCCGTGACGGAATCAATCTCTCTCTTAAGATTAGTCAGCTGAACTTCATTTATCTGCATGGTTTCCCAGCAGGCTTTTTGAATTTTTTTGAAATTGAAACGTCCGAGAATCTCAGCGAGAGCCTTTGCGCTGTCGATTCCGCCCGGATCTAAAACTACGGATACAAACATTTATATAGAATAAAACATAGCATTTATCTTGTCAAACCGCTTTTTTTGCTGCACAATAGTATCATGCAGATTTTGGGGAAGAATAAAGCAAGGACATTTTTTCTCGCATTTTTCATCGTTTTCAGCGCCTTTTTTCAGCCGCAAAAACTGGCAGCCCGTCCAGTCTGCATGAATATTCAGGCAAAAAAAATCGCCGTCAACAAAATTCAGCTCACATGGAGCCTGCCTTCGGATTTTAATGCCGCAAGCATCGCTGTTTTCCGCTCCACCAGCCAGATTCAGCAGAAGTCAACCATATCCGCAGAAAAACCGGTTGCCGAGATTCCTGCCCACAGCACAGAATTCACGGATACGCTCAAGCATTTCGGCGACTACTACTACGCCCTCATCGCCCGGGACAAAAACGGGGACCTTTTCAACGTGCTGCTTCCCACAGTAAATGCGACGGTCAAATCCATCTCCCTGCTTCCTCCCGATGACTATTTTGACATCGAAGCCGAGTCCGAGGATCAGTATGTTCCGGGATTTTTGCGTGAGCTTCCCCTTCCATATCTCGACCTCATTTCTGATTTGGACATAAAGCCAACCCCTATGGCAGACCGTGTTAAAAAAGCCGGGGCCAAGCTTGCCGGGAAATACGCCGTTAAAAAGCCCCTATTGCTGAGTCCCTATATTTTTGAAGAGGACATGACGCTCTCCCCTTCCGGAGATGATTTTTTCCTCTTTGAATCCCTCAAAACATATTTCATAAAAAAAGACTACAAGGGCTCCGTAAAGGACCTGCGCGAATTTCTCAGGCTGACAAGAGAGCCTCAGGTAACAACCAGGGCCGTATTCTATCTTGCCGAGTCCCAGTATTACTGCAAGAACTACAGAAAAGCCCTGGAACTCTTCCTTTTTGTCGAGGATGAATTGCCAGAGCTTTCAAAAAAATGGATTGACTCCACCTTGGATTTTTATCAGATTCCTAATTCTTGAGGCCGCGAATCAGCTCGATGATGACCGGCGTTTTTATCAGCCCCATTTCACGGGCATCAAGTTTCTTCTGTTTTTCATCTTTCGGAAGAATACGTCCGCCATTTTCACCGGCAGCCGGAGTGTTGTCAGCAATCAGCGCGTCCTCCGCAGAAGCCTCGCCAGGGCGGAATTTCACCAGCACCTCGTCACCGACATTCACCCTGTCATAGAATCCGCTTTGAGAAAGCGTTCCCTGAGAGATTTCTTCCCCGCTTCTGTTTAGCGTAATGGTTCCGAGCAGGTCTTTATCCTCGTAAGTCACGCCAAGACCTTTATCGCTGGTCTGGATTTTTCCGGCCTTGATAACATCAAGAACCACGTCTTTTTTCATACCTTCAACAGTACCCAAATCAACGAGAATATCGTTTACGCTTCGCTGGATGATTTTGCCACGGACAGGCAGGATATCGAGCAAATCACGACGGAAGGCTCTCAGCACAGAAGCAAATTTATCATTGCCGGTTCTGAATGAAGAGAATTTAGTCGTCTCAGTACCAGTTCTGCCAGAGTAGACGGTTGCGCCAAGAGTAATCTCACGCTCGGTCTCGTCAATTGAAAGAATCACAAAATAATCAAGGTCATTTTTCCGCGCGATACGATAGGCTTCCCCGTATCCCGAAACGGCACGGTTCTCAAGGGCAACAGAAGTAGAGGCAATTCCAGAGAAAATATCCGCGCACATGCCGGCCGCAATTTCCTCAGCATCGCAATGCAGGAGCTGGACAGGAGATTTCGTATAGAAAAGCCCCACATGCCATCTGGTTTTATCAAGATAGAAGGGATCGATATCCCATTTTGCGCTCAAGGAATACTTCATGAGCGATTCGTAGGCTTCGATAGTATCGTTAACCTTTTTCTGCTCTGGAGTAAGTTTTGAATCCTCAGTTTTTTCAGTGACGGCCTTTTCCTGATTCTGCTTGATGAATTTGAGCTGGTTGAGGTAGTTTTCGTTCAGGCCGGTATTTCCCAGAAGCTCAGCAAATTCAGCGCGGGAAACATCATCGAAAGGATTGATTTTCAAAGCGCGCTGATACTCGTATCTGGCATTCTCGCCGAAATATGACTTTGAATATTCACGGGCTTTCTGCACATGAAAATCGGCCCAGGCTTTGCGGCGGGAATCCTCCACAGGAAGCTTTTTCATTATGAGCAGCTCAAGCCCGCCTCGCATTACCTCATCGTAGGGATTGATTGCCAGCGCGTCAGTCCAGGTATCAATGGTCTGCTTCCAGTTCCCCTGACGATTCTGCGCAAGCCCCTTCAGATACCAGGCTTCGATTGTATTCCGTTTTTTGGAGATAATGTAATCGCACAAATCAATGACATCATTGTATTTCTTTTGGGCGTAGAGAATCGAGCAAAGAAGCACATAAGCTTTTGTATAATCAGGATTTATCTGAACGGCAGCCCGGGCGCGTTTTTCCGCGTCAGCAAATTTCCCCTGCTTTGCCTCAAGGTAGGCCGCCAGATAGTGAACCTCGCTTTCACCGGAATGATAGCGGAGAGCCTGCTCGATGTACTTTCTGGCGGTATCGTGATTTCCAAGCTCAGAGCTGATTAAGGCCAGGGACAAGAGAGCCTTACGGTTGTTCCCCTGCCTTTTGAGCGCATCCTCATACTGATTTTTTGCCCCGATGAAGCTGCCGGTAAAGAGGTCAAGCTCCGCCAGACCGAAACGCGAATCAATGTCATTGGGGTATCTCTTGAGGACATCAGTGAAAACCGAGCGAGCCTCATCAAGACGCCCCAGAGCGATGAAAATAAGCCCTTTAAGATTCTGTATATCCGTCCTGTTTTTTGCGTAGCTGTCAGCCTGCTCAAGATATGAAAGTGCCAGAGTATAGTCCCCCAGCGAGTAAGTGACCTCCGAAAGATGAAACCATGCATCCCCGTAAGACTTGTTAAGCTGCAGGGCCTGCTGAAAATCTTCTGCAGCTCCGTAGTAATCCTCGGCATCCTGCTTCTGAACACCGCGTTCAAAAAATCTTAATGCGCTGAGATTTTCAGCAAACGCAAAAAATCCAAGAGAAAAAACAAGAACTACAGACAATTTTCGAATAGATTTCATATCTTTTCAATTATCGGTATTTTCAAGCGGCTTTTTTACCACTTTAATTAAATTTACGCGGTGACCTTCCATGTCCTGAACGATAAAGTCAAAATTTTCATATTCAATTTTTTCATATTTGACAGGAATGCGTCCGAACAAATCAAGGACAAATCCGCCCAGAGTATCAAAATCTTCCGCAGGGAAATTCACTTCGATGGTCTCGCTCAGGTCATCAAGATTTACGCGGGCGTCACAGAGCCATACGTTCTCACCCAGGGAAACAATATCTTCTTTTTCGTTGTCAAACTCGTCCTGAATATCGCCGACGATTTCCTCGATGATGTCTTCCATACAGACTATGCCCGAAATTCCGCCGTATTCATCGATTGCAATCGCTATGTGCTGGTGGCGTCGCTTGAATTCCCGGAGAAGTCCGTCTATCTTTTTTGACTCAGGGACGAAATATGCCTTTTTTGTTATTTTCTGCAGGTCAACCTTTTCTTTTCTGCTGAACGCCTTGAGTATGTCTTTTACGTAAAGGATTCCAGTTACATTATCAATTGACTCGCTGTAAACCGGGAAACGGGAATGACCGCTCTCGGCAATCTTTTCAAGTAACTCTTCTTCCGGAGTGTCGATTGAAATAAAATCCACGTCTATTCGAGGAATCATGACTTCCTTGACGGTCGTCTCCGACAAATCCTCGATACCCTTAATCATGTCCTTTTTTTCTTCAATGAGAATTTCTTCTTGTGCCCGATCCAAATCAGAAGATTTTTCCGACTTGGCGGCGTTACTGGAGTGATAGTCCTCGTCTTTCTTTTTACCGAATTTAAATAATCCCATACTGTTTCCTTTATTTTTTATCCACAGATGCACCGATTTTCACAGATTAAAATAAATAATCCGTGGCGATTGACGTATCTGCGGATTATATTAACTTTACATCTCCGAACTCTGACAGAATTTTCTCCTGCAGGACAAGCATTTCGTCCGTCGGGGGTACTCCAAGCTCAATGTGCTCTTCGCCGTGGTCGTAGCCGTTCAAGTGCAAGACTCCGTGAATCAAAAGCCGCTTTAATTCCTCGTTTTCGCTCACATTAAAATATTCGGCATTTTTGGGAAGTGTCTCGATGGAAATCGCAATGTCTCCGGCCTGAAGCCATTGCCCCTCATCATCAGTATAGGAACCACCGTTCTCGAATGAGAGGATGTCTGTCGGAGCATCAATATTGCGGTAATCGCGGTTCATCTGCTGAATAGCCATGTCATTGCAGAAAAGCAGAGAAATTTCTTCATGGTCGATTTCAAGCCTTTTTAGGATTTTGATTACGAACTTTCCGATTTGATTGTCATCAAAACCTTCCGGAACCTTTACCCCGCCTTGCCAAGAAACCAAAACTCTGTTTGCCATTATTTTTCTCCTTCCTTTGATTCAGAATCATTTTTTGTATCCGAAGACGTCTTGTCTTTTTCAGAAGAAGCTGTTTTATCCTTTTCTGTCGAGAAAGACTTATCCTTTTCGCCGGCCTCAGTGTCACCTGTCGCGTCAGAGTCACGCTGATTCTGATATTTTATTCTTCCATGATAGTAAGCCGCAAGAATTCTCACGAAGGTATCACGGATTTTTGTAAGCTCACCGAATGTAAGCGCGGAATTATCCAGCTGCCCGCTCTCGATTTTCGCATTGATAAGTTCCTGAATGAATTTCTCGAGCCGCTGAGCCGTAGGTTTTTCCAGAGACTTACAAGCCGCCTCACAGACATCGGCAAGCATGACCACGGCGCTTTCTTTTGAGGCCGGCGGGTTTCCTGGATATGAATAGTCCTCCGGGCTGACGTTCTCGTCCTTTTCCTTTGCCTTCATGTAGAAATATGAAATGACTGAATTTCCATGATGCTCGGCGATGATATCGATAATCTGTTTTGGCAGCCGGAGCTGATAGGCCTTTTCGACGCCAAGCTTGATGTGGCTCTTGATGACCGATACTGAAAGAGACGGATTCAAGTCCGTGTGCTTGTTGGCCGTATCGATGTTGTTTTCGGTGAAATATTCAGGATGCTCCATCTTACCGATATCGTGATAATAGGCTCCGACTCGTGCAAGAAGGGCATTTGCTCCGATTTCCTTGCAGGCATTTTCAGCGAGCTGGGCCACCATCATACAGTGCTGGTGAGTTCCGCTTGCCGTCAGCAGCAACTTGCGGAGAACAGGAGTGTTCTGATCGCTCAAGTCCATGAGGCGGAATACAGAAGCCGTATTCATAATGGACTCAAGAGGCGTAAGGAAGCCAAGGACCAGAATTCCCGAAAGGAAGGAATTGAATGCAAGGGCCGGGAAAATAAAAACCGCGTCACTGAAATCAGAATTGAACATGACCTTAAGGAAGACGATGAAAACAACGCTCAGGACGGCTTGCATGATTGAGGCAAAGACCATGTCTATCCTGCGCTCAATGCGCATGACGATACGGGCAGAAGAAACGCAGACAGCCAGCGTATACAGGGTGGGAACAATCTGGAAGGATGACGCGCCCAAAACGCCGAGAGCGAGCAAGGCCCCGAAAAAGAGAGCAGAAGTCTGTCCGAAGAGAATTGCGACAAGGAATGCAGAAAACACTGACGGAATCAGCACCGGAAGCGTATAGGGATTCTGGAAAATCGCATTCTTCATACCGAAAGATGTGGCGAAGAACACCAGTATAAAAAGAACGCACTCCAGAATCACTTCTTTCAGCTCGACTTTTTTGCGCAGCAGCACGGGATTGAAAAGCACAATCCACAATACAGCCACAAGAATCAGATAAAGAATTTTGTCGCAGAAGGCGCGGTAATCCACATAAACCGGAGAATCAGCCATTTTCTGGAGCTTGAAATATTCTTCTTCAGTAATCGCAAAGCCCTTGCGTATGACCTTCTCGCCCTTTTCGATTGAGACCGGATACTGGATGTCCTCAGGAAGAGATTTTGTGGCGATGATAGTCTTGTCGGCGACCTGTCCCACCTCATATTCTTCAATCGCAAAGGAAGCCAGGGTTTCGGTAGTGTTCGCGTCGTACCATACGATAGCCGTGGCAGCCACAAAAGTAAGGAAAAACGCGAGTATGAAACTCCAGTTTTTTACGATGAAATGACCTATGGACGAGAAGAAAACTGAAATTCCCGACGTATCACTTTTTTCTTTTTTTGCCATTTTTTACCTCTTACTCGCTCAGGATGTCTTTTTCGTACGCCTGAACGATTTTTCTGACCAGTGAAGAGCGGACTACATCTTCGCCCGAAAGGTGAATCATGCTTATTTCAGGGATTCCGGAAAGAATCTTCATAGCATGGACAAGCCCCGATGTAAAACGCCTAGGCAGGTCAATCTGTGTTGTATCTCCCGTAATGAAAACCTTCGTATTCTCTCCCATGCGGGTGAGGAACATTTTCATTTGCTCGCTTGTTGTATTCTGCGCCTCATCAAGAATGACCGCGCAGTTATTCAGCGTACGCCCCCGCATATAGGCAAGGGGCGCAACCTCTATGATACCATTTTCAGTAAGCTTATGCACTATTTCACGAGGCAGGCAGGCATTCATGGAGTCGTAAAGCGGACGCAGGTAAGGATTGATTTTGTCTTCAAGGTCGCCGGGCAAAAATCCAAGGCTCTCCCCCGCCTCAACGATTGGCCGGGTAAGCACGATGGAATTCACTTTTTTGGAGAGAACGAGGGAAAGAGCCTCCGCGACAGCAAGAAAAGTTTTGCCGCTTCCTGCAGGACCTTCCGCAAAAACCAAGTCTGAGTTTCTGAAAGCCTTCAAAAGATTCGCCTGATTCCTTGTCTTGGGATAAATTTTCCTGATAGCGCCGGGAATACTTATGGCATACTGGGGCGCGTAAAAGCCGGAGCCGGAATTCTCATGGACAAGCCCCGTATTCAAAATGGAATGAATAAGGTCAGGCGCAGAATCCCCTGAATCGGAAATCTCATCGACAATCCTGTCAATAATGAATTTGAATTCCTGCTGTATGCGGGGATCCTCTTCATCAATGGAAATTTCATTTCCCCTGGTAAAGACAGGAACACCTATATGTTTTTCAATGAGTTTTAAATTGCTGTCATTCGTGCCGCAAACCCGGGAAAGCAAATCGCCGTCGGCAAGCACAATAGTATATTCAGAATTCACTTTTTTAATTGTAATATCAAAATCTTTTTCGTGCAACTGAACTACATCCTGGCTTCAAGAATCTTTTCAGACCAAGCAGCCAGCTCCTCGGCAAGTTTTTTGTCTTCTTCGCTGGGAGTTCCCTTCAAGAGGATTTTTGCATAGGCCTTATAATCAGCCGCGATTCCCGTAGAGTTTTCAGCATCCCTGTCATATTTAAGCGCAGTCTGAATCGCCAAAAGGGCATCACTCTTACGGCCGGCCATGGAATAGCTCCGGGCAATGCAATACCAGTCCAGGCCGATTTCAACGAGGTACCTTTCCTTTGTATGGATTTTCGCGGCCTCAGCAAAAGACTTCTGGGCATCCAGATACCTGCCAGAAGCCATGAAAACATCCCCCTGAGTCCGCCACAGATGGGCGTAGTAGTACGGCTCCTTCGAGACTGTTTTTTTCACGGAATCAAGCTTTGATAGATAGGAAGAAGGATTACTTACGCCTCCAGCGCCAGAAGACACGCGTTCTGACTCCAGCAGCATCCTGACCTCATAGACAAGGCAGAGAGACTCAAGGAAAGCCCTTTCGCTGCTGTCAGAACGGCGGGCGAATTTTTCGGCCTGAGACATGATGGACTCCACCGGAAGGTCAAGAAAACTGCCTGAAGGAAAGCCGTCGTCCTCCTCCTCCGCATCAGGATTTCCTTCTGGGAGCGAAGGATTTGAAATCTTCAGGACGACCCCGGAAAGAGAAATTTTGCAGAGAAGGCCGGCATTGTCAACCGAAAGGGCGCGCTTGTATGCTCCTGTCAAAAGATTATAGGCACGGACATAGTTTCCTTCGATAATGCGCTTATTTGCCTCGTCGAGCTGAGAATAGGCGGCATTCGTAACATCAGAAACGAGCATCACCCGCTTGGGAGCAGATGAGCAGGCAGAGAGCAGGCACAAAAAGAGAAGAAAGAGAAGCCTGTGGATACGGACAAAAGAGCACATAATCAGAAATCCTCGCTCCTGAGCTGGTTTATTGAAGACTTGCCCCTTGTACGGTCAGGTACCCCGCCCCGAATCAAAGGATTATTCTTGACGCCTTCCAGCACATCCTGTACATCAAGGAGCATGCTGTTCAGCTGCACCAGTATCGCGTCAACCTCAGGAAGAGCCGTATCGACAATCTGGTCAGCGTTTCCCGTAATCGAAGTAAGCTCTTCGGAAACAATGGAAATATTTTTAAGGACATCGGACACATCAGTAGTAAGCTCCCTTCCAAGAAGAGCCGGAACAGCTCCGTCCTGTGAGTTAAGCGTGTCGGTCAGCACGGAAATGTTATGGGTGATTTCCGTGATACCGGACACAATCTTGTTGATTGGCGTTGAATTCTCCGACTCGCCTGAAATGGCGCCGTTCAGATTGAACAAAAGTATATTCACATTGTCCATAATCATGGAAACTTTTTTCATGAGAACACCGATGGAATCTTCCTGAATCTCAATGCGGATTTTCTTTTCGGAAATAAGCTCACGGGCTGCAATCGAATCAATACGATATATCTCGGAACCAGAAGGAAGCAGCCCTGGTCCCCTTCCAGGATGAAAAATAAAGGACGAGCCGAGACCGATCGGGCTTGTGATAAGCTCGACAAGGGAATTTTCCTTCACGTACTCGCTATAGTCAGCGAGGATATAGAATTCAACGCGGGCAGAAGAACCTTCCAGCTTCACGTCGTTGATTTTTCCGATGGGGAAGCCTTTGTAGCTCACATCCATACCGACTGAAAATCCTGCGCCTGATGTAAAATACGCGTAATAAGTATTTTTTTTGGCAAACCAGTTCTGCTTCGCGCCAATCAGAAAGACAAAGACAACGAGAAGAGCAAGCGCAAGCAAAGAGAAAAAACCGACTATCTGATCTGCATAACGAATTTTAAATTTCATACTTTATTCTTACAGTTTACATTCTATTCGCTTAACAAACCTTCATCAATAACATAGGCGTGTCCGCCGATTGCATTTACAAAAGAAGTGCTGTGACTGACATAAATGACCGTATTTCCCCGGTCGATGAAATCATGAAGGATTCCGAGTATTATGGAGCCGTTTTTTTTATCCAAAGACTCGGTACATTCATCCAGAAAGAGAGTGCTGGGATTGTTTATCAAGGCACGGGCAAAGGCGATTTTTTTCTGCTCACCCATCGAAAGGTCAACAGGCCGCAGATTCAGGGCCTTGTCATAGTGCAGGAGCTCGCAGATTTCATGGATGCGCTGCAAGCGGACTTCTTTTGGCATGTCAGGATTATGGGTCTGCAGGGGAAGATTGAGATTCTGCAGGATGTCCAGGTTCGCCCAGAGAGCGGCGTCCTGAAATACGAAGGCACACTCCCTCCTGAACTTTTTGTTCGACGAGTTGTTCATTGACTGGATATCAACGTCATTATAAAAGACTTTACCGTAACTAGGGACAAGAACTCCGGCAATAAGCTTTAAAAGCGTTGACTTCCCGCTTCCTGAGCGTCCGGACAGATAATTTACGGAGCCGGAATCAATCGACAGGGAAATTCCCCTGATGACCTCCTTGTTTTTTGAACTGAAATGCACGTTCTCAACCCTGAAAAGACTCATTGTTTCCCCCAGCTGCTACAGAATTGACAGGACTATTATCAGAACATCGCAGAGAATGATACCGACAAAAGACTTGGAGACAGCCTGAATGCCGGCGATAGGAATCTCAGTGGATGCGCGCTCAACATTGAAACCATAATAAGTTGCCGTGATTGAAATAATCATACCGAACAGAAGGCTTTTGACTATGGAAGTAAGCAGCATAAAGAGAGAAAAAGTTTTCAGAAGATTGTCCACATAACCATAGGAAGCGACAGGATTGACGAACTGAGTTACAACCACAGGCCCGATAAGCCCGCAGAATGAAAAATACAGATTGAGGAAGAATACGGAAAGAGTGACGCCAATGAAGCGCGGGACTACCAGATAATCAATCGGGTCAATTCCGCATGCGACGAGACTCTCGATTTGATGGGACGTTACCATTCCGCCAAGTTCCGTAGCAATAGCCGTAGAAGAGCGGGCCGTCACAACAAAGGCGACAAGAAGCGGTCCAAGCTCGCGGACAACGATAACCGTCAGAAGATTGTAAATGAGAGAATCCTGTCCAATGGAGAGAAGGAAAGAATATCCCAGTATATAGAGGGCCGAGCCGAGGGAAAAAGAAAGAACGGCAATAATCGGCAGCGCCTCGATAAAAGTGAAGAGGAGCTGCATTATCAGGACTTTTCTGGCCCCCTTCTCACGGTGAAAAAATATTACGGCAGAGACAAAAATCCGGCCGATATAGCCAAGCAGATACGGAAGAGAATATATATAGGCAAGGACATCAGAGCCGATTTTTTTAATCAAAAGACATCTCCAGAATGTTTACCCTAATAATAGCATAACTTATCTCGTGAAACCATAAATTCACACCAAAAAAAATTGAAATTCATTTTAAATAATTTGCATTCTCGATTCTTTGGAGTTATGATTATAAGACAATTATTTTTTTATATTTTCAGGAGCGTAGCATTATGGCAAACACAAAAGAACCTCGCGTTTTGGCAATTATCTTGGGCGGCGGTAAAGGAACACGTCTTTACCCTCTTACAAAAGAACGCTCTAAGCCTGCGGTTCCATTCGGCGGTAAATATCGTATCGTCGACATTCCAATTTCAAACTGTATCAACTCAGGATACCGAAAAATCTACCTCCTCACGCAATTCAACTCAGCCTCACTGCATCACCACATCACGAATTCATACAATTTCGACCGTTTCTCAAAAGGATTCGTCGAAATTCTTGCTGCCGAGCAGACCCTTGAGCACTCAGGCTGGTTTGAAGGCACCGCAGATGCAGTCCGCAAGAACTTCATCCACTTCAAGTCACAGAATCCCACACATTACATCATCCTTTCTGGCGACCAGCTGTACCGTATGGATTTAAAGGCTTTCATGGACAGCCACATCGCAAGCGGCGCTGACATTACGATCGCAACGACAGCCGTCAACGAGCAAGACGCAACAGGATTCGGCATCATGAAGATTGACAGCAAAAACGCAATCACTGAATTCATCGAAAAGCCATCCGTAGAAACACTCAACAGCGGCAACTGGAAGATTCCGAAAGAAGCCCGGGGCAACCTTCCAAAAGAAAAAGAATACCTGGCCTCAATGGGCATCTACATTTTCAACGCAAAGACAATGGAAGAAACCCTTGACAATGACCTCACTGATTTCGGAAAGGAAATCATCCCACGCGCCATCAAGAACAAGAAGGTCAACTCTTATATTTTTGACGGCTACTGGGAAGACATCGGTACCATCCGCAGCTTCTACAACGCTACCCTTGAGCTTACAAAAGACATTCCTCCATTCAATTTCTACGATGCAGACGCTCCTATCTACACCCATATGCGCAATCTTCCGCCGCCAAAAATCAACGGCGCGCCACACATCGAAAAGAGCCTGCTCTCAGAAGGATGTGTACTCATCAACAGCAAAATGGTCAAAAATTCCGTCATCGGTGTCCGAACAATCATCTGCGAGGGCGCGGAGCTTGACGGTGTAATCACCATGGGTGCTGATTTCTACGAAAACGAAGAGCGCAAAGCTGAAAACGTCACTTCAAAACGTCCGAATGTCGGCATCGGCAAGAACTGTAAAATCTCAAAGACCATCATCGACAAAGACGCCGCAATCGGAGACGACTGCCGCATCAATGTTGACGGCAAAAAATATCCGGACGGCGAGAACAAGCTTCCGAACGGGGTCTACTTCTACAGCTCTGACGGCATCATCGTCATAAGAAAAGGCTCTGTCATCCCGTCAGGAACCGTAATCTAATAAGGCACTGCGCTCTCGTGCTGTCCAACAGAAGGCATAATCGCCACTTTGGACAGCACTGATTCATGGCATAAGAACAAGACATGGCACATTCAATGTTCGACAAGCTGGGAGAGCTCCTGAGCGAGGCACTTGACAACGGAGCGCTGCCGATTCAGGAACAGATAGCAAATGACGGCTCCGCTCCCCCGCCAGGCAGCAAGACCTCAGAAAAAATCGAAGCGATTCCACTGCCAGCCCATGTAAAAGCGGCTTTTGAATCCATTTCGATTCCTGAAGACGCAGGCTTTGACGAGGCAAAAAGAATTTATCACGAAAAATTGATGTACTATCACCCTGACCTGAGAAACGACAACCCAGTTCTACAGAAAGTCGCAAAGGACAAGACCGAAAAACTGCTCAAAAACTGGCAACACGTTGAAGAATGGTTCAAAAATCAGGCGACAGACTAGAAATCAGGAATTCATATCAAGAACAAGCTGGACTTCCGTAGTCGAGCTGCCGAGATTACGGGCAATCTCCTCGACAGAGTGTCCTGCAAAATGAAGGTCCTTCACCAATTGCGCGAAACTCTGCTTGGGATATACAGGCTCATCAGCATAAGTAACATTGCCGCCGATTACAGGCACCGCCGCATAGGAAGAGCCGTCAGACTCAACACGGAACATAGTCCCGGAATCAGAAACGATTTGCCGGGAGTCATCGGATTCAGCCTGCTCGAACAAGTCCCCCTGCTCCACGTGGGAAGACTTCACCTGTCGAGAGCCTTCAGCCGTAAGCTCATATTGATTCCCGGCTTGAAGTGCTGCCGAAATATTCTGAGGCTGGTTTCGCATGTACTGCTGAGCCGCGCGCCCGCTGGCTCCTCCTTTAAAGCTTGCCGTAGCGTGTTTTTTTGCCTGCATCGCTGAGTCTATTTTATTCTGATAAGAGAGAGCCGCCCTCTGGCTTTCAAGCTCACGTTTTGCAAGCTCCACATGGCGGTCAGCTTCGGCAACCACCGCTTTAAGCTGCTTGATTCTGTCCTCAATAAGCTCAATGTTGCGACCGGCATTATGGTTGATGTCGGCAATCATCCGATCCATCTGCTCCCGTGTCGAGGCAATGATATCATCAGTAGAAAAAATTTTCTTGAATTTTATAAAAAACACACCCCAAAGGCTTATATTCAATACGCAAAAAAAAGCCGCGATAAAAACAACAATCATTGATATTTACCTTTCTATATCTATATGAAGTCCCAGATACGACTCACGGATTTCCGAGGGGCGACTCTGCTCATCGTCTTTTTGCTCCTGACGCCGTCTTTTTCCGTTTTGACCGTAGGAAGAAGAATTATGCCCCTCGTCATTGATTCCGCTTGATTTAGCCTCATTATCTGCCGCCTTGTGAACCTGCGATGCTTTCTCCGTATTCTGCTGGATAATCTTAGACTCCTGAAGCTGCTGTGCAAGTACAAGTCCCTGCTGCTGATGAGAAACAGTTCGGGCAACATTATTCATGTTTGCATACATTGTCTGCAAGTCCAGCGGCGAAACTCCCATTAGCTGTACCCCTCAGGACCCTTTATGTCCTCAAGATTCGGCTGCTCATACTTTCCACGCCTGACAAAGCCGTCTTCGTAGAAGAATATAACGCTCTTGGTATCGGCACGAATCTCGTCTTTTTCATCCCTGACAAAAATCTTTACGCCGGAATACACTGTTCCAGAGGCATAAACCTTACCGATATTCTTCAGCTCGCGCAAACGCCCCTGTATTTTTTCAATTTCTTCGTTGTAACGAATGTTTTCTTCAAGGATTTCGTTTTTCTGCTCGTTGAGAGAAACAAGGCTCTCCTCCTTTTCTTTTGGAAGAGACTTTCGCACTTTTTTCATGTTATCAAGAGTCGCGATATTCAGTTCAAGATCATCGAGAATCTTAATGTTGTTATTCTGCATCTCAAGCAGTTCTTCAAGACGCTTTTTGGCCCGCGGATCGAAACCGACAGAAATCACTGTCTCTGTTCCGCCGCCTTCCGAGCCGATATTCTTTGCAATGACAGCTTCCGTGGCGAAGAGATTTCCGCCTGTAATCTGCGCGCGTTTTCCGTTGAGGATAATCTTTTTTTGGGCCGACACCTCGCTGTTCATGATTGAGTCTGTCACGATGATATTTTCTTCGACCTGAACGGTTGTGTTCTGAATGAACTTCGCCCAAAGGGAACCGCCGCAGACAATCCGACCTTCATCGCGGCCGATGATTCCGGAAGAAACGATGATATCGCCGTCTGACTCAAGCGTACATTTTCCGACAGTTCCAGAAACTTCGATATTGCCGGAAGCCTTGACATTGAAACCGTCCTCGACAGCTCCCTTGACAATGACAGTCCCAAGGAATGTGATGTTACCAGTTTTGATATTGACGCCGTCAACTTCCATGATTGGCTCGACACAAACTTTATCGTTGATGAGGAGAACCTGCCCGTTGGCGTCTGCGAGTATCGTTCGACCGTCAGAATCGACGCGGACATTTTTTCCGAGAGGCAGCTGAATGTCACGGCCATTTTTAGCCTCAAGATAGCGGCCGTACAAGGTCTTGCCGGGTTTTCCCTGCTCCGCAAGCATTTTCTGAGCAAGAGGCTGCCCCTCGACAACGTTTTGTATAAGGTTAAGCTCTTTAAAATCTACCTGACCGTTTGCTGCCTGTTTTGCGCGGATTTTAGAGCGGTCAGTCTCAAAATTATATGTTATATATGCATCCTTGCCGTCAATCGGAAGCACTGCCTCGGCAACAACAACCGGCTCGTTATAGGAAGGCTTGTCGACAAGAGCCTGAATCTTTTCATCCGAGATTCCGGCAACGACTCCCTGCTGGGTAAGTGCCTTTTTAATCTGCTCCACCGTAATGTCGGCGCCGCCAATTGACGGAGGATTTATCGTTGCCGTAGCTTTCATCTCATCATTTGAAATATCAATGACAAAGATAGCATCAGCCGAAGCCTCGTGATTATATTCACCTATAACCTGATATTCCTCAGAACCGTTCTTGACAAGAGTTCGGACCAAATCGGCATTGAAATTCGCCGTATCCGGGCGGTTCAAATCCTCAAGCACGACATCCGCGTCGACAGGTTTTCCATCACCCACTGGCGGCAATACTTTGAGCATAATGTCCGTTCCGAAATGGTGGATATAGTATTCGCCGTCACGAGATACGATTTTCTGAATATCCTCTTCGTCCTCAGACTCAATGACCTCACCGTTTTTGCCGACAACAACCTTCTTGACCGTGTCAGGATTCTGGTAGATTTTCAAAAACCATGGCTTTTTCGCAATTCCCATAAAGCCATCAAAACCACGCTCAAGAACCTCATACTCAAGGTTCGCGACCCGGGTATCAAATTGAACGGCAGCATCGGCAAGAGCCTCGTCCAGAGTATCGGCACGCACTTCGATGAAGTGGATTTCCTTGTCCTTTTCGAGAAAGCCTGCCATATCTTTGCGAATCGCGTCAAGAGTTACCATATATTAGAAAATTCCTTTTCTGAAATTTGTCAATTTTGCCCTCAAATGAAGATTGGCGTTTGAATGAAGCTGTGAGATACGAGATTCAGAAACATCAAGAACCTGTCCAATTTCCTTGAAGGTCAAATCCTCATGATAGTACAAAACAATCACCATCTTTTCTTTTTCGGGAAGCTCATTGATTGCCTGAATTATGACTTTGCGGATTTCTTCCCGCTCAACCTGAACATCAGGATTGAGGCTCTGCGGAGACTCAATTGAATCGCCGATAGAAAGATGGTCAGAATCATCGCCAGAATACCACACGTCATTAAGAGAAAGCACTGAAGTTCCGCTCACCTTCATGACAGTGTGCTGATACTCTTCAAGGGACAGATTCATTTCCTTTGCGATTTCTTCATCGGTAGCAGGCCGGGACAAGCGTGACTCAAGGCCAGAAATAACGTCTTCAATTTCACGGGATTTCTGACGGACAGAACGGGGAACCCAATCAAGCTGACGCATTTCGTCAAAAATCGCCCCCCTGATTCTGGTAACCGCATAGGTCTTGAATTTTACTTTTTTGTCCAAATCATATTTACTGATTGCATCCAAAAGACCAAACTGACCGAAACCAACCAAATCATCAAATTCCATGCTGGCAGGAAGTCCCACGGATACTTTTCCTGCAACATATTTTACCAAAGGCATATACTTACGGATGATTTTATCCCTGAGAGATGCAGACTTAGTCTTTTTAAATTCCTCCCAAAGAGCGTCTTCTTCTTCATCATTGATAAACTGAATTTTTGTATTATCCATATATTACACCTTTAATTATCTTTTGCCAGCAATGTCTGAATAGCCTTTGCCATGACAGACGTGTCGCCGCTGATAGGCTGCTCATGCATTTTTGCCCCGCCAGTAGCAAAATCCGTATCACTGATTACTTCATCCTCAGGATCCGTGTCAGAGGCCACGCCCTCAGAAGAATCTGCAAATCCCATATTTCCAATGTCAGGAAGTTCGTCAAGTGAGCCAGAAGGACCCGAAGCTGCCACAGGTGAAGCCGATGCACTCGCTGTCTCGGCCGCCGACTCAGTCTCAGCGGGAACCTCAGGAGTTTTTTGCGTATTTGTATTTTCACTCTTGGCTACGCTTCCCAAGCCCATGGGCTGGAAAGAAGCAGCGGAATCATCAGCCAAAGGAGAAGGCTCCTCAGGAGAAGGCTCCTCGCTCACTCCTGAAGCAACATTCATTACGGGAGAAGTTTTAGCAGGCTTTGATTTATCAGATAAGTCCGCATGATGTCCGACCACGGTAAATTTGGGAGAAAGGCCGTCATCCGCAAGATTTTCGTCATCAACAACGATATTCACGACTCCGCCGACGGACTTTTGAGCAAGGGAATCAGAGTCAACAGATACTGTTCCGCTGCCATCAGAGAGAAATTTTGAATAAACAACACTGACCCCTGCCCCCAAAATCGCGAACAAAAGCGCAAAAAGAAAAGCTCGCAGCAAGACCTGAGAAAAACGGACATCGGACAGAATTCCTATAAAAAACGACAGAAAAAACCCGATACAACTAAAGATGCATATATTTTTCGGGTTTATCATATTCTCCTCCCATAACAATTTTAAAGCAGAAAATTCATTCGGTCAAGTTTTTTTACCCTATATTAATTTTTGCGCAAGAATTTTTTAAGGAAACTAGACACGCCTTCGGAATTTCCTGTATCACTCTTTTCGATTCGGCCGACGATATGCTTGATGCACTGAGCCGGCTTTGAAGTCGGATTGACGATGATAAAGGGCTTCTGGCGGATAACGGATGCCTGGACAACCGGATCATCGTAGACAAAACCGATATAATCCACCTTCTTATTCAGGAACTGGCCTGCAATATTGATTATTCGCTCAGAAATGCGCTTTCCCTCATCAGCTGAATGAACGCGGTTTACAAGCAGCTTGATGTTCATTTCCCGATCAACAAGTTCCGTCGTGATAATCTTGATGATTCCATAGGCGTCAGTAATAGCCGTTGGTTCCGGCGTTGTAACCACGTAAACCTCATCAGCGGCGGCAACAAACTGAAGGACATTGTTTGCAATTCCGGCGCCAGTATCAATGATGATAATGTCCGAATTTCCAAGCATAGAAAACTGCTTTGCGAAATAATCAAGCTCATCAACCGTAAGATTCGCGATTTTTGAAAAACCGTTTGCGCCGGCGATAAATTTGATACCGAATTCAGTATCATTGATTATTTCCTGCATTGTCTTCTGTTTGTTGATTACATGCATGAGATTGTACTGAGGAACAATATTCATGAGAACATTGACGTTTGCCATACCAAGGTCACCGTCTATCAAGGTGACTTTCTTTCCCTGCTGAGCATATGCAATTGCCATATTGACAGAAAGATTTGATTTTCCAACACCGCCCTTTCCACTCGTGATTGCAATAATCCGAGTTTTGGCCTTCATCATTTTTTTTAGTTCCTGTGCCTGATCTTCCATTTATTTTTCCTCCGGGAATTTTTCGTCAATATATTCACGATTAAGTGTAAAGTCATTTAGATTTAATAAGAATTTCATGATTGTCGCCTGCTCGATTGTCTTCGGAACCTGCTGGCCATCAGTAATGTAGGACACCGGCTTTCCCTTTTCAGCAAGCACACTGATAACATTTCCGATTGCGCTTGTCTCATCCCATTTCGTGATGATGACAGACGAGAAATTGAAAGGCTCGTAATTCTGTATGATGGATTTCATGTCACGTGCTTTTGCCGAAGCCGTAAAGGTAAGGTATACATCAGGATGCACGCCTTTCAACTCGAGCATTTTACGCATTTTACCGATATTCTCGGAATCATTGGGACTGTATCCTGGAGTATCAATGAAGAGAACATCAATAGAATCTTTATAAGTATCAAAAATCTTTTTGACATCCTCAGCGTCCTCGGCCTTGTCCACATCGGCACCAAGCAAATCACCGTAGCGGCGAAGCTGTTCCTCAGCACCAACACGAGTCCTGTCAATCGTAATCATACGGATTTTCGGCTCACTCTGCTCATTTGAGCGGGCCTCAAGAATCATCGTTCCGGCAAGTTTTGCTATTGTAGTCGTTTTTCCTACTCCGGTGGGACCAACAAGAATGATGACATGGGGATATTTATGCATTTCCTTTGGGGCGATTTTTATCGACTCGCCAATCCAATCGACAACTTTGTTCTGCACGAAATCAAAATCATCAAGTTCTTCCACAGACAGTTCCGAGCGAAGACGTGTCGTGATATTGTTGATATAAGAGAATGTAAATTCATTCTCCTGGAGCAAATCCTCAATTTTCTGGATTGAAAGCGGCTTGTCACCCGCATTGGTTGCAGTCGCAATTTCCTCCAGTTTTTTTTCCAGCGTCTTCTGATACTCCTCCAGCTTCTTGTCGAGAGAGGCAAGCTGCTTTGTCTGAGAAACAGAAAGAGTGTTCTTGCTGAGAATTTCATCACGGTTTTTCTGAAAAGCTTCCTGCTGGGAAACAGCGCGTTTCTGGCCAATGGTAAAACGCACCTCATACAGCTCCTTTTGCCCGAAACCGAAAAAACCAGGTTTTAAGACAGGTCGCTGCCCCCGGATATCATAATTATGTCCGTAGGTCTTGAAAAGTTTTTGCTTGCAATCCTCGAAATCCTTTCCGATTATTGTCTGGATTTCATCATCACTTCGAGGGTAAGCTGAAAAACCAAGATTCGTTACCGGATACACAGACGAAGAATGTGGATTTTTATCAGCCGATAAACCATAACCATCGTTATACATTTATTTCTCCAAGAATCTCCAAATTTACATTATTGCCAGCCGCAACAACTTCATTCAATGAAAGCACCACCGTTCCGGGCATTTCGCGGTTTATTGAATTGTATACGAGCTGTCGGATTTCCGCTGTACCGCAAAGGAGAATGGGGAGGTAATTTCTCTCGCGGACGGAAGCTATAGCTGCGCTCACTGCACTTATCCACTTTCGGCCATCCACGGGGTCAAACGCAACAAATGGCTGCCCCCCGTCAGACGGAACAACCCGGTGGCTGAAAATTTTTTCTGATGCAGACTGAGAAACCTGCAGGACACTCAATTTTTTGTTCGGATCGTGAGGATCGACATACTGCAGACAAATCTGAAGTCCAAGAGCCTCGCGGACTTTTGCAATAAGGAACCAATTGTCATGCGGCATATTTCCGAAATTGGCAAGGGTCTCCAGAATGGCAACGACATTGCGGATAGAAACCTGCTCACGAAGCAAGCCCTGAAGGACACGCTCAATCTCGCCATAGGTATATTTATAGGTCGTAAGGACTTCATCCACAACAACAGGATTCGATTCCTTGATTTTATCGATGATGGCCTTCGTTTCAAGTCGGCCGAGAATTTCAGCGGCATGAGAGCGGATAATCTCGGTGATGTGGGTAGCGATAATGGTAGGCGGATCCACGACTGCATAACCCGCCCGCTCGGCTTCCTCACGATTGTCTTCGCTGACCCATACGGCCGGAACGCCAAAAGCAGGATCGAATGTTTTTTCGCCCTTGATTTCTTCCGTAGCCGCACCGGTATTCATGCACATATAGTAGCCGATTTTGATTTTTGAACGACCGGCTTCAATTCCCTTGATTTTAAAGCTGTATTCATCCGGAGCAAGTGTCATATTGTCAATGATACGAATCTTCGGCACGACAAGCCCCAAATCCAGGCCGGCCTCCTTACGGATACGGGTGATTCGCTCAAGAAGCTCGGCGCCCTTCTCTTTGTCGACAAGAGGGATAAGGGCATAGCCGAGCTCAAGGCAAAGGGCATCAAGAGGAACGACAGGACTGACTTCCTCACCGCTTCCGCCCGCCTTTTTATTTTTGGCCTTCTGCTCCTCTTCCAGTTTTTTGGCAAAAGAGGCCTTTTCATGGCGCAAGAGACGATATCCGTAGAAAATTAAAATCGCGCCAACGGGAAGCAAGAGATACCAGGGGAAGTTGGGGATAAGGCTCATTAGAGCCAGGGTAACTCCCGCTATGATATAGACATAACCGCTTGCCGTAAGCTGTTTTTTGAGCTGATCGCCAAGAACTTCCTCGCTTGAGTTTCCGGTTACAATAAGACCGGTGGCAAAAGAAAGCAAAAGTGACGGAAGCTGACCGAGAAGACCGTCACCAATGGTAAGGCGGGAATATGTGCTGGCCGCATCTCCGAACTGCATGTTACCGATTGCAACTCCGGCAATGATTCCCGCAATCAAGTCAATGGCCGTAATGAAAATACCGGCCTTAACATTTCCGCTTACGAACTTTGAGGCACCGTCCATGCTGGAGTAGAAGTCAATGTCCCGCTGAATGGCGGCTTTTTTGTCACGGGCCTCTTCGTCCGTAATATATCCCGAATTGAGCTCAGAATCGACAGCGAAGAATTTCTGGTTCATGGCGTCCAAACTGAATCGGGCTGCGACCTCAGAAACGCGGGTGGCACCCTTTGTGATGACGATGACCTGAATGATAATGAGGATGATAAAAATCACCATACCGATGACCAAACCTGTAGTTGAAGGATTCATCGGATTGTCACCAGTTACAATAGAAGAAAAGGCTTTTAGCATGTTACCGGGGAAGTTCCGGTAACCTGTCTCACTTGCCTTTGTGAGAATCAATCGCGTCGAGCAGACATTCAATGCCAGACCGTACAGGGTCGCAAAAAGCAAAACGCGGGGAAATGACGTAAAATCAGATGATTTTGGCGTATAAAGCACGACGAGAAGAACTATAACAGAGATAGAAATATTGACAATCATGAGGAAGTCCAGAAGGACTCCCGGCACGGGAATCAAGAGCATGAGAACGACAGCAATAGCCGCCGCTGCTACAGCATGGTTTTCAATGTTCCCCAAAACACTTTTTAAATTAAATCGGCTCGCCATTCAAATCCCCACCCGAAATAGCTCACTTTTTAGTATTAAATTTTTCCAATTGGCTATAAATAGTGGCAATAACACTAAAATAGCTTGAAGGAATTATATCACCAATTTCAGTTTCTGCATAGAGCCCGCGGGCCAAAGGTCGGTTTTCTACAATTGGCACGTTATTTTCAGTGGCAATCTCACGGATTCTGAAAGCCAGATTGTCGCTTCCCTTCGCCATGACTTGCGGGGCATTTGAAACTGCCTGATCATACATGAGCGCGACGGCAAAATGAGTCGGGTTCGTTATGACCACATCAGATTTCGCGACCTGCTGGGGCATGTTCCGCTGCAAAAGCTCCCGCTGGGCCGCCTGCAGATGGGCTTTCACCTCAGGATCGCCTTCCATTTCCTTGTATTCCTGCTTGACCTCCTGCTTGGTCATCTTCATGCTCTCTATGAACTGCTTTCGCTGCACGAGATAGTCAGGAATTGAAATCGCAAGAAAGACGACCGCGCAGGATGCAAGAATCTGGGCCGCCGTCCAGGCAATTTTTGCTATTGCATTGTAAATGCTGGCGGCGTTCAGGAATTCAAGAATTACCGGCAGATTCATCCGAATCAAAATAAAGGAAACAGTGGCTACGACGCCGACTTTCACGAAAGACTTCGCCACATTGAACCCGCCCTCAAACGAGAAGAGCGTTTTCTTGAGATACTGACCGATTTTAGGCGTAATTTTTGAAAACTGCGGCTCAATAGGCTTGATTGAGAAAATGAACCCCCGGTTCTGGATAAGATTCGCAAGGACAGCAGCGACGGCACCGCACAAGGCAAGGGGAAGAACCATTTTAGCAAGAGAAAGCAGGAACTGATAGAAGAAGCGCGCCTGAAACATCACCGTTTCGTTTATATGGGTAAAATAGAAAAAAAGCGTTTCCTCGCACCACTTCCAGAAATAGGGAGAAGCGATAATAAGCACGATGACAGTTACGAGCATGACAAGGGCAGAACACAATTCCTGGCTTTTCGCGACCCGTCCTTCCTCGCGGGCCTTACGCAGCTTGTATTCGGACGGGTCCTCAGTCCTGCCCTCATCTTCAGCGGCGAACCACTGAAGGTCAATCTCCTCAAAACTCATAAGCCCCCTCCGACAAGCTCCATGAGCTTTTCTATATTCCTGAATCCCGACGAAAAGGAATGCAGGAAGAAATCACAAATCTGGGGGAAAAGAACCGTAATCACAAAGAAAGAAACAAGAATCATAATCGGGAAACCTTCGCTCATAAGATTCATCTGAGGAGCGGCCTTTGAAAGTATTCCCATCGTTACGGAAATCAAGAGAAGAGTTCCCATTATGGGAAGAGAAATGACAAAAGCATCGGCAAAAAGCTTCGTAAGCCCGCCAAGAAGGAACTGAATCATACGCTCACGCTCCAAAACGATGGAAATCGCATTAAGCGAGTCAAAGCTGGAAAGAAGTGCTCTGGAAAAAAGAGCCACCGCCCAATCGTTCTGAAGGAAAATAAGCATGGCAACAAGATTGAAAAACTGTCCCATAAGCGGATTCTCAACCTGGGAGAGGGCATCGTAAACCTCAGAAGCCGAAAAACCCATCTGAAATGCAAAAAACTGCCCCGCCGAGCTGAAAGCTGCGAAAATAATCGTCACATAGAATCCTGTCAAGATACCGATGATTCCCTCGCCCACAAGAAGCAGGATATATTCAATTGAGAAAGTTCCGTCACTGCCCATATAAGGCATATAGACAGAAAAATCCACGTGAGGAAAAATAAGGTAGGCGAGATATCCTGTAAAAGCGACCTTCGCAATGCGCGACACGTTCCGGATTGAAAAAAGCGGAAGCGTCATAATGAGCGCGAAGCAGCGCACGGCAATCAGGAGAAAAACAGGTGCATTCAAAAGGATTCTGTCCAGCATTTATCAGTTCCAAAAAGCCCCTTCACCGCGCAAGACGGGAGATTTGGGAAAACAAGTTCACCGTATAATTTCCCATCATGCTGAACATCCATCCTCCGAGAAGAGCGAGAATCAAAAGAATCACCAGCATTTTTGGCAGGAAGGTAAGTGTCTGCTCCTGAATCGAAGTAGTCGCCTGAAAAATCGCAACGATAAGGCCGACAATCAACGCCGCACCCAAAACCGGAGCGCAGAGGATAAAGACCTGGAATACTGCCCCCCGCATAAGATTCACAATCAATCCGATAGACATCGCATCACCTCATATCAAATTTACTGAATGACCGAGACAAAAAGCTGCTGCGTAAGAAGTCCCCAGCCGTCAATCATTACAAAAAGCATAAGCTTGAAATGCATTGAAATCTGGACAGGCGGCAGCATCATCATACCCATACTCATGAGGATTGAGGCGACAACCATGTCAATCACAATGAAAGGAATATACAGAAACACGCCTATTTTAAAAGCCACAGTCAACTCATGCAGGATATAGGCCGGAACGATTACGTATGTCGGGATATCCTCAGGGCCATTGGGCGCGGGGAGATTTGCCATACCGAGGAAAGAAGAAATATATTTCGAGCCGAGAGAGCCGTCGCTTTGCACGGTAATCGTCTGATTCAGCATGAAATTCCTGAGCGGAGCTTCGGCGGCGCGATATGCCTGCTCAATCGTAAGCTCACCGTCTGAAAGAGGTTTCAACGAATTGTTGTAAACCGCCTGCAAAGTCGGGAACATGATAAAAATCGTCATAAAAAGGGCGATTCCGTTCAATACCGAAGTCGGCGGAACCTGCTGCAGAGAAAGGGCGCGCTTAATAAAATCAAGGACAATTGAAAAACGCAGGAAACAGGTGGTAAGGATAAGAAGGCTCGGCGCAAGAGTAAGAACCGTAAGCAGGAGGAGGAGCTGCACGGAAAAGGCAACCTGCTCGCCTCCCTGAGGCCGCGTGATATTCACGTCAATATTGGGGAAATCAAGTCCCCTTACCTGCCCGCTCATTTCAGTCCGGCCGTTCACGGAACCTTGTGGAAAGTTCTGATTCTGCCGGCTCTGAGACGCTACCGGAAAGAGGCAGAAAATGGAAACGAAAGCCGCGCACACGATACGCGGAAGCCATTTATGGAACGAAATTGAAATAAAGTTCTTCATGCTACTCTTCCTCTTGCAAACGGCTTCTCTGACGTTCCAATGCCTCGGCCACGCTCCGGGCGCTCGAGCCGTAGACATTCGGGTTCTGGTTCTGCCGCAGACCACCCGGCATAAAAATCGAAAGGATATCATCAAAAGAACGGGGACGCTGGGTGCTGTCGTTTTTGTCAGCGTAGAGATTCATAGAATTCACGAGTTCCTTGTCAGTGACCTCGCCGATAAGATTAACCGCATTGTCAGAGACTCCAAGTATATAGGCATGATCCAGAATCGTAACAACATCAACGGAACGAGTCGCGCTCAACGAAAGATGGGACACATGTCTGAGAAAAGGATCATTGGAATTTGAGAGTTTTACGCCCTTTCGAAGGACACGGACCACTAAATACGCAAGCACAAGCACGACCGCAAGAGCGAAAACCATCTTCAGAAAAAGGGCAAAAGTAGACGGTGCCCTCTGAGCCGGCTCATAGTCGGAGGCATTCCAATTCCAGTTCTGCGCGCCAGCGGCATCGACCGGCACAGCCTGAGAAGAATTCTGCTCGCTTTGCTCTGAAGCCGAAAGCTCCTGCGGAAAAACAGAAAACGTTGAAAAAGAAAATAAAAGTGCCAGGCACAAGCATGTGCGCACAATCCGAGAGAAGTTTGTCATAATCCCACCCACTTTTTGACAAATCGTTTTATTTTAAATGATTATAGCAAAAAAAAAAGCATCTGTCGAATGGATTTTGACAGATGCCGTTAATTTTTTATATTATTTTTAGCGCAAATCGCTGACCCGCTCCATCGGAGAGAGAATTTCAGTTACACGGACACCGAAGTTTTCATCGATGACGACAACCTCACCCTTCGCAATCGGCTTGTGGTTTACAAGGATATCGACAGGTTCACCGGCAAGTTTGTCAAGCTCGATGATTGTACCTTCGCCCATACCAAGGATGTCTTTAATCTGCTTTTTAGTGCGGCCAAGCTCTACGGTCATTTCCATGTTTACGTCCATGATAAGACCGATGTTTCCCTGCTCCTGACTTGTAGGTCCGCCGGAAAGGTTAGGATACTGAACAGACTGAACGTTCGGGATGCTCATACCCATAGGCATTCCCATTCCGCCCATCTGCATGCCACCCATCGGCATCTGCATTCCGCCCATCTGCATACCTCCCATCATCGGCTGCTGCTGGAATCCGCCCATCTGAGCCTGAGCCATACCGCCCATGGGCATTCCACCCATCTGAGGTTGACCGCCAGCAAGATTAGCCATTGAAGCCATATCTGCGGCATTGAGGGTTCCGCCAGCTGGAGCCGGATCCGGCGTGCCGCCACCGAGAGCCTTTGCAATTCCCTCAGCCACATCGCTGGATACTGCCTCCCAGAGCGTGTAGGTTTGACCATCGAGGGTCATCGGATAGCTGAACAAGGCGAAAGTACCCTGAGGAATACGAACCATGGCTTTCGGGACATGAACAGCCTCAGGCGGATTCGAAGCAAGACCAGCTATTGAGCTCAAGTCAGTGATTTCTGAACCGGTATGAGTTGAGATGAACTCACCGATAACAGAAAGAGCCATGTCATCAAGCTCAGCATTTTCTTCCTTATTGACAAGACCTGTGATTTTCTGCGCAAACTCAGGAGCCATAAGGACAAGATGATCGCCCTTAAGACCGGCATTGAAGTCAGCCATTACAGCGACAACCATCTCAGGCAACTTTGCCAAAAGCTGGTCACGATCCATCGCCTCGACAGAAGGAGCTCCGATTTCAAAAGAAGCTCCTGTCATGCCGTTCAAATTCGCAACGGCTTTGTCTTTCAATCCTTCAGCGAATTTCGTAAGTGTTGCCGTATCGACATTCACATTGGAAGATGGACCTGATGAAAGACCTCCAACATCAACGCCCGAAAGCAACGCGTCAATTTCGCTCTGTGATATTGTTCCATCACTCATAAGATTCATCTCCTTCTACTGATAATTCTTCGAATTCATCAGATTCACTCTGATCTATTTTTCCAATAACCTGAACAGCCATCTTTTTGCCGACGACACCCGGCTGACAGTAAAATTTCTTTTCGTTTCCGACACTCAAGGTAAGCGGATCTCCCACACGAACCGTAGAGAGACGGACCACGTCTCCAGCCCGCAAAGCCAAAACTTCACGAATCGGAAGATTTATTGTGCCGATTTCAGCGACTACATCCATGTTGACATCAGAAAGCTTTTCTTTGAGAGTGCCAAGATACTGGGTTGTAGAGCTTCGGCGGACAGAACTGAACCAGAACTGTGACGAAAGCTTTGAAACAATCGGCTCAATGGTGAGGTAAGGAATACAGAAGTTCATCATACCCTCTTCCTCACCGATTTTAGTTTCCAAGGTTACAAGAACGACCATTTCTGAAGGAGGAACGATTGAAGCGAACTGCGGGTTGGTCTCAATCTGGCCCAATCGAGGACGAAGATCGATAACCTGAGTCCAAGCCTCGCGCATATTAGCAAGGATTCGGACAATAATTCCTTCCATAACAGACTGTTCGATATCGGTAAGATCACGGCTGACTTTCGCCCCCTGACCTGTACCACCGAACAAACGGTCGATAACGCTGAATGTAATTGCCGGGTCAATCTCAAGGACAGCATTTCCTTTGAGAGGGTCCATATTGATTACGGCAAGCGTTGTTGGCGTCGGAATAGAACGGACAAACTCCTCATAAGTGAGCTGGTCGACCGAAGCTACGTGGACATGAACCAGAGAACGCAGCTGAGCTGAGAGACTCGTTGTTGTAAGACGCGCGAAAGTTTCGTGCATAATCTGCACGGTACGGATTTGTTCCTTTGAGAACTTATCCGGACGTTTGAAGTCGTAAATCTTGATTTTTCGCGTGTCACTGACCGGCTTGAAATCATCCGCCCCGGAATCTCCCGAGCTGATGGCTTGAAGCAATTGGTCAATTTCATCTTGTGACAGAACCTCGTTCATGTCTATCCTTCCACCTTTTTATAGTTAAATCACCTTACGCTATTGCTGGATTACATCCATTTGCATAAAGCGAACATCCTTGATTTTTGAAGAACTCAAAATGCTGTCGTTGATAGCATTGCGAATCTCAATCTTAAGATTTTCTTCGTTCTGAGGCCTGAGTTCCTCTGCTGTTTTCTGTGTAAAATATCGGCGCAAGAAGTCCTTGAGCTCAACAGTTCTCTGAGTGATTTCTGTTGAAGTAGCTTTATCTTCCTTTTTGTAGCCGAGAACGACGTCAACGCGAACAGAAGCAGGATTTGACTCCATGGTGCGTGTCTGGATAAGTCCGAGAGAGGTATACCAGTCAAGGATTTCCTTTGAAGCCGTATATTCTTCGGTCATCGGGATTGCCGCGCTTGTTCCGGAATTGTTTCCGCCGACCACCTTCATGGTTATAACGACGACAGTAACAATCAGAATAATCGCCGCAAGGCCAATGGCGACCCATTTCAAAAGACCGGGAATAAGAAGACCTTTTCCACCTTTACTAGGAGCAGCTCCGGCATCTCCGCCTTCGTCCAATCCCAAACCTTCATCTTCATCTGCCATAGAAAACTCCTTATCCAACCATCAAAAATGGTAACATTAAAAATGGCCTTCATCAAGAATGATGATGTCCACTCGGCGGTTGTACGCCTGGCCTTCCTTTGTTTCGTTAGAAAACATGGGCCTTGTATCTGCATATCCGGCAATTGAGAACTGCTGCTCATTCACACCGAAATCTGACAGATAGTGAAGGACATTTGCAGAACGGGCCGTTGAAAGCTCCCAGTTTGACGGGAAACCGACATTGTTTCCGTTTTCGTCAAGGAGAACCGGTACCGGCGTTGAGTCCGTGTGTCCCTCTATTCTAAATCTTCGGTTTTTTAACTCCGAATCTTGAAAAAATTTCGATAATTTTAATAGAATATCTCGCGTTTCTTCGATATTAAGGAACGCGCTGCCCTGTTCAAAGAAAACATCCGAGGCAAGGGAGATGACAAGCCCCCGCTCATCGCTGGAAATCGTGATTTTCGCTGATTTTACCTCCGGAGCAAAAAGGCTGACTGCCTTTTTCTTAGCTATAGAAAGAGATTTTCCTTTTTCAGCAGACGGAAGGGCCGAGATTGAGTTTCCCAAATCAGCAAGCTTTCCTGCAGCCAGAGACTGACCGCCCGATGTTACAGGAGCCTCAATCGATTCCGTAACGATATTAAGGGACTCCTGAATCTGTGCAAGGGCAGCCGTATCGACCTCAGACGGGTCGTACAACATGACGAAGAAGCAGAGCATGAGCGTAATCATGTCACCGTAGGTACCTTGCCACGCGGTTGACGGTTTTTCAGGTTCTTTTTTTTCTTTTTTTGCCATAGTTAGTCCTTAACCGTAGAGCAATTAGTCCTTGAGAACGTCAGGCTCAATCATTTTGCGTGTTTTCGGATCAAGATAAGTGAGGAGTTTCATCGCAAGGATTCGCGGGTTGTCTCCGGCCTGAATTGAAAGAACGCCTTCAATTACCATTTCCATAGTTGACATTTCCTGGGCATTTTGGGCCGCAAGTTTGTTTGAGAAAGGAGCGACGAGCCAGTTTGCAAGCATTGAACCGTACAGCGTGGTAATCAAAGCGACAGCCATGTTCGGACCAAGGGAGCTTTTGTCTTCCAAGTTGTTCAACATACCGATAAGACCGACGACCGTACCCAACATACCGAAACCAGGACCGTAGCCTGCCCACGCGTTGATAACGCCAATCCAGCTCATGTGACGGGCTTCCGCCGCGCTCATTTCATTTTCCATAATCGCGCGGATAACGTTTCCGTCAGTGCCGTCGACTACCATGCGCAGCCCTTCTTTCATGAAGGCGCTGTCCAAATCATCAAGACCTTCTTCCAGAGCAAGGATACCTTCACGGCGGGCCTTTTCCGAAAGGGCGACCATATTCTGAATCAGCGTTTTTTCGCCGTAATCCTGAACTTTAAAAGCCCGCCCCATAATCTTGAACAAGCCCAGGGCCTGTTTGAGCGGCGCAACGATGAACAATGCAGCATAAGAACCACCGACCGTTACGAACACAGACGGAATATCAATGATACCACCGATTGAACCACCTGAAGTAACGACACCGAGACCGATGGCAACCGTACCACCGATAATACCAATCAAAGTTGCTATATCCATGATTTTCTCCTAAATCATTAACTTTTATATTTCAAGGGCTGTAATGCCAATCTGTTTACGATATGAAACAATACGGTCGATGACTTCCTGCGGAGAATCCTTCACGACTATTTTTTTGCCGGAGAAGAACGTCACCGTAAGGTCCGGATTCTGCTCCATGCTCTCAATCATGTGCGGATTTATCCAGTACGTAGAACCGTCCAATTTTGTTACAGGAATCATACCCCACCCCATAAGAAAAAAGACTTTAAATATCTACCATTGTATTATAAATACTAGATTATTTAAAGAGATTTTTTAACAGGTCATGCAACAGGAAACAAGGATAAATCTTTATCACCCATTTCCCATCACTTATTCTTTTTGATTATCGGAAAATTATAATTTTTTATTAGATTCTATTTTTCCGATTGCGTTTTTTTTGCGCATTAGTTACTTTAAATCAAGAGTTAAATCTGGAGGAATACGAATGAGCACAAAAATTCTTGTCATTGAAGATGTTCCGGAAATGTCCGAGCTTGTCTCAATGTACCTCACAAAAGAAGGCATGGAAGTCTCAAAGGCATTATGCGCGGAAGAGGCCCTTGACATCCTTAAAGAAAAAGTACCGGATCTTGTAATTCTTGACCTGAACCTGCCGGGAATGAGCGGATTCGATTTCCTCAAGAAATTCCGTGAAGAATACAACACGACGATTCCAGTAATCATCTCGTCAGCAAGGGACGGAGACGAGGATATCATCGAGGGGCTGGGGCTTGGAGCCGATGAATTCGTCACGAAGCCATTCTCGCCGAGAGTCCTTGTAGCGAAAGTCAAGGCAAACCTGCGCCGAGGCTCAGAGATTTCCGCAGCAGCCGAAGAATTCTACGCTTTCGGCGACTACAAGCTGCTTCTCAATTCATGCGTACTCAAAAAAGGCAGCGAAAAAATACCGCTGTCAAACAAGGAATACAAAGTCCTCGAATTTCTCACCCGTCATGAGGGCGAACAGCTCTCCCCGGAAAAAATCTACAAAGGAGTCTGGGGTACTGAATACGGCGATGTAACGGCGGTCGCTGTCTACATACAGAGGCTGCGCAAAAAAATCGAAAAAAATCCCGGTGAACCGCAGTTCATAAAAACAGTTTTCGGCATGGGGTACCTCTTTGAAAATTAAGACACAGCTGCGCATTTTCCTACTGGGAGTGATTCTTGTTCCTCTCCTCGCCGTGACGGCACTCCCAGCCTACCATTATCTCACCAGGCCCGACCGTATGCTTTTCGACGGCTACAAGCAGATTCGCTCAATGGACGAGCTTCCACTCTCCCAGCGTGACTTGCGCGTATTCAGGCAGCTCATACACACCCTTCCGCCAAATGTGGAATACATCATACTGGCGAACCACGGAACCATTCTTCATACTACCATACCGGACTTCAGCAATCTCAGCAAAATATCTATGCAGCAGCTCTTTCAGTACATGAACGAGACCAGCGACAAGTATTTTTACCAGCTGAGCTCCCCTCCCCTGGAAAATAAGGCCGATGACATCCTTTTTATCAGCAGAATCAACAGGGATACAAAACACAAGAAAGACGGTTTCACCCGGATGCTAACAAGCCTGCTGGTCTTCATCATGTTGTTCGAGTTGTTCTGCATAATTCTCATCGTAATGATTTCACAGACCATCTCGCGCTCAATTACCCTGCTCAGCAAGAACACGGAGCGGATTGCAGGTGGCGAGCTTGACGTGCCCCTGGATTTCGTAAAGAACAGCAAGAGCGACAATGAAATCACCCGGCTCACAGAAAACCTGGACAAGATGCGCCTGACCCTCAAAGACGACGCGGAAAGGCGCACGAAATTCATCATGGGAATCAGCCACGACCTCAGGACTCCGGTTGCAGTCATAAAGGGCTACACAGAAGCCATGAGCGACGGTTTTTACGACAATCCGCTTGAGATGAAAAAATCCCTCGGAATAATAAGCTCAAAGACCGAACAGCTGGAGACGATGGTCAACACGCTGATTAATTTCGTCAAGCTAAACCAGACTGACTGGGTACAGCAGCTCAAAAAACAAAAAATTGCCCCCGTCCTCGAAGAATTCTCCAAAACGGCAGTCACCACCGGTGGAATTTTCAAGCGCAAGGTCACGGCAGAAGTTTCCGTCAGCGAAGAACTCGAGATTCCATTTGACAAGGAACTTATACAACGCACCCTTGAAAACCTTTTTTCAAACGCCCTGCGGTACACGAACGAGAATGACAGCATTGCAATTCGGGCCTATGAAGAGGAAGAAAAGATTTATTTTAAAATCAAGGACTCAGGAATCGGCATTGCTCAGGAAAACCTGGAAAAAATTTTTGACATGTTCTACCGTGCAAGCTCTTCCCGCCGCGAAGAAGGAATGGGCATAGGACTCGCAACTGTAATGACAATCATAAAGGCACACGGCTGGAAAATCAGCGTGGATTCAGAACTTGGAAAAGGCTCGGAATTCATAATTGAGATTCCACTTAAAAACTGAGCCAGATTTTCCTGATGCAGATTACAAAAGCTCTTCCAGGAACCTGTTCAGAAGAAGAATTCCCCTGCGGTTAAGGGCATAAACCATGTCGCCGGCGGGGGATTTTTTCTCGAGCGCAAAACGCCGGCTCTTCCATACAGAAAAAAGGCCGTCCGGCTCAGAGGCGCCTATTCTCTCCGCAAGCGAAGTGCCGAAGCGTCTTTCAAAATCTGCGCTACTTACGCCGCAAAGTTGCCTGAAGCCAAGCATGAGGAATTCAAATTCAAGGGTCTTCTCATCAATAGTTTCGGCCTTACGCTTCAATGACGCGGGATTTTTATCTGAAGAAAAAACCTTCTCCACGCCGGCACAGTATGCAGGAATGGAAAGCGTGTTCGTCCAGCGCAGGGCGGATTTTTCAGCAAAATCATACACTGTACCGCTGGCGCCGGCTCCGACGCCAATGTAGCTTTCCTGCTTCCAGTAAACCGAATTGTGCCGCGCCTCAAATCCAGGCCGGGCGAAATTAGACACCTCATAATGAGAGAACCCCAGTTTTTCAAGGATATTCCGGCCTTTCAGCCACATCTTGTCAGCTTTTTCAGGCGAAAAACGGATTTTTCCCTCTTCAATATTTTTCCAGAGAGGAGTGTTTTCTTCGACAGTAAGCGTGTACAGGGAAACATGGTCAATTTCCGGATAAGATTTCAGGATCTCAAACTGGCTTGAAAAGGAGCTGTAAGTGTGAGACGGAAGCCCTGCGATAAAATCCACGGACAGGCGGCCCTTCCAGCATTCATGAATCATGCCAAGGGCCTTCATGATGATTTCAACGGAACTTCCGCGGTTGACGGCTTTCAAAGCCCGGTCATCAAGCGCCTGGATTCCCATGGAAAGCCGGTTCACTCCGCTAGCCCGACAAGCAGAAAGGAATTCCCCGCTCACATCATCGGGATTCATTTCAAGGGTAACTTCGGCACCCGGAGCAAGGGGGCGGACAGATTGTATTCCGTTCAGCAATGCGGATATCTGACCCGGTGAAAGCAGGCTCGGAGTTCCCCCGCCGACATAAACCGTATTCCAGCGGGAAACGCCATAAAAATCGGCATAAAGACTGCTCTCGGCAAGCAGGGCAGAGATGTATGAATCAGAAAGATCATTGTTTTTTCCGACACGGTCACGCTGGGCAACGCTGAAAAAATCGCAGTAATCGCATTTTTTTCTGCAGAAGGGAACGTGAATATAGAGCGATATGTCCACGAAATCTTCCGTGCGGCCTAAAAGAGCTTGAATTTGCTGAACGGGAAATAGAGCATGAGGACCTTGCCGATTATCTCACTTTTATTTACCGGCCCCCAGATGCGGGAATCGCTTGATGAGAGCCGGTCGTCCCCGAGAACAAAATATTCGTCAGGCCCCAGCGTAACAGGCTCGATGGAAGACTTCGCGCCAAAATCAGTGTCCCAGCCAGCCGGGGGAACAAGAATCTTCGCATTGTATTTTGACTCTGTAACTTCGAATTCCGTAAGAAAATGGCTCTGGTTCTCAGGCTTTACGAAAACCACGTATCGGTCGATATAAATAGTGTCGCCGGGAAGCCCCACCACGCGGCGGATAACGGGACGAGTACCCGAGGAGGGAGTTTCCTCAAATGGATGCCACTTACGCAGGCTTACGAACAGGGCGGCATTTTTCGCAATGCGCTTAAGTAAGGATTCCTGGGAATTTCTGTAATTGAGCATGAGAATCACGTCTCCGCGCCCCGGAGTTTTAAGTAAGGGCGTGACAAATTCACAGCTGCCGGAGGGAATGTCGGGCGCCATGGAATCCGACCTGTTGACGACAGGGAATATGATGAAAGTCATGAAAAGCGAAACAATGACAAAGAACAGAAGGATGATTCCTGTTATAGATAAGATACGGTGATACAGTTCTTTGCGAAGTTTATATGAAATGGCGTAAATATTTTTTTCCATGCATATAGAATAGCAGATTTCTTGAAACAGTTGCAAGTTCAGTTTGTTATGTTTATAATCAGAGGATATGCCTGAAAATGTTAAGATTATTGCGCAGAACAAAAAGGCCCGCTTCAACTACTTCATTGAAGAGTCATATGAATGCGGACTTGAACTTGAAGGAACGGAAGTAAAATCCGTAAAAGCCGGAAATGTGTCCTTCGCTGACTCTTTCGCCGAAATTATAAACGGTGAGGTATGGATGCGTAATTTCCATATTTCCGAATACAAGTTCTCTTCTGTGTTCAACCATGATCCTGACAGGAAAAAACGGCTTCTTCTTCACAAGGAAGAAATAAAACGGATTCAGCGTAAAGTTGACGAAAAGGGCTTCACCCTCATTCCGCTGGATTTTTACCTAAAGCAGGGGCGCGTCAAGCTCACTCTCGGTGTCTGCAAGGGTAAAAAACTCTATGACAAGCGAGAAAGCATAAAACAGCGTGACCTCGACAGAGATATGGCACGGGAATTCAGGAAGGACTTGTCATAATCCGCAGGAACGTATCGGAGAATTTATATTGAAGGCACGACATCTCAAGGCGTGGTTTTTCCGCCTCACCTTTTTTCTTCTCTTCTCCTTAGCCGCCAGTGCAGACGGCGTTCTTGTCGATTATTACGGAGTCGTCTCAGCGTCAAGCGACACGAACATGCTCAAAATGGCACAGGACGTATTCTTTACCCAGCTGAAATCCATTGACGGGGTCACTGTTGACGACAAGCGCCCTGATATCTCAAAGGCCTCCTCGGCAATCCCGTCATTCATGAACACGAACGCTGGAATATATTTCTATGCGGAGATTACAGACACAAAAAATGAGTCCGGGCAGACTGTCTGGAACTGCAGGTTCAATGCCGTCACGGCAAGCGATGGCATCACCCACTCCACCAGCGAAAACTATGAATCCTACTACAAAATCCTTGTTGGCGCAAAAAACGCCATAGAAAAGGTTCTCTCGGACCTAAAGGCACCGGCACCGGAATTCGCAGGCGCGAACAAGTCCAATCTTGCCACTGACTTCAAGACCGGAGTTGACATAGAATCTCTTGCAGGAACATGGAGCGGAGAGCCTTTCGCCGACAAAATAATCATACTCCGCGGCGGGCGAGGCTTCGTCATCTTCAAAAACGGAGCCACCATGAACATAAAGATTTCCGTAAAAAAAGCCGTGGTGGGCGGAAAATCAACAAACCTGGAAATCACACAGGTGGGAAAATCAAACGCATCCTTTTTCCCAGAGCTTCCCCGGGAGCAGGCCCTAGAATGCGCCTCGCAGGCAAAGCCAATCACCTGGAATTTCTCCCTTACATCCGCCGATACGCTTGAGGGAATAAAAAACACCGTCATTTCTACGAACAACGGTGTGGAACAGGGCATTTTGAACTCAAGCTGGACCAGAAAATAAAGACATCCTGACCTTACATGGATTTCCTGGCTTCACTTTTCTATCATAGATAGCCGACACGGCTTTTTCCTAGCAGTGGATTTCAACGGCTCCTTCACGCACGACTTTCACATTGCCGCTTTCATCAATGGCAACGATTGTCGAGGGAACTCCGCCTTTTTTATCTCCGTCGTCAATGATAAGCTCGACGTCTTTTCCAAATTCGTCTTTTATCTGCTGTATATTGTCAAGGACAGGATGACCGCTTCTGTTTACGCTGGTTGAATAAATCGGCGCACCGCAGCGGGCAATAATTTCCCTCAGCCATTCATCCCCGGGGCAACGGAAGGCTGTCGTCTCGAAATTCCCGTCCTCGGCAAAAGTATGAACGATAATCGTAAGGGGCCCAGGCCATTTTTCAAGCAGCTCCGCAGGAATCACATCCCTGGTATATTTTTTTACATCCTCTGGCTTTGCAATAAGTTGAATAAGGTTTTTGCCTTCATCACGATTCTTTATTGCACAAATTTTCTCATATGTATGGTATGAATAATGTCGTCCGTCAACGATTCCAGAAAAACCATAAACGGTATCTGTCGGAAGAACGACAACCTTTCCCCGGCGAATATAATCAACGGCTATCTGTACAGACTCTAAATCAGATTTGCGGCAAATCATAGACTGGTATCCCCTTTATTTTTATTTTATTTTTCCTTGCATCATGTTCTTTCATTCTGAAATCTTTGAGCATCAAATAAAGGTATGTCACAAAAAACATCAGCAGGCCCGCGACCTTGCAGAACCATTCTGGCAGAGAATAGGGTTCTATTGATTTTATAGGCGTTCCCGTCTCAAAGTGGTACTCATCAATATTTATAAGTCCGTTAATTTTTACGATTTTTTCGCCGTCGCGGACATATCCCATTTTTCTGGCAAAGCCGGCGATGACATCCGGGTCTTTTTCCAGTGCCGTATATTCAAGGGAGAGACTGTCATTTATTTTCTGTATTTCGTCCGCACGGGCGCTAAGGATTCGTTTCTGTTCCCGAAGCTGCTCATTCGCCCAAAGTCCGTCCGTTCCACACGTGAAAGAGACAAGAACGTAAATTGCAGTTCCGGCCAGGGAGGCAACGAGAATCCTGAACATTTTTATCATAGCCTTCTGAATATCGGCTGAAAGAGCGGAATTCTAAAATATTTTTCAACATGAAAAAAAAATTGGACTTTTACGGGCTATGTATGTTAAAATAGATAGATAAAGTGTAATTTTAGTAAGAAAAACTGCCGATACTAAAGCAAAACTTTTCTTAATTTAAGGAAAAATTCACTTTCGCAAGGGGAACAATATGAGTGATTCAGATAAAACAAATGAACTTGACAATTACGGCGTTTGGGTCAAAAAACCGCCACGTACCGTTTCATCTGAAAATGTAGAAGAACAGACAGACAACAACTCTGATATAAGCGATTTACCTGATTTCGCAAGCATAGATGTCGTTGACAGCCCGCTTGACGGCTCTGATCCAGATTCTGAGGACACAACTCTCTCAGCAGACGAGCTTGCAAACATCAGCGAATCAAGTTTCGCTGCAGAGCCTGCCGCATCAGATTCAACAGGCTCAGGCGAAACAGAAGAAATCTCGCTGGATGAGTTCATTGACGGAGGCGTTTTTGAAGGCGACGATGCAAATTCCGCACCGGCAACTCCGGCAGCAGAGCCGTCTTCTTCCCAGGAAGAGTCTCTTTCAGCCGATGATTTCACGGAGTCAAGCGACATTACAATATCTGATTCACCAAGCGTCTCGGATGCCCCTGTCCTTTCAGACGATGGACCAATCGACATAGATCTTTCATTTGATGATTCTGATTCACAGCCATCCATGGCTTCAAGCTCATCTTCGTCAGCCCCGGTAAAAGAGGTGTCTGGCTCGGAAGACGTGGACTTAAGCGATTTTGGCGTTGATTTCGGCGATGACTCTTCCGCATCGAGCAGCACTTCCCCTTCAGACGACGGAACAGAAAGCGTTGACCTGAGCGATTTCGGCGTTGATTTCAGCGATGACGCCTCACCGGCGCAGGAAAGCGCGCCTGCATCAGAACCAGTCATAAACGACGACGGAACGGAAGAAATCTCCCTTGATTCATTCGGATTTGACATCAATGCCGAAGAAAGCAAGGACGAAGCTCCTGCAGAAACAGAAGCAAGCAACGAGGAATCAGTTTCTGAGGCCTCAGAAGATACTCTTTCCCTTGAAGATACCGACTCTCCGTCACTTTCTGTCGAAGCAGATGATGACGACGCCGGAAACATTTCTATAGAAACAACTCCTGCATCTGAGCAGAGCGCATCATCCTCACAGGCCTTTACGACCCAGGACAGCGATGACTTTGACCTTGATTCAATCATGGACTCAATCGAAGACGAAAACGGTAACACAACGTCATTGAATGATGTCGCAGCAGTCAGCGAAGAGGCCGTACCTGCAGAAGAAGCAGCTCCAGCTGCCACTCAGACACCGGCAGAAGAAGACATCCCGGTTGAAGAGCCGGCTGTCAATGACATAGTTGATATGGATGAGCCTGTTTTTGAGGAGACAGCTGTAGATATTCCAGAAAGCCTGGCAGAAGGAGACAACCCCTTCTCTCTTCCTGCAGACGATGAATTCATTTCTCCGGCAGCAGAAGAAGCGACTGTCAGCGAAGCACAGGCCGATTCTCCGGTTATCGAAGAGGCAGTATTTGAAGAGCCTGTTATTGAAGAAACTGTTGTCGAGGAGCCTGCTATTGAAGAAACAGCAATTGAGGAGCCAGTAACAGAAACACAGGTCTCATTTGATGACACGGCGGAACAGGCTCCGACTTCTTCAGAAACTCCGGCAAAAGAGGAAGCCGCTCCGGCAACGGAAGCAAAAGCAGATACGGAAATCAGTTCTGCGGCAAACAGCATTCTTAGCCAGATTGCATCTGAGCTCTCATCTCTCAGAAACGAAATCTCAAATCTCAAGAATGAATTTGAAGAGCTCAAGAACAAGGAGCCGGCGGCCCCAGCGGCAGAAGAAACTGTTCCTGCAGCCGAAGAAGAAGAAGCTGTCTCGGAGTCCAGCGGAGGGTTCTTCGGAAGTGAGGATGAAGACGATACAATCGCCCTCTCCCTTGACGAAATGGACAACATCCTCAACACAGTGGAAATTGTCGAGGAAGAAGCACCGTCTGTTCCTGAATCAGCACTTTCAAGCACAGAAACAAGTGATGAACCTGAGCTCACAGCTGATACAATAGAAGAGCCGTCTGCAGAGGAAGTTCAGGAGAGCACAGAAGATTCCCTTGACTTCTCCAATGACACCATTGAAGAGCCTGTCCTCGACGATATCGATACAAACATCGCAGAAGAAGAGCTTCCTGAAGAAATCCTTGTTCCAAAATCAGAAGACATTCTCGTCGAATCAAGTCAGGAAAATCTCATTGATGAGATTCCTCAGGAACAGGTCAGCCTTGAGGAGACAGAAGAAGAACTTGCAATCACAGAGCCAAGCGATGAAGTTGCTCCAGATTCAACAGAAGATATTGACTTTGAGATTGCTGAGAAGGCCGAGGATTCCAGCGAAGACTCACTCATTGACGAGCCATTCATTTTTGATGAATCAGAGCAGGCTTTGAGCGAGCTTCCTGATGAATCTGACGATAATGCGACACTCTCCGCTGACGAACTGGCAAATATTGCCGCGGTCTCTAGCAGAGAGGAAATCATCGAAGAGCCTGCCGAGAGTATTGCCGAAGAAGAAGCATCAGAAAACGAAAGCTCTATTCCATCAGTAAGCGATATTCTCGGAGATGTGGGCGGCGATGACTCTTCAGAAGAAGCAAGCGGCGTATCAATCACCGAAGGTGAGCTTGACGATCTTCTTTCATCAGAAGCGGCCCTTACCGACCAGAATCTCAAATATCTTGAGGAAGAAGAAAAATCTGAGCCAGTTCAGTCTTCTATTCCAAACAATCTTCAGAAAGAAATCAAATCGGTTCTTTCATATATGGATCAGCTTTTGGAAAATCTTCCAGAAGAAAAAATTGCTGAATTCGCACAGTCAGAACAATTTGAAACCTACAAAAAATTGTTCAAGGAACTTGGACTCGACTAATGGAAACAGAAAATACAAAAGGCGGCTTGCTCCGCAGAGCGCAAAACGTTCTTGCGGATGTCACCCCCACATTCACAAATTGGTCAAAACGCTCTGGCTTCATCCGGACGGCTATTCTCGCGCCATGCAGCACCGCAGAAGGAGATTTCTATTACGTTACGGATGCCTTCGGACTGACCGGACGGGAAATGGCTCTGCTTACGGAGACTCGTGATTTCTGGATGAAAACACTCTCTAAAGCCTTTGAATGGCAGTGCTTTTCAAGAGATTTCAACGAACTCGATAAATTCGACGGGCTTTTTGAAGAGGACGTGTTCACAAATATTAATAAAATTTTCTTTCTCCCCTTCAAAGAAAAAGAGAATCCGCTTATATTTGTACTCATTGAGCTTGATGATGACGATGACATAAATCTGGCCCCTGCCTCGGAAGTGGCGGTCATGCTGAAAAACATCGTTGAATTCAAGAATCAGCAAAGCAAAATTCTCGCAAAATTTGACAAAAACATTGACACAGGGCTTGGAATCTCGGAAAGCCGTCTGTATCTGCTTTCTCTGAAGGTCTGTATCGATGAAGAACTGTCAGGAGTCGAGCTTCCAGGCGATGAGCTAAGGAATCTGGTCATCGACTCAATCACAGGAGCCGCGCAGACAATCGTTGCACCGCTTTTCCGCGCGCCGAACTGCTCGCATATCGGTACGAAAGGCGAAATAAAGGTCGTTCTCTTTGCAAAAGATGAGGAAGACGAACAGCTGCTCGCCTACCATGTTTCCCGAACGCTCATCTGCCTTTTAGGAACAAAAGCGACAAAGCAGATTCTACTGCTTTCTGCCGGCTTGTGTTCGAACAAAAAAGGAACCATCGCCTTCCTCTGTCAGGGCTAGCAGGCGGCGCAATTGGAAGCAATTGAATCCGCTCTGAGCTTCGAGGCAAGCCGTTCTGGCGAGCTTACATGCTCATTTCAGGGGAAATATTTTCATTCAAAATACAATCCGCGCACGGAGGGAGAAAGGTTTGCCGAAAACATTCAGGCAGATTTTTCTCCTCTTTGTATTTTTGTTCTTGAGCCGGCCCTCTCCTACTGCGCTCCCTACATCAAAAAACGTTTTCCAGAGGCGCTTGTATGCGCAATCCGATTCACCAGGGCATTTTCCGACAGCGACAGGGAATGGAATCATGTTTTTTATCTTAAAGAAGGCAAAATTTCCCTAGGAGAAGAGCTTTTTTCAACACTGGGGGAAGAAAAACTGTGCGCAAGCCTTTCCTTTGATTGGCCAGCGACAAAACAGGCCTTTCCGCAAGAAAATACAGAAAGCTGGAATGAAATCAAAAAATCGATTCTCAAATCAAGGGACGTAATCGCCACCCGCGCCTATTTTTCAAAACGCTGGCTGAAAAATTCCATCATTTTTGCATCCTGTATAAAAAAAGCCTGCATATTGGCAAAAGGAAGCGAAAGCATTGTCATAACGGCATCAGGACCAAGCCTTGGCCCCTCACTTCCCTTCATCAAGGAAAACAGAAAGAGATTTTTTCTTATAGCCCTTTCATCAAGCTATCTTCCGCTTTCCAGCTACGGCATTAAAGCCGACATGGTGATTTCAAGCGACGGCGGATATTGGGCAAAAAAACATCTTGACTTTCCCCAAAAACAGACCGAATTATTTGCCATAGAAGCCGAGGGAGCCGTCCCAAGACACATTCTTGCGGAAGATGCGGTCATTCCCCTTGCTTATCCAGACGGGCTTGAAACCGATTTTTTGAAAGCTGTCGGCTGTCCCTTCATGATTTCAGAACGCAACGGAACGGTTGCAGGAACGGCTCTCACATTTGCGGCCACTATGACAAGCGGCCCGATATATCTGTGCGGCCTTGATCAGGCAGCAAGCCCGGCTTTTCAGCACACTCAGCCAAATGCGCTTGAAACAGACAACGCCAGAAGGGATTTCAGGCTCAAACCTGTCGAGACCCGGATAAGCGCATCCAGATTCAATTCAAGCTCAGTCCTTGAGATTTACAGGAACTGGTTCATCACAGTCTCCCCTCGGTTCTCAAAGAATGTATTCCGCCTTTCGGATAACTATCACTACGAATACGCGCTCGGAGACATAAGGGATATAAACTGGGATGATTTTTCAAGGAAAGAATCTGGCAACAATGAAGTCCCCAAAAAAATCAAAATGTCAGAATATTCCGTATCAGGCAAAAAAGAAGAGCGCAGGGAAAAGATTCTCAAAAGCCTTGCCGAGCTCTCAAAGACTCAGAAATTCATTGATGAAGTATTTCCTATGGAGGCGATTCTAATCAAACGCGAGCTGTCCGACACAAAGGCTCAGAACCTTCGCATGAATCTGGCCGAAAAAACAAGGAAGCTGCTTTCGGAATGTTCAAAATTGCTGTAAAAAGTGCAGGACGAAGAATGAGCGAAAAAACAGAATATTCACAGATTATCGAAGCAAAAGACGGAAACCTGATTCCTCTGTGCAGGAAGCCGGGGTCAGAGCAGGAAGTCGCCCTGCATTCAAAATACAACCCAAAGCGTGAAGCAGAGGGATTTTGCAGCGGGATAGATGGAAGCTGCCTTTTCTTTATCGTCTTGGGGCTTGCCGGCGGCTATCACATAGAGAAGCTCCATGAAACAGTCCCAAAAGCAAAGATTCTCGTCGTTGAAAGCTCAGAAAATGCAATTTCTTTTCTGATGCAGATTCCGCAAGTCAGAGCCGTCTCAGAACTTCCGCAGGTTTACATCACGGACGAGGCGCGCCTGAAAGACAGCGTGCTGAGCCTTTACAAGCCTGCGATTCACGGGAACCTCACGATTCTCTCCCTGAGGCAATGGGAAGCCGTATTTCAGGACAATGAAAAAAAATGCAAGTCAATAATACAGGAAGCGATTCAATTTCTCGCAGCAGACTTCTCGGTTCAAAGTCACTTCGGGAAAATCTGGCAGAAGAACATCTTTTTAAATCTTGCCCTTGCAGGAAAAACAAAATCATTCTCCGATATAAGAGCAACAATCCCCGGAGAAAAACTGAAAAAAACAGCAGCAATCATTGCCGCCGGCCCTTCTCTCAACCAGTCACTTCAAGAACTTAAACTCCACAGAGACGAGTTTTTTGTCATAGCGACAGACACTGCTTTCTCGGCCCTTTCAAAACAGGGACTTGCCTGCGACGCCGTTGTTTCTATCGACGGACAAATGGTTTCCCACCAGCACTATATGGAAGATATTTCAGGAAGCCCGATTTTTGTCTTTGACCTGTGCGCCAATCCCTCTGCCGTACGAAAAGTACTGGAAAGCTCATGCAGCGTCCTGTTTTCGGAATCCGGACATCCGCTAGCTCAATACGCATCCTTTTTTTCAGGAATCCGCCATTTTTTGCATCTGGAATCAGGAAGCGGGACCGTCACAATAGCGGCAGCAAGCTTCGCAAAAGCCCTGGGATTCTTAAAATTCCGCTTTTTCGGAGCCGATTTTTCTTTCATAGACGGACAGCCCTATTGCCGGGGAACATACCTTGAAACGCAATTCCACGGGAAATCAACTCGGCTATCATCCGCAGAGCAAAGCTATTCAGCCCTCATGTTCAGGACTCCCCTTACCAAAATCGCGGAAAACATAATGACAAGCGAAGTTCTCACGGCTTATAAAAACTCCCTCGATGATTTCATGAAAAGGAAAGACGAGCCTTCACCTGAAAACACCTGGGAGCCTTTTGATATCAAGGCATTTAAAGCACAATATTGCAAGGAATTAAAGAAAGCATTCAAATCAGAGGACCAAATTGACGAAAACAGTTATGCACTCACGACCCTCCTTCCGCTGTGCGCAAAAATGGGAAAAGGGGCGGCTTTTCTTGCATACCTTAAAACATTAAGATATACTGAATTGTTATGAAAAAACCAATTACGCTTATTTCAATAATCTGTTCCATGCTGTTTGTAATCGCGATTGCCGTATTCGCGTCAGGAATTTACATAGATAAAAAAGAAGGAAGCCAAAGAGCAGACGCCCGCTACGAAACCTTTCTTGCAAAGACCAGGGAAAATTTTTCAAAAAATCCATTTGGCACTCCTGAGTTTTCAAATTCATTCATCCGTGACATCGGAAATATCGCAGATTTTTCATCACTCAAGCTCGAAGTAAACGGGACATTGGTCTATTCATATCCTCCTGAAACATTTTCGCTGCCCTCGCCGGAATTGGTAAAATCATATTCAGACTCCGACATTATTTCCCAGACTCATTTTACAGTCCGTGCGTCAATCTACCTTATGACCCCAAATACCGTCTACAACCATTCGCGGGTGGCATTTCTCCTTATTCTCATCGGAACACTGCTCATCGGCATTTTCATTGTTTTCACAGGCGGAAACGACGAAGAAACATCATACGATTATCCATCAAAAAAGCGCGGGACATGCAAAGAATATTCCCGCCTCACAAAAGAAGATGATTCAGAAATCGAAAACTCACACACAGCGCCAGCCATTCCCCAAGAAGTATGGGAAGAAGAATCGACAGAAGCACTTCATGAGAAGGAAACTGAGCTTGTTCAGGAAAACACAACAGAAGAGCAGGCCACAGACACTCCAGAAAGCGTGACGATTTCATTCGGCGATGACTATGTACATTCAGAGCAGAAGTCAGAGCCTGAGTCGCAGAAAAAGGAAGAATCCATTTTCAATCCTGAGGATTTTGAGCAGCCTGCCGAAGAAGCAGAAGATGAAAGCAAAAGCCAGACAAAGCCGCTTTTTGAGAAAGAGTCGGTCTCCATTGATTTTCCAGACGATATGCCGGTCTTTACAGAAGTGGATGAAAAAGAATGGACCGAAAACAGCAGCGACACTGCCGGGGAAAATGCCCTGACAGCAGAGGATCCGCATCGGGATGATGAGACAGAAATCAGTGAAGATGATTTTGACATAATTGACCAGATGGAGCAGGAAAACAAGTCTTTCTCAGAGGACGATTTATTTGACGACGCGGCTGACTTTGAGGAGCCTGCAATCGAAGCCCCAGAATCCAAGGATGCGGAACGCTCACCGATTACAGACCTGTATGTCCAGTCAGCACTTGACGGCAAGCTGGACGAAGCGATTTCCACAGAACCGGAAACAACGCTTGCCCTTATAAAAATCAGCGGTCTGGACCGCGGAAACACAATCTCACAGAACATCATCTCAATCATAAGAAAATCTGCGGATACAAATCTTCTTTTTGAATACAAGGCAGACTCATACGCTGCGATTGTCCCAAAAGACTTGCAGGAAAGCGTTGACTGTTTCGAGAAGATTTACAATATGATTGCCGAATATCTGAAAGACAATAACGCGGTAAACGAAGTTTCTGCAGGCATATCATCAGCAAGCGGCCGGAAAATCACAGCAGAACGGCTTAAGCTTGAGGCTGATCAGGCCCTTGATTATGCCTCGCAGGATCCGGACTCGCCCATCGTCGCATTCAGAGCAAATCCACAGAAATATCAGGAATATCTAGATTCAAACGAAGGCTAACGCTTCTAACTTGCTTTCTGATTGGAGTTTCCCTTCTCTGCTTTAGATTCGCCTGAGACAGAGATTTTTTTGTCTGCGTCAAAATTGTCTATAGTATCAGCCAGTTGCTGGGCAAAATTTGACAGTTGCTTGTTGTCAGGAAACTTCTCTTTTAAAATAAAGAAACTGGACTCTGCGTCTTCGCTTCTCCCTACGTTCAGCAGAAGCGCGACATAACTCTCAAGAAGATTTTCATCGTAGGGATTTTCAGTGATTAAATCCTTATACTGCAAGATTGCATTATCTGTCTCACCCCTCATGGCTGTTATATAGGCGAGGCTTGCTTTCAGAACGGAATTATCTTTATCGAGCGATAGCAGATCCGAATAGCACTCAAAGGCCTTATCCCAGTTTTTTGCGAGGGCATAGGCTCTGGCAAGTTTGTAATAGGAGATAAGATAAAGCTCCTTGTTCCGCATCGCAAGGGTGTAATATTCAGCCGCCTTGTCATATTTTTTAATGTCCATATAACCTTCGGCAATGGAATAATATTCAGCAGCAATATTCTTAAAAACGATTGCTTTTTCCCCGGGAACCCTGAAACCAGATGACATGCATGAAAAAAAAGTCAAAAGGTGGAAAGCGAGAAGCAGTGAAAAACAAACATTACGAGTTTTAGCCATAATGCGCGCCTATCTTTTTAGCATTGAAAGAAGACGTGACTTTGAAACAGGCAAGTCACTTATTGTAATCTGACGCTGCCCCGTCTGGCTTATTTTTGCAGGAACACCAAACAAAGCCGTTTTTAAAAGAGCCGTTGTGGCTTTTACGGTCCTTGCATCTGACATTGTAATGGTAAGACGAACGTTAAACTGGTCTTCCACTCCCCGATACTGAGAAAGAACGGCGACAAAGGATTCTATCGGAGTCTTTACATCGGTTTTTCCGAGCATTGATTTTATAAAAACAGATGGAACCGACGAATACATGACGATATCCTCAGAAACGTTTTCATGAAGCAGATTATAGACAGAATCACTCAGTGTCTGTGAAAAAAGCTGTTCGGAAATTGAAGAGTCAGAGTAAGCAACCTTATTGAACCGGTGAACCATTGGCTCGATATCATGAGCAAGAAAGGCATTTGAAGATGACGGCATGCAAAGCTGGTATAAAGTCTGCTGATGCGTATAGACAGTCTGCTGGGCAATTACACTGGCTTTCCAGCCTTTTTTTTCGTTGAGAGCCATGCCGACAAAACTTGTTGGAATCTTGCCGCTTGCAGAAAGTTGCGGCTCACCGTTCACACCGACAGAAACATAGGCCGTATCCAAGCGCTCGGCGATTTTTCTTGCGTCGTTTTCAGCGGCTCCAGCAAGATTCTGTATCGCTGAGACCACAAAATTCTGATGAGCCTGAACCGGAATCGTAAGATACACAGCCGCATCACCATCCAAAAGCTCGAACGGATCGACTGGAGCAATGTCGGGAGTAGATTTACAAGAAAACAAAAGGCTTGCTCCCACCAAAGTGATGAGGGCAAGTCTCATAAGCTTAAGCTTTTTCAATAGAAATGCTCCATGTTTTGTCGTCGGCTTCAACTGAGGTCGGCTTGGTAAGCGAGTCCTTCCATTCCTGAACGGTGGCCAGTGTTTCGCCTGAGACAAAGTCCTTGAATTTGGCAAAAGCGTCCTTTAAGTCGCCGTCGCCAGAAACGAAGAGCTTGATTCGGTCGGTGACTTCAAATCCGCTCTCCTTGCGGAGGTTCTGGATTCCGCGGATAAGGTCGCGCACATAGCCTTCTTTTTTAAGCTCGTCCGTGACTTTTGTGTCCAGACCCACAGTGAGGGTACCGTCATTAACGACCTTGAGGTCTTCTTTTTCGATTCGCTCAACGATGATTTTGTCGGTGTTCAAGTCCACGCTCTGACCGTCAACATCGAGAGTGACTTTCTTTCCGCCCAAGATGTCGGAAATAGCCTCGTTTTTAAGCTCGGTGATTTTTGCGGCGGCGGCCTTCATTTTGGCTCCCAGCTCTTTTCCGAGAACCTTGAAGTTTGCCTTTGCCTTGTACTCAACAAGTTCATCCTCTCGTTCGTGGAAGATTACTTCTTTTACATTGAGCTCTTCGCGGATTGTATCAATCATGCTCTCAAGAACCTTGCGTTCCTCGGCGTTGCGGGTGACAAGCTGGGTAGAGGCCAGAGGCTGGCGGTTTTTGAGGTTGAACTGATTTCGCAGAGAGCGTCCCATTGAGACAGCCTTCTGAACGGTTGCCATGCGGAACTCAAGTTTTTCGTCCCGGAGGGCGGCGTTGTAAACCGGGAAATCTGCAAGGTGAACTGATTCAGCGTCATTTTCGGTGCGGAGATTCTGCCACATGCTTTCCGTGATGAAAGGAATGAAGGGAGCGGCAACCAGAGAGAATGATTTTAATGCATAGTAAAGTGACTCGTAGGCCTCTGCCTTGTCGCTGTCGTTCTCGCTTTTCCAGAATCTTCGGCGGCTTCGGCGGATGTACCAGTTGTTGAGCTGGTCGATAAAGTTGATGAGGGGGTCAATTGCCGTGCTCAAATCGTAGTCATCGAGGGCTGTCGTGACATCCTGAATCATCTTCTGTGTGATAGAGACAATCCATGCGTCAAGGGGATTAGAAGGTTTCATTCCCTCAAAAACGCTGCCTTTTGCCGTGTAATTGTCGATATTTGCGTAAGTTACGAAGAAACTATATCCGCTCCAGAGAGGAATGAGAATGTTTTTGAGGACTTCGCGCACTCCGTTGTCGCTGTAGCGCAGGTCATCCGCCTTAACGACAGCCGAGTGAGTGAGGAAGAGACGTAGGGCATCCGCTCCGAACTGATTGATTGCCTCAACAGGGTCGGTGTAGTTTCTGAGGGACTTAGACATCTTTCGTCCGTCCTCTGCAAGGACAAGGCCATTTACGATACAGTTCTTGAAAGCGGGCTTGTCAAAAAGCTCGGCTGCAAGAATGGTAAGGGTGTAGAACCAGCCTCGAGTCTGATCCAAGCCCTCTGATATGAAGTCAGCGGGGAAATGCTTTTCAAAATGCTCTTTATTTTCAAACGGATAGTGAAGCTGGGCGTAAGGCATGCTTCCTGACTCAAACCAGCAGTCAAAGACTTCCGGGATTCGGTGCATGGTGCCGCCGCACTTACACTTAATCGTAACTTTATCGACAAACTGCTTGTGAAGGTCTTCCAAGTCAACGCCGCTCTTTTCTTTGAGCTCGGCACGGCTTCCGATACAGATTTTTTCGCCACAGTCGTCGCACCTCCAGATTGGAATGGGGTTTCCCCAGTAGCGGTTACGGCTGATTGCCCAGTCGCGGCTTCCTGCAAGCCATTTTCCGAAACGGCCTTCCTTGATGTGGGCAGGCTGCCATTTAATCTGAGAATTTGCCTTTAAGAGGCGGTCGTGCTGGTCGGCAACCTTTACGAACCATGAGCCGATTCCGCGGTAGATGAGTGGCGAGCCGCATCGCCAGCAGTGGGGGTACTGGTGCAGAACTGTGTCGCGCTTAACCAGCTTGCCCTCTTTCTTCAATCTGTCCATGATGTCTTTGTCAGCGTCTTTTACGAAAATACCGGCATAATCAGAAACTTCTTTTGTAAAACGGCACTCTGCGTCCATTGGCTCCACGAAAGGAACACCGCTTCCCGCAAAAACCTTGGAGTCGTCTTCACCAAAGGCCGGGGCGATGTGAACGATGCCGGTACCGTCTTCAGTTGAGACATAATCCGCGTTGAACATACGGAAAGCGCCCTTCTCACACTTCTGACCGCTCTGCTTTTCACACTCGGCGGCGTCTTTAAGATTTGCAAAGTAAGGGAAAAGAGGCTCGTATTCCGCGCCAAGGAATTCTGCACCCTTGTGGCGGTAGATGATTTCGTAGTCTTCGGGATTCTTGTAATATGAAGCAAGGCGGCTCTCTGCGAAAATGTAGTAGTCTCCGGAAGATTTGTCGAGAATCTTCACATAGTCAATCTCCGGTCCCATACAGAGGCCGAGGTTTGAGGGCAAAGTCCATGGAGTTGTCGTCCATGCAAGGAAGTAAGTCTTGCCGTTGGTCATGTCCGGGTCGCTGAAGGCGGCAGGAGCTTTTGTGACCTTGAAACGGATGGTGATTGCGGGATCCTGCTTTTCCTTGTAGCCCTGAGCCAGTTCGTGGGTAGAAAGAACGGTGGCACAGCGGGGACAATATGGAAGAATGTACTTGCCCGCGTAGATAAGGCCCTTGTCCCAGAGGGATTTTGCCACCCACCAGATTGTTTCCATGAAATCCGGGTTCATTGTCTTGTAGTCATTGTCAAAATCAACCCAGCGGCCCATGCGGGTGATGGTCTTCCGCCATTCGCCGGTGTATTTGAGGACGGAAGCCCGGCACTTGTCGTTAAAGTTGGCCACGCCATACTCTTCGATTTCGTGCTTTGAGTTGATTCCCAGCTCTTTTTCGATGAGGTTCTCAACAGGCAAACCGTGGCAGTCCCAGCCGAAGCGGCGGTCAACCTTCTTGCCTTTCATGGTCTGGTAGCGGGGAATAATGTCTTTAATCGTTGAGGGAATGAAGTGACCGAAATGCGGCAGGCCTGTGGCAAATGGAGGGCCGTCAAAGAAAATGAATTCCTCTGCCTTGCTGCGCTGCTGAACCGACTTTTTAAAAGTGTCGTTCTTTTTCCAAAACTCTAAAACTTCTTCTTCCTGCTTAGGAAAATCAACCTTTGCATCAACTGATTTGTACACAATATTCCTCGTAGATGACGGAATTTTTGATTCCGAAAGATTTTTGGGGAATATTATAGTGAATTTTTAGGCTACAATCAACTAATCACGCACACCCATATTAAATAACAAAAGGAAACCTCAAAAAATCGCCGAAGCCGAGTTTTTCGAGGTTTTTAAGACGGCCTTATTTTTTAGACAAAGTATAACTCTCGTCTGATTTAATATAAAAAGTTAAAGTACCAGTTTTTACTGCGGCAGAATCAAAAATAAGTTCATATTGCGTAATTCCTGATTCTACAAGAACCCATGTTGTTCCTTTTAACGGATCGTTTTCATTTGTTGACGAAGAGATGTTTTGTTCTTCACTGTCATCGTCATCACTTGAGCATGATGCGAAACCGAACAATATTGCTGTAGCCAGCAAGACCATAAAAAAATTTTTTAAAGCTTTCATAAAAGCCTCCAACAATTGATTTTTTGGGCGAAGTCGAGCGCAGCAAGACTTCGCCCAAAGGGCTTTTTCAAGTCCTTTGGCTAGTGTACACTAGCCAAATTTTTAACGAGAAAAATGTTGGAGACTTATTTGTGTAAATGTGCCGTAAAGGAAGCTCTAAAAAGTTCAGTTTTAAAGTTTTTCTTAAAACTTCCAGCCAACCATTCCCTTGCCCTCACTTGAAAAGACCACGCCTATTTTGAAGAGTTTTTTACCTGCCACAGCAAATCTTTCGGCATAGCCGTTTGCGTCAATTTGAGACAGAGCCTCAGTCGCAACTTCCTCAAAATTCCTGCCCCTATCCATCTTCAATTCAAAAACAAATACGCTGTCTTTCGTTGCGACGACGACATCGCTCCGCCCTGCCACAGACTGAAGCTCACTAACCACCCTGTAACCTGAGAGACGGAAAATCAAGTGCGTTACCGACTCGTAGTAGTTTTCGCACATTTCCTTTTTGACTACAGTTGGAAGATCAGCGATTGCGGCCTTAATAATAGATAGAACTTTATCGATGTCGTTGCTCCTAAGGGCCCGTTTTATGTTCGTGATTTCCATGCCCAAATCATCACAGGGGGCGGAAAGAAATTTTCCCAAAAGGACTTCCAGAAAACCTGCCTCAACTTCGCGGTTTGGAAAATCCAGCGTGTAAAGATTTTCTTCCATATCAAAGCCTTTGATTGTCAGATAACCGCTCTGATAAATGACAGGAAGCATATTTTTGCTGTCGGGGTCGTAATTCTTAATCTGATTTTCGTTTGCTTCTCGTCCGTTCACAAGATTGGAAAGCTCAACAGGCTCATTCTCCAGTGTTTTTACAAGAAAAGACGGAGTTCCGCTCTCAAACCAGTAGGAGCCGAATTTTTTCTCATAAAAACATTTTAGCAGGCAGAAGGGATTATAGACCCCCTCGCTCCCGTAGGAAAAATGATAGCCGTCGTACATCTGTGCCAATTTTTCTTTTGTTTCTGAAAGCGACAGCTTGAATTTTTTTGACAGTTCCTCAATCTCAGGCGCAAAATATTTATCAAGTTCGGATTCGGAAATTCCGCACAAGGAAGAAAAATCCTCTGCCATACTGATGTCGTTGAGCTGGTTCAGTCCGCTGAAAATGTTCACATGGCTCACTTTCGTGATTCCCGTGATGAAGAGAAATCGAATATAGGCATCGCAATCTTTGAGCGGGCTGTAGAAATTCCGTAATTCCAGACGGTTTTTCTCCTCATCTTCTGTATAAAGGGCATCCAAAATCGGCTTATCGTATTCATCGATTAGAATTACAACCGGCTTGCCTGTTATATTGTAAATTGAGGTGATTATAGAATTTAATCGTTCGCCCGCATCGCTGAAAGATTTTTTGATTTGAAACCTTTCCTCAAAACCTGAGACAAGCGAATCCAGCCGCTCCTTCAGCCGCTCATTCGTATCGTAAGAGCCAGCCCCGAAACTGATTTTGAGCACAGGATATTCAGTCCAGTCTTTTTCCTTGCTTTCGATTTCAAGACCGGCAAACAGCTCTTTTTTGCCAAGAAAAAAAGCCTCAAAAGTCGAAAGCAAAAGGCTCTTCCCGAAACGGCGGGGACGGCTTAAAAAGAATGGCGTTGAAAGACTCGCAAGCTCATAGACGAAGTTTGTCTTGTCAACATAGAGGTAGTTTCCTCTGCGGAGTTTCTCAAAATCCTGAATGCCAATGGGCAGTTTTCGGCTCAAATCCATAATTAATGATTGTAGCATACAATTCGCAAATTGTCATTTGAGCGTGAAAGAGAAAAAGTCACAATGAATTTGCGCTTATCCCCGCGAGCCGAAAATAGCCGTGCCGATTCTGACAATGGTAGCCCCCTCTTCAATGGCAATCTCAAAGTCTCCGCTCATGCCCATGGAAAGCTCCGAAAGGTCAAGGCTGGGGTATTTTTTCTGGAAAGAATCCCTGAGATTACGCAAGGTAACGAAGGATTTTCGGATTAAGCTTTTGTCTTCGGTGAAAGGAGCCATGGTCATAAAGCCTCTGGGCGTGACATGAGGGAATTTCTGCCCGGCACAGAGCTTTATCGCATTTTCCAAGTCTTCCACACTGGTGAAGCCCGCCTTTGAGTCTTCGCCGGTGTGGACTTCAAAAAGGATTTCGATATTTTTGTTGATTTTGGCAGCCTGTTTTTCAATTTCTTCTATTAACTCAATACGATCGGCACTTTCGATACAGCTGGCAATCCTGACGGCTTCCTTAACCTTGTTGCGCTGCAAGCTCCCGATGATGTGAAGATTCGGCTCCAAGCCCCGGGCACGGATTTCGTCAAACTTCGCGGCCGCCTCCTGAACGCGGTTTTCGCCAAAGAGGAGCTGCCCCGCCTCTAAAGCCTCAATCACGCTCTCCGCCGGATGAAATTTGCTGACGGCGACGAGCTTGACGGAATTTTCATCACGGAAAGCCCGCTTTTCTACGGCACGGATTTTATTTAAAACTGATTCTAGATTTTCTGCGATTTGTGACATGACCTTATTTTATCGCCATCTTATTCACCTTTTCAAGCCGTTCTATATTGTCCACATCTTTTTGGGAAAACAAACGAGGAAAGTCAACTGCGAGTTGACCGCAAGCCAGCGATTTTCTCATACAGTTATGATTTGTGTCTTACTACATCAATTTTTTCTTCGCCTCGCTTTTCGGGGTGACGGCATTTTCTCTGCTCATGGGAATGATGGTGTGGCTGTTGGGGTGAAAATTGGTTATAAAGTGGCTGATAATTTTTATGGCTTTACCTCTATCAAGATAAAATTATGACAAATACCATAATTTGAGGTACACTACAAGCATACCATATCCGCCCCTAGATTACACTGACACATTTTGTTGTATAAATCTATTCCTGCGGATATGGTGAAATTATGTTATGTGGACGCCCGCTACTTCGGGCGCTGTTAGGAAACGAAATGAAATCAATTCAATTAAAAAATGATGATTACAAAGAATATGTAAACATTCTTCGGCATGCTTGTAGAGGGATTATAATAAATAATGGAAATGTTTTGTTGTGTTATGAATCAAATGAAGACAAGTACATTATTCCGGGTGGTGGACAAGAAGAAAATGAAACTCTTGAACAATGTTGTGAAAGGGAACTTTTAGAAGAAACAGGGATAATTGTAAAAACAAATCCTTGTTATCTCGAAATTGAAGAATTGTTCTCAGATTGGAGACATATTAATCATTATTTTGTTTGTGAAATCATTGAAGATACGGGGACATTACATCTTACAGAAAATGAAAAACAGGCTGGTTATAAGACAGTTTGGATTCCATTAGATAAGGCTATAGAAATATTTGGAAACTATGAGACTTTTCATAAAACCAACATTGCAGATTATGGATTGTACAGAAGAGAATTTTTTGCATTAAACGAACTAAAAAAAATCTTACAAGATAAAAAATCAGGCCAAGCCTGATTTTTAGTACGGCGGGTCAAGCCCTCCCTTTTATTTGATAAAAGCGACAGCGTGTAATTATAATATAATTATGGATGAAGACAGATTTATCATGCTTGGATTTAGTTCCGAGTTACATATGCTGGTTGTCTGCCATTGTTACAGAGAAAATGACAGAATTAGAATTATTTCGGCCCGAAGAGCGAATACACTTGAAGCCGCACAATATGGAGGAAAATAACATGAGAGACAATTACGATTTTTCAAAAGGAATCAAAAATCCTTATGCAGACAGACTCAAAAAACAGATTACAATTCGCCTTGACGACCAGGTAATTGAATATTTTAAGAATATGGCAGAAGAAACAGGCATGCCTTATCAGAATATAATCAATTATTATCTGCTGGACTGTGTAAAAGAAAAGAAGCATCTGGAAGTTGCGTTTAGTAAGTAAAATCACATAACATGGTTTTCAAAACCGATAAAAACTTTGTCACAAAAGTTGCTTTCCGTGGCTTTACGCCACTGCAACTTTTGCGCCAATTTTGCCTGCGGCAAAACCGGTTTTACGGTTTAAAACGCTAGTTATACGCACAGCCCACTGGGCTGGTGAAAAAGGAAGTAAAAATGAAATCGGTAAGAAAAAAGGCGTTGATTGCAATCATAATTGAGTTTTTTGTCTTTTCATATGTGGGCTTTTCACTAGTGCTCATGCTGTTTCATGCTGGAATTTTGGCATTTCCTGTAATTGCATTCATGTGGACTTTTTGGGGATTCAATGTATTAACATTTTTTTTAGGAATCGAAATAAAATTGCGCTATAAGCTTTCTTTTGCGGTCCTAAACTTTCTTGTGATATCGCTACTCCTTGCTTTTCTGATAAATTCTTCTGAGTCTATCAAAAACAATACGGTTCATATTGTTGCCATAGTGCTTTCTGCCATTGTTGGGATTTTGTATTTGCTTGTATCAATACTTTTTGTGAAACATTATTGGAAGCCGGCGAAAAATGAAGTTTTACGTCTTTTTGGAAAAATTCCCCCCGAGCCGACACTTGATGACTGCAAAACAAAATATCCAGTATTGCTTGTTCACGGAACGGGATTCCGTGACAGAAAACTTTTCAATTATTGGGGGCTTATCCCCGAGATTCTTAAAGAGCATGGTGCCGCCATATTCTACAGTAAGCATGACGCCTGGGCGAATATTGAAGATGCGGCAAACCAAATTGTGATTGCTCTGAAAGAGGCTCTTGAAAAAACAGGCTCTGAAAAAGTTAATGTAATAGCCCATTCTAAAGGCGGAATAGATGTACGGTATGCAATAGCAAAACTTGGAGTTTCAGATAAAATAGCTTCTCTTACGATGATAAGCTCTCCAAATCATGGTTTAAAAACGATGGATTCGCTCTACTCAATTTTTGGGAAAGGATTTTTTAAATTCTGTGCTTTTTTCGTAAATATCTGGTTTAGGATTCTTGGAGATAAAAAGCCAGATTTCTTTGAGACAAGCCAGCAGTTCAGGGCTTCTTTTATGGAAAATTTCAATAAGGAAATTACTGACTCCCCTGCCATTATGTATCAGTCATTTGCTGGAAAAATGAAAAACCCGTTCAGTGATATTTTTATGTGGTTCTTGAATCTTATAATCAGATTTTCTGACGGAGCGAACGACGGGCTTGTATCGGTGGACTCTGCGAAATGGGGAAAATTCCGTGGTACAATTGAAGGCCGGGGGTTTTTCGGGATTTCTCATCCGCATGAAGTTGACGGTTATCGCACAAATCCTAGATTAAAAGAAAGTGAAAGTCTCCCAAGTGGTTCAAAAACTATTAGAGATTTTTATATAAGTTTAGTTCGTGAATTAAAAAAAATTGGACTATGACAGACATGTCAAAAAAATATTTACAGCCGATAAAAACTAAGGCATCAAAAGTTGCTCTTCGTACCTTTGCGACAACTCAGGATAATTTTAATTGACAAAAGTTAAATATAGACTTATCGTGTAGTAAAAGGTGGTAAATATGACTACAATTTCTGCAAAAATCGACAATTCTGATAAAAATCTTTTTGAATCAATTTGTGATTCGATGGGCCTGAGTATTTCTTCTGCCATTAGTGCCTTTGTAAAGGCCACAATCAGGGAAAACGGAATGCCATTTGCATTGAAAGCGATGGATGACCCGTATATTTATTCCGAAGCAAACATGAAATATCTTCGCGAAAGTATAAATCAGCTTGAAAGCGGTAACGGAAAAGTTCATGAACTTCGGGAGATTTAAGGAATGATAAAAGTTTGGTCTGATTTGGCATGGAACGATTATTGCGATTTTTTTGACAAACACCAGCAAAAACAAATAAAGATGATTCACGAGCTTTTAAAAGACATTGAACGAAATGGAGTTGATAAAGGTCGCGGTCAACCAGAGCAGTTAAAACATGAGCTTTCAGAATACTACAGCCGAAGAATTGATAAAATGAACCGTCTAATCTACAAAGTTATTGATGAAAATAAATTATATATTGCTCAATGCGGTACACATTATCAAGAATAGAAAGCATAACAAGAAGTTCAAAGCCGACAAACCGGTCAAGCCAGTTTGCGATTTAACTCATTGTTAGGTTGACGCCCGCACTGTGCCACTTTCGGTGAAAGTAAAATCTCCAACATTTTTCTCTTTAAAAATTTGGGTAGTGTACACTACCCAAAGGACTTGAAAGAGTCCTTTGGGCGAAGTCTTGCTTCGCTCGACTTCGCCCAAAAAATCAAAATTAAAATCTAGGAGGATTTTATGAAACGCTTATCTAAACTCGCTGCTATTCTTGCAGCACTTGTATTGACTTGTGCATTCTTTGGATGCTCAAACGGGAATTCATCTGATGATGAATCCAACGACCAGTCAATAGCTCTTTCTGACGGAGACTATACATTAACAATAACGCAAACTTCTGATGGAATGGTCGAAGAATATGATATCAAAGCAACTGCAAGCAATGAAAGTTGGACTTTTAAGTCTGGTTCAAAAACGCAGACTGTTGACCTTACAAAACAAATGACCACAGACGAACTTGCAGCTTTTAATGAAAAGGACACTGATGCTAAAAAGGCAATAGCTAAAGAAAATATGGGTTTTCCTGATGATGCAGAAATCTCCTTTACTGACACTGAAGTGATTGTAAAAGCAAATCTTCCTGATGCAAAGCTTGCAGAAATGCAGGAGGGTTATAAATTATCATCAATTCCAGACGATGCCAAAATCGAAACAATTACAGATAAAACTGAGTATAAAATAACTATGTCTAAAAACGGTAAGACAATTGTATCTTATATCAAAAAAGAATGAAAAGTTGACAAAAATGATATAGATATGTATATTTAAACAAGCGGGGACGCAAAGCAAATGAGCGACCGCCTCCGTTGAGTTTTTACTAAAAACCCGCCTAGAGTTGGAAGCTGAGGGCGGGCTTTTTTATGCTCTTAAGTCCTATTTGATTAGGAAGGTGAGCAGGTCTATAACAATTGCGATGATTGCAATGACAAGCATTGCTTTTTCGTATTTTGTCACAGACGGCCTCCTTCATTCATGCGAAATCAGAGGCAAGCCGCCGCAATTTACTAAGCATCCCCTATGGAGTGTATAGTACATGAAATGTATAAAATCTACAAGGTGTTGCAGAAAAGAGGAATCAGTTTGTTTTGGGCAAGTTTTCGGAAAGTCTCTGCCATTGTCGCCGGAGTTTCAGTGTCATAATCAAGAAGAATATGATTTCCGATATCAACGAAAATCTGAACAGCCCTCTGCAAGTTCAGAATTATAATATCCTGCTTGTCTATGTTTTTTTCCAAATCTTCAAGGCTCAAAATCCCCTGACTTTTGACACGGTGGACGCAACGGATGAGAGCCGCAATCTTCGCTTCAAGGACTTCTTTATCCATTTATAAACCTCTTTATTTTTTGCCTGTTCATGTATTCAATCGTTGGAAGAAAATCTTCTTTAAAACAAAGAGCTTTTGTCAGATAAGGGACAAAAATGCTTTTTGAAATCTTGATTTTTATGCCTGTCGTCATAATCTGATAAAGAAAAAATGCCTTCTGCCTGAGACAAATCCGCAAGGTCGATTTCCCGCTTGCAAAGAAGAGCTAAATCTCACTGGATTTTTGAAAGTTCCTCATAGCCGAGGGAATTCTTAGAATGAAGGGCAATGTCGATGTCACTGTGGGAATTAAAAGTGCCTTTAGCAAAGGAGCCGAACAATAAGACGGTATCTATTTCATCTTTTTGAGAAAAATAATTCTGGATTTTTTGCTTTACCTGCTCCGCTTCATTCATTGATTTATTATAGCATAAAAAATCAATCAGATAAATATTTTGAGAATCTCTAAAACTCACCTGCAAGGAACGACAGATTTATTTTACAATCCACCTGCCATCTTTCTTGCTTCCAATTCGTTCTATAAGATTTCGTTCCTGCAAATCTTTGAGATTGCTTTGAATCGTCCGGCGTGAAAGGGAAAGCTGGCCTGCGAGCTCAATCTGAGTTATTTCCGCATTTTTTCGAATCGCATTGATGATAAGCTGTTGATTATGGGATACATTCACATCACCAGATGATTTTTGAGCATTTTCGCCCGCAACACTGCTTTGATATAAAGGCGTTCCGTAGTCTGCTGAATAATTGTCATCAAGGGGCACAGTCGTTTTGAAAATCTCGTCTTCGAGCATTTCTGGTTCTTGTCCTGAATACAAGAACGTATATTTAAAGAGATTTCTCGTTCCGCTTCCAAGCTCATCCGCATATCCGATATTTGTAAAAAATTTTGCGATTGTAGGATTTTTAGAAACCGGTGTGAAATGTTCTGGAGAAAGCCGCATTTGCATCGTGGCTTTGCACGGATTCTCCGTATACATTTTATCTTTCTCAATCACAAGTTTTGAAACATAAGCGCTCGAAAATTCCCTGTGCATCAAAATATTAGAGATTATTTCACGAGCTATTTTATCACGGAGATTTACCCTTTGGACTTCTTCAAGATAAAACTTATCGTTCAAGTGCTTTTTTACAAACTGCATGAGCAAGTCAAAACTCTCAATCAAATTGGTGTCAATAATCGCCCTGTCGTCATAGCGGTCAAGGTTCACGCGACGAAGCAAAGCATCTGTTTTATATTGGGGACAGACGGAATGAATAACATCATCGCGCCCAAGAAGGAGAAGCCCCGCAAGATTCATTCCGATTTTTCCTGTTTCAAAGTCCATCTTCATAAGTCCCGCGCTCTGCAAAAGCTGCTCATTGGTCATATTCTTCCAAGGATGCTCGCTTTCGAGATTTACTGCCCGGCTCGACCGTTTCATAGACATCTTTTTCCATGCCATTTCCGCAACGCTTAAAATACTTGCATTATCGGAAAATAAAGCGCAAAAAATGATAAAAAACTGCGCTTTAAATGTGCTTTAAAAATAAAAGATTTTCAAAAGTCGCCTGCAAGTTGACCACTAAGACTTTGGCTTAGGATAAAATCAAGTCATCTTCGCTTCAACAAGGGCGGTGAATTCTGAAAGAGAGAGGTCAAAATATCGCGCGACTTTGTAAAGAACGGTCAGGGAGGGGATTTTCTTGCCGTTTTCGATTTCGGAAATGTAGACCTGATGAGAGTCAATCGCATCGGCGAATTTTTCCTGAGACACACCTTTTTTCTGTGTCTGGCGTTGAAAATAAAAAAGTTTTTGTTGTCACAAATCGCGGAAACAAGCTGAACTACATTGAGCAGTGGGCAGACCTTGTAAAAGTAGAAACAGAAGTGGCAGGAATCATGGAAAGAGTAGCCGGAAAATCTGTTGAAGCAACAATGAACGGCAGTGATAATGAAGATTTGCAGGAAACGTTGAATATGTATATCAATGCAAAGAAAATCTTGTCAAATACATCTGATTTTGAGGATTTGTATTATACGGCCCTTTTTATCTTTCCGAATCGCTGCGAAAAATACTCAGGTCTTATGGAAGATATAATGAATTTAAAACAGCGGATTTCAAGTCTGACTCGTGAAGTGAAAATAAAAATAAATACAAAAGGTGATGGTGACGGGCGAATTTATTCAAAAATAAGCAGTCTTGTAACAGATGCGGGCTTTACAATATGCAAATCCGGCGAAAACCACATTATGAGTGTGGATGTTGATATTGCAGAGCAAATTACAGGAAAAGCTCATCAAGGCTTTTGACCGACTGATGCAGAAAGAAGGTATACACTTATCCGGACAAGGGAAAAAATTCCACGACCGAGACTTTTATCTTTTTTCGACCTCTTTCGTTTCCTTCAATTTTGAAATGGTCTTTCCATGGATTTTTATGAACTCCCATTATGAGCTGAATCATCAGCCGCCCTATATTCAAGACCATCCGCTAAAATTGTGGCTTGTTTACGGAGTGGAGCATCGCGGGCGAAAACTTGAAAACGACAAGATAGTGCCGACTCTTGAATTTACAGAAAGTGTCGCGAGCCGCGAGAACGAGGACGACCACATCGGCACTCCGATTAACCGTGCTGGAAAATTTTATTTTGCCCACGGCTCGTCTGCCTGGCGGGAATGCCCTGTATGCGGAAGAATGACTTTCTTTCACGGGAACAATGACTGGGGAGATTACAAATCGAAAAAACTGATTCCAAGTTTCCCAATCCCGCTGTTTGAATCTGAAAAGATTGATACAAATGAGTTTACGGAAGAAGAAAACGATTGGCGCAATGAATTAAAATACGATTCTCTTCAATGTATGCACTGCGGCTCTGAAACGACAGCACGCATTCGCCATTTTCGGCAAAAATAATGTTCGTGCATGGACAGGCGGAATTCCGCAAGTCTAAGGAAGAAAATCGCCAGTATGAATCACGGAATTAAGTTGCTCGCAAAAAAGCCTGCACAAAGCTTCATAATTAACTACTTAAAAATCTTCGCGATTTCTTTCTTGTAAATCTTGCTGATTTTGTGGCGCATGAGTTCCTGCTTGGCGTTGATTTCCTTGTTCAGCTCGAAGCTCTGTTTGAGGATGGCGAATTTGAAGATTCGCTCGCAGGTTCTAAAGCCGGTCTTTGCGTTGTCCAGGGCGTCGATTTCACTTCTGAAGAGATTCTGGATTTCGCTTGTATCAAGAAGGCTTTCGTAAGTGTCGTAGACGATGTTGTTCTCCTCAGCGTAAGTGAGGACATTGCTCTGGTCAGGAACGATGAGGGCGCCGACATATTTTTGGTCTTGGCCGACGACTACGGTTCTCTCCACATAGGGGCTGGCGTTGATTGCCTTTTCGATAACCGCAGGCTCGATGTTCTCTCCGCCCAGAAGAACGATGGTATCCTTGGCTCGTCCCACGATTTTAAGCTCATTATCGCAGGAAATCATTCCCAAGTCTCCGGTGTTAAGCCAGCCGTCCTTGTCGATTACGGCTTCGGTCAAATCCGGGCGTTTGTAATAGCCTTTCATGATCTGCCGGCCTTTTACGAGAATCAGGCCCCGCTTTCCAGGCTTCAAGGGCTTTCCGTCTACAATCTGGCCGTCTTTTTCGGCGACGATTTTAAGGTCAAAGCTGGGGAAAATCCATCCTACGTTGTTGTTTCGAGGCCGTTTTGAGTTGCGCACTGAAATTACGGGCGCAGTTTCGGTCATACCGTAACCTTCAAGAAGACGGAAGCCGATTGCGTTGAAAAAATCCTCTGTCTCTGGCTGCAAGGCACCGCCGCCGGAAATTGCCGCACGGAACTTTCCGCCGAATTTCTGCCTGATTCTTGAGAAAACCAGCTGCTCGCCCAAAAAATGAGACGGCCACAAAAGCACGAAGGGGAAAAATCCCGTTACATAATCGATGATTCTCGGATACCAGTGATAGCGGCACTTCAAGCCCAAGAATCGCGCCTTAGACTTGTAATACCATTTTCCGAAAAGAACTGAATATTTGAAAACAAGGCGGTTGAGGGCGCTCTGCTTTTTGATTTCACGGAACAAGCCCTGGGCAACAGATTCCCACAAGCGGGGAACGGCATTCATCCACTGGGGCTGAACCAGCTGCATATCCTGAATCATTACGGAAGCAACCGGCTTAGAGTAGGCAAAGCCTCCCTCAAGGGTGACGACCATATAAAGGAAGGCTCTCTCAAAACTGTGCCAGATTGGAAGGACGGTGAGCCACAAGTCCCCGCTCTGCATGAGACCAAGGACGCTGCGGCAGACTTCGCACTGAGCCAGATAATTGTCATGGGTAAGCTGAACGCCCTTTGGCAGGCCCGTGGTTCCAGAAGTGAAGATAATCGTGGCCACATCGCTGCGATCGATAGCTTCCATGCCCTTCTCTATTTCCTGCCATTCCTCTTTCGTGATGGCAGTTCCTTCTGATTCAAGCATTGAATAATAGATGACTTCGATTCCCTTTGATTTCGCGTCTTCAATGGTGGCTTCATCGGCGTGGTCATAGAGAATTGCCTTTTTGAGGGTGGGTACTTCCCCTATATTCTCCAGAACTTTCTGGAGCTGACGAGCATTCTCGAAAAAAGAAACCTCAGCCTCCACATAATTCAGGATAAAGCGCATTTCAACGCCCATGGAGTCACAGCCACGGGGAACATCGATTGCACCCAAAGCCAGCAGGGCAAAATCAGTGATAAGCCATTCCCGGCGGTTGTCGCTCATAAGCCCCACACGGTCGCCTTTTTTGATTCCGATTTTTTTGAGCGCAGAGGCAAGCTCGATTACATGCTGATAGACCTGAGAATAGCTGTAGCGGACAAACATTCCGCTCTTGTTTTTGACCGCCTGCAAGGTAAGGTGGGGGCACTTAGCCACTTTCTGCTTAAAAAGAAGGGCAAGGTTATTTCCAAGATTTTTCTCAAATTTCGACAAGTCCATAGCAGGCATACCTCAAACAATTTTAATGCTCTTTTCATTATGACATTTTTTGTCTTTTTGTCAAGGTAAGAAAATTGAAAACGGAAAGTTGAAAGTTGAAAACTGGGCGCTCCCCGCCTGCGGCGGGTCGGGTCTTTCGCCCTTCGCTCACGCTCATAGCCTGCGGCTACTTCGGGGCTACAGCCCCTAGCGCTGAATCCTAGACTTCGTAAAGCTTAATCTCTCTTTTCTCAAAGGCTTCCCTCACAAGGTCGTCCACTTCAAGTTCCTTGTAAATCTTCTGGGCTTCCTCAACGCTTGAGCGCAAAACCGGGTGGCGGGGGCTGAAAAGGACGCAGCAATCCTCGTAAGGCAAAATCGATGTCTCGTAAGTGCCGATTTCCTTGGCGATTTCAACGATTTCTTCCTTGTCTGTGCCTACAAGAGGTCGCAAAAGCGGATATTCAGCCATGCTTTCGGTGCAGCTCATGTTCTCGATTGTCTGGCTTGCGACCTGACCAAGGCTCTCCCCTGTAATCAGACAGCTCGCTCCGATTCTTTCTGCCAGCATGTTTGCCGCCTTCATCATGCAGAGACGGAGCATGAGGGTCGTGTAGTTTTCCGGGGATTTTTTCTTAATCTGCATCTGAACTTCGGTAAAGGGAATGGTGTTGATGTGGATTCTAAGTCCGTAGCCGCTCAAAATCTCTGCCAGATGCTCGACCTTTTCCCGGGCCTCATCGCTTGTGTATGGATAGGCGTGGAAATAAACTGCGTCAATGGTCATGCCCCGGCGGAGCATACGGTAGCCTGCGACCGGGGAATCCAGGCCGCCAGAAAGAAGCAAAAGCCCCTTCCCGCTCACTCCCACCGGAAGCCCTCTCCTGCCCTTGGTGCGGTTTGAGTAGACGAAACAGCGGTCACGGACTTCAACCATAATGACCACGTCAGGATTTTTTACATCCACGTCGAGGATTTTCTGATTGTAGGCAAGGCTTGCTCCCTCAGAGCAGATTCCGTAGTGATCATAAGGGAAAGACTTGTCGCTTCGGCGGGATTCAAGCTTGAAAGTCTTGGCTCCGTTATCCCGCGCCTTAATAGCCTCGTTAAGGACTTCCTCTTTTATTGCCTCAATGTTCTTCTCAACGATTACGGCCTGGGCCCAGCCGGTGATTCCAATCAGGTGAGAAAGGGCAAATTCCACCCTCTCCTGAGCCTCATCGTCACACTCCACATAAAGCCGCCCCGCCATAAGGGAGACGCGCGCGTTCACGTTCTTGAGGTAAGCCTTAGTGTTCGCCACCAGCTGTTTTTCAAAAGTCTTGATATTAGAGCCTTTTAAGATAAGCTCCCCGATTTTTCCGATATAAAATTTCGTATAAGTCATAAGATTTCCTTTTTAAATTCCTCACAGAGCTTTGGAGAGCACAGAGAGTGCGACAAAAGGGAAAGGTTCTCGCACTTTTGAAATCTCTCTGTGGTCTCTGTGCCCTCTGTGAGGGTTTCTAATTACTAATTTTTAATAACTGTATTTCATCGACACTGACAAATAGTGGTTCATGCAATCGTAGAGATTTGAAACCCACTGCTCTCTGGCCGCTTTTACTGCATTCTGCACGTAGTCGGATGATTTGAAATCATCCCAAGTGTATTTTTTTGTGCCGTAAGCCGATTCTGATTCCGCATAGTAGGTCTTTCCGTCATTCTCTTCTTTTGAATAATAAGCCAATCCGCCCTTGTAAATGTGATTGTTCACTCCCGCGTTTTTCACATACTCAAAGGTGTAGCCTGCGCAAAGGGAGAAGCTTCCGGCTCTTGTGCGGGCGAAGGTGTATTCCGCGTTAAAGCCGGCCTGAGCCACGTACATTTTGTGGTCGCTGGTCATGAAGCCCAGTTTTTCCCAGGCTGAATCCACGTGCCGCCCGTGGGAAGAGTTCTCGTCAGAATACATCTGGCTCATGTAGAGGGTTCCGTTGGTGGCGTAGGTGCCGGTAGGAGCCAGCATATATTCTGCGGCCTCGTCGTCTGAAAAATCCTCAGCACCATTGGCATGGCGAATCAAATTGCCGAAAAGCGTAAGCGAGAGATTTTTTGTGGCTCGTATTTGCGCCGAAAGCGATATTTTGTCGGAATTCGGATCCAACACAGAGCCTATGTTAATTCCTCCGTTCGTGTAGTTCTGGTAATTCCAGGTTTTTCCTGTAAAGGAGCCAGTCTGATTGTCGTCATATTCCCAATGAGCGTAGACATAAGGCATGACAACAGTATAGTTCAGTGAAATTTTTGACAGCATCGAATCGGCGGGAGAATAAATGACTCCGGTCTGGACTCCGAAGCGGTTCTTGGAATCAATGTTTCCCTTGAAAAGACTGTTCAAATCAATGTCATCTGCAAAGAAATCAGCGGCAAGCTCAAGACCGATGGCGGGTTTGTACTCAAGAAGAAGCCCCATCTGCAGATTGTCATTTGAGCCACCGATATTCTGCAAGCCCATGTAGGGAACAGGAGCAAAATAAGATAAATTGTTGTGAGGACCAAAGACGATATTCTCGTAGTATGTGGCGCTGAATTTCTTGAAAGCATGCCATTTCAGCGCGTGAAAAGCCAGATACTTGTTAGCGCCAAGCCAGCTGTCATCCGCATCCCGGCCCATGTTCCGAGTTGCGCCGATGCTCTCGTAAACCGAAGCATAGCTCCACTTTTCCCTTGTCGCATTGAAAGCGATGTTTGCCGAATGATATCCTCCATCGCTCAGGGCAAGACCGTCGCCATAAAAGGGTCCGAAGCCGATTCGGTTCATTCCCAGAGTTCCATATAGCGAATCAGTTCCCACAGAAGCATTTGCGTTCCATGTGACATAATTCGTGAATGGCCCGCTCTCCGTAGGGTCAAAAATCGCGTCGGCAGGAATGTTTGTGTAAAGCGGGGAATACTCCTCAAAATCCTTTGTCTGACAGAAAAGACCGATTTTATAGGCGTAAGAGACAAGGGGATGAACAAGAGCGTCTCCGCCAATGCCAAAATTTACGATTGCGGCCTTTGTTTTTGAAGACTCAGACTCATTTTCGTATTTTTCTTTTGAGAATTTTGCCTTGCCGCTCCCCTCCGCATAAAAATTATAGGGCTTTGAGAAAATCCGCTCATAATGCTCTTTCGCCAGTTCAGAATCCCTTTCGCCTCCGTTTTCAATAACATCGTTAAGGATTCGCTCCACTGTCTTTAAGGGGTATGGGCGAAGCTGCGGCAGGGTTGAAGTGAGCCCCCGAAGTTCCCAGCCCTGAGCATCAGAATAGAAAGAATCGTTAATATCGACAGCAACTTGAGAGAAGCAAAGAGAAGTGCATGCAAAAATCAGTGCAAAAAAAATAAGAATCTTACGGCTATTGAAGATACCTGCTTTCATTTAAAACTCCTGAATTTTACTTTGTGAGATTCGCAATCTGCAGTTTCATGGCGAAGGCACACTCAAAACCGAATTCATTGTTGCCTCGCTCATGGACGCCAGAATCACCGGTTTTGTTCAGAATCGCGACAAATGAGGGCTGGAGCGTGAAGGAAAGGCTTTCCGTTGCCTGCCATTTTCCTCGGACAGAAAGACGATGGGTATATTTCGGCACGTCGGTCGGTGTCTCAGCATACTGATTTATGCCGTTCTCGTTTGTAGGATATACCCAGCCGTCAGGAACAGTTGCATTAGGGAAATCCGAGTTACCGCCGATTTTCGCATTGTCATTATCCGTGGAGCTGTACCATGTTTCGCTTGTCTTATCGTAGAAAATTGATTTCTCGGCGTTGTTTCCCTGAGCCATGAAGAGATAAATCACGTCAAGCGACCATTTTCCAGGATTTTCATATCCCAGCGAAAGTTCCCCGGCGATTGTGTCCGGGCCGAAGGGAGAGCCCGTCCATTCATAGAAAATCTGATTGTCGCCGATGTTGTCCGTATAAGTGCGGAAAAACGACCAGTCCGGGCTTTGCTTGATGTATAGGGTCGGTTGGGCGTAATAGCCCTCACCCGCAATCTTTACATATCCGCCGGCTGCAGGAATCATGGCTTCAAAACCGGCCTGACCTCCAAGGGAATTCGGCGTAAGGCTGTCGGCATAGTCGCGCCTCTCATAGGGAACCTGATACTGATTCATGGCAAACATACCAAAAAAGCGAGTATACCTGAAGGGTGCCCAGTCAAGCTTGATTCCCATGAATTCGCCGTTATTAGCGTCATCATCGCTGTAATCACGCCAAGGAGCCATTCCGTGATAAATCATAAGGGGATTAAGGTAACGCAGCTCCCAGGACGCATTCGTCAGCGTAGCTTCCATGAAACTCACCGTCAGTTTTTTGGCAATTCGTCCCTCGAAGAGATGAAAATACATGTATTTGTCAACATTGAGCTGAATCGTATCGAAGGCATATTTGAAATCAGGGGAATAAAGAGAAAGCTTTCCGAAACTCGCCCCGGTCATATAGTCAGAAAGAATTATGCTTCCGGTCTGGGTGCGGCCGACTGACTGCTCGCCCATTCCCAACTGAAAGGAGATGCCTGTTTTTTCTGTGAATTTATAGCCTGTAGAAAGGTAGCCGTAATCCGGGAAATTCACGTCGACTTCCGTATCTTTGGTGGGTACGTTGAAATAATTGTCATTGTGGAGCGAAGCGCCCTTGTTCTCGCCAAGATGGACTTCACTACCCAGCGACAGCCAGTCTTTTACGGAAATCGTGACCGGCAAGTCAATGACATTGTTTCGTGAATAACGGTCATACACCCAGTCAATATCATCGTTTGACTTGTAATATCCCTCAAGATTGACAGAAGGATCAAGGTCTATCGTTACGATATCTGATTTGAAAGTAATATTCTCTTCTATAATGTAATCCTGAATACGCTGCCATTGTTTTTTCCCGGATTCACTCAAAGAATCATAATCAATTTCCTCAAGATATGTTTTAAGCTCGGAAATCGTAAGAGGAGCAGAGTCAGCAAAATTACGGATTCCGCCTTCAAGAGAAAGTGCCGTAAAGGCATCATAAATCCAGTGACCGCTCCGTACGAGTTCCTGCCCTCCCCGACCATAGGCCGAAAATTGCAGGACAGTCAGCGTAAACAAAAAACATACTGCGATTTTTTTTATATCATTCTTCATTTCTGATACTCCATTTTCAAGTAAGTTTTACAGAATCAATAGCCTTTTTCAGATCGCGATCAAAGACAGGACTCGGAAGGGGATAATGCTTGAGGACTTCCTTATAGAAGGCAACTGTCCGAAGCCCATGCAGCCTTATGGAAAAATTCTGGGAGACTTCAAAACTCGCGTCGGCAAATTCTTTTCGCTTATGCTCGTTATCAACAAGGTCAAGAATAAATCCGTCCATTTCTTCATCAGAATCAGCAAAATAACCGTTCTTTCCGTGGAAAACCGTATCAGAAAAGCTATCGTCACGGCGGCAGACAATGGGAAGGTGGGAAAGAAGGGCCTCAAGAGCTGTCATCGAGTGCATTTCCGACAGGGATGCGGTGACAAAAATATCGCCGATTGAATAGTAGAGCGAAAGATTATCCCAATTGACGAATCCAGTGAAGATAATCCTGTCCTCAAGCTTGAGCCTTGCCGTTTCCGCTTCCAGAGCGTAGCTTGCCCCTCCTGAGCCGACAAATACCATCTTGATGTTTTCGCGGGCTTTAAGCACACGGACTATAACTTCAAACAGCTCCTCTACCCGCTTTTCCTCGACAACCCGTCCGACAAAAATAAGCGTTACATCTCCGTCATTGATTCCCAGACGTTTTTTTAGAAGGTTTCTGTCAGATTCAGTAATAACACGGGAAAGAAAAGCTTCGGTATCGATGGCATTGGGAATGACAACCGAGGGCGTAAAGGGCAGCATGAAAGGAGACTTGAAATAATCACGGGCTTTTTCGCTGACATTTATAAGGGCGTAGAATTTTTTATAGAGACGCTTGACGATTTTCCGTATGACTTTGACAGGAACCATGCGCCCCATAGGAAAGAGATAATACTTGTAAAAATCCTCCCACATAGTATGGGTTGTTGCGACCACAGGGATATGGAGGGCTTTACCGGCAGATTTTGCGGCATGGGCAATGTAGAATTCAGTATGAGAATGAATAATCTGAATATTATGCTGCTTGAGGAAATTGATTACGACTTTTTTATGGGGAAATGCAATATACTGATTGTCGCCGACCGGTGCCGGAATCGAGTAAACACGAAGCACGTCAGGATCATTGTCCTCGGAATCATCGTAACCGTTCGGACAGACCGTAACAATCACGACATGGTGGCCAAGTTCCGTAAGGATTTTCCGAAGCTGCACAACAACAGTAACGATTCCACTTTTTGTCGGTAAATATGAATCAGAAAACAAAGCGATATTCATAAGTAAGTAATTTTACAGAAATACAGAAAATAAGTAAATGACGGATTTTTCCTATCACCCAGAACCCGTATTAAACATAAGGCACAGGTCAAACAAGACGTTTTAATCCAAAAATAAGAATATTTTTATCTAATCCGACATTTCATGCATCAAATTTTCATAATTTTACATTGACAAAACAGACTAAATTTGGCATCATATACTTGCGCAACCGATTGCGCAACTTATTTCGCATCTTTATTCATAAAGTAGGAGGAAACATGAAAAAAAATGTTCTCTTGTCCAGAAAATCACGGATTTTTCTGCTTGCCGTCACAGCGCTCGCTTCTCTTTACGCCACAGGCTGCTCTGACATTGCCGGCAGCGGAAACGGGACAGAATCATCTGAACGAACCGTAACAAGCGGATACGACACGTCCCTCAGCGGCTACTATTACATTAAAAACGCTTATTCAGGCAAGTATCTTGACGTAACGAATGGAGGCTGCTCAAACGGCACGAACATCCAGCAATATGAATACAACGGAAGCACTGCCCAGCAATTCAACCTCGTTTATATCGGAAGCGGTTATTACGCAATCAAGACGGTTTGCTCAGGAAGCGCGCAGGCTCTCGACGTCTGGTCAAAAAGCACGGCCGACGGAACAAACATTGCCACCTACGCATATTCTGGAGCAACAAACCAACAGTTCAAATTCGTCAAAAACTCCGACGGAAGCTATGGAATCCTCACTCGGATTTCAGGAGATGCTTCAGGCCTTGATGACTATGGATGGAGCACCTCAAACGGCGGAAACGTGGTTCAGTGGAATTACTGGGGAGGAACCTGCCAGAACTGGATTCTCACGCCAGTCACTTCCTCATCTTCATCGGACGATTTCATGAGAGGCGTGGATGTATCGGCCCTCTACGCACTCGAAGAAGACGGAGCCTCATTCTACGAGACAGACTCTTCATCTGCCGATATGCTTACAATTCTTGCCAATCACGGCGTAAACTGGGTTCGTCTCCGAGTCTGGAACACTCCGACAAACGCAAATTATACACCGATGGAAAATTACGGCTACTGCGACATAAAAAAAGCTGCAAGCGTAGCGGCCCGGGCAAAAGCACTGGGAATGAAAGTCCTTCTCGATTTCCATTATTCTGACACATGGGCAGATCCCAGCCTTCAGTGTACACCCAGGATGTGGGACAGCTACACATCTGCCTCAGCTCTGGCAAGCGCAGCCGCCACATGGACGAAAAACTGCCTTATCATCATGAAAAACGCCGGCGGACTGCCAGACATGGTTCAAGTGGGAAATGAAATCAACACTGGAATCATGACGACATCAAGCTCAAACGGTACGGCTTCGGTCGCATGTGCAATCACCGGCTCAAATTTCCAGACTGTAATGAGCACTATTATCAGCACAATCCGCAGCTACAATTCAGACATTGACATCATGCTTCACCTCGCCCAGGGCGGATATGCCAGCGTCATAAGCTATGCCTACACATATCTTTCAAAACTTGACTTCGATGTTCTCGGTCTTTCATACTACCCATTCTTTGAATCTCACAAAACCATCGCAAATCTGAAGAGCGTAGTCGAAACATACGTTGCGAAAGGAAAACGGGTTGTAGTCGCAGAAACCAGCTTCCCATGGACAGTCGAACAGTACGCAAATGACAATGTTTCAAACAGCGTTTGGTACTACAACGACGCAAATGACACAGGACTTTCGAGCGCATATACAAACCTGAAAAGCGTTGCATCGACATACGGAATCACCACCAGCACATACAACGGCTACAATATCATCGCAGCGAGCGCGGCAAACCAAAAAGCAGTGCTTGCGGCAATAATTGACGTCGTGAAAAATGCAGGCGGCGAAGGTGTCTTCTATTGGGGAGGAGAATGGGTCGCTGGCAACAGCATCGGCTCAACATGGGAAAATCAGGCCCTCTTTGACTTGAATCACAAGGCACTTTCCGTGCTTGACGCTTTCAACGAATAGTCAAAAATAATCAAATCTGAAAAAAGCGCGTGGGGCTGTCTAAAAAGAAAGGTCTTGCTGAGCTTGACTCAGCATCCGTACTGTACGGAAACCTTAGAGGACAGCCCCATTTTTTTTACAAAAGCGATACCGGATCCACGTCATACTCGATGTAGACTTCGCCGGGAGCCTTGAAATTCTCCATAAAAGTGGAAGCCATGTATTGAAGCAGGCCGATTGAAGGCCCCCGCAAAATTATCTGCTGGCGGTAATTGGCGGCGATTTTTGAGAGAGGACACTCAGCCGGCCCTAAGATTTCTGTATGAAGGGCGGCTTCCTGCAACTTTGAGGGATTCACCTTTGAGCCGTAAAGGATTTTCTGCAGGATGGCGGCTGCCCCGCTTGCCCCCGCCACCGCCTGATGCTCGCTGGGAGCGCGGAAAACCATGCGCAAGATTCTGGAGAAAGGAGGAAAATTCAGCATTTCACGGGTTTTGATTTCGCTCTCGTAGAATTCTTTTATCTTTCCTGCCACGGCATAGGCTACAGGCTCGCTGTCGGGGCAGTAAGTCTGGACTAAAACCTTGCCGTCCGGGAAAAAGCGCCCTGCCCGACCGGCCACCTGAGTAATCAAAGCGAAAGTGCGCTCGGCGGCGCGGAAATCCGGCATGTGCAGGCCTGTGTCAGCCAGAACCACGCCCACCAGCTTGAGATTGGGGAAATTCAAGCCCTTTGCCACCATCTGCGTTCCCAGCATGATGTCATACTCGCCTTTTTTGAAAGCGTCTAGTTTTTCGGTCAGCTCCCCCTTGTGATTCAAGGAATCGGTGTCCACCCGGACAACTCTTGCATTGGGGAATTTAGCCTTCACCTCCGTCTCGATGAATTCCGTACCGAAGCCAGAATAGCCCACATCCAAAGAGCCGCACTCAGGGCAGACCTGGGGCGGAGAAACAGAATAGCCGCAATAGTGGCAGCGGAGCCGCTTTTCGGCCTTGTGGAAAGTGAGGGAAACAGAGCAGTTCTTGCATTTAAGCTCAAAGCCGCAGGAATTGCAGCGGAAAAAGTGAGTGAAGCCCCGCCTGTTCAAAAAGAGGATGGTCTGTCTTTTTTCGGCAAGGGTAGCTTCAATTTCTTTTTGCAGAACCGGGGAAATCGCTCCGTCAATGGAAAGACCGGAAAGATTCACGCACTTGATTTGAGGCATGGCTCCCCCAGCAAGCCGCTGGGTAAGCACATGCTTTTTGATTCCGCCGCTCTCCATTAAGTGCCAGGCTTCCACGCTGGGAGTGGCGCTTCCCATCAAAAGGGGGATTTTCTTTTTGCCGCAGCGGTACATGGCCACCTGACGGGCGTGATAGCGGGGGGTGTTCCCTGACTTGTAAGAGCCGTCATGCTCCTCGTCGATTATAATCATGCCCAAGTCAGGAAGGGGGGCAAAAACCGCGCTCCTTGCTCCGATGACAATGCGGGCTTCTTTATTTAAAATCCTGCGCCACTCGCTCAATTTCTGGCTGGGGGTAAGGCCTGAGTGCAAGACGGCGGCAGTGTTCCCGAATCTGGAAACCACGGCCTGAATCACCTGCTTTGTAAGGCCGATTTCCGGGACAAGGTAAATCACCCCCTTCCCCGCCGCCAGAAGGCTCTCGCAAACCTGCATGAAAACCTCAGTCTTGCCGGTTCCTGTGGCCCCGTAAAGATAGTGAAGATTTTTTTGGCTACCAGGGGGCGTTGCGGGGTTTCCCCCCGCAGAGGGGGTAGGCGTAAACGGCTTAGCCGTTGCAGCCGAGGGGGAGACTTCCCCCTCCCTGTTGCTAATTCCTAATTCCTCACTCCTAATTCCTAGAATCTCTTCCACCGCTTTTTTCTGCTCGTCGCTTAAAGTTCGCGCCTTGGTCTCAGGGCTTTCTTCAAGGAAGGAAAAGCCACCGGCATCGCTCTCACGCTTACCGCCGGGCAGCATGGCGCTGATTGCCTCGCCCACTGAGCAAAGGTAGTAGCGGGAAACCCATTTACTAAGCTCTATGATTTCTTCGTTAAAAAGAGGCTCCTCATCCAAAATGCGGAGAATGGGGCGGATTTTGCTTTCCTCAACCGGACAATCTGCGGGCAGGGAATCGCTTTCGCCCACGACAAAGCCCGTCATGCGCCTGTTTCCGAATTTCAAGTCCGCGCGGAAGCCAGTCCGGCTTTTATTCTCAGGATTTTCGCAGTCCAGGTAAGTGAAGGCCTGATTGAGAGGAATGTTCAATACGATTTGAAGGAATTTTTTCATTTATCGTAGTCAGGCACGATTCCAAGAAGAAGGCTCTTGAAGACTTTCAAATCTTCCCAGGCAGGGCGCTTGTTCTCTGGGGCGCGTAAAAGCGCGCTTGGATGCCAGGTGGTCACCACAGGAATTCCCTTGTAGTCGAGTATTTTTCCGTGCAGCTTCATTACGCCCTCATCGCTGTGAAAAAGATTCTTTACGGCGACGCTTCCCGCACACAAAATCGCCTTGGGTTTAAGGGCCGCAATCTGGGCGTCAAGGAAAGGACGGCAGGCATCCGCTTCCTCTGGCAGGGGATTTCTGTTCATAGGAGGCCGGCACTTTACGATATTGGCGATGTAACAGTTTTTGTCCCGGTAAAGATTGATTGCGGAGAGCATTTTGTCCAAAAGCTGACCGGCAGGCCCAACAAAAGGCTTTCCCTGCTTGTCCTCTTCCTCGCCGGGGCCCTCGCCAATCACAAGTGCAAGAGGCTTTTCAACGCCCATTCCCGGAACCACATTAAGACGCCCAGCGCAAAGAGAGCACCGCTTGCACTCGGCGATTTTTTTATTGATACGAGAAATAGCAGAATCAGAAGAAGAATCGGCTTGTGACTTTCCATCCCCCGAATTGCTAATTGCTATCTGCTCATTGCTAATTTCAACATCATCTTGGAATTCCGGCATTTCTCCCGCAAAATCAGGAGAGGCATAGCCGCAAAGAGAGTCTGAGGCAGTTTTGAGAAGATTATAGATTTTGATTTTATCGTCTTTTGTCATACATGCCTCCTCTCGCCCTCAAAACTCACATCGTACAAGAACAATCCTGTGGGCGGAGCCGTGGGGCCGGCCTTGCTCCGGTCTTTTGACTCCAGCACTTCCTTAAAATAGGCGGCGTCCTTTCCGCTCTTCTCAAAGAAAATCAGGCTTCCGGTGAGGCTTCTGACCATCTTCCATAAAAAAGCATTGGCGCAAATCTCAAAGACAATCACGTCGCTGTCCTTTTCGTCACGGAAAAAGCGCGCGCCCTCAATGTAGCGGCAGGTGGAAAGGCTCTGGTCTCCGGCGGCGGCAAAAGCAGCGCAGTCAAGCTCGCCCCGTAAATGCGAGGCCATTTCGTTCAGGACTTGAAGATTCGGCTCATGGTGAATCGGCCAGACATAGCGCATTTGGGAAGCGAAGGGATTTTTGGTATGGATAAAATATCTGTAAGTCCGGCTTGTGGCAGAAAACCGGGATGAGAAATCCTCCCCAACCTCTTTTGAGGCGACAATGCGGATATCCGGGGGCAAAAAAGCGTTTATCGCGGGAACATATCTTTCCACGGGAATAGAATCAATGGGAGAAAAGAAATTCGCCGCCTGACGGAAGGCATGAACCCCGGAATCTGTGCGGCCGCTCCCGGTGAGGGCAATGTGAGTCTTGTGGATTTTCTCCAAGGCAGATTCTATTTCGCCCTGCACGGTGCGTACAGGCTTTCCGCCGTCGCTTTTGTCCTGCCGTTGCCAGCCGCAAAAATCAGTGCCGTCATAAGAAAGGGTAAGAAGAATATTTCTCACGACAATTTCCGCCTACTCTTCTTCTTCGTCATCATCTGAGAAATCAATGGAATTCGCTTCCTTTATCAAGTCGGTAATTTTGTCATAGAGATTTCTCGCATTCTCAAGGAGCGGTCCCGGCTTTGCCTTTGAAGATTTACCAAGACCGAATCCCCGGGCAATGGCACGTTTGGCCGCGTCCAGTTTTTTGTAGCGGAGAGGAAGATCGTCAGTCTGACCGTATTTGTATTCCAGAAGGCCAATCAGATAAATCATACCGTCATAGCCATAATTCTTGTCGATGTCAGGGCCGAAATTGCTTACAGGCGCAAATGTTTCAATCCGGCTGGTCTCGTTAATCATCGTCTGCTCGTAGAAGAAAGTGGCTTTCTGATAAAAAAGCTTTGCGACATAGTCATAATTATAGCCGGGAATAGTCTCGTTCAGATGATTGCAAAGCCATGCAAGTCGAAGGGAAATCATGGCCCGCTTGAAAGTCGGAGCATATCCCAAGTCCACTTTCTCGTATGAAAGCAAGGCAAGATAATACATGGCGGCTCCGTCAAGCAAATTTCGCTCCCGTGTGAGATCATAGTGAGGGAAAATCTCCGAAACCTTTCGCTTGCGGTTTTCATCATCGTCCCGGAGCGCACTAATTGAGGCAGAATCATTAATATCCTCAAAATCTTTCCAGAAAAAAGCCACATGGCAGCGCGGGCAGGCACCTACGGCGTAAATGAGCGGATAGACAGCACCGTATTTTTCTGAAGGAATATAATTTCTGTGAAGCTCGTCAGTCAAATCACCGGCATTCATTCGTCCGCTGCCAGTGAGCATCTCTTCCTTGTCAAAGTCACGCTTACAGACCGGACAACAGCACTTGGTTTTTGACCAGTATGATAATTTTGGCTTTTTATCAGAGTCGTCTTCTTTTTTTGTTTTTTTATACATACTGCACTCCCTTATGATTCTCTATCACTACAAATGATACAGCAAATTCTTTCTCATGTGAAATGGAAATATGAATTTCCGCATCTTTTCCACAGATTTTTTCGATTATACCACGGGTTTTCTCTCCGAAATAAAATTCCGGCTTTCCGCTCTCATTTTTTTTTATTCCGAAGTCTGAAAGCTCAAGCCCCGTAAAACCTGTCCCAAGAGCTTTTGCGAACGCTTCCTTAGCCGCAAATCGCGAGGCATAATGCTCGCACAAGAATCGCATCCTTTTTTCGCGGTCAGAGTCATCACAAAGAGCGACAATCTCACACTCATTAAAAAAACGGTCAATCAACTCTTGATTTCTGACCCACTTTTCAAACCGAGAGACTTTCGCAATATCCGTTCCGATTCCAAAAATCATCGCTTTTTCTTGCCCCGCTTCCCTACGGATTTTCAGAGACTTTCTCAATCACCTTTTCCTCTTCCACTGACGCATCTGCCGGAGAAGCCTGTTTCAAAGTAAAGGTCACAGGGATATTTTTTGTGTATCCGTCTGCGAGGGTAAACCTTTTCGGAAGAGCGTAGGAAAGCGGAATGTAAAAAGTTCCCGATGACTCAATGTGGGAAACATCAGCCGTGACGAATGCATCCCCTGGTTTGTAGGCATCAAGGGAAGCCAGTGAACCGACAAGCGTGACGGTGACATCAGTAGTCATGGCACGAATCTCAAGCTCCGGCGCAAGGTTCACTATTTTTACAGGAAGATTCGCAAACTGCTTGCTTCCTTCCAGCTCTTCGATTTCAACGGTAACCGCCACATCAATATCTTCATGTTTGATGAAGAGACCTTTCTGCTCGACTTTTGTCTTGGAAGTAAAACTCCTCTTTGCGCCGCTTGTCGTAACATTCAGAGTCTGCAAGGACTTGCAATTTTCAATCATGGTCTTTGGACCTGTGATGGCAATCTGATCCGGCGAGACCGTGATATTTTTGACCCCATATCCATAGCCGGGATTTCCGCTCACCAGAGGGACAATATCTATATATGAAGTTATTTCCTCCTCAACCCTGAGGCTCACGATTTCCGGGGTGACTTTCAGTTCCAGGGGATTCAGGACGCTTGCAGAATCGGAAAGCGTAATGAGGACAGGGAAATCGTAGGTGCCGTCCTTGGAAACATAATTCAAGTCAAGATAAGCTTTTAAATCAGAATCACGAACCTGGGCCAATTCCTCGGATTTTCCACGCGCGGAAACGGCGACAGTACGCGGATGAGGCGCAATCGAAACGAATCCATTTTTTGACTCAACCGTAAGCGGCACGGAAAAGACACGGGTATCGACGCCCTGCGCCCTGTAGCTCATATAGAGAAAAAGCGCGATGACAAAACAAATCGCCTTGATGTGCCAGTTCTCGATAATTTTATCAAACACTTGCTTTGCTTTCATCGATTGTATCCTCAATTGTTTTTTGCGCCGCTGAAACTTCAAGCAGATTCTCAAGCATTTTCGTGACTTGAAGAGGTTTCAAGTCATAGTGAAGCTTGGAATCGTAGGCAAGGCTGATGGCCCCCGTCTCCTCAGAAACGACCAGCACGACCGCATCCGTTGTCTCGCAGAGACCAAGCGCAGCGCGATGCCGGGTTCCGAAGGTTTTCTTGATATCATACTGCTCGCTCAAAGGCAAAAAACAGCCGGCAGCAAGTACTTTTCCATTCTGGACAATACAAGCCGCATCATGAAGAGGCGTCTCATGCCCGAAAATCGTGACAAGCAGAGCCGAAGAGATGTCCGCGTTGAGCTTCGTACCTGTCTCAATGATGTCATCAAGCCGCGTGTGCCTTGTAAATACGACGAGCATACCTTTTTTGAGTTTTGACAGTGTCTCAGCCGCCACAACGGCAGTATCGACATAAGTGTGCCGGGATCTGTTTCCGAAAGTGAAGAATTCATTCTGGCCGATACGCAGGAATACTTTTCGCAATTCCGGCTGGAAGATGATTGCAAAGGCAATGGCGAAACCGGGAGCAAGTTTGTTCAAAATCCATAGGAGCGTGGACAACTTGAGCAGGAAAGCGACCGCATAAAAAAGGGCCACAACGATTCCTGCCCGGATAATCTGCATGGCGTTAGTCTTAACGATAATCTGATAAGCCTTGTACAAGAGGAATGTCATGATTCCCACATCAATTACAGGGCGAATACAATTCCAAACAGTCACTAATCCGTCAAACGCGTTCAAAATAAGACTCCGAAAACAGTATAAACGATTTTACTAAATTTATCCACAGATTATTTTGCCATGATTATTTTTCGAAGAATGCCTTCATCACTTTTAAGGAATCAACCGCTTCTTTTACGTCATGAACGCGAATCATTGAGGAACCGTGAAGCACGGAAAGCATGTCAGCCGCAAGGGTCCCTGAAAGGCGCTCAGAAACATCCCTTCCAGTAGCTTCTCCGATGCATGTCTTCCGGGACAACGCCATGAGCACAGGATATTTTCCATCGAGAATTTCACCAGACCGGCGCATAAGCTCAAAATTATCCCTCATGCTCTTTCCGAAGCCGATTCCAACATCAAGCCAGATTTTGTCTCCTGCAATTCCGGCAGCTTCAGCGAACTCCACCCGGGACTTCAAGTATTCATTAACCTCGTCAAAGACATTCTCATAAACCGTGTTTTTCTGCATGGTGGAAGGATTTCCCCGCTTGTGCATGAGAATCACGGGAATTTTCATCTCGGCACAGAAAGGTGCCAGCCGGCTGTCATCCTCAAGGGCTGAAATATCGTTTAAAATATCCGCGCCAGCCTCAAAAGCCACCTTCATCACCTCGTATTTTCGGGTATCCACAGAAATAGGAATATCAGAATGTCGGCGCACCCCTTCTATTACGGGAATCACACGGCGGATTTCTTCATCAGCGTTCACATATTCACTCCCAGGTCTGGTAGACTCTCCTCCGATGTCAAGGATATCAGCCCCCTCGTCAACAAGGCGCAAAGCATCCTCCGCGCCCCCCCTGCTCTTGTCAAAAAAAGAATCAGGCGTGGCGTTCACGATTCCCATCACAAAAGAGGGAAGATTAGTTGAGATTGTGCGATTTGAAAGATGCAGTGTTTTCATAAATTCCTCACAGAGTTCACAGAGTAATTTCAAAAATGCGAAAAGCGTTCCTACTCATCATGCTCTCTGTGTACTCTTTAGCTCTGTGAGTAGTTTTTTGGAAATTTCCCGCGCGGAAAGACCGGCTTCTTCAAGAATCTGCGCCCTTGTTCCCTGAGCGAAAAATTTTTCGGGGAAAGCAAAGACGCTCACATTCTTAAAGTCATGCTCAGACAGAAGGTTTTCAAGGTACTCACCAACTCCACCAGTCTTTACACCGTCCTCGATCACCGCCACTTTGTCGTATTTTTTTGCCAGCGAAAGAAAATATTCTTCGTCAAAAGGCTTGATAAAACGAAGGGAATAGATGTCGGTATTTTTTCCTTTCTGAAGAAGGATTCGCGCCGTCACCAGAGTCTCGTCAAGAATGCCGCCGGTGCATACAAGCAGGATTTTTTCGGCCGAACGTGAGAGTTTTTTCTCAGCGTCAGAAATCGCAAGCTCCGAATCAAAATCCACGCTGAGATTCGGGGCAAATTCAGCATTCTTCAAAAGAACGCCCCGGCCTTCAATGAATTTTTCCTCGAATGACGGCAACTCGCTGGGACAGGAAAGCTTCGGATAGCGGATTGCCACAGGTCGTCTTGCATTCACAGCCCACATAAGGCACAAAGTCAAGTCAAGGGCAGTTGCCGGGGAAAGAATCGTCATATTTGGAACCGGGCGCAGCAAAGCAATATCAAAAATTCCCTGATGTGTTTCGCCGTCCTGAGGAACAGCCCCGGCGCGATCAAGGCAGAAAATCACCGGGAAACAGGAAATGGCCACATCATGGATAATCTGGTCAATCGCCCGCTGGATGAAAGTGGAATAAATCGCAACCACGGGAATCATTCCGCCGGAAGCAAGCCCAGAAGCGAAGGTAACAGCGTGCTCTTCTGCAATCCCCACATCAAAAAAACGCTCGGGATAATGCCGCGCAAAGGTATCAAGACCGGTTCCCTTTGACATGGCCGCCGTAATCGCCATGATTTTCGTGTTTTTTTCGGCAAGAGCCATAACAGTGTGGTTAAAAGCCTCGGTAAAACTCAGGCTGTCAAATTTCTCCATCTTGCCGTCTGAAATCTGGAAGGGACCAACCCCGTGGAAACTTGCAGGATCATTTTCGGCCGGAGAATAGCCCTTTCCTTTCTTGGTGTGTATGTGCACGATAACCGGCTTTGGAAGACGACGCACGCGACGGAGATTCTCTTCAAGCTCCCTGATATTGTGGCCATCAAGGGGACCAACATACTCAAAGCCTAAATCAGAGAAAAAATTGCCGGTCAAAAACATTCCCTTGACGGCCCGCTTGAGACGGTAAATGAATTTTCCTATGTGATGCTTTGAGTTAGGGATTTTATCAACGATTCCGTCAACAAAATACCTGAAACGCTGGTAAATTCCAGTCATCGTAAGGGAACTCAAATAGCGTGAAATCGCGCCATTATTGGGGGAAATGGACATCTGGTTGTCATTCAGTATTACGATAAGATTTTTTGAGAGCTGTCCCGCATGTGCAAGGGCCTCATAGGCAAGGCCACCTGTCAGAGCACCATCACCGATAACGACGACAACTTTGCGGGAACGGGGATTCCGGCCGGCCTCGCGCTGCTCCTTTTCAATCTTGTCCCAGGCAGTCAAAAGCCCCAACCCCTGAGAAATGGAAGTCGATGAATGGCCGTTATCAAAGAAATCATGGGGACTCTCAGAGCGGCGGGTAAAACCTGAAATACCACCCTGTTTTCGAAGAGAAGAAAAATCTGAGAACCTTCCGGTCAGAAGCTTGTGCGCGTAGCATTGATGGCTCACATCAAAAACAATCGCATCCTCAGGACTGTCGAACACACGATGAAGGGCAACAGTAAGCTCCACCACACCGAGGTTGCTTGCCAAATGGCCGCCGTTTTTCGCCACCGTTTCGATGATACGCTTTCTGATTTCAGCGCACAGCTCATCAAGCTCTTTTTCTGATATTTTTTTTACATCTGCCGGAGAATGAATCTTTGAAAGAATCGTAACGAAGTCTCCCTAATAAAAAAAAGACCGCTAAAAGTTGCTTTGAACTTTGGCGGTCTCTGTTGACAAAGACGAATAGCTGAACGTCCTTCAGGCAGTCCTGCTATTACTTACTCTTATGTCGATTTCGTCTAAGCATCTTCTTTCGCTTATGTGTCGCAATCTTCTGACGCTTTCGTTTTTTTCCACAAGGCACGATGGCACTCCTTAGTCACAAGTTGTATTTATTATCAATAAAAGCCGCCCTTTCGTCAAGAGTGACTTTTTATGTCCTTATTTATCTTCAATCCGTCGGTACTGAACTTCTGAATTGAAAAGTTGTTTTGCAGCAAGAGAAACGACTTTTCCGTCATTTTCCTCAATCTGCTCGTCTTTAATCATAGCCAGCTGATATGCACGGTGACTTGCCGCGACTGTGGCTTCATAGATATTGCCGTTAAATTTTACGGTTTTTTCCAAAGGAAAAATCATTAGTCTGCTATCCCCTAAAAGTGATTATATAATTCTATACGAAGGTAGATTTTATGTCAAGAAATCATCTTCTAAATCATGAGATTTTCCGCCAAAGCATCCTGTTCGCTTCCATTGTATGCTCAATACGCCCGCTTTCGTACAGACCGGTCAGATAAGAGCGCAGCGTGCTTCCGATGAGGCAGAACTGACTGGTCTTTAAAGTAATTCCACTGCGGTCAGCCACGGCCTTCAGAAGCTCCTCGCTGCTTTTCGGAGACCTCAGCTCGTCTACAATCATGTCCTCTGTCTCAAGGATTGCAAGCAGGTTCAGTTCAGCAATTCCTTCAATATTATCCACGATGTCACCGTGGCCGGGGATATAAAAATCCGCCTCAACAGTCTGGATTTTAAGCAAGGATTCCTTTGTTTTCGTCTCGTCCAGAAGGTACTGGATCCAATGCTTTTTAATTGAATTCCGTCCTGAAAGCACATCGCCTGCAAACATGACCCGTTTTCCGTCCGTATCCGTAAGGAGAAATCCAACCTGATCCACATAATGCCCCGGAAGAGAAATCACCTTGAGCCGAATCTCGCCGTTTTCGCAGGAAAGAGAAATTTCTTCCTCGCCGTCAAAAACCCTCTGAACCTGACAAGCCTCTGCAAGCAGGTATTTTGAGCGCAAGTCATGAATGGGAGTTCCGCCCCAAATAAGCTGAGTTTCAATCGTAGGATATTCCATAAGATAAGCCTCTCCCTTTGAGGCCCAGACTTCGCAGCCTGTCTCCCGCACGAGGTAGGAATTTCCCCCGCAATGGTCGGCATGGGAGTGGGTGTTAATAATCGCCTTAAGGGTCGCATCAGGAAAATTCGCCTTGATAAAATCAAGGATTCTGGCTCCTGTAGTCTCGTCGTTTCCTGAATCAATGAGGTAGACGCAGTCTTTCCCCGCCCCGTCAAAAAAGCGGATAAAGCCGATGTTCGTCGGCATGGAAAGATAAGAAATATGCTCGCTCAAAGTCACCAGTTGCTCGGTAGTAACAGACAAATTTTAACTCCTAATCGATAATCGCTCATTGCTAATTATCAAAAACTCTTCCGAATGTCCGTGATAATCAGCTGGGGAGTCTCAACGCCGTTGAAAGTGTTTCGGCTCACCTGATAAAGCAGGTCTACCGTGTCACCCTTGTCAAAATCCCGGCCAAGACTTTCAGCTCCGCCCCAGAACATGGCAGGCCACTTAGTCCGCCCCAAATCAAAGGTAAGTTTCAAGTGTTGCCGCTCGGTCTTTCCGATAATCATGGCATCTGAAATGCGGAGATTTTTGCTCATGAAGGTAAGCTCACGGTTTTCCTCACCGTAAGGCTCAAAATCATCCACAATGGCAAGCAAATCCGGCTTCAAATAATCCTGGGGAATTTCCGCATCCACATTAATCTGCTCGGACTCCGAAGAAGAAAGCTGGATTTCAGGGGCGAATTTGTCCAAAGCGGCAAGAAATTCATGGAGGCGCTCTTTTTTGAAGGTAAAGCCCGCCGCATAAGCGTGACCGCCGTAACTTACGAACAAATCCGCCATCTTATCAAGCAGAGAAAGAACCTCAAATCCCCGGCAGCTCCGCATGGAGCCTATGGCATTTTCGTCAACAAAGGTAATCGCCATGGCAGGTATATCGTAAATATTCACGAGTTTTCCCGCAATCGTTCCTGAGACCCCCCGGTTAATCCTCTGCTCACCTGAATCATCGATAATCACGCAGAGTTTTCCCCCGTATTTTTCGATGCTTTGCCTGGCTTGCGTGGCGGCAAAATTCCAGCCCTCGTTGCCAAGTTCCTTGCGCCGGTTATTCATCTCGATGATTTTCTGGGCGATTTCAGTCCTCTTTGAAGGATCCTTTTCAAGGAAAAGCTCAAGGCCTATTTCTGGCTGACCAAGCCGGCCTGTCGCGTTCAAAGCGGGATTTATGTTCCATGACAAATCGGTCGCCGTAATCCTCTTCCCCAGCAAATTCTGCATCGAAAGAAGTTCCTTTAAGCCATCCCTTGCCCTACCCTTGTTCATTGACTCGACGCCGTGACGGATAAAGATTCGGTTCTCGTTTTTAAGCGGCATGATGTCGGCAAGAGCCGCAAGAGCCACCAGCTGCAAATCCCGTTCGTTGGCTTTTTCGTTCTGGGGAAACTGCCTTGCAAGCTGGGCATTCATAAAGGTGACGAAAATATTGTAAAAAGCGTTGATTTCTGAATTCTGAGAAGGATTGTAGCGGGCAAGTTTTGACTTTGATTTTAAGAGTGAAAGGCTGGCATTTGCCATAGAGGGAATGAGTTTTGCCACTTCAGGGCGGATATCGAGGAAGTTGAATTCCGCGCCATTTCCGAAAACCTGAGCTAAAAGAGAAGCCGTAGATTTTTCATCCCAGACAAAAATCTGCTGGCCGCGCAAAAAATCAATCAGTTTGGTAGAAGAAAGGGAAGTTCCCGCCATGACAGTCTCAGTAAGAGAGCCTTTTTCGACTAAATTCTGCAATTTAAGGACTTCAATCTTACATTCTTCGCTGTTTTCAGACAAAGAAGCCGTAAGAAGGGCGATTTCATTCTTGTAAAGTTCGCTTGCCGCAAAGCGGAGGGCTGTCACCACCTTGTAAACCACGGCACAGCCAGAAATATCTTTGAAAGGATAGCCGCTGTCCTCGCATTTGGGATTTACGATAATGGCAGGGCTGGGAAGAACTTCCGGCGGCGTGTGATGGTCAAGCACGATTACATCCATGCCCTTTGAGGCAGCATAAGCGATTTCTTCCACATTGGAGATTCCGCAGTCCACCGTAATGACCAGGGAACCGTAGTTTTTCTCAAAATCATCCACGGCATTTTTGTTGAGACCGTAGGGGTCTGTTCCGCCGGGAAGGCGCCATGAGACATCAATTCCGATAGAAGTAAGATAGTCGTAAAGAACAGTGGTAGCCGTAATTCCGTCAACATCCCGGTCACCAAAAATCAGGACTTTTTCGCCCTCGTCTTTGGCCTGCAATATTCGGTCAACGGCATCTTCCATATTATTGAAAAGAAAGGGATTGTGGAGGAAACGCAAATCGTACTCAAGAAAGAACTGCACATCCTTTCCTTCAGTGATGCCCCGCCGTGCGAGGATTGAAGCCGTAAGGGCATTCACCCCAAAACGGTCATACAAATCCCCCACATCAGCGCGGCTTATATGTTTTTTAATCCAATTTTTCATTATTTATCCACAGATTAACACAGATTTTCACAGATAGGATAACACAAAACGAAAAAAGGATAAACATATATTTTAGAGTAGAAGACTCCCGAAGAGCTGTGCGCGCATGGCCGCATGATTTTATCCGCGTCCATCTGTGTCCAGCCGCGCTTAAATCTTTCCGTCAGCCTTGTCTTTCAAAATCAGGCTGCGAAGGGCCTCTACCGCGACAGTTATCGCCGCCTCGGTGTCGTGAGCCTGCTTGTTGGGAAGACCTTTCTTTGCCCGCTCCTGATTTGCCACCACGAGGAAACATGAGCCGACCCGCACCCTGAGGAAAAGACCGGCAATAAAGAGAGCCGCGCTTTCCATTTCGCTTGCAAGGCAGCCCATGCGGAGCCAGGCCTGCCATTTATTCTCAAGCTCGTAGCTCACAGGCATAATCTCAGGCTCGTGCTGCCCGAAAAAAGAATCCTTGCACTGAACCACGCCCACATGATTCGGAATGTTAAGCTTTTTTGCGGCTGCGGTAAGGGCGTTCACGCAGTCGATGTTGGCCACGGCAGGGTACTCAATGGGAGCGAATTCCCGGCTGGTGCCTTCCATACGGACAGCCCCGGTGGCAATCACGATGTCGCCGCCCATTACATCTTCCTGCATACCGCCGCAAGTTCCCACCCGAAGGAAAGTGTGGGCGCCGCATTTGGCAAGCTCGTCAATGGCGATGGAAGCCGAAGGGCCGCCGATTCCCGTTGAAGTGACAGAAACAGGCACTCCCTCAAGAGTTCCGGTATAAGTGACATATTCCCGCACATCAGCCACAAGTTTTGCGTTGTCAAAATGCTCGGCAATCTTGGCGCATCTTTTCGGGTCTCCGGGCATAATAACATACTTTCCGATGTCAGCCGGCCCCACTCCCGTGTGATACTGTTTTCCTGAACCTTCTGTGTAATCAACCATAATTTCCTCCTTTTTTTCGTTTTCTCGCAGAGCAAGCAGAGTTCCGCAAGAAATCTATAAAATCCCTACGCCGCTTTCAAGAGACTTGAGCTTAGTTCCGCAAGCCTGCTCAATAAGGGAGTATGAAAGAGCCTTCATCTCAAGGAATGCAGACTGAGAGATGACGATTTCCCTTACCGCCTTGGGGCTAAGGCTCGTCACCGCCTCAAGGTAAGTCAAGGCCGCCTTTGAGAGCGTGAAATCCGCCTTTCTATCTCCCGAAGCGCAATCCGGGCAGAAAAAGCCGTTCTCCAATCTGGAAAAACTGTATCTCCATGATAAGGCATCATCCGTGAATTTTCCAGCATGAAGCGAAGAGCCGCAGGAAAGACAATTCGCCGTGTCGGGCTTTACCCCCAAAAGAGAAAGATAACGCCACAAAAAGCGCACCAGCCCCAGCCTTGACTCCTCTTCCCCGGAAAGCTCGATTCCGTCCAGAAATCCGTTGAGGATTTTCCAGCTTTCGGCGGGAGAGCCGGCGCACTTGGTCTTAATCAGGATTTCCGTGGCAAAAGAAGCGGCATAAGTCTTAAAAAGATTCTCCCTGAATGAAAGATGATAATTCTTAACATCGAAGTCAGTGATTTTCGTCTGATTTTTCACTTCGTCCCGGTAGAGATACAGAATCCCCGAATTCATGGGGGAAACAAGGGAACGGAGTTTGGATTTAGGCCCGCCGTAAAGCGTCGCAAAGAAAATCCCCTCCTCCGGCGAAAAAATCGTAACCCGCCGGTTATTTTCCCCGCTCATGGCCACCGAGAGAATCAAAGCTGGTGTAGAAAAATTCCTCATAAACCGAAACCACAGATTTTAGAACAAGCAGGCGTTGCGGGCGGCGATTGAACCCGCAGAGGGGGTAGCGACCAACGAAGTGGGCGCGGGGGGGAGACTTCCCCCACCCCAATTCCTAATTGCTAATTATCTGAACTCCCGCGCTGGCTCCGATCCGGCTGGCACCAGAGTCTACCATGGCCACGGCCTCTTCCCAGTTATGGATTCCTCCGCTTGCCTTTACGCCCAGACGCCCGCCCACAGTCTTTCGCATGAGGGAAACAGCGTGAGTCGTCGCTCCGTTGGGCAGAAGTTTTCCGTCAGGGCCTTTTAGAATCGCAAAGCCCGTTGAAGTCTTGACGAAATCAGCCCCGGCTTTTTCGGCACATTCGCAGCATTTAATTATTTCTTCATCAGAAAGATAGCAGGTCTCAAGAATCACTTTGAGGATGATTTTCGGGTCTCCGGGAATCATCACATCGTTTACCGCACAGCGCACGGCATAAATCTCTTCAAAAACGTCGTCCCATTGTCCGTCCTTGACAAGCCCCAGGTTGACGACCATATCCACTTCCCGCGCCCCGTCATAGACTGTCACTCCGGCCTGAGCCGCCTTGTCGTCAATAGTGTTCGCCCCCAGGGGAAAGCCCACAACCGTGCAGACTTTCACATCGCTTCCGGCCAAAAGCTCAGAAGCCAGAGGCACATAAGAAGGATTCACGCAGACAGAGGCAAAGCCGTATTCCTTAGCCTCAGCGCAAAGTTTTTCAATATCGGCCTTTCTCGCACAGGGATTCAAATTAGTGTGGTCAATCATAGCCGCAATTTTCGCAATATTCTCAGAGTTCTTTTCCATAAGAAAGATTTTAGCACGGGTGGATTTTTTTTTAAACCACAGATTACACAGATAAAAATTAATCTGTGTTGACCCGTGGATACTAGTTAGCCTTGTCTAATTCGTTCGTTAGCTTAACCTAATTCGTTCTCCAAACCCTTGTTTTTCATATTTTCCGATATTACAATGACATCATAAACCATTTTTAAGAGGTACAAATTATGGCAATGAAAATCGATCCAAGCGTTTGCGTAAACTGTGGAACTTGTGAGCCGGACTGCCCGGTCGGAGCAATCTCAGAGAACGGCGGACACCGCGAAATCGACGCTGGAAAATGCGTAAGCTGCGGAACATGCGCTTCTGAGTGCCCGGCTTCAGCAATTTCTGAGGCGTAATCTCACACATTCGCACAGATTATCATTTTTTATATAAAGGCTGCCTGGTGCAGTCTTTTTTTTTTCACACAATTGTTTTATACTCTTTCCATGGTCATATTATTGCTTGCTCTGTGCGCATTACTAAGCACATTTCTGATAATTCCTGTTTTCTATTTCGCCACAAGCTTTTCTTCAATCTACTCCTGCACAGTGTCAGCAATCCTTGTTTTCTTTATCCTTCTCTTCGCCATAAAACGACTCAAAAAAGCAGGCGTCTTTCCCTCAATCCGATTTTTCATCAAATTCATAATAATTGCGGCAGGAAGTTTCCTGACATTTTTTCTTGTGATTTCAGGGGCGAGAATCGCAGCATTTGTCAGCCTCGCGCTCACGATAGCCACATATCTCCTGGCTTCCCGCATATTGAGGCGAAGAATAAATGAGCTCGCCGCAGAACAGTCATGAAGATTCCTGTTTTTTTCCTGAGCGTAACGTTCATCGCAGGAATGTTATCCGCCTATCCCCAGGCAGCCAGGGAGCCTTCAGGCCCAGAAGAAGAATCAATTCCAAACGAGCCACTGTTCGTCAGCAAAAGCTCACTTCCCCGCATAGAGTCTCCTAAATTCGTTTCCCCAAGAAATGCAGAATCAGATGAGGAACAAGCCAGAATCAAAAGCGAAAATGAGATTTGGCAGCAGTATCAGAAAGATTTGGAACGCTACCAGAAAGTCAAAAATCTGCCAAAAAACTTCCCGGTAGAAAAAATCCGTGAAAAGCCTGTCTCCCTCTTCTACGTATACCGCGTCACGGCCGACAAGGAAAAATATCTGGACACTTTCAACGGACTGTACGCACGTTTTCAAACAGGACAAGGTTCCCTTGCGACAATAAACAGGCTTGCCTCCCCTGATTCAGTCAAAGCAGGCATGGAAATGATTTTTCCGATTCCCCAGGGTCTTTACATTCCAAAAAAAGCAGGTACAGCGCTTGAAATCCTTCTCCAAAAAGAATATGCAGGACTTATTAACGAACAAACAAGGGTTTATGACATAGACGGCACAGAATTCTTTTTTCTGCCCGGACAGACTTTTTCCCCAACACAGCTCGCTTTTTTCCATGACAGGGGCATGCAGCTTCCCCTGAGCAAGAAAATAGTCACATCAGATTTCGGATACAGGACAAGCCCCATATCAGGCACATGGAAATTTCACGCAGGAATCGACCTCGCAGCTCCGGTCGGAACGGACGTCCACGCATGCAAGCACGGCACAGTCGTTGCGGTCGAACAAAACCATCCGCTCTATGGAAAATACATCGACATAAAGCATAATGGAAATACCACGAGCCGGTATGCCCATCTTTCAAAAACACTGGTCACAAGAGGACAGTCTGTGCAGACAGGAGAGACCATCGGACTTGTAGGCACTAGTGGAGCTTCCACAGGGCCTCACCTGCACTTCGAAGTCCGGGAAAACGGAACTCCGACAGACCCGGCCAAACAGATTCGCAACTTCTGATTTTTTCAATTAAATTTCAGAATTTCCCCGCATTTTCATAGAAAAAGAATAAGGCATGCTGTATACTAAATGTGAGCGTCAGTCTTATGAGAGCAATCGGTCATATTCCAATTTCTGGTATTTCAAAGAAATTCGCAGTCTTCTCACTCATATTCCTCGCAGGGCTGTCGGCTTTTTCCGAGAATTTTCGAGTCCGAAAGCTTATCCCCATGGAGTTCACCGAAATTACCGAAAAAATCACTGTCGAATCAGGTATAAATGACGCTGTCTGGATTACCCTTCCCCCTGACCTGACTTACATAAGCGGCGTCGAACTACAGCTTAAGGTTCCCGAAGAAATCGTCACTTGGCGCGACTCCGTGGCTTACATGCTCTATGAAAAGATTGAGCCACTTCCGACAGTGAAAAACAAGAACTACTACGGAGAGCGCGTCTATCTCAACACAATTCCTGGGAATTTTTCCCTCACGCTCTACATTCCGATTTCAGACGATTTCTCCATCAAAGACAATCCCTACTCCGTAAAGCTTCCCATTTCAGAGAGCTACAAGGACAAGGACTTTTCAAAATCAGGCATTTTCCTTCGCTTCATGATGGTCATGAAAGGAGTTCCAGAATCCCTTGAAGACGCAATCCTCAAAATAAGCGCGAAACCAGTCCTCAATGGCAAGGGAGCCTTGAATCTTACGACGACCCCTCCAGCCAGCGATGAAAAAAAATACTCCGTTTTCATCGATGACCTTCCCGCATCAGACTATGGCAATAAAATTCTCAGCGTCGGCGAACACCACCTGTCAGTTGTAAGCGACTCCTATCGGAACGAATTGAGAACATTCCGCATAGATCAGGCCAAAACAACGGTGCTGTCAGTCCGGCTTCGAGGCATCGAACCGCTTTTAAGGATAATCTGCCCCCGCGACACAAACGTCTTTCTTGACGATTCCAGCCTGAAAGTCACGTCTGAGCCGATTGTCATTACACAGGGAGAACATTCCGTCAAATTCATCCTCGGCGACTATGAAGTAGTCAAAACAGTCTCCGCACAAAACGGCAGGACATATTCCGTCAGCCTCAACGTCGATGCGACAGTTTCTGAGGAAGAATAACAAAGTGGAAAAGCGCAACCTTAAAAAGGTTTCTCTTTTCCACACCTTTTCTTTTCCAAATTTTAAAAGCAAAACATTTCAAATTCTTTCCCAAATACACTAAAGATTTCCACGATTTATAGCGATAATATAAGAGTCGGGCACGCAATTATCCCCTCCCACCCATTGGTGCCCGACTTGCCTGATGGGCAATTGGGCTGTCGCAAGACAGCCCTTTTCTTTTATAAGACAGTGTCTTTACAGAACTTTTCAGAAATTGTATTCTATATAAATGAAAAAAACGAGCAAGTTTACCATTCTAATGCTTTCAGGGCTTTTTTTCTGCGCGGCTCTTTTCGGCGCTGCGCTCGGTCTCGCCCTTTCCAATACAAAATACATTATTGACAACGAAAATTTTAAAGAGTTCGACACGGCTCTTCCTACCCGCATACTTGACATAAACGGCGAACTTATCACGGAGCTAGCAAGCGAGGAAAAGCGCGAAATCATCAGCATCAACCGTCTTCCTCAGCACATGATTGACGCCCTTGTATCCCGAGAAGACCGCATCTTCTATACACATCACGGTTTCAGCCTGAAGGCTCTTTTCAGAGCTGTACTGGGACAAGCCCTCCACCTCTCTTTGGGTGGTGGCTCAACGCTTACCCAGCAGATTGCAGGAACCCTCTATGCAGACCGGCGGGACATGTCATACATGAGAAAGCTCAAGGAACTCTGGTGGGCCATCCAGATGGAACGCCGTTTCTCAAAGAACGAGATTCTTGAGCTTTACCTCAACAAAATCTATTTTGGCGGCGGAACATACGGCGTAAACGCGGCCAGCAAATACTATTTCGGCCACGACGCAACGGAAATCACCCCTGCAGAAGCAGCCATTCTCGTCGTACAGCTTTCAAATCCAGCCCATTACAATCCTTTTGAATATCCGAACCGGGCAATGGACAGGCAGAAATACGTCCTTTCAGCCATGGTAGAGTCTGGACTGATAACACAGGAAGAATCCGACTCTTCATTTGAAGAATACTGGGCGAATTTCGATTATACAAGAACAGGAAACACAGCTATCCGAAGCAGGGATGACAATGCACCATGGTTTTCAGAATATGTCCGTCGCGAACTATCAGACATGATTTATGGAACAGATGATATTTATTCATCAGGCTTCACCGTAAACACGACACTGAACCTCAAAAATCAAATTGCGGCCCAAAGTTCTATGGAACGATACATTTCCTATGCTAACAGAAGTTACCAGCGCTCGAGCTCAGAACGGCAGAATGAAGCCTTCAAGATTTACACGCCCCTTACAGAGCTGCTCACACTTACACTCAATCTCAGCGAATTAAAAGTCTCACAGCAAAGAAACGAGACTCTTGCCCTTTCCACATATACAAAAACAATAAATCCAGTTGTCGATGTGCTTTCCATTGTATGTGGCATTGATTCGCTCAAAGTCGGAATAGCCAATAAAGCAAATGCAATCGCAAAATCGAATGTCGGAAAAAACGTAATTGAAGGAACAATGATTGCCGTTGAAAATTCAACAGGATATATTACGGCACTAGTCGGCGGAAGCAAATTCGATGGAGAAAACCAGTTCATTCGGGCTATTCAGGCAAAATTACAGCCAGGATCCTCATTCAAACCTCTCTACTACAGTGCGGCAATAGATTCCAGGCAATTCACACCGAGCACGATTATTTCCGACACTCCAATTGTATTCCATACGGCAGACGGTAAACCATACATCCCACAAAACTTCCGTGGAGAATGGAAAGGCGATGTAGAACTTTGGTACGCGCTGGCTCACTCTATGAATGTTCCATCGCTTAAGATTCTTGACGGAATCGGTTTTGACACAGCAATAAACAGGGCGATTGAGTTATTGGGCATTTCAGCAGATGAAGTTCCCTACCGTGGATTTGTACCGGGCTATCCGATTGGTCTTGGAGTTTGTTCCGTAAGACCGATTGAGCTGGCCCACGCATACGCATGTTTTGCAAACGGTGGTAAAGAAGTAATTCCAATCGCAATCAGAAATGTAGAAGACAAAAATGGAAACGTATTCCTCAATCCAGAAAAAGACGTCCGACAGAGACAACAGGAAAAAGGCAGCGCGTCCCAGATTATCTCGCCCCAAACTGCCTATGTAATGACCAAGCTGCTTGAAAACACAGTAAAATCAGGAACATTGGCCGCTCCGACTGGAAATGGCTCGAAATTCACATATAGAGACGAAAAAGGCAGAAAATACACAATACCAGCGGCAGGAAAAACAGGAACCACGCAAAACTGGGCGGATGCATGGACAGCTTGTTTCACTCCATATTACACATCAATCTTCTGGTTCGGCTTTGATAAGCCAGGCCAATCATTAGGTCTACAACTCACAGGTTCAACACTTGCAGGTTATGCGATGGCAAGTTTCATGCAGAAAGCACATGAAGGGCTTCCCTACAAAGACTTCACAAAACCATCAAACGGCACCGCAGAAATATCAGTCTGTTCAGTTTCAGGAGGGCTTCCGACAGAAGACTGCCCAAAAATTACATTAACATATTTAGACGGAACCCAACCAACGGAACTCTGTACAATACACTCCGGAAGCTCAGTTGCCCGCTTGCTGGGTATACAACGCCTCGAGCAAGAACTTTACAAAGCAGGATTTGCAAGTGACCTTATCATTAAGGACTCACCTTTGGTTCCAGGCTTATCAGGAGAACTTCCTCAGACTGTAACATCAGCTCAAGAATTCCTGCAAGAAGAAGATGAATTCGGCAACGCTCCGGACTATAACTTCTTCCTTGAATAAAATTTACAAAAAGGATTCCCTGTTTTTTGGAATAAGAATAAACAAAACAACAGGCAAATTCATGACTGATAGAAATTCTCGCGATACTGAGACTGGATATGGTCTAATCTCTGCATATCGATAGCCGCTGTATTCTCAGAAGATTCAGACCGCACATAACCTTCACATCTCATTTTCCAGCCCTTCTATCACAAATTATGAAAACATTCTGTAAATTACAGTCAAGGGCTAATGACTCTCAAATCATAAAGCTTATGTAAAAATCTAATAGAGCAAATTATCGAACCAGAAGCAACGGAAAGATATTAGCCGGATAAAAAAGTCAACGTAGGTTGCCGTTCACTGCATGTGTATTCAACGGTACGAGCAAATCGCTTGGACAAACGCCATTACAGTTGATCTCACGGGCCCGGCGTCCGCCGCATCCAGGCTGAGGAACCCGAGCCGGGAAAAGCCGCCCGCAGGCCCGCGGGGGAAAAAAATCCGCCCCCCGGGGGAACGGAACAAAAAAAAGAGCCGACGGCGCCCTACTTTCCCCCGGTCAGGAGTATCATCGGCGCAGGGGAGCTTGACTTCCGTGTTCGGAACGGGAACGGGTATTGCCTCCCCGCCATGGCCGCCGGCACATGACTATCGGATCAGGCGGGCGCCGAGAGCGGCGCCCCGGGAAGCGCGTGCGGGGGAAGGAATCCGGCCTCCGGCCGGGAACGAAGATATGGCCAGGGCTCACGGCCTATTAGTACCGCTCGGCTGTGCGCGTCGCCGCGCCTGCACCTGCGGCCTA
>JAFUFU010000020.1 GCA_017469785.1 Treponema sp.
CCATTGATGAATATATAGATTATTATAACAATAAGAGAATTCAGGTTAAAACAAAATGGATGCCTCCTGTAAAATTCAGGGAAGCATCCATTCCTTCTTCCTAGTTCATAATATGTGTCCAGAATTATGGGTACATATCAAACTGGTGAAGTGCTTTTTTTGTACAATTGATTTCAGTGTGAAAAGAGCCTATAAATCATCGGACAAAAGCTCGGCAAGATAATAAAGAATCGCGTATTCGTTTTCCTGCCAGATTCTAAGGCTGCGGTTTACCGCGCATATCAGATAGCCTTTTACTTTGTCCTTTTTGCGTATCCGTGAAATTAAAACAGATTCAAAGCCCTTTTCATAAAGAACTTTGTAGAATTTCGGCGAGTGTTTTTTTATTAAATCCAGCGAGCCTTGGGAAAACAAATCTTCTTCCATGATTTCTGATAAATCGGACACATCCGCATTGAAGTTCTTGTCCAGGACAGCGCGCATTTTTCCGTCAGAAGTAACATAGTAAAAATCGGGAACTTTCAGAATTTCGCTAATCTGCGGCATGACTTTTGTCAGTTTGTTTTCAAAGCCTGTTTCGGATTCGATGTCAGTCCTCAATTTGTACATATTCTTGAAGATGCCGTTTTTGGCTATCTTACGGATTTCAACATATTTGTGTTTTTCTTCTTCATAGACTTTATAGCAGTTGCGGCCAAGATTTTTCCCAAGATAGAGCATTTTATCAATCAGGCCGAATAAGTCAGAGAAATTGTCAGAGTCTTTTGGAAATGACGCGCAGCCGGATGTTCCCGTAACGAATGCCGCTCCGTTTTCAAAGAAAACTTCTTTTCTCAATGTGTTTGACTTGCCGTAGAGGTTTTCAAAAAAAGCGGTTTTCTCGCTTGTGGTGATGTTTTTTAAATCTATCAAAAGAAGCTCGTCCCCGCCGAACCTTCCCGCAAGGGCAAAGCCGTCTGTGAATTCTGCAAGGCTCTTGGAAACGGACGCAAGAACCTTGTCTCCGGCTTTGTGACCGTATGTGTCGTTGATGTACTTGAAATTGTCCAGATCGATTATTGAAAAGGTAAAAGGTTTTTTTTCCGCGATAAGAGAACGGACAAACTTCATGGAATATGCGCGGTTTAAGATTCCTGTGAGCGGGTCAAGGATTTCCTCAAGGCTTATCTCGTCGATTATCTTGTCGAAGAAAGAGTATTTTCGAAGCTTGTCGATGGTGTAAAGGACTTGCGAGCCGTCGTTTTTCTCTTTGCGGCGGATTACATCGGTAATGTCAACGAAGCTGCCTACAAGCCCGACGATTTCGTCGCCGTTATAAAGCGGCCGCTTTGAGGCGATAATGTCCCGCTCTTCGCCGCGGATGATGCATTTCCCCTGTACTTTGTAAGTGCTTTTACCGGCTAAAACCCGCAGCTCGTCCTGCTTAAAAGGCTCCGGATCAGAATGCCAGCCCATTTCCTCATCATTTTTTCCTAGGAGCACATCTTCTGATTTGAATCCATAGAAGTCCAAAAAGGCCTGATTTACGCCCAGAAATCTCCTGTTTTTGTCCTTCCAGAAAACACAGTCTTGTGAAGTATTTATGATGCTGTCAAATAAGTCTACTGTCATTTCCATAGCTGCCGAATCCAAAAATTATTATAAAATATATAGATATAATCGGCAAGAAATATGGGGACATTTATAGCAGGAAATTATTTATGTTGTTTTACGAATTCGTGGCTCTGATAATTTCGTTTACATTGCTGATGATGGCCTTTGCGATTTCGGGCTTGTTCATGGTGTAGATGTGGATTCCACGCACGCCGTTGGAGATTAAGTCGATAATCTGGTCGGTGGCGTAGGCGATACCTGCCTGTTTCATAGCTTCCGGGTTGTTTCGGAAGTGGTCGCAGATTGCCATGAGTTTTCGTGGAATGTAGGCATTGGAAAGATCCACCATGCGGCTCACCTGTGCGGCGTTGGTGATTGGCATGATTCCCGCCAGAACCGGAACATGGATTCCCGCCGATTGCAAGCGGTAGAGGAAAGAGTAGAGCATGTCGTTGTCAAAGAAGAGCTGGGTAGTCAAAAAATCAACTCCCGCTTCGACTTTGTGCTTTAAGTTTTCGATATCGGCGTCACGGTTTGCGCTTTCAGGATGGCCTTCCGGGTAGCAGGCTCCGCCCACGCAAAATCCTTCTTTTTTGAGAAGTGAAACCAGATCTGAGGCATGTACGAATCCCGATGGAAAGATATTTTCGCCCTCAGCAGCATCCTTTGGAAAATCCCCTCGCAAGGCAAGCACATTTGAAATTCCCCTTGCCTTGAGATTCGTGATGATATGATTGAGGGCTTCTGCACTTGAGCGAACGCAGGTGAGGTGAGCGAGTGCCGTCGTTCCCTGAGACTCAATGGCCTGAGCGATGTCTGCCGTGTAGCCCTGGGTCGTGCCGCCTGCGCCAAAAGTCACGCTGATAAAGTCTGGTTTGAGCTGGGTAAGTTCCACAGCCGTATTTTTTATAGATTCAAGGGCGTCCTGCTTTTTAGGCGGAAAAACCTCAAAAGAGAGCGTCACTTTCTTAGAATTCAAAATATCTACGATTTTCATAGGTTGATTATAGCGGATTGCAATATTTTATTCTATCCGAGTCAAAATTTCCCTTATTTTTGCCTCATCCAGCTTGATAAAGAGATTCTTCTCGTTCGTCGGTAAAACCGTTCCTTTGGGAGCATTTTTCGCCCGACGGAGATGCTTGACCTGAGTGTAATACAAATCTGCCTTACCGTTCTTACGGGCTTTCGAGAAATAGACGGCGAGATTTCCGGCGGCGAGGAGAATTTCAAGGGGCACGGTCTTTCCCGGACGGTTTTTGATGAAAACATAGCCGCCGTGGTAATCACGCACATGGAGCCACATATCCGCACCTTTGACTGTGTGGCGAAGCAATTCATCGTTTTCGCTTGCATCCCGTCCAACGATAATCTGCCAGCCGTCAAGCAAAAAATCCAGACCGGGATGAGATTTTTTCTCTTGCTGCTTGGGCTTTTGCGTCTTTCGCAAGATTTGCTCAAGCTTGATGGGATTTTTCTCAGCGATGATTTTTGCGTACTGGGCTTCAAGGTCTGCCAGCGCCTTCTCGGCTGATTCAATATCGTATTCGAGGTTTTCAAGCCCGCTGGTCTGTTTTTTGTATGTCTCGTAATAGTTGGCGGCATTTTCTTGGGCGGATTTTTTTGGATCGATTTTGATGCTGATTTTTTTACCCGTATCAAAATCTTCGCATTCGAGAAAATTTGAGCTTCCATCCAGAGCATAGCCATAAGCGAGAATCAAGTCTCCCTGATGTTTGTATTGGGCTGCGTTTAAGAATGTCTCGCGCTTTTCCTTGAGCCGATCCAAGGCTGCGGACTGACGGCTTCTGTGGGACTCATACCATTTTTCTGCCTGTTCCAGAAGGGATTCAAGGGAAGTTTGTGCCGCATTCTCTGAGTAGAAAAAATCAACTTTCTGATTGAATGTGAGCTCAGGGTAATCTGGATGAGACAGGGCATAGCTTTCTGCAAGCTCGGAAAAATCCCGCACGGGAAATTTCTCGGTTATGGCAGCGTTTTCTGATTCGGAAAGGGATTTTTCTTCTGGAAGGGAAAGTTCTTCCCCGGTTTTTTCTCCTTTTGCGGGACGTCGGTAAAAGGAATCGAGAATCAGGTTGTTTTTATCGCAGAGAAAAATATTTCCGGCGTTTGACCACAGGCGGATGTATAAGAAGAAAAATTCGTCCTCGTCGTCTGTCTGCATGGACTTTGCTTTTTTGGCGGCGTGTTCCTGTGCCTGGGGCATTACATAAATCGCGCCGGCCTTTTCCAGCTCAATCCTGATGATTCTGTCTTTTCCGATTTGAGCGCATGAAAGGATGCGGGCTCCCTTGATTTTGGATTTTAGCATTTCATTGAAACGGAGAGGTTTTTCATTTTTGGTAATCTTGCGCCTGGTTTCGCAGATTCGGCAGGCACCGGCTTCAAGGGAAATGAAAATCGTCTTAGGGCTCCCTGGTTTGTAAGTGTAGAGAGCAATTGAGTTGAAATTCGGCTGCACGACTTCCTGAATGAAAGAACCTTCCAGATTTAGCTCAGAGATAATTTTATCGATTTCATTGCAATTGAGAGACATTTTATACCGTTACCTTTGGACTATTAACCGGCAGTCCGTCTTTACTTTATTTGATAATCATACTACATTTTTCTCATGAAGAAAATCTTTTTTACATTTTTGCTCTTTGTTTCGATTTTTTCGGCGGAAGCAGCCAGTGATTATTACGCTAAGAATTTTTGTCTCGGCATTTCATTTCCCTTTATAAACAATGATTACTTGCTGGAAGATGTTGATTCAGTAAAGCTCAATGCAGTCGGACTTAATTTAAACTACAGAAGCATGAAAGATACCATGAAGATAGGTGTTTTCCTTGATGCAGACATATACATGCCTTACACAAAAACCTTAATCATTGATGAGGATACTCAGGCTTCTACGAAGATTTCAGACTACGACTATTTTTTCGGAACCGATGTTCTTGCCGGAATTTATGCGGTTTTGTACAACGACAGTTCGCTCTCAATTCCATTTGGCGGCGGTCTGCACATTGACGGCTACATCAGCAAACAAAAATATGAAACTACGGTGGTGAAGGAATCTGTTTACACGTTGGGAATCGGCGCCTGGGTCAACCTTGAGGTTGATGTCTCACAGAAATTCGGCGTTTATTTCGGTTCTAAGCTTGTGTACGATTTTTATTATAAGCTGAACAACAAGTCGATGCCTAATACAATCCAAGACGGGAAATGCAAGGGATTTACCTTTGCCCCCGCGCTTGGAATTGTATGGCATTTATAGCTGGTCCTCAGTCTGTTTGATTGCGCCTGGAACAAGCGTTTGTGCGTTGAGCGCGGCGCAATGATTTCCTTTTGCGAGGGCTGAGTTGACGTCCTTGGACTGAATATAATCATGTAGGAATCCTGCTGCAAAAGCATCGCCGCAGGCAGTGGTGTTTACAGGAGTTACTTTCTCGGCAGAAATGCGGAAGTTCTTGCCTTTTTCGCTTGCCAGAGTGTCTTTTTCACCACGAGTGACAACGATGATATTCTGCAATTCTTCACTCTTTTTTGAAATGGCACTGACAAGCTCCTCTTCACTGAGCAGAAGGCCGGAGAAAGTCTGGCAGAATTCTTCTTCGTTGATTTTAATGATTTCTGGAACGCAGACTTTCAATGTTCCGAGCAAATCTTCGCCACGGAAATCTGCAAGAATAAGCTTGCCGGCCTTGTGAGCGACTTCACAGATTCTGGCACAGATATTCGCCGACCAATTGTGAGGTCTGCTTCCTGCGAACAAAAGGGCATCGAAGGAGACCATGTATTTCCGGACGAATTCGAGAAGCTTAAGCTCGGCCTCGGCTCCTGCAATATGGAGCGGGTTTTGAATTTCGTCTGTGATTACTTCGGTTGTTGAGCCGTTTTTTGCATCGAGAATTGTCCAGCATTCGCGGGTGTTCCCTTCGATGTAAATAGGAGTAACATATAAATCGCTGTCATTTGAAGCGAGAACCATAAAGCGTTCTGCATTTGCGTTTCCGACTGGGCAAAGAGCCACTGAACTTCCTGGTTCCAATTGATTAAGGACTCGGGCTGCATTTAAGGCTTTTCCGCTGGCGTCTTCTCGCCATGTTTCTGAGCGGTTTATTTTTTGCGCTTGAAACGACTCAAACTGAATCGTACGTTGGATTGTCGCGCTTAGACAAACACAAAGAATTTTCATTTCACAAGTATGAAGAATTTATTCATTTTTGACAAGCAGAGAAGCGAGGATTATTTTATCCAATGAGTTTGTACAAAATTCCATAGAGTGATTTTGCTTCTTCCGGAGTAAGGCTCATGCATTTACCCATTTCTTCTGGGACTGATAAAGCCCTGTCCTGAAGAGCTTCGCCGGCCGGTGTAATCGTAATAGTGACTACACGCTCGTCATTTTTGTCGCGCACGCGCTGGAGCAGGCCTTTTTCTTCCATTGATTTCAGAAGCGGGGAGAGGGTACCAGTGTCAAGGTAGAGCTGTTTGCTTATTTCACCGACCTTCAGGGATTTATGTTCCCACATTACCATCATGACAATATACTGAGTGTAAGTCAGATTCAGTTTCTTGAGAATCGGCGTGTATTTACGCATGATTTCCCGTGAAGCAGCATAAAGCGGAAAACAGAGTTGGTTTTTTAGTCTCAGTGAATCGTAATTTTTCTCTTCCATAATTTTTCCTTTTTTGGGCGCACCCCTACGGGGCGGGCTTTTCGCCCTTCGCCGTCTTGCGCGGCTCATTCCTACGCTGCGCTTCGGAACTGCTTTGCAGGGACTGCAATCCCTTGCGCTAGTCGCTTATATCAAAATCGAATTGAACCTGCACATCATAGTCGGGAAACGCCTCACGGACATCGGCTACGACATGATTGTACATGACCTTCATGTTTGGTGAATCGAACGATACAATTATATCAAATCGCATGATTTTTGCCACTTCATCGACGAAAAATCCGTGCATTTGAAGAATATCCTTATGTTCGTGAACGATTTTTGAGACTTTTGCGTGAATTTCCGCAGCAGAATCATGCTTTGTGTTTATACTGTAAATTCCCACAGCTGCCATTGCGATATTGTGTTTTTCGTAAACTGTGTCAGATATTTTGCGTGTAACGCTGTCAATTTTGTCTGCTGTCCATGTGTCGGGAACTTCGATATGGACTGAACCGATGTGCCTGTCAGGACCGTAGTTGTTGAGAATCAGGTCGAACACGCCGTGAATTTCCGGGTCGCATCCTGCTATCGTGCGTTTGATTGCGTGGGCTATGTCAGCTTCGATTCGCTCGCCCAAGATTTTGCTCAAAGTCTCCCGCATGGTTTCAATGCCTGATTTGATGATTGCCAGTGAGATGATTACGCCGAGATATGCTTCAAGGGAAAGGCTGAAAACGATGAAAACGACCGCCGCAACTAGGGTTGATGCGGAGATAATCGAATCCATAAGGGCGTCCTGGCCGCTGGCCACAAGGGAATCAGAATTGACCCGCTTACCAGTTGACTTTACGAAAAGCCCCAGGGCGATTTTTACGACAATTGCCGAGTTGACGATGATTATGGCTTCCGTGGTGTATTCGGGGGTGCTGGGCGTGATGATTTTTTTGATTGACTCAATGAGAGAAGTGACACCGGCGTAGAGAATGATGACCGCAATCACCAGAGCCGAAAGATATTCTGCACGGCCGTGACCGAAGGGGTGCTTCCTGTCGGCGGGACGGCCAGCGAGTTTTGTACCGATAATCGTGACCACAGAAGAAAGCGCGTCGGTAAGGTTGTTCACAGCGTCCAAAACAATTGCGATTGAGTGGGAAAGAATACCAACCAGAGCCTTGAATGCGGCGAGGGCGATGTTTGCTATGATGCCGAGAATGCTTGTTTTGACTATAACTGATTCACGATTTTGTTCGGACATGTCAACTCCTTGCATATGATTGTAGCAGATTTTCGATTCGCTCGCCACAAGTTTTCTTATTTCATTTTTCGGATATAGTCAACCGCGCTCAAGCCGGCCTGTCCTCCCTCATAGACTGCCTTGCATACCTGCAGAAGTCCTCCGTTTGCGTTTCCGCATGAGAAGATTCCAGGCGCGTTGGTAGCCATTTTTTCGTTTGTGGAGATTGAGTCGCCGTTCAGAGCCAGGCCAAGTTTTTTAGCGAAGTCAGCCGCACCAGCGCTTCCCAGGGCCACAAATACGCCGTCTAGCGTGAGAATTTCGCCGTCTTCAAAAGCTACTCCGCCGACTTTTGTGCCTTCTCCGTTTGGAATGATTTTCGTGACTTTTTTCGTGTCGATTTTGATTTTTTCGGCGATTGATGAATCAGCCGCGACTGCCGCCTTGACTTCTGAATCATCTTTTCCGTCGGTGAGAATGATGACGCTATCTGCGATGTGAGCGAGATGACGGGCTTCTTCTACGGCAAAAGTTCCGTTTCCGATGACGGCTACATTTTTTTTGCGGTAGAAGAATCCGTCGCAAACCGCACAGTAAGAAACTCCCCTTCCTTCAAAGTCAATGATGCCTTCGATAGCGGGTCGGAGTTTTTTATTTCCAGTCGCGAGAATGATTGCAGAAGCCGTATATTCCGAACCGCCCGCTTTTACAGAATATTGAGTCTGTGGTGGGGGGGCGAGAAGCTCGATATGCGTGACTTCGGCCTGAATCACCTCGATTCCGAGATTTTTCGCCTGTTCGATTCCATTTTTATAAAGTTCTGGTCCCGTGATTCCTTGTGGGAAGCCGTAGTAATTGTCGATTTTGTGGGCCTTGTCCAGCTGGCTTTCACCAGAATAAATGACGGCCACATTCAAATTCGCCCTTTTTGCATAAAGGCTCGCCGAAATTCCGGCCGGTCCCGCTCCGATTATGATGATGTCATAGTTCATGGTTTACACCTCTTTTCTGTCATAAGTCAATTATCCACAGATAGACACAGATGAACGCAGATTATGTATTTTACATAGGAAAAACTTTAGATTTTATCTGTAAGATTTTCGTGCAAAAAAAAACTGTAATCTGTGATAATCGGTGCAAATCTGTGGATTATCCTACAGCAATGCCGCGATTTTGTCGTCGATTTTCTTTGGCTCAACTGTTGACTCAAATCGCTCAACCACATTTCCTTCGCGGTCAACGAGGAATTTCGTGAAATTCCACTTGATGTTGGCGTTGTTCTTGAAGTCCGGGTCGATTTTGCCTACGACAGTATTCATGAGCGCGCCTTTGACTCCGGTAAAGCCTGCAAATCCTTTCTGGCTCTTCAAGAATGTGTAGAGAGGGATTTCGTTCTCGCCGTTGACTTCGATTTTCTTGAAATTGTCAAAGCTGGTCTTGTATTTCATCTGGCAGAATTCGTGGATTTCATCGTCGTCGCCGGGAGCCTGATGGCCAAACTGGTCGCAGGGGAAGTCCAGGATTTCCAAACCTTTGTCGTGGTATTTCTGATAAAGTTCTTCAAGCCCTTTGTACTGTGGGGTGAATCCGCAGCCAGTCGCAGTGTTGACGATGAGCAGAACTTTACCCCTGAATGATTCCATTGAAACCTCGTTTCCCTTTCTGTCCAAAACTTTGTAATCGTAAATTGCCATAATTTTCTCCTTGCGGCTGACCGCTAGTAAATCCAGTAAGATTTAAGTTGAATACAACTTAACTGTAATAAATATATTGTATTCAATATAATTTGTCAAGAGAATTTATTGAATTTAATAAAAAAATCCCGCATTTGATATTTCGTTCAAATGCGGGACATGTGCCATCAAATTTTTTATACTTTGAAAAGATCGATTTGTGAGCCAATCTTTCCGATTGCGTCCTGTACCTGAGCAGAGATTGCGCCCAATGCGGCTCCGGTATCATTGATTTTTCTCGCACCGTTTGACATTTCGGACATGCTTTCTTTCATTTCCAGTGTTGCTGACTGAAGGCTCTGGACTTCCTCAAGAATCATTTTATTTCCGTTTGCCATTTCCACTGATGCCGCCCGGACTTCCTGAGTGCTGTCATTCATTGTTTTGAGCGCGCTGGTAATCTGCTGTGAGCCCTGATTCTGCTCTTCCATCGCTGCCTTAATCTGCATGACAAGCTGGTCTGTTTCCTGAATCTTCTGGGAAACGACGCCGAATGAACGGCTTGACTCGTTTGATGCGGCAACGACTTCACCGATGGAAGCCTTGATTTTGGTCAGTTGCTCGCCGATTGTCTTTGACTGTGAAGAAGATGTTTCTGAAAGCTTACGGATTTCGTCAGCGACGACCGCAAATCCCTTTCCCGCTTCGCCTGCGTGAGCCGCCTCAATTGCAGCGTTCATAGCCAGCAAGTTTGTCTGCTCGGCGATGCTTGAAATAGCCGTGTTAGCGTCCTGAAGCATTTCGCTCTGAGTTTCAATCTGCTGGATTCGTTCATTCACATCATTCTGCATTTTGAAGCCCATGTTGGCGTTTGATTCAAGCTCTTCAAATGAAGATGCCATTTTTTCGACTGAATTGTTGACTGAGGTGATGTTCCCAATCATCTGTTCCACCGCTGCGCTTGCCTGAGTGACGCCGGATGACTGGTTTTCAATCATCTGGTTGAGGGATTCAATATTCGCTGAAATCTCATCGACGGCCCCGGCTGTCTGCTGGACGCTTCCCGACTGTGTTGTAATCTGTTGGGAGATATTGTCAATATTTTCGATAATCTCATTGATTGCGCTTGCTGTATCCTGAGTGCTGGCTTTCATGTTCTCGCCTGAGCTGCTAAGCTCGTCTTTTGAGCGTTTTGTCTCTCCGATGATTGTCTGAAGCTTGTCACAGAAAGCGTTGAAATTGATAACAAGGGCGCCGATTTCGTCAAGAACGCGCAAGGTAACGCGCTTTGTCAAATCAGCTTCGCCAGTTGCCATTTCTTTGAGCTGTTTTGTGACATTTGCGATACGCCACATGAGCCAACGAACGAAAAGATAGCTGATGAACATGAGGACAATAGCGAGTACAACCGAAATCGGCACAACGATTTTGAGGGTGGTGTACTTGATTGCCTCAATTTCTTCCATTGATTTTGCAATGAAGAGCATTCCCGTGATTTTTCCGTTGTCGTTACTGAGCGGAGCATATACTGAGAAATATTTCTGACCGTTAATTGTGCTGTCGCCGATGTAGTTTTGGGCGCGGTTTAAAACGGTATCTGTTATTTCAGAATTTGAAAGACGTGTTCCTGTGACGCCATCGATAGAAGAATCAATGCGCATGTCGCCGGAGAAAATCGTACATTCAGTATTGTAGGCAACAGTCATTAGCTTGACAAAATCACCATCTGCCAAATTGTAAGCGAAAAGAACTGTTCCGACTGTTAAATTTCCATCTTTTATTGGGTATGCGTAAATGCTGCAGTAAGTCGAGCAAAGTGTTTCAAAAGCATAGCCTATTTTACCGAGGGTTGCCTGTTTGACTGAGTAGAGGGAGCCGAGATTTTCACCGGGATTCGGACCGTCTTTTCCACCAACAATGACGTTTCCGTTTGAGTCCGTGAAAGCCATGAAAGCGTAATCAAGCTCATCTGTGTAGTATTCGACTATTTCCTGGAGAGTTTCGTAGTCAGAATTCTTGATAGCATCAAAAACATCACCCCTGTTCGCAGTTGTTGCAGCATAGCCCTTGAGCGTAACAAGCCAGTCTTCCATGACGCGCATTGCGCCATCAGCAGAATGCATAAGCTGTTCTTTTGTAGCCTTGACCTGATTCCTGTCAAAGACCACAAGGCTTATGGTTGCTATAGCAACGGAGGCCAGAATAATGACACCGCCGATGAGGGCAATCAATTTTGTCGCAATCTGGATGTCTTTTGCGTTTGGATCGATAGGTTTATTATTTACAATTTTATTAGCCATGTGTTACCTCAGTGTTGAAGAGAAAATAATGTAACTATATAAAATTATCGTCCAAATTTTGTTATTTGTAAAGAAAAAGGGCAAAAAAAGAGGGGTTGTCCAATAAGTATGAGTCATTGCCGTGCTCAAGGGCATTGCTTGTCGCCCTTGCTTCAAGGGCATTGCTTGTCGCCCTTGCTTAGACACGGCAATCTCTTGTACTGTAATTAAATAGATTTTCGGGTCAAGCCCGAAAATGACACTTTTTGAACTTATTGGTCATCCCCTTCGCCCAAAAAATTAGTTCTTTGGGAATTTTGCCTTGAATTCTGCAAGAACCTTGTCCGGGCTGCCTTTCGCGTCGATGTCAACGAGGTTTCCCTTGCCCTTGTAGAAGTCGATGAGTGGAGCCGTTGACTCCCGGTAAACTTCAAGGCGGTGCTTGATGCTCTCTGGCTTGTCGTCGTCGCGGGTATACAATTCGCCGCCGCATTTGTCACACTTGCCTTCGGTCTTCGGCTTGTTGTTTACGATATGATACATCTGTCCGCAGTCCTTGCAGCAGATTCGTCCGCCAAGTCGCTCGACTACGGCATTGTCCTCAATGTCAAAATTAACTGCGGCATCAATCTTGGCGAATGTGGCAAGAGCTTCTGCCTGAGGAATTGTGCGCGGGAAGCCGTCCAGAATATAGCCGTTTTTGGTGTCGTCTTTTGAAAGACGGTCTTTTACAAGGCCGATTGTGATTTCATCGCTGACCAGGCCGCCGGCATCGATGATAGCCTTGGCTTTTTTGCCCAGCTCCGTGCCGTTCTTGATGTTCTCGCGGAAAATGTCTCCGGTTGAGATGTGGGGGATTGCGTATGCTACAGCAACTTCCTTAGCGAGAGTGCCTTTACCGGCTCCCGGTGGTCCTAAAAAAATAAAATTCATTTTTGTCTCCTGTGTTCGACATGCTGAATTTAATACAGCATCCGTAAATATTTTAGCATAGAATTTTTGATTAGAAAACAGTGAAATCTTTTATTTTCCGTTCCCAATTTTCAAAAACTCAATCTCCGTGTTCCAGTTGAATAGAGTTTTTTGTGCGGCGGTGACGAGAAGATTTTTGATTCGCTCCAAGTCTTCGTTGCCAACGGCGGCAGAAAGAACTTTTCCGTAAGAGGAATTTTCTGAGTCGAACCATTTGCTGATTTCGCCTTCGCCGATTCGCCTTTTTTCGGTGACGACTTTTGATGCGGATTTTACTTCAAAGCCGTATTTCTTAAAGCTCTCGGCGATTGTGTCGGCATTCCAGTTGAAGAGAGGATTTTCCTTGTCGCCGAAGAATTCGTTTTCGGCAAGCTCCATTTTCTTCAATATATATTCGAATTTCTGGGGAAGCCCTTCTGTGTTGCCCGAAAGAACCTGATTTCGAACAAGCTCGCTGATTCTCTGTCCGTGGGCTGGAATCCTTTGGCTGATTATGACTGAAAAATCTTCGGATAAAAGAGAGTTCGCACCGTCATTCTGTGCATTGGAAGACAATCCGTCTGAATCTGTGGAAATCTGTGAAAATCTGTGGATTTCTTTGTCAGTGCCGCCTGCAATCTCCTTCAGAGCGTAGGCCAGAACATCCGCAGAATCCTGACTTGTGAAAGGGTCGCGGAAGAAAATCCTGTCGAAAATAATGTCTTTCTTTGAAAAATCCTCAAGAATGGCCTTGAAATCTTTAGCCGAAAGATAATTCTCGCGAGTCTCAGGGCGCACGGAAAGAAGGGGGCGGTCAAGGTCGTCCAGAGTGCGGCCGTACTGCTCCATGATTTCCTTTCCTTTCTGGCTTCGGCAGATTCCGCATGTGATTCCTTCGGGAGTTTTTCGGCTCACATCCCAGAGTAAAAGTCCGTCGTCGGCGTTCCAGACAAGGCTTCGTGTATGGCGGGTAAGCTGGGCAAGGTTGGTCATCGCATCCCGGATTGAAAGAAGAACTTCCGCCCGGTTTGAGTCCAGGCGGCTTCTCCAGGATTTATCGGCCTTGTCTAAGGCGCTTTCCTTGCGCTCGTCTTTGGGCGTAAAGGTGAGGTTTTCGGATTTGACCGTGTTGTTCTGGTTGAAATTCTTGTTAATCCACCATTCGCCAATCGGATTTCCGTAGTCAGATGAAAAATGGGGGAGCGGGTGCATTCCGCAGCTCGCTCCGCTTTCAGGCTTTTCCGGCTCAATGTTCTCCAGAATCGAAGAAATCTGCATTTCCCTTCGGCTTAAAACTTCATCCCGGATTTTTGCCTCGTAGCCCTGAGTTGTGGGCGTGTAAAAGACCCGGCCAACCAGTTCCGCAGGCAAATATTGCTGTGCGACCCAATGGTCTCGGTAGGCGTGGGGATAAAGATAGCCGTCTCCGTGGCCGAATCCTTCCGCATCCCGGCTGGAATCCCGCAAATGATTGGGAACTTCGGCATCTTCCTTTTCCACGGAAGCGAGGGCGTCAAAAAATGCCATGCTGGAATTTGATTTTGGCGCGGTGGCAAGGTAAAGGGCGGCGTGAGCCAAATGATAGCGGCCTTCGGGTAAGCCAACCCGGTCAAAAGCGTCGGCACAGGCTGTAACGACTCCAAGGGCATAAGGGTCTGCCAAGCCCGTGTCCTCGCAGGCGGAAATGAGCATTCGGCGGAAAATAAAATGGGGGTCTTCCCCGGCTCTGATCATTCGTGCAAGCCAGTACATGGCGGCGTCAGGGTCTCGCCCCCGCAAAGATTTTATGAAAGCAGAGATTATGTCGTAGTGGTAGTCGCCGTCCCGGTCATAGAGCACGACTTTTTTCTGAATCGACTCTTCCGCCGTTTCCTTTGAGATGTAAATCGTGCTTCCGTAGGCCGGTTCCGGGATTCTGGCATCGGGATTCCATTTTTCGGGGGTGGTCTCCACGGCAAGTTCCAGGGCGTTCAAAAGAGAGCGGGCATCTCCGTTGGCTGTGTCAACCAGATGTTCCAAGGCTCCCTTTTCAAATTCCACCTTCCAGTGACCGTAGCCCCGCTCCACATCGCTGAGTGCCATTTTTGCGGCCTTGGTCAAATCTTCCTTTGTGAGGGCTTTGAGCTGAAAGACCCTTGAACGGCTGACCAGAGCCTTGTTCACTTCAAAAAAAGGATTTTCGGTGGTGGCTCCAATCAGGATAATCGTGCCGTTTTCCACCCAGGGCAAAAGCGCGTCCTGCTGAGCCTTGTTCCAGCGGTGAACTTCGTCCACAAAAAGAATAGTTCTTCTATTATATAGCTTAAAAAAATCGTCCGCGTTTTTGATTGCCGTGCGGATGTCGGCAACTCCCGTGAGAACTGCATTCAGCGTGATGAAATTTGATTTCGTGTGATTTGCGATGACACGGGCAAGGGTTGTCTTTCCGGTTCCGGGCGGCCCGTAAAAAATGACGGAAGTGAGCTGGTCAGCGGCAATGGCACGGCGCAAAAGCCGCCCCTTTCCCACGATATGATCCTGCCCGATGTATTCATCCAAGTTCCGTGGTCTCATACGGGCAGCGAGAGGTTGTTTTTCGTTTTTGGTGTTATCAAATAAATCAGACATACTTTATATCCTATAAACCACGGAACTTGCAAAGCCAGAAAAACGCCTGTCGTAAATTGCGCCACGGATGGCGCTGCCCCAAAAAGCCAGAAAATTGCCCGAGTTTTTTACGAAGGAAAGAACTCGCGAAAACGAAAATGCAGGAGGCATTTTCGTTGAAGTCATTCTGGCGGCAAGAGGCTGCTTTTCATTTTTAGACGCCTCGAATAAGTCAGACATTTTCTTTCCTCATCGTTTTTTTACCATCGCCATACAAGGCCGAAGCTTGGCGTTACGTTGAACACGCCGTGTCCCATTGTTGTGTAGGTGTCGGAACGGGTGAAGTCATTGGCCTCGTACTTTACGCCGCTTACCATGCGTGCAAGCGGTATGTAGCGGGCGGTAATGGTCGCATAGTAGCCGAAGTGTTCCCGTGTGTACATTGCGGCGGTGATGTCCGCGCCGAGAGTGAAGCCAAATAGCGTTACGGTGTAGTTTTTGTCTACATTGCCAAGTTCTTCGTGAGCGAACGATTTTTTTTCGGTTTCATAAATAGCGCCCTCGATGCCAAACATGGCGAGCGCGGAAAGCGTGAATCTTTCGTTGTGTACGAAACTGTAGCCTGCGCCCAAGTCGCCACGCATGAACACACCGTACTGACGGTCGTTATCGCCTTCAAAAGAGAAGTTGCCCGTTGAAGCAGAGCCAACTCCCGACGTTGTCTTTACGGTGAAGCCGTTCCTATGCACGCCCATGTACATTAAATCGAGCGAAATGCCCCACTGGTCAATTTTTTCGCCGTCAACTTTGTACTTGGTGACTGGCACGGAAAGTTGAGTGCCGATGTTGTTTGTCCATTTTTTCTCGCTCGTTTCTGCGGTGGCTGCGCTTTCCTCTTGCGCCGTTTCTTCTTCCTGTGCGAATGTTGACACCGTTGTGAACAGTACGGCAAGTGCGATAAGCGTAATCTTTTTCATGTAATTCTCCTTACTCCGCATTTAGTCCGATTCCAAGCGGGTAGTACTTCAGCGTGATTGTCTCTCCGCTTACAGGTGAGCTTTCCGCACTCTCGAATATAAGCGTGAGCGTCGAACTGTCGCCGTTTTCGATGAGCGTGTAGCGCGCCGTAATCGCGTCCGCTTCGGTATCATCCGTGCTGTTTTCATCGTCTTCATTGTCGTCCGTGCTACTTTCGTCGTCTTCACTGCCGCCCGTAATCTCGTAGAATGTAATCGTCTTGGCATTTGTGTCTATGCTTTCCATGCGCCATTCATATTCGCTAGAGTCGGAATCAGAAATGAAGTACAGATTTCCGTCATAGCCGTAGCCGAAAAGGACTGCACCCATTGCGCCAGATGCTGCGGCGAGCGGATTTAGGAAAACAGCGGTTTCAAAATTTGTGTAGTGCTGGGTAAGCACATAGTCATAGATAACGCTTTCTTCCGTGATGCTGTCGTCGTCGTTGATGTAGCTCTCGGTGACGGCGGCATTTGTATCGTAGGTGTATGAGTACGGCTTGAAGGCGGCCTTTACCATGTACCAGTCGTTTGCAGAGAGTTCATTATAGCGTTGTTCGAACACTGTCTGTGCGTCGGTAAGCTGTTCTGCCGTGGCATCGTCGGTTGCACTATAGACCATGCTGCCTTCAGAAAACGTCGCCCCAGCAAGAGAAAGTGCGTAGGCAGAATCCGCTTCGGTTGTGGTTGTGCCGTCGGTCGTAGTTTCTTTGTAGACAGTAACAGTTACAACCGTGGTGAATTCGCTTGCACTGTAGTCGCTTTCAATCGACGTGTAGCCTGCAAGGTCGGAAAAAAGCGGGGATTCCGTGCCGCCGCTCGTTTTGCTTGTTCCGCTTGTGGTCAGCTTTATTATTCCCGACGAGCTGCAGGAGGTCTTATTCGTGTATGTGTAAACCGTGCCGTCGCTTGCTGTAATGGTGGTTGTCTTAGTGGTGTAATAATCGCTTATGCCCTCGGTGATGTATGACTGCTTGAAGCTTTCCGAGTTCCAATAACCGATGTAGCCTTCTTGTGTAACAAGCAAACCGCTTCCGTCAGGGGCGCAGATTTTCTGCATTTGAAGTGTGAGCGTGGCGGGCGTTGCGCTGTAGGTATACAGGTTTTCATCCTCGCTCAAGCGGCTGTCGAGCATGGTGATGTAAGCGCGGTGTGCACTCTCAAAGCGGGCTTTCATGTAGCTGCCGTAGAGTGATTTTCCTTCAAGGCTCACGGCACGGTCGGCGATTGAGATTTTCGCGTTCTCCACTTCCTGTGCCACATCCACTGTGTCGTTCGAGCAGGATGCAAGCGCAAAAAGGAAAAGGGCGAGCATGACAGTATTTGTGTGCTTCATCTTGATTCCTCCTTATTTTGCAAGCACTGGCGTGTCAGTCTTTACGGGGTAGAAGAACTTGCGGTAGGAACTGTAATCATCGTTGATTGTGTGGATTATTCTATAATCATCACTTTTATTCCATCCATTACTATAGACCTCTACCCTTGTGTATGTGCATGGAACAGCCTCATGGTCACCAATATTCATCAACTGATATATAACACAGGAGTCATTATTGCCCATAACTACAGGAACAAGCAGATGGTATCCAGTTTTACCATTTCCTTGTTGACGTACATAAGGTCGGCGGCTGGTTATAAAAAGCTCTTCGTTACTTCCGTATTTATACTGGCTAAGAGAAATTTTCTGATCATTCTCAAAAGAAAAACCCATATCCTTGAAAATCTGCATTACAGACTTTCCTTTTACACCGCTTGCCGAATATGTTTTGTATGCATCAAACATTTCTGTATACCATTCTTCTGGCATTGCCATGCTGGCGGCTTTACTGAAAACATTCCTTTGCTTAGAGCTGAACCGATTGTCTATAACATATGAACTGTATCCTGCATAGAGCCTGGACGCATTGTATTCCCAGCCATCTGAGCGAATAAATTTTTTAACGGATATATTGCATATGTTTTTTACTTTCGTGTATGAACATAGCCAGGTTTTCGTTTTAATGACATTCACATAATTAATCTGCTTGATGGTGCCGTTAAACACCTGCCCTGCCCACTTGCTTCCCCATTTCTGGTAAATTGGCGTGGAATAGCGCACTATTGCGCTCGCTTTGTTCATGGCGATTGCAGCGTCCACATAGTTTTCAAGTTCCTTGTTGTTACTGCTTTGTGAACCGAGCGTTTCGGTAAGGGCGTAGTACCAGTAGGCGAGCGGGGCTGTCATGGCGATAAGCGCGCTGTCCTGGTCGCGCATCTGCTGCCGCCAGTTGTAGCCTTCCTGCTCCCACACAAAACATACCTCAGCGTATTTGTCGTAGGTCTGGAACATATTGAAGCTTTCGCCAGCCAAGCCGCTGTTTGAGGCGGTAAGGTATGCGCACAGCTTAAAGACACTTGACGCACCAGTGTTCTGATTTGCGCCCCAGTTTTTTACGACAGCGGCAAGTTTTGTGCTGATTTCATCGGCGTGTTCGGTAAAATACGTTTGAAATGCCGTGCCTGCGTCGGAATTGACGATTTCCACGCCGTCTACAGTCGTCGCCTTTTCCCATTTTTCTTTGTCGATGAAACTTGCAAGGTAGTTTAGACGCAATTCCTTTGTGGAAAGTTCGACAAGCTTTGCGGCTTTTTCCGTCGCGTTCGAATACTGCGAGGAAAGAGCTGCGTCCAGAAGAATGTCGTTTATGCTGTTCCAGCAGGTCATTGCGTCAATATAGATATTGTTGTAATAACTATCGCGTTTTTGAATTGCCTCGTAGTAGCGGGTGAGCGTCCCCTGATACTTTACCTGCATGTTCACATCATTCACCTGCTCACTCAATTCAGCGAGCATAGTCTGCATGGTGTTCAGCTGATTCTGGATTTTGTCGAGCTTTGCACTTATTTCTTTAAGGTAGCTGGTAGTCGACTTTATAATGCCCAGAGCATCCAAAGCCATATTCACGCCAACAGTCATAGACGCATTGATTCCACCAGTAAGTGCAGCGCCTCCTGCCCATGTAAGCAGATTTGTACCAGAGAAATTTTTTACCAGGTCGCCGAAGCCGTTGATTGCCTTGCTAGTGTCTACGGCGTAGAGAGGAGCAAGATTTTCGCTGCCAGCGATTGCCGAGCGGCTTGCGTTTGTGTCGTCTGCGGTGGTTGAGCCTGTCGAAACCACCGCATTTTCAGGTGCAGGGAACGGCGTGCCGTTTTTTGCCCAATAGTCGTTCAAAAGCGTGATGTCGTAGGCGGGATTTCCCGTGAATGTGATGAGTGTGTCGCCGTTTGTGACATCCGCTCCCGCCGTTACCGTGCTTTTTCCCGTACCTGATTCATGTTCGTCGATACTGTTTACGCACGAAGCGAACAGGAACGCCACCGCCGTAACTGAGGCAACCAATGATGCCCTTAAGTTGTATTTCATACAATCTCCTTGTTTTGAACCGAGAAATTTGCAGAGCCAGAAAAATGTCCGGTGAATTTTGCGTCACGGACGGCATAGCCCGAAAATATTATAGCACAAAAAAAAAGCCCCGCAAGGATGCGGGGGCTTACAGGATGTAATTTTCGTTCCACTTACTCCCTGTTCCATTCACCTTCTGACGCGTAGTATGACCAAAGACCGACATTATTGAGTGAAGCCGATGTGCTTGAAGTTTCGCTGGTGGCATAAATTGTTGCACTATATTCTTCCAATGAAGGATCGATAACAAGAATGTATTGAACTTCATAATATGAAGAGAGCGTCGAATCTGCGTTTGTGCTGAAATCTGCTGTACCGGCTGCAGGGACTCCGCCAGTAAGCGGAGTGTGTACGATTCCGTCAGAGGTTCCTGCAAGGAGATAATTTGCTGTTACGGCCATTGTATAAATCGTGTCGCAGTTCAAATCAACAGAAGTCCAGTCTACGTCTGTTTTCGATGATGTAGTGTTTCCGTCGTTGTCTGTTGTAGTGGTCGTAACTGTTCCTTTGTAATAGACATTGTCTCCAACAGAATAGTAGAGAAGTGTGGCCTCGTCGTCTGCTGTTTCGTTCGTTATCATTGAATTTGATGACGAGAAGTAAATCGTTCCGCCAAATGATGCGCATGATGACGCGCTCAGAAGTGAACTTGATATTTCGCTTGTTGTAGTCGGAGCTGTGTCTGACAGTTCTCCAACAGGATATGACGTTGATGTGGAAGCGTCAGTCGTTTTGTAAAGGTATTTTGCGGAAATATTTTCAGAGCCTTCGTCGTCAAGAATAGTTTGGGTGCCATTCAGTTCGTAAACAACAGGAACCGTGGTGCTTGTCTCTTCGCCATCGCTTGTAACGGTGATTGTTTTAGCTGTTCTTAAATAAGCTTTTCTGTTGGCGGGCTGAGGGGTATTCGTGCATAAAAGTGCGAGAGAAACCGATTCAGAATAAGTGTCGCTGTAAATTACAGTCCATGATTTTTCAGAGGAATCATAGCAGTAAATGGCCCGGCTTGTAGCGACATTGTAGCCGTCGTCATCTTTTTCGATAGTGATTGATGCGGCATAGAGATTTGAAGAATCTGCAGCGAGAGAATACACATAATCGCCTGGAGTTGAAAAATCGCTCCATGAGATTTTTGAATCAATGACCACATCTCCTAAATTTTCATCAGCATTGACGCTTCGGGTATGGATTGTGCCGTTTGAAACAAAAATATGCTCTATTCCGTCAAGTTGATAGCGAATGATGTTTGCGATATCGCCACCGATTTCTGCATCTGCAAGTTTTACTTCTTTACGGATATCGTGAAAGACAATCCCGTCGCAAGATGAAAAAATCGACATTATCAGAGAAGTAATCAATAATGAAATGAAAACCAGATTCTTAGAATTATATTTTTTCATTGTTTTATCCTAAAAGTTTAGAAGTGATAGCGTGCGGATAGAATCACTGATCCGAATAATCCGTAGTCGTTGTACTGTGAATCGTCATACCATTGGGGCATATACATGTAATCGCCCTCAAGACCAAAAGACCAGCTTGGAGTGGCCCGGAAAAAGGCTCCTGCAGAAGCTCGGAGAATCAGACCGGGGAAATAAGTGCGGCTGAGATAGTTTTCCATGGCAGCGCCGACACCCACAGTGATTGGAAATTCAAAACGTTTGTATGTCGGCTGAATTGTCGTGTCCAATACAAAAGGAATGTATGTGAAGATATTTTCACCGATTGTCGGATGATAGCCGAAATAGACATCTAGACCAAGCGCCCACCAGCTGGTAATGAAACGATGATAGCCCAGCATGCCCGCGCCACCGGTCGAGAGCTTTCCGTCTCGGTATGCCGGAAAATCACCGCCGAAATTCAGTGGGAAAGAGACCATGAGACCGATTTTTATGAATTGGTCGCCAGATTCGTTGAGATTGAGGGAAGTTTTGATGACAATATCTTCCTGATTTTCTTCTGTTTGGGGCTGCTCCTGATCGATATCGTCGGCTATATCAACTTCTTCATCTTCATCAGCGAAAGCGAATGCCGAAATCATAAAAAGCGCACAAAAAAGCGCGAGAAAGCGTTTCATAAATCCTCGTTATGTTTAAATAAATAGATAGTAATTTTACTGAAAATAGAGTATATTTTCAATTCACAAATATAAAGAAAAGAATTGTGAAGAGGTTACAGATGAGTGCACAGATTATTGACGGAAAGCAGATTGCCCTGGACGTTCGCGCGGGCGTTGCCGAAAAGGTTGCCGCCCTCAAAGCAAAGGGAATCACGCCCTGCCTGGCGGTTGTTCTCGTGGGCGAAAATCCTGCCAGCGTGAGCTATGTCACAGGAAAGAGAAAGGCCCTTGCCGAGGCCGGAATGGCTGACAAGAGCGTTGAGCTTCCCGAAAACACCAGCGAAGAAGATTTGCTCGCTTTAATCGACAAGCTCAACAAAGACGATTCTGTTCACGGAATCTTGGTTCAGCTTCCTCTTCCAAAACACATAAACGAAGATAAAGTGATTATGGCAATTTCCCCCGAAAAGGATGTTGACGGCTTCCACCCGGTCAATGTGGGAAATCTCGTAATCGGCAAAAAAGCCTTCCTTCCATGCACTCCCCACGGAATCATCGTTCTTCTTGAGCGCATGGGAATCGAAACGAGCGGGAAGCACGCCGTGGTCATCGGCCGAAGCAATATCGTAGGAAAGCCGGTCTCACTCCTTCTTGCCCGAAAAGAAACTAACTGCACCGTAACAATCTGCCACACAGGAACAAAAAACATGGCAGAAATCACACGACAGGCAGATATTTTGATTGCGGCCTCAGGCCACCCCCACACAGTCACGGCCGACATGGTTAAAGACGGAGCTGTCATCATCGATGTGGGCGTAAACCGAATCCCCGACAGCACAAAAAAGAGCGGCTTCCGCTTAATCGGTGACTGCGACTTTGAAGACCTCAAAGAAAAGGCCAGCTACATCACCCCGGTTCCAGGCGGAGTCGGACCTATGACAATCGCAATGCTCATGTACAACACATTGGAAGCGGCGGAGAATAAGGCAAAATAAAAGAAATGGCGGGGAACATGTTTAGTGTTTTTTTGGATAAGTTGTATGAATTCTCTAAATCCGGGAAGTTTTTGGAACAGACACAAAAACTTTCTGAATATGTAGATTCATTGAATGACGATGCCATAAAAAATATTGTAAGAAATATTGGTACGATTCCAGAAAACATAAAAGCAAGCTCCTCTGAAGAAAAATTATTCTCAAAAGCATCTGACATAATTCTTGCAAAAAGTTTTAGGCTTTTAGGGATGGATTCTCGCGCTATTTCTGAGCGTGGAGACAGCGCGGATGTGGTTGCAAAGAGTTTTTATCACGGTTATAGCCTTGTCGCTGATGCAAAATGCTTCAGACTGAGCAGAACTGCAAAAAATCAAAAAGATTTCAAAGTCGCGGCTTTAAGTGATTGGCGCGGGGCTGACCATGAACATGCTGTTTTAGTTTCGCCTTATTTTCAATATCCAAAAGAAGAAAGTCAGATTTATAAAACGGCACTTGATAAAGATGTCTGTCTGTTATCCTGGGAACATATTTCTATTCTGCTTGAGCAAAATAAAAAAGAATCTGAGAATTTTTCTTTGGAATCAATCTGGCAAAGTTCTACAAGGATTTCCAGAGATTCTACTTTTGCATATAAAAATGCAAAAAAATGTTTCCTGCCCAAAATAAATGAGTTTATTGCGGCAAAATTAAATATTGGACTGGAAGATTTTTACAAAATTCTCGATTCTTATAAATATGTCATTATAAACCGGGCACATGACGAAATAAAATACTGCACGGAAAAACTTGATGAAATCAGAAATTATTCAAAAGAACAGGCCATAAATGAACTTATAAAAGAGACAAAGCTTGAGGAAAAAATTTCTGTCATTACGGATTATATTTCTTCGCTAGGAGAAAGTAATGAATAGAGTAGAATTAGGAGATTCAATCCAGCTCATAAAAACCGTTGAAGACGAATCGGTGCATTTAATTCTCTCAGATATTCCGTATGGAATTAACTATGATGACTGGGATGTCCTTCATTCAAATACAAATTCTGCATTGTTAAAGGAAAACCCAATAGAAAAACAGGCTCACGGAATTTTTAAAAAGCGCGGGAAACCATTAAATGGCTGGTCTGAAGCCGATAAAAACATTCCGCAAGAATATTATAATTGGTGCAAGTCTTGGGCTGGCGATTGGTACAGGGTTTTAAAGCCAGGAGCAAGTTGCTTTATATTCGCAGGAAGAAGAATGGCACATCGCTGTATTTGCGCGCTTGAAGATTCTGGATTCATTTTTAAGGACATGATTTCATGGGAAAAAGATGCCGCCGCATATCGCGCTCAGCGAGTCAGCTGCGTTTTTGACCGACGGAATGATTCTGAAAATGCAAAAAAATGGGAAGGATGGAAAGTCGGTAATTTACGCCCCTTGTTTGAGCCGATTTTATGGTTTATGAAGCCATATCCAATTGGAACGACATTAACAGACAATATTCTGAATTACAATTTGGGCGGATACAACGAATATGCCCTAAAAAATTCAGAGACCCTAAATGAAGGCCTCGAAATTTGTTCCAATATCCTAAAGGTAAAAACACAAAAATCAGACCGTGGCTTGCATCCGACGCAAAAAGCCGTGAGTTTGATGGAAACTTTGATAAAAATGGTCACAGTAGACGGGCAAACTGTATTGGATCCGTTTTGCGGTTGCGGTACGACGCTTGTTGCGGCAAAAAATCTCAACAGAAACTATATCGGCTTTGAGATAAATCCTGTCTATTACGACAATATTTTAAAAAGACTAAATGCATAAAAAAGGTAGCTCATGATAGACATCCAGTCCACTCCCGACACAAGGGCCGTTCCCCTTCAGAAAGTCGGGGTCAAAAACGTAAAATATCCTATTCAAGTTCTCGACAAGAGCCGCAAAAAGCAGAACACTACCGGCACGGTCAATCTTTTCGTCAATCTGCCCCACAATTTCAAGGGCACTCACATGAGCCGCTTCATTGAAGTCTTCCACAAGCACCACAACGACATTTCCATGAACAATTTCCTTGAGATGCTGGAAGAAATCCGCTCAAAACTGGACGCGGAGCGGGCTTTCGGGCGAATCACTTTCCCATATTTCATCGAAAAATCCGCCCCGGTCACGGGAAGTGCCGGCATGATGGAATACACCTGCTCCTACGAGGGGGAGGTTACGGTTAGGAGTGAGGAGTTGGGAGTTAGGAGCGAGCAATTAGCAGTTAGCAAAGGTGAAGGGGGAAGTCTCCCCCCTGGGGTTCAAGCTTCGCTTTCACCCACACCCCCCTCTCCTAGGGGCAAAGCCCCTAAAACCCCGGTGGACTCAAAATTCTTCATCTCAATCAAAGTGCCGGTTGCCACCCTCTGCCCTTGCTCCAAGGCCATTTCTGAATATGGCGCGCACAATCAGCGGGGCTTTGTTAAGGTCAAAGTGTTTTACAGCAAATTCTTTTGGATTGAGGATGTAATCGAAATGATAGAAAATTGCGCCTCAACGCCCCTTTATTCAGTTCTCAAACGCAAGGACGAAAAATTCGTCACGGAGCACGCCTACGATAATCCCCGCTTCGTGGAAGATGTGGTGAGGGAAGTTTACCTGGGCCTAAAGAAAATGGACTTCAAGTGGTTCACCGTGGAAGCCGAAACGGAAGAGTCAATACACTTCCACAATGCGTACGCCTGTGCTGAATTTAATTCAGAATGTTGAATGCATAATTCATAATTATTACGGGACATCACTTCGCTTGTCCTATCGGAGAGAAAAATGGAAAATGTAATTGTTGAAAAGAGCAAAAAATTTGCAGTAAAAATCATTCGCCTGTATCAAAATTTGCAAGGAGAAAAGAAGGAATTTGTTTTGTCAAAGCAAATTCTAAAATCTGGTACGAGTATCGGCGCAAATGTGAAAGAAGCAATTCGTGCACAAAGCAAGCGCGATTTTGCTTCAAAAATGAATATTTCACTAAAAGAAGCTTCTGAAACAGAATATTGGCTGGAACTTCTTCACGAAACTGATTATCTGCCAAACGAAAAATTCCAAGAACTAATTTCTGATTGTCAAGAACTGCTAAAAATCTTAACAAGTATCGTAAAAACTTCCTTCAAAAATGCATTATAGACATCGCGATTCCAATTCTGCATTATGAATTATCAATTATAAATTAACTCCGGGTGGTACTCAAAGTGCATGTTGTCGAAGATTATCCAGTAGCCGCCCCAGATGAAGCCCTCGCTCTCGAAGATTTCCCGCACGGCTGATGGCGGCGCCCAGCGTTTTTCGAGCGGAACGAGCATCCATTTGTCGCCGAGGCGGTCTTTTTCCCAGCCCCAGTAGATTGCCTTGCCGTTCAGGCGTTTTGGGAGCAGGTCGATTGCGATTCCGTATGAATGGAAGGATTTTCGGCTCGTGCCCGCTATTTCCCGCCAGTAGTAAGCGTCGGTGGATTTTAGAGATTCGACAAATTCTTTGATTTCGGCTTCATTCGCCCGCGCGAGAATTTTTTTCTCGACATTTTTGAGAGGGTCGTAAATTCGCTCGTGGATTCGCGTGTTTTTGCCTAAAAAAGTCGTTCGGATTATGTGGTCTTCGATGATTGCCTTTGACTGCGCCGAATACAAAAAATCGAAGAAAAACATCGGTGTGCCGCCCGCGTTCTTGCGGTTTTCGGTCGAGCCGAAATCTTTGAGCCGCGCTATTTCCTCTTCGGTGTAAGTTTTCGGGTCGCGGAGCTTATTTTCGTAGTGATATTGAAGAATCCAATAATTTTCTTTGTTGGCAAGCTCGTCTTTCGGGAGCAATCGCCCGCCCGCCCAGTAAAAGACGGCTGATTTTTTGCCTTTGGGCTTCGCCGTGCGCTCAAAATACAAATCTGCCGTCATCTCGATTTTCCAGTCGTTCGTTTCGATGTCAAAAAGCGCGGAATATTCGATGTCGGGGTAGAAATGCATGAATTCTTTGATTTCGGGCGGACAAAAAGCGCGGGAAGAAAATTGTTTCTGCATGGATTCTATGCTCAGCGATGTCTTTGTTTTTTCCTGCGCCGGAAGAATCAGCGGGAGAAGAATGAGAAGAGTTAGAATTGTTAGAAAAAATCGTCTTGTTTTCATGCGCTAAAAAGTATAGCACAAAAAGATGAAAACGCGAAAAAAAAGCACTGAAAAACGAAATTGTCTTTCAGTGCCGATAAATTTTGTTTAAAAGAAGTTATTTTGCTTCTGTATATTTGACAGCCAAACCTGTAGTTGTGTATTTTCCAGATTCAAAGATGAGGAATGTCGATGACTCATAGTCAACAGTGATGTTCAAAACATCATTCGCCTCTGGATATTCTTTCTGAGCGGTTTTGAGCGTTTTGTAGTACAAAGCAACCGGGCGGTTTCTTCCAAAAGCGCTAAGAATCGGGAAATGAATTTTTGTAACAGGCTCAACGAATTTGATTCTCCCCCCCCCAGTACCCTGTCAAGAGAATTTGCATTTTTATAAATTTTAGAAATTTTTTAAAGGATTTTTCTCATCTAATTCCAATCTGGCACATTTTCATCGCGGAAAGCGCGTTCTCGTGGCTTTGTGGCGTGACTCCCGCACAGCAAGCGGAATCGATGAAAATCGGCACTTCGGGCAGTTTCGCTTTGAGCAAAAGCGCGTTCGAGATTACGCAAATGTCCGTGCAAAGCCCGATGACCTCGATTTCTTCTATATTATTTGAATTATTGAGCGAAAAAACATAATCGGCAAGGTCGGTTGAGCCAAAAGTCGGCTTGTCGAAGATTTTTGAGTCAGCGACATCAAGTTTTTCTGAAATTTGCCAGCCTTTCGTTCCCTCGATGCAATGCTCAACGGGCAGATTTTTGCCTTCCTGCGTTTGAAGGTAATTTTTCTGATGCGTGTCGCGTGTAAAAACAACGGGATTTCCCTGCGAGCGGTACTCCGTGATTTTGCGGGCGACGGCTGGCACGATTGCGACCGCCTCTTTCGTTCCGAGAGCCATATCGATAAAGTCATTCTGCATATCAATTACGATTAAAAGTCTCATTCTGATATTTTATGAAAAATTTGCTTATAGTGCTATAGAAGAGCGAAAAAAATCGAAAATTCACATAGTTCGCGGATTACAGGTAATGCTTGACTCGGACTTGGCGGAAATTTACGGATATTCGACAAAAGCGTTCAATCAGCAGATAAAAAACAACAAAGAACGCTTTGACGAAGATTTTATGTTCCAGCTGACTAAAAGTGATGACAATCACGCCAACGCAGGACAGTTCGGTTTACAAAAATCTGATTGAGAGGATTTTGGGCAGCGAGGAACTTGTTTTGAGGTGAGGCTAATCTTCTTTCGAGACCGCTAGCGCAAGGTTTAGGAAAGCCTCTTGTGTGCGGGCAGAGCGGCTTTCCAAAGAAGAAAATTGTTTCTGCATGGATTCTATGCTCAGCGATGTCTTATTTTTTTGAAAAATTTAGATAGGGAAGCATGATACTGAAAATGATGAGCAGAATTCCGAGAACGCTCAAGATTCCGAGCTGCTCGTGAAGGACGATGACTCCCAGAATCGTTGCAATGGCAGGATTTATGGAGCAGAAAAGACCTGAGCGCTCAATTGAGACCTTTGACTGGGCCACTGGCTGTAAGGTGTAACCGAATCCTGTGCAGACAATCACCAGCATCAAAAGCATGGCCCACTGGGAGCCGTTTTGCGGAAAGGTAAAAGTTCCCCGGATAAAAGAGATGGTCAGGGCAAAAATTCCGATGAAGCCGAGCTGAATGATTCCGATGCAAAGGGCGCTTTCAGCTGATTTTGATTTCTGGGTGAATCTTCCGGTGACGATGATGGCAATGGCATACAGAAGGGCGGCGCATAGGGCAAGGAGAATACTGGCAGACACCTTTCCGACTTTTGAAGTGAGCAAAACGACGCCAAGCATGGCAACCAGCGCGCAGAGAATTGACTTTGCGGAGGGTATTTTCCATGTTATGAAGGCGTTTAAAAGCGGAACGAGGATTATGGCGCAGTTCTCAAGCAGGGAAACCATTGAAGAATCAGTGTGCCTGAGGGCAGTCAATTCGCATATCATAAGGAGAAAATAAAGCGAGCCTATGACAAAGCCAGAAAAAAGCACCTGACGGTCAATGTGAATGAGATGACGGGCGAACAGTAGTGCGAGAATCAAAAAGGCCAGCAAAAAGCGAATCCCCAGAAGCGCGAAAGTGTCCATGCTTTCAAGGAGTATTTTGCTGAAAATAAAGGAAGTCGCCCGGGCAGCAATCACCGATGCCAGCAGGATTTCATAACGGTGAGAGGTATTCATGATGGATTAACCGAACACCTTCTTCACTTTTGCCTTGAACTGATTTCCACGGTCGAATTCGTTCTTGAACATGCCGAAGCTGGTGGCTCCCGGCGAGAACACCACAATCTCTGGCTTATGATTGTCATTCTGAGTTTGTTTCTGAGACTCTTTTTCGCTGCTTTCGGAGCTTTCCAAGTCGCTTTTGAGGACGGCAAGAATGTCGTCGAGTGAGGCGAAGGGACCTTTGTAGGAAATTCCCTCTTCTTTAAAGTCGGCAATCATTTTGTCGGTTGCGCTTCCCGCCAGCAGATACACTGATTTCGGGACGATATTCTTCCCGTTGTCAGAGATTCCGCTGGCGATTGGGCTTAAATCCAGCCCTTTGTCCGTGCCGCCCGTAAGGAAAATAACCGGCTTTCCGAATGCTTGCGTGGCTTCGGCGGCTGCTTCCGGGACTGTGGCGGCCGAGTCATTGTAGAATCTATAAGTCGTCTTTCCGATTTTGCACTCATGGAAGAATTCAAGGCGGTGCTCGATTCCGTTCCAGCGGCCGAGAACTTCGATAATCCGCTCCGGCGAAACTCCTATGATGCGCAAAACAAGGGCCGCGTTAAGCACGTTTGAGCGCATGTGCTTTCCGGGAACAATCAAATCTTTAAGGACTGTTTCCGTCGTTTTTTCGTAATCCTGGGGAAGAGTGTCCAAGATTTTTGTGGAAAGACGGGCTTTTCCGATTCCCTTTTTGTCCTGCCAGACACCAAGAATTCCCTCGGGAAGCTGTTTTTTGCTGTAGCGGAGGACTGTGGCCTTACATTCCTTTGCGAAAATATCGCCCCAGTTTTCGATCAAGGTTCCGCCGTCTGCCGCCGGGTCTGAGTCAAAGTCAAAAATTGCGAAATCTTTTTTGCTCTGGTCTGCGTAAATCAGTTTTTTATCGTTTACATAGGCCAGCATTGAATGATAGAAATTCTGGTGGTCGGGAATGATTTTCGTGATGATTGAGACTTTTGGCTTTAGAAGCCTTCGTCCACGCAAGTCTGCCAGCTGCCAGCTTGAAAGCTCCAGAACCACAGGGGTGGTCTCGTCCGTTTGCTCAAGGAATGTGAGGGGCGAGACTGTGATGTTTCCGCCGAGAAAGGCATTGAAGCCAGACTGCCTGAGACCGTAATAAATCGCGCTTACAGTGGAAGATTTTCCCTTGCTGCCTGTGACGGCGATAATCGGAGCCTTTGAAAAGCTGAGGAAAAGCGAGATGTCCGTTTCGATGTTTCTGGCTGCCGCGAGGAATTTGTTCCCGTCGTATTTGACTCCGGGATTCTTGATTACGCAGTCTGCATTCTCAAAATCCTCGATGCGATGCTCGCCCAGGCGGTAGGTGAGCCTTGATTTATCCAGGGATTCGTCGTTATTCAGTGAATCAACAGTCGCCTGCAAGTCAGACTCGCTCTTCATGTCGGTGGCGATGACATATGCTCCGTGATTCAAAAGGAAGCGTACGGAAGCCTCTCCGCCACCGTTCAGACCCAAGCCCATGACGGTGACGTGCTTTCCTGCGATGTCATCAAGGGATTTAAAACAGCAGCCTGCCGGATAAAAATGAATTGCGGGCGGTTTTAGTTCTTCGGACATTTGTGATACTCCTCGTATATTAATGTTATTGAATTATCTTATTCGATTTGGGATAGTATACCCGTGACATATGACCCGATAACCCGTTTTCTCCTTGGGGCTTTCCCCGTAACAAAGACTGGGTTTCTTGCTCTGGATGGCAGTACAC
>JAFUFU010000021.1 GCA_017469785.1 Treponema sp.
CCGAAAAAATTCAGAGCCTTTCTGATGCGAGAAGGGCGGTCAATTTTGTGATTCTTGTCCGATTTGCCCTTTCTGCCTGTGCCGCAGCACTTCTTTCTGTCTGCACGCTCAATTCCCTTGAGGACGCGAGCGTGATTCCTCTTCGCTTTGGCATTCCCCTGCTTTTAATTGCGCTTTCTTTCTTATCCGCGTTGTTTTTGCTTCCTATTCGTGCGAAAATCGAAAAATCTGCCAATTTCAAGGTCTACGGTTCTGAGAATTAAAAGCGCAGTGGAGGTATCCCCATGATAAAAAAATCTTTCCTTATTCTCATTTCCTTGTTTCTTTCCTCTCAAATCTTTGCGGCAACGATGAGTTCCCGCGTCCGTCAGGTTCCCAAGCAGATTCAGGACGGGATTTTCGTTAATCCCAAGGATAACATTGTTCCCCTCGTTAAATTCCTTGCAGGAACTTCTGGAGATACTTCGTCCCGCGTGAAAATCCTGCATGACTGGATTTGCGACAATATTGCCTATGATTGTGATGTTTTTACGGAAGAGGGGGCAGGGGCGCAGGGCTATGAGACCGTTCTCAAAAAGCGAAAGGCCGTGTGCGTCGGCTACGCGAATCTCATGGCGGTCATGTGCCAGCTTGCGAACATCGACTCGGAGATTGTCTACGGCTGGTCGAAGGGCTTCAATTATCCCGGCTACCTGCGCCCTGAAAGCGACCATGCATGGAATGCAATCAAAGTCGCGGGCAAATGGAAGCTGATTGATGTGACATGGGACGCGGGCTTTGTCGAGCGACGGACTTTTATAAAACGATATACGACACAGTGGTACAACCTCACGCCGGAGCAGTTCATCTACTCCCATCTTCCGGAAGAAAAGGAATGGCAGCTTCTGGGCGAGAAACAAATCCGCACACCCGAGCGATTCGAGAATGAGCCGTATATTCCAGGCGTTTTCTTTGAGTACGGGCTTTCATTCGGAAAGGATGCTCCATCATACACGAATTTGATTCATGGTGAGACGGGATTTGATTTTTCAAGCTCCAAGAACGGTGTCTCGCTTTCTGCGGGCATATATGGGGAGTCTGATGGGGCAGACTTGAGCCGGGCCTCGTATTTTGAGAACGCCGGGCGGAACAAGCGGTTTTTGTTCGATGTTCCTGACAAAAAGGTCTATACGGTACGGGTCGGAGCGCGGATAAACGGAGTCACGAGCAATCCGTATTATTTTTCCCGTGCTGATTTTGAGCAGAAAGTCTTGGCAAAAGCTCAGGAACTTCTCGCAGAAAAGAAAATCACTAAGAATGAGGCGGATTTGTTTGTGAAATCCTATTACCTTGTCGCTGAGAATGACCGCTACTATTATGCAGAGGACTTGTTTGACAACGGGCGGAATATGGCGAACTCGAAAATCCTGAAACTTTTGGAACGGAATACGAGCCGCTATGAGAATGTGCTTTCTTTTGAAGTCAGGGCTGCTGATGATTACGCTGGTTTCGGAGCGGATGGGGCAAGATTTCCGCAACTCTATCTTGGTTATCAGACAGCGCAGAACATAAAACTCGTCTCTCCTTTACAGGGAACACTTCAAAAAGGAAGCGAGCAGCATTTTGCCGTCTCAACAAGCGCGTACAGCAAGCTGGCTTTTGTGCTCGGTGAGAGTGATTTTGTGTTCCTGACGAAAAATCCCAAGACGGGGGCTTTTGAACTGGATTATATCGTTCCTGGCGACATAGATGTATTGCATTTGTTTGCCTCAAAGGACGGAAGTCAGTTTGCCTCGCTCATATCTTGGGATATATGCGACTAAACTTTTACTTCAACTGATACACGGCATCTACGCTTACTGTGACTGTGGAGCTTCCCCCCGAAACCGGTGTTGAGACAGCTTCGCTGGCTGACGCCATGTCCAAATTCGCAGTTTTCATGAGCATTGCCCTGGGATAAGAGTAGTCTGCGTGCTCTGAAATTGAAAGCACTTTTCCAAGCTTTGCTCCGCTTGCTCCTGCCAGAAGATTCGCGCTTTCCTGAGCTTGTGCGATTGCAAGACTTCGTGCCTGTTTTTTTGCAATCTCAGTGTCGCTTACGCCGTAGTTGAGTGAAGAGAGCTGATTCGCACCGCTTTTGAGGGCGAGGTCAATCACATCGCTTACCATGCTTATTTTCTTGACGAGAATCTTAATCTGGTTTGTGACGCGGTAGTCGTCTGGAATCTGCCGGCCCGTTTTCTGGTCATAGTGAGATTCCTGATAGACCGAGTAGTTCTGTGTGGAAATGCAGTCCTTTGAAATTCCAGCCTTGATGATTTCATCCTGTACGGCTGTCATTTTCTTGGCGTTTTCAGATGAAGTCTCTGCGACATCCTTACCTTTTGTGATTACTGAAAGAATAATTGTAGCATTGTCGGCTTCAAGGGTGACGGCACCCGTTCCCGAAACACTGACAGTACGCTTTGAATAGGCATCCTGATGAATCGTACAGGAAGAGAGGGCAAAAAGTCCGGCAAAAAGAATAGCCGTGCTGTAAACAAAATTTTTTTTCATAAAAGAAACTCCTTGTTCAATTTCTTGTTTTTAAGTTAGCGAATATCGATATAGAATCGCTTCAAATAAATGGAGCGGTTTTTAGCCTGTTTCCACAGTGGACTTGCAGGAAAACGTTTTACCAGCATATCGTATGAATCTACGGCAAAACGTATGTCGCGGACAGAACTGTTGCTTTCAGAAATTTGTCCCAAAAGGAAGAGAGCCTCATCAAGGCGGCTTGACGCATTGTTGTAATATTCCTGTGCTTTATTGAGGGCATCTTCAAATTTTCCCGACACAAAATCTTCTTTTGCCTGATCAAGCAGGGATTCGCCTGAGGAAGTGTTTTGAGTCTCAAGGATTACATCCGGTTCTTCTGTAATCACTGAATCTGAATCCGACTGATCTGACTGTGAAGAGGTGGGAATGTAATTCTGGAACTGCAGGTTGTTTTCGCCTTCATTTCTGGCTGTGGTCTCTTCCTGCTTCTGTCCCTGAATTTCATCGTCTCCTTTCAGGTTTATTGAGTCTTTTTGCTCCGTTTGCTCTGTCGTCTGGATGACAGTCTTGACATCGCTTTCTGCTGTTCGCAGTGGCTGTGCAGGGCTTGAAAGAGGCGTGCTTTGAGTTGCCGTGGATGGAGATGAAGAGACAGGCGGTTTTTCAGGAGCCTTTTTCACACTCTCGGAAGCTTTTCCCTCAGTTTTAGGAGCATTTTCCTTTGATTCAGGTGCTTTTTGCTCGGATTCAGGGACCTTGTTCACTATTTCGGGGGCTGTCTGTTCTTCTTTTTCTGCTTGCGCTTTTTCGGTCGCACGGTCAATCCTTCGCTGTGGTTTTGCAGGAATAATCTCCGCGTAAGAGGGCGCCTTTATTCTCCCTGTTCCTTTCTTGTTCTGAACATCGACTTCCAGATAATCATCAATGTATTCCCCTGTGAGGGCGTTATTTTTATAGAAGTGAAGAAGTGTTTTTCCTGATTTTTTTGCCCGGAGAGCGAATGTCGTGTTTCCGGTTCCAAGTTTTCTTCCGAAATAGTTGAAAAGCGGTTCAGTTCCAGTTTCTCCTATATAAACCCAGCCGTTTCCGGGATAGACAACATCAAGATACTGGTTGACTTTCAGTGATGCCGATCGCGATGGGACTATTGGCTTTTCTTCAGGAGTCTCCTCCTTATTTTCTATTTCTTTGTTAGACTCCTCATTTTCTTTGCTTTTGGATTCGGTCTCTGCGTTTTGAGCGGCTTTTGCCGGTGGCTCTGAAGCTGCCATTTCAGCAAGCCGTGGCTCTTCCGTTGTCTCATGACCTTCTTCAGTTTTCTTGGAATCCTCTTCCGGACTGGCTTCTGGTTCTGAGCTTGCCGCGGAATCATCTCCTGCAATTTTCTCCGATTCTTCCTTTTCTTCCGGCAAATCGTGGACTACTACTTCTGGTTCCTCAAAAATCTGATATTCATGTACCCTGTTTTTTTCATCAGTAGTCGGTGCTTCCCCGCCGTCTTTTTCAAGGACCGAGTCTTCATCGCTTACTTTTTCGGGCGGCAGGCTGTTTTCTTCGGTATCTTCAATAGAGACTGTTGCCTCAGTCACTTCTGCGCCCGCATCGCTGACATCGTTTTCGTCTTCTTCCTCTTGAACGGAGTACTGACCAGCTTCTTCATCCTGTGCATCTTCGCCTTTGTCTGCAGATTCTGCTTCAGGCTCTGCGTATACGACGCCGTCCTGGCCGCCTGCGCTTGAAGCTGAGTTCAATTTATCTGCGATTCCCCCGGCAATATCAACCTGAGTCTGAGAAAAAGAATCATCGGTCAAATCTGACTGTTCATCAGCTTGAACTTCTTGGGCCTGTGTCTCAGCAATGGGCTGTGTCGAACTGCAGGAAGCGAGAAAAAATGAGAGTGAAACAAAAAGCGACAGCGCAAAAATCTGTTTTTTCATTAGGGAGCGGCTCCTATTATACCTTCCACTGTTTTATCATTGGCTTTTTCTAGTTCTGCCATTGTTTCTTCTTCCGGGTAGGTAAACCATGTGTTTATGTCTTCTTTTGACCACTGATTTTCGGGAATTCTTGTGGGGTAATATTCTTTTTCGATATCCAGCGAATCAGGAGTCAGAATCGGAGAATCTTGAGTGAATGGCTCTGGAGCCTGCATTTCTGTTTTTTTGACGGGCGTGGTCTGAATCATGAGGATTACAAGCCCCGCGATAAACAAAAAGACGATTATGCCGATAAAGGCGAATAAAAAAGGTTTTTCACGAGTCAAATCAGAAATACTTTCTTTTAATTCATCAAAATCCATTTATCAGTCCTTCTTTTCTGAATCTGCATCCTTGTTTTCGGAAGTGCTTTCCTGACCGCCTTCTTGAGAGGACTCACTTTCTTTTTTTGCCTCTTCGGCAGCCTGCTTGGCGGCCTTTGCTTCGGCTCGAGCCCGTTTTGCGGCTTCCCTCTGCTCTTCGTTGTATTTTTCGACCACAGGGTCGGTGATTGTTCCGTCAGGATTGTGAATTCGCGGCTCTGGTCGCGGAGGGAGAACGATTCCCTCTTCTTCGGGAACATCCTCCTCAATGAATTTATCCGTGTTATCAAAAGAATCATCGCTGGTAATTGGCTTGTCAAGACTCATGGTAACGACTTTACTTACGCCTGACTCCTGCATGGTAACGCCGAGAAGGGTGCTTGCACAGGCAACAGTCTTTTTGTTGTGAGTGATGACAATATACTGAGAAACTTTGGCAAATGAGCGCAGGGCATTTACCAGACTGTTTACGTTGGGGTCGTCCAAAGCCGCGTCAATCTCGTCGAGAAGACAGAATGGAGAGGGACGAACCTGATAGGTTGCAAAGAGAAGGGCAACCGCTGTCATGGTCTTTTCACCACCAGAGAGAAGGGCGATATTCTGCAATTTCTTTCCTGGCGGCTCGGCGTAAATGTCGATGCCGGAAGACAATACGTTCTGAGGATCCGTCAATCGCAATTCTCCACGGCCACCGTTGAAGAGACGGCGGAACATATTGTGGAAATTTTTTTTGATTTTGTTGTATGTCGAAATGAACATTTCCGTTGACTTCGACTTGATTTCTTCAGAGACTCGCAGGAGATTTTCGAGAGATTTATTGGTGTCATCAAAACTTGCCTGAAGCTTTTCGTAACGTTCCTTTTGCTCGCCGAATTCTTCTGGCGCCATAAGGTTGACCGAGCCCAAATCAGCCAGGGCTTTTCTGGAATCAGAGAGCTTTTCCCGTAACACGACAGAAGGCGTGTTGATTTTGTACATGCGCTCTTCAAATTCCATGAGATCTCGGGAATGGGTTTCGATAAAGTTCTGCTTGATGTTACGGATGTCATTCTCGCTGGTGACAAGCTTTAATGTCAAATCTTCATATTGAGACTGATATTTCTGCTGCTCCTCGCGCTTTTTGTCCAGGGCGTTCTTTTTGCCGCTTACGCTGGTGTTGCACCTCTTGATTTCTTCATCGAGATTTCCCATGGTTTCGGCACATTCGCTTCCACGGCGCTCGATTTCAGACAAGGAAGAAGCGATGTCAGAAAGACGCTCGTCCAAGTCTTCCTGATTTTTCTGCTCCAGGTACAAATCCTGCTCATTCTGGCGCAAGGCATTCTGCTCGCTTACGAGATTTCGCTTTAAAAGGTCGGCGGTCTGCTTTGCGTTGAAAATCTGTTGCTGCATCTGGGCTTCTGAAATGCGGAGCTGGCTTAAAGTATCCTTGTATTCGCCGATTTTTCCGATTAAAAGGACATTCTCAGCCTTGAAGCCGTCGATTCTCTCGCGGATTGAGGAAACCCTTTGTACATTTTCCTGAATGTGCTGGTCGATGCTTCTCTTTTTTGTGATAATACCTTCCGGAGAAAGAAATTCATCGATGAAGTTCGGCACCGTCTGGGCGTAATTCTGAACTGCGCCTTCAATCTGTGCGACAATTGAAGCAACTTCATCCAAGGCCTTGATTGCATCCTTGGCGAAATTCTCGTTCTCTTCGTTTGAGTGGCCTTTGAGGGAGGCAAAATCGCTGAAAATGTTGCGGCGTCCTTCTGCAAAGACTTTGAGTTTTCCCACCAGAGAATCCAAGTCTTCTCTGGCTTTTTTGCTTGCCGCGCTCGAAAAGCCTGAATCCCTGAGCTTGGAATCGAGCTCTGTAACGATATCCTCTGTGATGGCTTCAAGTTCTTTCTGGAAATTTTCCCGCTCTGTAAGAAGATTTTTGATTTCTTCCTCGCTTTCGCTGATTTTCTGCTCGTTCTCGTTTATTTGATTCTGGGAAGTTTCGATATTTTTGACGAAAGATTCGATGTTCTCTTTGACTTCTTCGATTTGCTTGGTCTTTGAGTGCAAATCAGCGTCCTGATCGGAAATTTCCTCGTTGAGTTCATCGATTCGTTCCTGAATCGAGCGGGCTTTAAGTTCAAGGGTGCCGATTTTTTCACGGATTGTGCGCTCCTGCTCGTTCAAAAGTTTCTGCTGGTCGAGTTTGTTGGTCTTTTCGGTCTGAATACGGACGAGTTCCATCTGCAATTCGCCCATTTTGGCCTGCAATTCCTTGATTTTATCGCTGTTTTCTGTGAGAGTGTTTAGAATTTCATCGATTTCAGCCTGAACCGCGTTACGCTTTTCGGCGATTTCTTCCTTGGCCTGAGTCTGACGGGCCTGATTCTGAACAAAATCCTTTAATTTGAGAAGCTGAATGTCCAGCTCAAAGTTGAAAATGGCTTCCTTAAGCTCACGGTATTTGATTGTCTTTTCGCTCTGGACTTTAAGGGTCTCGTAACTGCGCTTGTTTTCTGCAAGGGCGACTTCGATTTGGGCGAGATTTTGCCTTGTACGCTCAAGTTCCCGCTCTGCCTCAGCGACCTCTGCCTTGCTTCGTGAGATACCCGCTGCTTCTTCAAAAAGGTAGCGGCGGTCTTCCGGTTTGCTTGAAAGAATCTGGTCGATTTTGCCCTGTTCCATGACAGAGTAAGCTGCCTTACCGACACCCGTGTCCATAAAGAGACGGCGAACGGCTGTGGCCCCGACCTGCTTGTTGTTGATGTAATATTCGTTTTCGCCAGACCGATAGAGACGGCGTTTAAGCGTGACTTCTGAAGGTGCGACCTGAGCGTCATCGAATTTAAGAAGTCCGTTTTCGTTTGCAAGGGTGAGGGTGACTTCCGCGATATTGAGCGGCGGGCGGGTTTCAGTTCCGTTGAAAATGACGGATTCCATGGTGTCTGCCCGGAGATTTTTTGCCTTGTTCTCTGCAAGAACCCATTTTACAGCATCAACGACATTGCTTTTTCCACAGCCGTTAGGGCCCAAGAGAGCCGTAATGCCGTCAGCAAATTCCACATGGGTTTTGTCGGCAAAAGATTTAAATCCAAATATATCCAGACTTTTTAGAAACACAAGGAAACCTCATTTTGAAATAGTTCTGAATAGTATAGCACGAAATTGCCTTATAGTTCAATGATTTTACCCCTCACAGAGGGCACGGAGTTCACAGAGTGAAAAACCTCTGTGTCCTCTTTAGCTCTGTGAGGAACTTGTTTCCATCACTTCATTCGGATCGACCAGTTTTCCCTTGTAAAGAATTCTCGGATATACGGTGATTTTGAGTTTTTTTTCGATAGCGGCGTATTTTCTCATTTCAAAGGCATCACCGATTACGATATTTACGCCTGTCTTTCCCATGCGGGCTGTTCTTCCTGCCCGGTGGATGAAAAAGTCATCATCTGAGGGCATGTCCATTTGGATTACATGACTGATGTTTGGAATGTCCATACCGCGTGCAACCAAATCGCTGGTAACGAGAATCTTTATTTTGCCGCTTCTGAATCGGTCGATGGTTGATTTTCGCTCCGTTTTTTCGGTTTTTGCGGTGAGGGCAGAGCACTCTATGTTGTGGTGTTTCAGTTTTGCGGTGATGTTTGCCACCTGGTCAAGCTTTGATGTGAATACAAGGGCTTTTTCGCATTTTTCAGCGGCTAAGAGCTTTCTGAGTGTCTCGATTTTATTCCGCGTTTCGGCGAAAATGGCGTAATGGGTGATTCTCTTTCGGAGAACATCTTCCGGCGGAAGAAAGAGCGTCTTTAAATCGCTTTCTGTTGTTCCGTTCTGCTTGATTCTTGTGTCCTGAAGTATTTTCCGCGTAGATTTTGTGATTGTCGCGCTGGCGGCAATGAGCTGAATATCTTTTTTCATGGCGTTTATCAGCGCCACAGTGTCTTCAATCATTTCCTTTGCGGTGAGCCGGTCAACTTCATCGAGAACAAGAGCCTGAACTCCGTCAAGCTTGAGCTTTTTCAGGTGGAACAATTCGAGGAGCCTTGCCGGACCTCCGATGACTATGAGAGGTTTTTCTTTTAAAAGCTCGACCTGTCTTTTGATTGGCGCTCCGCCGACTAAAAGGGCGGCCTTGCTTGACGTGACAAGCTGAACCTGAGTCTTAATCTGGGATGCGAGTTCAATTGTCGGGGCAATGATGACGATTCTCACTTCTTTTTTTTGATTTTCTTGTTTTTCGATAATCTGAAGCAAAGGCAGAAGATAGGCCAGTGTTTTTCCAGTCCCCGTTTCGCTCTGGAAGAGTAAGGAGCTTCCTTGCAGAAGTTCTGGTATTGCCTGAGCCTGTACCGTCGTTGGTTCGGTGATTTGTATCTCTGTAAGTTTTTCGATGAAGGTATCTTCAATACCAAGTTCTCTGAAAGTCTTTGCTGATTTCATGCTTCTACTATAGCAGAATAGAAAAAAAAGTGCTATAATGATATGGTTTATCGTAATCATGAAAGTAGGCGTTGATACTTTTGGCTGTGACCATGGCCGTTCTGGAATAGGTTCATATTTAAGCTCCCTTACACAGCATTTTCAAAATACAGAAGATACTCGCTTTGAGCTTTTTGGAGCTGAAAGCGACCGGTACACCTATGGGCGGGATTCCAATATCGGTTTTGAGTCCGTTGTGCTTCCTGATGCCGAGCGTGCTGAAAAAGCCTGGCATTTATTCTTATGCAATGCTTTTGCCAAAAAACAGGATTATGACGCAATGGTTTTTCCAGCCTCTTCTTATGCAATGCCTCTTTTTCCGACTGTTCCGTCCGTTGCGATTGTCAACGATATTATTTCTGAAACCTTTGCTACAAAAAAAATAGCCGAGCGTATGCTGATAAAGCACTGTCTTAAAAAAGTTAGCAGAATCATCGCTCCCAGTAATTATATCAAGCGTGATTTAAAACGGCTTGGAATCAAGCAGGACAAAATTACGGTTGTTCATTGCGGCATCAATCATTCAATGTTTTACCAGCGAGACATTATCACTGCTGAATCAGAAATGATAAAGCCCTTTGCAATTCGCCGTCCCTATTTTTTATATGCGTCTACAATGTCCTCACCCTTAAAAAGACATATCGAACTTATCCGCGCTTTTGAAATATTCAAGAAAAAGACAGGACTGCCCCATCGGCTTGTCCTTGCCGGTAGCGAAGGTGAATGGACTGATCAAATAAAAAAAACTGCCCTGAATTCGGCCTTTGCGTCGGATATTTTCATAACCGGATATTTTCCCCATGAAAGTTTTCCTGCTCTTTACGCAGGAAGCGAAGGCTGTCTTTTTCCTTCTGAGCAGGAGGGGGTAGGGCTTCCGGTTCTGGAGGCTATGGCAACTGGAATCCCCGTGGCCTGTTCACGGGCCGGTGCTTTGCAGGAAATTGCGGGGGAAAAAGCCGTTTTGTTTAACAGTGAAAACATCGAAGAAATGGCCCTGGCAATCGAAAAAATCGCGACAGATACCAACGCGCGAAAAAAAATGATAAAAGAAGGAATTGACTGGGCTAAAAAGTTCAATTGGGAGAATACTGCCCGAGAAACCATTGAAGTGTTAAAAAGCATAGTGAAATAAATTCCTGACGGAATCTCGGATTTTACAAGGGAATCTGAAACATAAAAAAAAACACCACGGTCGCGTCATTTCATCAAATGATTGAAACCGTGGTGTTTTATTTTACATATAAAACTATCTCGGTGCTTTGTGCACTCTGTGAGATAAATCTTAAGAATTAGTCCTCAACTGCTACGCCAAGGTGCTTTTTCTGAAATTTTTTGAGCATTGCAACGCCGTTTCGCTTGCCATTGTAAACATAGCCACCGTCCCAATATTCGAGGGCTGCGAAGAGAGCGTTTCCGCCGTCCTGGTCATCTGACTTTTTGGTGCGGAATGAAACGTAATTTGCGAGCTGCTCGAAATCTGAGTTGTGGAGAGCTTCGAGACGTTTGCGGTTGAATTCGTTCCATTTCTCCAAGTCTTTGAAACCTTCACCTTCGTCCTGTACGATGAGGTGAGCGTGAGATGGGCTGAATGAGTACCAAACCTTAACCTTTTTGTTGATGTCGCAGTTGTTACCATGTTTTACAGCGTTTTTGATAACTTCCGAAATCTGCTGCTCAAGAAGGTTAATTTCCTTGATTTCAAGTGGTGCTGACTGAACGATAAGAAGAGTGAAATAACGAATCTGTCGGAAGTCTGATGGAAATTCCTTATAGAGCATATTTGTCGTGTCGAACAATGGGTCATTGTCGTCTGAGCGCAGTTCTTTGATTTGTTCCATTTTGTGTATACCTCGCTTATTATTCATTTACCATGAGAAGAGCTTCTTCTACGCTGTTAGCGATAGGGAAGTATCCCATGAGTTTTGTAAGTTCAATGACCTTTTTTACTGAGCCATGGATATTTGAGATAGCAAGCTTAAGATTCATTTTTTTGATGGTTGAACAGATGTAAATCAAGGCACCGATTCCAGACGAGTCGATGTAGTCAACCTGTTCAAGGTTAATAATGAAGCTCTTTACATTTTTCTCAAGCATTTTCATGACGAGTTCCTTTAATTTATAGGAGTTGTAAAGATCCATTTCGCCGTTTACATCAATGATGTAGACTTCTCCATTTTTTCTAATTTTCAGTTCCATAAATTTTAACTCCTTTAGTTACTGAATTTTAATTACAAGAAGAGTTTGGTCATCGCGCAGCGTTTCGTTTCCAACGAACTTCTTGATATCTGTTTTTACCAGATTTGCAATGTCTTTACCTGGCAATTTAGCATTCGCCTTTATGATATTGGTTAAACTCGCAAGGGAATATTGCTGCCCCTGTGCATTAAGAGCCTCAACCAAACCATCAGTGTAACATATTATAATATCTCCTTGGCTTGCTGTAAACTCTATATCCTTATAACTTGTTGTTTTTTCGATACCAATCGGCTCGCAAGTTACAGATATCTTTTCTACAGCTTCCTTGGCGACATTATAACGTAATACAGGAACGCTGCCACCTGTTGAAAGCTGGAATTTCCGCTTGCCTGGGTCATAGTTTATGAGCGCAACGGAAGCGAAGTGGTCTGCATTCGGCTCGCTACAAATTCCACGGTTTGCCCAGCTTAAAATGGTTCCTGCGGTTTGCGTAGTATTTACGATAAGACGGAACATTGCCCGAATCATTGTCATTACGAGCAATGAATTCATGCCTTTTCCAGCGACATCCATCATTATGAATGCGATTCTATCCTGACGGGCTGGAATTACATCATAGATGTCCGAGCAGACGCCAGAGGTGTGTTCTGCATAAGTGCCGATGCTCAAGCCTGGAAGCGGAGGAAGCTTTTTGGGAAGAAATGAAAGCTGAATGTTCGATGCAATGGCAGCTTCCTTTGTAAGCTCCTGTTTTTCTGTATATTGTTTGAAGTTAAGGACTGTTTTCAATGCTGATTCTGCAAATCCTGCGAGTGTCTGCGCCCAATCGAATTCTTTGTCTCCGAAAGGATCCGTGTCCGGATTGCGGGAAAGGGCGAGAACTCCGACTACTACATCTCGTTCTGGCATTCTGAGCGGAATGAATATGAAACTTCCCAGTTTTAGGAAGTCCTCCGGGCCGTTTTCAAATATACGCTCATCCATTTTGGGAACTGGAAGGACTTCTGCTTTTCCTGCTGTCGCGACTTCTCCAAAGATATTGTCTCGGAGCGGGAACTGTGCATATTTGAAGCTGGTTGATACTCGGAGCGGTTTGTGCGGCAAGTCTTCCGGAAGCTTGTATGGTGGCGGAAAGTCACCGTTGAAGGATTTGACAGTAATCAAATCTTCAAATTCATCAACCATGAGAATTGCGCCACCATTTGCCTGCGTTACTTCGACACAAGTCGCATTGATTGAATCGAGAAGCGTCTGCATTCCGTCTTTGTCAGAGAATGAATCGGATGCGAGCGTGATAAAAGCCTTGCCTTTCTGTATAAGGTCAATCTTTTCGACCTGAATTTCTTCTACGACTACTTCAGGCTTTTTTTCCTCGACTTCTGCTTCTGATTCATCCGCGCGGACGAATTCCTGTGGCTTGCCAAAAGCCAGCATTATACAATAGGGGATGAATAACAGCGCAGTGAAAAGCAGGAGCAGCGCGAAAAGCATCATGCCCGGATGTGAGGCCGTGTATATACACGCAAAAACTATTATAGCAAGCGCAAAATAAGCAATGAAACTTACCTTTGCTGTTTTCCTTACTTTAATGATTGTAAGAAGTACCGCAATCACTATTGCAATGGCGGCGATTCCAAACAAAGGAACATAGGAAATTGCGTCTGATGTGAACATTTGACTCCCTTTTATAGAAGCGTACGTTGCATGAAATCAAAATACGCTTCCTCAACATATTCTATAATTGTAACATCGGAAGATATTACCGTCAAGTTTTTATTTTGTTTTTGGATTTTGTTTTTTTCTTTAAGAGCAGACCTTTCAGCTTGTTCTTGAAATGCTTCAGGGGGGATTCCCCGAAATCTCTCATGAATGGAGCCGCTATGTCGTCGAGGGTAAGGTCTGAGCCGAACTTGTTTTTTATTTCGTCCCAGTATTTTATCATCCAGACATAGAGGTCGCTTTTTGTACGGTGCCGGAAATACTTCATTATATGATAGCGGTCAATTACTTTTATGACAGGAAGGTAGACCGAAAGAAGCCATGAAATCATCGCCTTATCCATGCCAATCTCATCGCTTTTATTCATGTTGATGTAGTATTTGTGGGTGAGAATATGGTTGTAAATCACGTCATATTGGCCGGGTACTGAAAAGTCCAGACTCCAGAAATCAGTGACGTCCCCGAATCCTGTCTCGCTGTAAAAGACCCGCTTTTCGTAGTTTATGACCTGACGGGTCATTTTTTTGAGAGAATCTCCCGGGTGAAGCTTGATTTCGCTTTGAAGACTTACCACTTCGGCGTCAATGAATTCTATACCCTTGGACTTTGCGACCGAGACTCTGTGGTTGCCGTCGCGCACGAAATAAAGCCCTCCCAGCTCATACAGCGATATTGGTGGAAGCGGGATGTCGTTTATGTGCGCCATGTCAATGTGTTCCCAGCGGGTTTTCAAATGCATGCTTTTCGGGAAGAACCTGTTGTCAAAATCGTTGTAACGGCCTTCGCTTCCGACAATCAGCTTGACTGGAATCGTCTGCATTCCCTTGTAAAATTCGTTTTCTGGTTTGAGAAGTTTTTTTATGTCCGAGAGGGATATAAGCGTAGCCTCGTCAGGATTGAGAAAATGCTGTACTTCGTTGAACAGTGCCTTATGCCGTGCTTTCAGAAAATCGTCGTCGGTTTCGCTTGTTATCATGTACTCACTCATGCTTGTCCTCCTTTGCTGATTTGGTCTGCTCTTCGTCGAGCGTCAGGATAGTGTAACTGTAGGCATTCACCACGGCTGTTTTTCCGACTTGTGTAGTTCTGGGGCTGTTCATGTCGTACAGGTGAATGTGTCCGTGCACCAGATAGCTTGGCTGGAACTTTTTTATGAACCAGTTAAAGCAGGCGAAGCCTTTGTGACAGGGGTCTTCCCTGTCGTGAATATGCCTCGGAGATGCGTGGGTGAGAAAAATATCTAGGTAAGTTCCGTAGCGGAGCTTGTTGAACAGAAGGCTTGGAACCAGGGCAAGGAGCTTTAAAAACATCTGCCGGTCAGTGTATTGGTTCAGACCATTGTTGTAGCGGATTGAACCGGATGCTCCTGCGATAAGAAGGGGACGTTTTTTGCCTTTTTTGCCGGAAACAGGCAGCCTTTTGTTTTTGAGGACTTTGAATCCTGCATAAATGGCGCCAAAACTACCGGACATGTCAAGAACGCTTCCCTGAATGTCCCAGGTGGGGTGGGGGCCGTTCTGTTTTTTCTGCTTGTGGTAAAATCCGAATTCAGAGAGATTGTGATTGCCGAATATGAAATAGGTTGGCTTATTGAGCGTCGAGACTATAAAATCAATATAATCTGACGGCAAATCTCCTGCGCAGAGAACTAAATCAATGTTCTGGAAACGTTCTTTTGCATTTGTACTGTATACCAGCGGGTCGATTTGGTCTGAGACGCAGAGAATCTTCATATTGATACGCTAAATTCCTGCTTTTGCTAGGATACTTTCAAGCTTTTCACGGGGGACAAGCTCAATCGGACGGTTCTCGGCAAAACGAATTGCAGTGGTTGTAAATTCTGAGCTTGTGCATGCATAGGCTTTTACGCAGTTCTTTGATTTTGCAAAATCAAGCGTGCGTCGGACTTCGGCGTCTTCGATTGGGTCTGTAATGCGGTAGAAATTGAGCAGGAAGAGCTGCTTGCGCATGTTCATCCAGTCGTCCTTTTTCTGCTCGGTTGCGATAATCTGACAACCCCATTTTGTCTCTTCTGCAGTCTGGGCAGCCATGCTGAATCCTGCCATTGCCGCTTTTTTGCAGATTTCAAGGAATTCGGCATTTGAGCTGGTTAGGAATTCCTTAAGGCTGTCGTTTGATTGCAAGTCTTTGTATTCAGAGAGCTTTGACTGAACATCGCGGAAGCCACGGTTGATTTTTGAGATAATCTGCCACTGCTCGATGGCCTTGTCGATTTTGCGGTTTTTTTCGTAGCAGCTTGCGAGGAAGTAGCGGGCATAGAGCGTTTCCTGAGAGCGCTCATCCTTGCTGGCCTTGAGGGCTTTTTCAAATTCCAGTTGAGCGTTGTCGATGGAGTTTGCGAGCATGTAGCATGAGCCACGCTCAAGAAGTGCGCGCTGCTTGAATTCCGGGTCTCGACATGCTTTTTCAAAGGACTTGACTGCGGCGGAATATTCCTTGCTTTCTTTTTGAATTTTGCCAAGATAATAGTAGGTTGAGAAAGTTTCCGGGCTGAGTTTGAGAGCGTAGTCAATGGCTTTTTTGGCCTCGTTGAATTGCTTTGCACGGAAGAGAAGCATGCCCATTCCAGACCATGCTTTTATGTGTTTTTTGTTAAATTTGATTGCCTTCTGGTAGAAACCCAAGGCGCTTTCAGCATTGTTCTGCTGCTCGTAAATTTTGCCGCAATTGTAAAAATTCTCGGAATTCGTAGGCTAGAGCCTGGTGAGCAGAAGAAATTCCTTGAGGGCGTCATCGAGCTGATTAAATTTGAGGAAAAGTTGTGAAAGCTGTTTGCGGAATTCGATTTCCGGGAGCTGGGCGTCAAAAATCGCGTTCTGGGCCACTGATTTGAATTCCATGAGGGCCAATTCGTTCTTGTGGTCGGCAAGATAGGCTTTACCGAGATAGTAGTGGGCGTGATAATCATGGGGATCTTTTGCGATGAGAGACTTTGCCGCTTTTTGGGCCGCAGTATATTTCTGCTGTTTGATAAGGCGGTTTATGGCATCTAATTTTTTTGGGGCTGCCAGAGATTTTATAACGAAAACACCGAGAAAACCAATGAGAACAAGAAGTATTAAGCTGACCGCAATAACAATCATGGACTAAATTATAACGGAAATGAAAGGATATTTCAATAATGAAGAAAAATCTGTGAGGATTTAAAATAATTACCGATAATGAAGAGTTAAAGTGTTTTAAGACAATATTATTGATAATATGTGTGGGTGCTTATGATAAAAAAATACATTTTTGCCTGTCTGATTATTTCCATGATTTTCTCGCCCCTTGCCTCGCAGAAAAAAAATACGGCTCCGGCAGTTTCGCCAAAAACAACGACTACGACAAAATCTCCGGAAGCGAAAGATGCCGTTGACAAGCTGAAAAGAAATCCGAATCCTAAAAAAAACGAGCCTGTGGTGGTCTATAATGAAGATTTCGTCAAGGGTGAGGAGCTTTTTCAGCTTAATAAACCTGAGGAGGCGATTGCCTATTTTGAAAAATCCCTTGAGTCCGAAAATATTGATCCTAAGGTCTATGTCTATCTTGGTGTCTGCTATTATCAGATAGAGCAGTATGACAAATCTCTGGCTGTATGTGTCCAAGGCCTTACAAAAGAGGGGACTGATAAAAAAATCCTTGCCTACAATGCCGGAAATACCTGCTATGCATTGGGAAATTATATGCGCGCTGATGCGAGTTATGCCCTTGCCCTTCGGGAAGACTCTTCCTATGCTCCGGCCGTTCTCAATAGGGCAAACGCACAGCTGAAACTCGACCGTCTGGGAGATGCCCGTTCGAATTATATCCGTTATCTTGAGCTGGAGCCTGAGACTCCTCAGAAAGAACGGATTGAAATCATAATCCGCCTTCTTGAGGATGAAATAACGCTCCGGGCAAATCAGAAGCCTGAGAGAATAAATCCGGATTCTTTTGTTGAAAATGAAGGCATGGAAATCGCATCCCCCCTTGAAAAAGTCTTTGAGGAGCTTCCCATTGATGAGGCTGCGGCTGTTCTTGCCAGCGAGCTTGTAAAAGAAGACGTGAAAGCTCCTGAACTTCCTGAGGTGATTTCTGAAAAGAATCTTGGCGAGAAAGTCACTTTGGACGGAGAAAAGGCAGAAGATGAGGGCAATGACGCTGATTCGTATTCGCCGGTACAGAAAGAGAATACTTCGCTTGCCTCTGAAAAAAGTCTTCCTGCAGAAAGAATTGAGCTTCCGGAGCTTTCTTCAATTCCTGCCCAGAGCCAGCAGAAAAAAAACGCTGGAATCGGTGATATTCAGAAGAATTCATCGGAAAAAATCGCTGCGCGGGAACTTGAGATTCCGCTGGAGAATTCAGACGTAAAATCAGAGAACAAATCCCAGTCTGAGCGGGTTTACGACTCGGAAGAGCAGGCCCGCTTCGCAGAGGAAAACAGGCGCGCCCTTGAGGCAGAGAAAACCCGCCTTGCAGAAGAAGCTCGGATTGCCCTTGAGGCGGAAAAAGCCCGGCTGGCAGAAGAGGCTCAGAAAAAACTCGACGCAGAAGCTGCCCGCCTTGCCGCCGAGGAGGCTGAAAAACGCAGAATTGAAGAAATGCGCCTTGCTCTTGAAGTGGAGAAGGCCCGCCTTGCCGAAGAGTCGCGGATTGCCCTTGAGGCGGAGAAAGCTCGTCTTGCAGAAGAAGCCCGTAAGTCTCTTGAGCTTGAAAAGGCTCGTCTTGAGGCGGAAGAAGCTAAGCGCGCTCTTGAAGCCGAGAGGGCGCGTCTCATTGAAGAGGCAAAACGTGCCAGCGAGGCAGAACAGGCCCGCATCGCAGCTCAGGAAGCGGAGCGAAAACGGGCTGAAGAAGAAAATCGTCGGGCGCTGGAGGCTGAGAAAAGCAGACTCGCCCTCGAAGCGGAAAAAGCCCGGCTCGCAGAGGAAGCAAGGCGCCAGATTGAGGCAGAAAAAGCCCGTATAGCCGCAGAGGAAGAAAAGAAGGCCCTTGAAGCCGAGCGGGCGCGAATTGCCGAGGAACAGCGAAAAATTGAAGAGGCCAGGATAGCCGAGGAAAAGCGTAAGGCTGAGGAAGAACAAAAAGCGGAAGAGGCACGCCTGGCAGAAGAAAGACGTCTGGCTGAAGAGGCGAAAAAGGCTGAGGAAGAGCAAAAGGCTGCCGAAGAAGCACAAAGGGCTGCCGAAGAAAAAAAAGCGGAAGAGGCTAGAAAAGCAGAGAAAGAAAGGCAGGAAAAACTCGCATCATGGCCAAAGGCAAAGGCTTCACTTGTGGCAGAAGGGGCGGAAAATTTTACCCCGGACGGTGACGGTCATAATGACACTGTTATTTTTCGGCCATCGGTTGAATATCTCGAAGACAGTCCTGAAAGCTGGACCCTTACGATTCTTGATCCCCATGGAAATTTGTTTCGTACGGTTCAGGGAAATGGGGAACTTCCGGCAAGCATAGAGTGGGGCGGAACTAGTGAGAGTGGAGAGGTGGCCCTTTCAAAAAACACATATACCGCCCGGCTTTCTGTTTTTCCTTCAACGCGGGACAGGCAGCGGCTTGGCCCTAATTCAATTGAAGCAGGCTGTGAAATTCACACGGGACTTCTCCTTGAAGTGATTGTTCCCGGTCATGAATGGAAAATGGTGGTGAATTCAATCAATTTCGTTCCCAATGGCGGGCTTGACGGAAAACTTACAAGCGAGCAGAAAAAATCTAATTTCCAGACGCTTGATGAAATTGCGAAGGAGATAAAGGAACATCCCGGCGCAAAGATTGTTATTATTGAAGGATATGCAAACAATATCAGCGGAACGGAAAAAGAAAACAGGGAAGAACTCATGCCTTTAAGCCAGCTTCGTGCAGACGCAATTGTTCAGGAACTGATAAAGCGTGGCGTGAATCCTGATGTGCTTCAAGCAACCGGAATGGGCGGGGCAAATCCCCTTGCCAGCCGGGATGACCATGACAACTGGTGGAAAAACCGCCGTGTAGAGTTCAGAATCAAACAATAGGGGACATCCATGTCCTGGAGTTTTTTTGTAATTTTCCTACTTTGTTCGTCTTACCCTGGCGAAAAGCTCTTCTTTTGTGAGAGTTGTCCAGACCGGGCGTCCGTGGGGACAGTGAGGGTCTTTTAAGAGGAGGGCGTCCCTGGCAAGCTGTTCTGCGGCTTCAGGTCCTAGAATCGTGCCGTCTTTTACGGCGGCCTTGCAGGCGGTCATTGCGGCAATCTGGTAGATGATTTCCTGAGGCGAGACTTGTTTTTCAAAGATTGCTTCCTGTAAGTCTTTCTGGCTTCCGCTCCAGCGAGCCGGGATTGAGGTGAATATCCATGTTCCCTTTCCCTTGTTTTCGCAGGTAAAGCCCGCCGTTGAGAGAGTTGTTTGAATTGAAGAAAGGTAATCGTCTTCTTCTTTTGAATTCGTTTTGATTTCGTAGGGAATAAGCAGTTCCTGTTTTTCGCTGCCTCCGCTCATTAGCCGGTTGAAAAGAATGCGCTCATGGGCTGCGTGCTGGTCGATTAAATAGAAAACTCCGCTTTTTTGCACCATAAGGAAAGTTCCGAAAATCGTTCCGTAGTAGATGAAATCCTCGTCCTTTTTAGCCAAGGCGGGACTTCCCGGAACGGAAAAGCGCATTTCCGCGGCTGAGGCATTGGTCTTGAAGCGGATGTTTTTTGTCTCGGGGTGCCTTGTGGGGGCGGATGAGATTCCCGCATCAAGTGCGGGAATGACAGAAGAATCGTGTGCGGATGTGTCGAGGGACTGGCTGACAGAGACATTAAGAGGCTGACTTACAGAAACACCATATCTGCGTCCAGCCGCGTCTATCCGCGTCTCTTTTTCAAGCGCAAATTCCGCAAGTCGTGAAGAATAAGACCTGGTGTGGTCGATATTGAATTTTACATCCCTATTCCGCTCAGAAGAAAAATGCGATGCCGGAAGGGAAGCTCCTGCCACACGAGAATCCTCCCGCTTTTGCTCATTGTCGATGATTGCCTGAAAGAGGGTGTTTTTTTCGTTTCTGGCGATTTCTTCCTGAACCTCTTGTTCCCGTTCAAAGGCTGACTTGATTCCGTAGCTTTTGAAATAATTTTTGACGGCGGAACTTACTCCATGGTGAACAGATGAAATATCTTTGAAGCGTACTTCGCGTTTTGCCGGGTGGATGTTGAAATCAACTAATTTTGGCTCTACTTGAAGGAAAAGGGCGGCTACCGGGTGAGTTCCGTTGGGAAAAAAGCCCTGACAGCCATATTCGATGGCCTGCATGAGGGAAAATTCCTGAACGCGGCGGCCATTTACGTAAATGAAAATATGCTTTCGGTCGTTGCGGTAAACACTTGGCTCACCGATTACGAGAGAAAAGCTCCATTTTGAGACTCCGTCGCTTTCTGTACCAGAGGATTTGATTTCGGCGAAAAGACTGGTGCTTTCTTTCAGCTCTAAGGCACGGGCAAATCGTTCGGCTAATGTGACTCCAGAGGGTAAATCGGCTCGGATAGTGCCGTCAACGGTAAGGCGGAAGGCAATGTCTGGTCGTGGAAGGGTTTTTTCGGTGAAAACTTCCCGGCACATCATCGATTCGGAAGAAGGCCGCTTTAAGAAATTGCGGCGGGCAGGAAAATTCTCAAAAAGGCCTTCGCTCATGACGATTGTGCCTTTTCCGTCCTGAACCGGGGGGATTGTTTCGATTAAATGGTCTTCTGTGATGCTGGCCTTCATGCGTTTTGTGCCGCTTGAAATCGTGAGGCGGGCAACTGCCGCAATGGAAGCGAGTGCTTCACCCCGGAAACCAAGGGTTGTGAGGTTGAGAAGGTCTTCTGATTCTGAGATTTTGCTTGTGCAGTGGGGGCGGGCGCAATTCTTTAAATCGTCGCTCGTCATTCCTGCCCCGTTGTCAGAGATTCTGATTTTTTCGATTCCGCCACCTTCTATCTCAACATTGATTGATGTTGCTCCAGAATCCACGGCATTGTCCAAAAGCTCGCGGACAATGGCGGCAGGGCGGTCAATTACTTCTCCGGCGGCGATTTTTCGAGCTACATCTACAGAAAGCTGGCGTACTGGGCGGCGTTCACTCATTACTGGCGCAGTCCTTCGCTTGGAGCACCTGCGCTGCCTGTGCTGGCATCAGCTCCTGCGAATAAGTCTAGCTGCGGCTCTATGTTGATTTGGGCTGCAGGTGAACTTGGGTCTGCCTTAACCGGCTGGTTCATGAGAATCTGAATCTTTCCTTCGATTTTTTCGATGTCTTTTTCAAGGGTTTTGGCCAGTTTGATTCCTTCTTCAAAAGTTGAGAGGGCATCTTCCAGTGAAATATCGCTTTTTCGGATATTGGCTGTGAGTTCTTCCAGACGGGAAAGATTTTCTTCAAATGATTTCATGAAATTGAGTATAGCAAAAAAACTGAAAAGAAACCACAGATTATTCAGATTAAGGCAGATTTTTAATTTTTTGATGAAAGCTGAAATCTTATCTCAAATTTTGCTCCGCCGAGACTCTGGCTTTTTTCCACTGTGATAATGGCTCCTGTGGCGTCGGCAATGGCCTTTACCGTGGCAAGACCTAAGCCTGTGTGATTCTGCCTGTCACTTTCACTCCGCCTGCTGTAAAAGCGGTTGAAGATTTTTTCGCGGCTGTTTTCTGGAATTCCCGTTCCGTCGTCTTCAACTATGAGCGAGACACTGTTTTTTCCGCCCGTGATTTTTACGATTACCTTTGATTTTGCGAAGCCTGCGGCGTTTTCAATGAGATTTTCGGCAATCCTGTCAAAATAGTCGGCCGGCATCTTCAATCTTATGGATTCATCTTCTGTTGAAAAAAGAAATTTAATGGAAGAAAAGGATTTTTCGAGCCGGAAAATAATATTTTTGCAGGATTCAGAAATCATAAGATCCGATTTTTCGCTTTCACTCAGCCCGGCGTCGATTTTGCTGATGTTGCGGACTCCCGTGAGGAGATTTTGCAGATGTGTGACTTCTTCGGTGATGGCTTTCGTGAATTCTTTTCTTTCTTCGCCTGAGAGGTTTTCGTTTTCAAGGACTTCTGTGCAAGAGCGGATTGCGGCCAGAGGATTTTTGAATTCGTGGGATACATCGCTTGAAAAACTTTCGATGAATCTGATTCTTGCGCTGAGTTTTTCCAGCAGGGCAGAGAATGAGCGGGAAAGTACACCTATTTCGTCATGGCGTTTTTTTCCTGTGAAGGAGCTTGAAAGAAGCCTGCCCCGTGAGTCTGCGCTTTTTTCGCTTTCGGCCGCCAGATGTTTTAGGGGAAGGGTGATACGGAAAGCAAAAAATATGGAAACCAGAAGGACGAAAATCAGGGAACCTGAAAAAACTTTTCCCAAATCAAGGCGGAGTTCATAGAGATTTCGCAGGATTTTATAGGTGGAGGAACTTACAAGGACGACACCCTGTACTGAATCTGTTTTTCCGTCAAAAATCGGAAGGGCTGAATAGAGTGTGACTGTCGCTTTGTCTGCGGAAAATCGCGTGGTAGAACCGTAAAATCCTTGAAGGGCGCGCTGAATTTCCTTTCCGTCGTAGGATGATTTTGAGGTGTAATAATCCGTGGTAAAGGGATTTTGTGAGGGCGGGCGGAAAAATTTCCGGTAAACACGGACGGGAAGGGAAAAAAGACGGTAGATGAAATTTTCTTCGGCTGATTTTTTAACTTCATCTGCCGAAAGGGAAGCCTCTTCGTAGCGGGAAGAAGCTGCTTTTTTTTCATCTGTGGCATTTTCATTATGAAAACTGATGGTCGCTGAGTCTGCAAGAAGATTTTTGTCTTTTCCGATGATTCTGATTCGGGCATCAAAATTTCCTTTCATGGCAAGAAGAAGCTCCCCTGCCTTTTTGGAGTCAAGGTCGCTTTGGGAAAAGGAAGCCGAAACAATTCGCCCCTGCTGTACATTTGACCTTTCTGTAAGCTCCAGAAGCTGTTTTTCGTAGGTTTTGAGCGCCATGGTTATGGCAACAGGAATGAAGGCAATGAGAATCAGAAAAACTGAAATCTGAATCGAAATGCTGACAAAAAATCTTGGTTTTATTTCCATATATTATGCCTTTTCTGCAATGAATTTGTAGCCCATTCCGTAGACTGTCTCAATTTTTTCCCCGCCGATTTTTTTGCGAAGCCGCTTTATATGGCAGTCAATGGCCCTGTCGTTGAGATAAATATCTTCGGGGTAGGCGATTTGGATTAGCTGCTCTCTCGTGAAAACAGTTGCCTCGTTTTTCATAAAATGCTCCAGAAGGCGGAATTCGGTGACGGTGAGGGCAATTTCGCTTTTTGAGCCGTTTTCTTCGCTCCATGCAGAAAAAGTCCTTGTGTCCAAAAAGAGACATCCTTTTCTGACAATGTTTTCATCTTCCTTGTCTTTTTCGTCGGAGTCTTTGATGACCGAATCTTTGATGAGCGGATCTTGAACTTGAAGAGGTGAAATTTTTTTGTAGCGGCGGAGAAGCACTTTGACTCTGGCCGCAAGTTCCTTCATGGAGAAGGGCTTAGTCAGGTAATCGTCAGCTCCCAGCTCAAGGCCCAGCACTTTGTCAAATTCCTCGTCCCGGCTGGTAAGGAAAATCGCCGGAATATCTGGAAAATTCGCCTTGTATTCCCTCAAAAACATGATTCCGTCCATTACAGGCATCATTATGTCCAGGATGTAAAGATCCGGCACATTCCCGCTTTTTAAATCAAGCAGGGCTGCCTGACCGTCAGAAAATTCCGTGACAGAAAAGCCTTCTGTTTCAAGAAATTTCCTGACGGGGAGACGTACATTTTTTTCGTCATCAACAATCGCTATGGTCGCTTTGCACTGGCTGTTCTTCTTCTGAAATTCCATCTTCTCCATGATGAAAGAGTATACCGTTTCTCGTGAAGAACATTAAGAGTGTGACGACGATAAAGGCAAAAAGTGAGCCGATTAAAAGGGCATAATCTTCCGATTTGAGGGAAAGATAAAGATAGGCATAAAGGACGATAAAAACTCCGCTCATGACAAATCCGAATCTTTTCTTTTTGGAAATTGATGCAATGTAAGAAGATGTGCTTAATCCTGCCGCAAGGGAAGCGAGAATGTAAGACAGACCGAATGAAATATGCTCCGACATTGCCAGCAAAAGCAGGAAGAAAAGAACGCAGGCCGCTCCGCTCAAAAGATACTGAAGGGGATGCAGGTTGATGCGGGCGAAGGCTTCGAACAAAAAGAGTACGATAAATGGCACGATGATGAACAAAAATCCGTAAGTGACGGCACGGTCGAGTTTTTTGTAAACATTCACCGGGTCGATGAAGTCAAAGCCTATGGAGTGTCCGGCATTTTTGTCTGCGAAAGGAATGCTCCACTCTGCGTGAAAGCCTTTTTCCGTGATTTCGTGCCTGTCGGGAAGCAGGTCGTAGCCTGTGAATCCGGGAGAAACCCAGTCGGAAGTGACAGAAAGACTTGTGTCGGTAGCGTCAACGCCGGTGGAAAATGACAGGGCTCCTCGGATTTTTATGTCGCTTTCAAAAGAGATTTTTCCTTTTTCCAGCTTAATGTCGCTTGCAATTCCTGAAAAGCCAGTCACGCTGGTGAGATAGACTTCGTGAGATTTTCCGTTGATTTTAAAAACCGGCTTGTTTTGAAGCGAACGGTCTGAGATGGAAAAAAGTAAAAATGCCTCGTCCAGTTTGTATTTTTGTGAAGAAAACTCTTCGATTTCAAATTCTGCCTTGACGCTTAAATCTCCTGAAAAAACCGGGGCAGAGTAGATTCCCACAGTGCGTTTTTCGGTCTCAAGGTTCGCCTTGTAAGAAAGACTTTCAGGACTTATGAATTTGTGAAGCCTGTTTACTTCCTTTTTTTCTTCGCCGTTGGGAAGTTTTGTGTAGACTGTTTGCTCGTAAGGAATGACTATGACAGGACCTTCTGATTTGAATTTTCCCCCGGCTGATTCGGAAATTGAGCGAAGGGCTGTGTTGTAGGCGTATTCCCTGTCTTCCAGCTTTGACTTAATCATCGTGTTTCCGATAAGAAGCAGAATGACGATGATTCCGATAAAAATAAGTTTGACGGTTAAAGCAGATGGCTTTTTCATAAATAAATCTCCTGTGAGCGGCTTTAGCGGCCGCTTTGTGTTTGATAAGGAGATTTTAAAAAGAAAATAAGGCAAAAATGTGGCGAAATTGTGTTGATTTTGAGGAATTTGAGCTGATTTTCAGAAAATTAGTCTACCGTGGCAAGAATCTTTCCGCTGGCGGGGGTGATTTCAATCTTCGCGCCTGAAAGAACATCGGCTCCGCTTCTCACGACTTTTCCATCCTGGGTGCGCACCATTGAGTAGCCGCGATTCAGAATCGTCTGGGGGCTGGCCTGTTCCAAAATGCGGACGCTCTGCTCGACCACGGATTTCGTGTCCCTGACTTTTTGATTCATACCTTCGATTAAAGCCGTTCTGGCATTTTCAAGTCTGTTTAAAAGGGGCTGCTCGATTGAGCGGAAACGCACTTCCATGTTTGAAACATCAAATGACTTAACCATGAGCTTCAGGCGCTCGACTTTCGTTGAAATCTGATGATAAAACTCCTGCTTATAGGCTTCAAGTCCCTCAAGAATGTCGCTCTGCTTTGGAACCACCAGCTCTGCGGCGGCGGAGGGGGTGGAGGCGCGCATGTCGGCGGCATAGTCGGAAAGTGCCCAGTCAATCTCATGACCCACCGCGCTGACCACTGGAATATGGGATGCGGCTATGGCACGGACGACAACTTCTTCGCTGAATGGAAGCAAGTCTTCAAGGGAGCCGCCGCCACGGCCTACGATAAGCACGTCGCACATGTCAAAATCATTTGCGGTCTTAATCATGCTGGCGATTGTGATTGCCGCTCCCTCTCCCTGAACCAAAGCCGGGAGAATCACCACATCCACTCCGGGGTTCCGCCTCTTGGTAATCTGCAGAATGTCCCGCAAAGCCGCTCCAGTGGGGCTTGTGACCACGCCTATTCTCTTTGAAAAGCGGGGAATTGGCTTTTTCCGCTCTGAGTCAAAAAGTCCTTCCTGAGCCAGCTTCTTCTTTCGCTCTTCAAGAATCTGGAGAATGTTTCCCGCCCCGGCGATTTCCATTTTGCTGATGATAATCTGATAGTTTCCCCTGGGGGCATAAACTGAGACAGAGCCCGTGCATTTTACCTTCATGCCGTCTTTCGGCACAAAATCAAGGCTCATGGCCCTTCCCCGGAACATAACCGCGGAAATCTGCGCTCCCTCGTCCTTCAGGGTGAAGTAGAGGTGGCCTGAGGCGTTGGGGCGGTAGTTGGAAATCTCTCCCTCCAAGGTGATATTTGAGAAAGTTCCCTCAAGCAAATCCCGGATTAAGGAAGTGAGGTTCGTGACGGTAAAAACGGTGCCTTTTGGAAAAAGCTGGCTCATGAATCGAATTATACAAAAAAAAAGGCAAAAAAACACAAAAAAATCAATTTTTTTTCAAACAGCCTGCCAAAAATGAATTTTTTTTGCAAATACCTATATGTAGATAAAAAGTGGAGGTTCTTTTGTGTCTGTAAAAAAGAAAAAATGGCTGGAGTTGTTGATGTGCTTCATGCTCTATGCCGCAATTCCGTCACTTGGCATCCATGCAGTGGAAGCCTATGAATTTGTGAATCGCGACATTCATGAAATTCTGTACGCCCTCTCTTTGTATACGGGGCTTTCGATTTCTGCCGATGATACCGTTTCTGGTACGGCTGATTTCAGATGTACAGGTTCTGATTTTTCAGATTCCTTTGATGCCTTTCTGTTGCAGAGCCGTCTTTATGTTGAAAAAACAGAAAACCGCTGGACTGTGAGCCGGGTGCGCATTCAGAGAAACAATGAATTATATGCTCTGGATGCCTTTGACGTCACGCCTATGCAGCTTTTCGAGAAGTTCACGATTGCGGCGGGAGTCTGTGTGACTTATGAATCCCTTCCAGCGGTGAAAGTGAGCCTGCATACAGGATTCTGCTCCCTGGAAGAGATTTTAAGGCGTATCGCTGATTTGTGCATGGGCTTCTCTCTTGAAAAGACAAATGATAATACTTTTCATGTAGCCCGGGAGACGCTTTCATCTAAGCAGAATCCTTTATCAGGAAAGGTGCTGATTTCTAGAATCGGTGAACTGTGGTACGCGGATATTTCAAACGCTCCCTTCTCCATGGCAGCAGAGAAACTTTTTGGTCAGGCCGGGAAGGAATATTGCTTTTCTCTTTCAAATGACTTGAAAATCAACAGGGCCTGTTTTAAGGCTGGTAATTTTGAGGACATGCTTTCCCTTCTCTGCATGCAGTCGGGTGTGGAATTCACGGTTCAGGAAGGAATTTATTTTCTGCTGCCTGCTAGAAACAAGCAGTCCCTTGCACGGCGCGGAAAAATCTGGAATAAGTACGGGCTTCAGTTCCTTAAAAACACGGAATGCATATCGATTCTGGCAAAACGCTTTCCGGAACTTGAATGCATCCTCCTTCCTGATTCCATGTCCTTGCTCTTCCTATGTGAGCCTGAAAAAGCTGACGAAGTGCGCAATTTTATTGAAGAAATTGATTCAAAAAATCTTTCCCGGCTGGTAAGGCTGAAATATATCAGAACTGATGAATTTCTTTCCCATCTTCCGGCCTTTGTGGAAAAAGGCTCGGTATTCGATACGGGGCATGGAGACAGTTTCTTTTTCGTTGGCTCGGATTCTGCGTATAAAAGGCTTTTGGATGAAGTTTCAGTTCTTGATAAGCCCGTTCCCCGTGTCCGCTACGATCTTTTGATAATGCAGTATCAGTCAACGAAAGGAAGCGAGTGGAACCCCCGGTTCAAGGCGGGGCGCGTTAAACTTGGAGACATGAACGACGCGGCTGTGCAGCTGGGAAGCGTCCTGAATCTTAATCTTGATGTCGTGGGAGCTTTCGGCCTTCATTTTGCTGGAGAACTACAGGCTGCCATCAGCGAGTCCAGGGCTAAAGTTTTCGCTGATACGACTTTGAACGGTGTCAGCGGAAAAAGTATTCATTTTCAGAATACGAATACATACCGTTACCGCGACAATAATCTTGATCCTGAGACTGGGGAGCCGATTTATTCCGGCGTCACAAAAGAAATTATCTCTGGCCTGAAACTTGAAGTTACCGGAACTGTGACTGGAGACGGAATGATCAGTACGAAAATCACGGCCAGCGTTTCCCGGCAGGGAACGGACCTTTCCACAACGACCGGAAATCCGCCTCCCACAAGCGAAAAGGTGGTCACAACGGAAGTAAGGGCAAAATCAGGCGAGCCTGTGGTTCTTAGCGGATTGGTGCAGGAGGAAGAAAATAACGTCGTTTCCAGGATTCCCTTTGTATCGCGCATTCCGTTGCTGGGGCGACTGTTCCGCTCTGAAGATAAGTCAGTGGAGAAAAATGAGCTGGTTATCTATCTTCTGCCGACCGCTGACATCCATGAAGAGAATGTTGATTCTGCCAGTGAGAGTGACTTGAAGAATCTGCTGTATGAGGCCGCGGAGTCTTATATCAGAAAATCTGGAAAACGCGAGGTGTGACCCTATGGAAGGAGTTTTTGACTTGTCAGTGAATTTCAGTCTTTATAACGGAGCCGTCGTTCTGGAGACCTCCCGGTCATCCGTGAAAATCGGGCTTAGGGACGTCACTGACGAAAAATTAAAGGAAAAGCTGGTGAAATCCCTGCGCAACTATTCCCTGCGCCATGGCTGCAAAGACGGGCTTCCTGACTGTGAATTCGTCGAGATTGACGAGGAAACCCTCCGCCATGAAATCTCCCTGCGCTACGGTCAGCGGGAACGGGAGCATAATATAGCGCATGAGGAAAGCGAGGCCGGAATGCTGCTGGATACGCTCTTAAAGGAAGCTGTCAGTAAAGGTGCAACTGATGTCCATATCGAGGAGCGGAGGGTACGCTTCAGAATCGCAGGAATACTTTCAGATTTTACAGCGCTCTCATCGGAAAAAAGCCATGAGCTTGTCCGGCGGATAAAAGTGCTTGCAAATCTGAACGTGCTTGAATCCCGGCGGGCTCAGGACGGGCAGTTCGTGTTTCCCATGGGTACCCCGGTCTTTGTGAGGGTTTCATGCATTCCCGCATTCTCAGAGACTGGAAGCGCCGAAAGCGTGGTGCTGAGACTTCTGAATGCGGAAAGAACGCCACTGTCCCTGATGGAACTTGGATTTACATGCGGTCAGCGTGATATTTTGATTTCTTCCTTGAAAAAAGAGCAGGGGCTTGTTCTCATCTGCGGGGCAACAGGCAGCGGAAAATCAACGACGGCTGCTTCTTTAATCATGGAACTTGGCCAATTGTATGGGAACAAGAAGAAAATCATCACTATAGAAGACCCTCCGGAATATGTGCTTCCGGGCGTGACTCAGATTCAGGTGAATGAGGAATTGGGTATGAGTTTTTCCGATGCCCTCCGCTTTGTTTTCCGGCAGGATCCTGACGTGATTTTTGTAGGGGAAATCAGGGATAGCCTGAGTGCAAGGACTGTGCTGCAAGCATCCCTGACAGGCCATCTTGTCCTTGCCACTGTGCACACGGGCGGCTTCCGGGAAACGGCCGTCAGAATGAAGGAGCTTGGCGTCGATGTCTCGGAATTCTCTTCTGTTTTGCAGGCAGTGATTTTCCAGAAATTGCGCTCTGAAGACGGAAAAACCGTTTGCCTTGAGGCACAAATCAGTAAGGAATTCAAGGAGTGCGCATGAAGCAGTTTTTTTCTTTTTTTTCTGGGAGAAGAAGGCTCCTTTTTTTCACAGAGCGACTTTCTGAACTCCTCTCAAGCGGAATTTCTCTTCAAAAGTCACTTGGAATTTTGGAAACCCTCCCTTGCTCAGACCCTGAATTCACTTGTTCATGCGTCACGCTCAAAGAATATGTCAGCGGCGGAAGCGCATTTTCCGCAGCCATACGTCTTCTGCCGTCCTTGCCTGCCCCGGACTGGTACATCGCTTATATAAGCGTTGCCGAGGAGTGTGCATGCATTGTGCCCGTGTTGGAGCATCTCTTGCACCTGCTCCGCCGTGAAAAGGAAAATACCGAGAAATTCATCGCGGCCTTGTGCTACCCGCTCCTTATCCTGCTTCTGACGGGATGCGCCGGATTCTTCTCGGTCTTCTACTTTCTGCCTGGAATGCTTCCCTTGTTCGGGGAAAAAGCCGCGTCAATCCGGAACGAGGCGCTTTATGTGATGATGCGCGCTGACTGTATGCTTGTACTTGCCTTCATGCTTCTTGCCATCTGCGCCAGAAACTGCTTCCGTATGGATCCTTGCATCGCCGTGTTCAGGACTATGGCTTTCCTTACGGAGCAGGCGGTGCCGACGTTGAGCGCTGTTTCCTGCGCATTTGCATTCTGCGCCCGGGATAAAAAGATTTCCGCCGCTCTGCTTGCCGTTCGTTCCGAATTGCTTGAGGGGGAGCGGATATCTGCCTGTTTCGGACGCTGTTTTCAGAAATCTGGTTTCAAAAAAGAGGGATTTCTTCTTTCGGAGCATCTTTCACTGTGCGAGGAGACGGGAAGAAAAAACGGCTTTGAGAAGACGGCGGATTACATTGCGGCGAAAAAAACAGGAGCGGAAAAAGTTTTTCTTGCTGTTCTCCAGCCATCGCTTCTTGCGCTTTCTTCGCTTTATATCACGCTGATTTTAAAAACGGCATTTTTGCCTTATATCACACAATTAGGAGATTTGATATGAAAAAAAACGATGGACAGGGACAGAAAAAAGAATTCTTGACCCGTGAGAATCTTGGGAATCTTAAAAAATCCAAAAATGCGGGATTCACCTTCGTGGAGACGCTCGCAGTTCTTGCTGTGACGGCAATCCTGACATCCCAGATTGGAATAGCGGCTCACAAGATGATTCAGAAAGCAAAAGTTGCATCTGCAAAGGCCCAGATTGAGCAGATAAAAGTCTCGTTACAGAACTATTTCTCTGACTGCGGACGTTTTCCAACGGAGGAACAGGGACTTTTAGCCCTATGGGAGGAGAGCGATTTGTATCCTCTCCCAGATAAATGGAACGGCCCATACACGGACAGGAAAATCTCTTGCGATCCATGGGGGACAGAATATCGCTATGTATTGAAGGATTCCGCCTCTTCGTCGATTCTTCCAAAGGGGCTGCCATTCGGCATCATATCCTTGGGGGCTGACAAATGCGAAGGTGGAAGTGGTGATGACAGGGATATTTATTCCTGGGAATAGATGAAAATAAAAAGGAGTTTATGATGAAAAAAACGATTATCAGGATTGCTGATTATGAGCTGTATCGGATTCTGCTTCCGTGGAAGTGCCTTTTTTCACGACAGAGCCGTTTCATTGACAGGGAACTGGAAAAACTTCATCCACGCTTTTCGGGCAGCTGCTGTTATGATACGAAATATATCGTTAAGAGACAGAACCTTCTGGCTGAAGTTGTGGTCATGGAAAAGACTAGCCTTGCAGAGTACCGGCAACGCGGTGGAACCCTCTACCTTGAAGGCGAGCGAAAACGCTCTGTATTCTCTTCGCGCACAAAATTGCTTCACATAGCTTCCCTTGCGCTGATTTTTCTCGCTGGAATCTTGTCCTTCAGGATAGCCTGTTCGATTCTTTTGCAGCGTGGGAATACGAATCTGTTTTCACATTCGGATAAAAACGCGCTGATTTCATCTGCTTCGGCTGCTTTGAATGATGAAAACTCTTCTGATCTCGCCGGGATGAATATGAGCGATGAGGGGGACGCTGAGCACGAGGAGATATTGTCATCGATTTTTGCGTCGGTAAGCGGCCATGGCGGAAAAATTTCTTCCTTTTTGTATGAGTCAGGAACTCCTTTTTCAATGAATCGAAATTCCCCGATGTGTGCCTTTTCGGTTTACGGTTGTAATTGCGAGGATATTGCTTATGCCCAGAACTGTGCAGTCTCATTCAAAGACAACGAACCATATTTTAAGATTCAGATTCCTTTTACGAAATCCCGTTGGCAGAATGCCCATGTTGTGGCTGGAAACATTTTCCCTGCCTATAAACTACGCGAAGAGCTTTTGAAAATCGGAGCCGTTTTTGAGAGCGAGCGGAACGGAAGCGATGAATTCCGTATGAATCTGAAGGTGGCGCGGGACAGGCTCTATTCCTGCCTGAAACTTTGTGGCATGGAGGCCGACGATGCCTTCTGGTCTGTGAAAAGGCTTTCTGTTTCTGAGCAGAATGGAGTTTGTGATGTTGCCCTTACACTTGTGCAGATTAAGGATGAGAATTTCAATCCTCTGCTGCTCGCCGCCAAATACGCATATCTTTTCGGAAAGGAAGTCCCATTGAGGAAAACTGGGGCAGGACTCTTCCCTGCAAAAAAAATACCTGTTACCAGCCGACAGTCGGTAAACAAAATCGGTGAAATCAAAAAAAACGGCAATGTATTCGTCTGTTTCAGGACGCCAGACGGTCGTATGAACTTTGAGAAAAAGGAGCTTGTAAATGAAAACTAAAATCATCTGTAAAAATATTCTCGTTGCCGCTCTTGTATGCCTTTTTGCCTCCTGCGCGTCGACAAAATTCGACGGAAGGGCAAACCTCGTCGGGCGGGTCTGTGATGCGGACGGAAAGCCTGTGAAAGATTATCACATCAACGCGGGGCTGGGATTGAACGCTCTGACCGACGAGAGCGGAATGTTCATTATCCGCGACTTGAAAGCCGGAAGCTATCATATTGAGGGCGGGGGATACGGCTGGCGCGTTTTTGAGGACGACATCCCTTTCTATGACAGGAAGATGATTGTCTGCATTCAGGCCGAACCTTTGCGCACCCTTATGCCGGAGCTATCATCTCTTCTTGACGATAAAAAAATCGGCGAGGCAAAGGAACTGCTGCAGAAATCCAAGAAATACAATGAGAAAAACCGGGTGTTTGACAGTTACCAGAAGCTTATAAAACTATGTGAATTCCCGACTGAAGAAAACAAAAAGGCTTTCTTTGACAGCCTGAGAAACATGTAGGAGCCATTTGCGGGAGAAAAATATGGAAAAAAATACTAAATTGAAAAAAGCAGCTGGCGTATTCAGTGCGATAATGTGGCACACCGCTTTCTCTGCTATTCTTCTGCTGCTTGTCTCGTCATGCGGGACTACGGAGACCTTTTCCTGCCCTTATGTGATTTCAAATCCACGGGTCGAAATTGGAGCGTTCGAGGATAAATATCATTTTGCGGGAATGCATTTTTCACTGTTCAACGACAGTCAGAAAAACATAGACAGTTTCACGTTTTCATTCATGCTCTACGATTCCGACGGCAACAATCCTTTCATCGGCTCGAACTGCATAGTTTCAAAATGTGAATGGTCGCAAGGCTCAGATTCGATAACTGATTATGTTATCAGCCTTGACTCCTACGTTTCCCAAATTCCTACGGACGGTTTCGTCATTGATTACCTCTATCTTCGGGAAATCAACTACAGTGACGGAACTTCATGGAAGGATCCCTATGGTATGTTCTGTGTCAGGGAGGTGTACGAATGAAAACTAAGTGCGGAATTTTTCTCATGGCATTGATTTCAATATTCACCTCATGCGGAACTGACTTCACATATGAGGCAGGTCAGATTTTCGCAGAGCAGAAGACGGCGGCGGAGAGCGACACGGAGGAAGAGCTTGATTTCAGCCTTGAGGAAGAGGATGACGCTTACGAAGAGGAAAGCCTGAACAGGTGGACTGTCCTCGTATATATGGCCGCTGATAATAACCTTGAAAGCGCGGGCATCTCGGATTTTAACGAGCTTGAGAACGCTGATATCAGCGATGACGTGACAGTGCTCGTGCTCTTTGATCGTTCCGAGGATTACGATGCGACCAACGGCAACTGGACCGGAACTCGGCTTTATCGGATTAGGAAAGACAGGCAACTGAACCGCGCCCAGATTGCCAGTGAACAGCTGGATTGTCCCGAGCTGGGATTGAAAACATCCTGTGAGACTGAGCTTGATATGGCGAATCCCCTGACCTTGAGCGGATTTTGCGAATATGCGTGGAAATACTTTCCTGCTGAGCATTACGCGCTCATTGTCTGGGGACACGGAAGCGGCTGGCGCGGCGCGGACAATCCGGCCGCAATCGCCAGGGCGGTCGCCATAGATGACAATTCATCTTCTTACATGGTGATTTCCCAGCTGCGTTCCGCTATACAGACTGGTATGAACATGGAGAAGCTTTCCGTCATCGGTTTTGACACCTGCTTTGGTATGAGCCTTGAATGTGCCTACGAGCTTTCTGACTGCGCAGACTATATGCTCGGAACGCCAGCTCTTGTCAGCGAAAGCGGCTGGAATTACACCGAAATCATGAATCAGTTTTCAAAAAGCGAAGAAAGCTGCCGTGATTTTATCGAAGCTGTCTGTTCAAATTATACCGCCTCATACGAAAACTATGGGCACGCTTCCTTTTCCTGCGTCGATTTGTCAAAAATCCCGGCTTTTGTCGCTGATTTCTCTGACTACTCGCTATCCTTGTCTTCCAGCATAAGCACGGAGAAAAGGCGAGATGAAATTTTCACGATTTTTACGGACTCATGCCTGTCCTATTGTGATGCTTCTTATCCTACGGATTTTTACGTCGATGTCGGCGATGCTCTTTCCCTGCTGGAACCGTATTACCCGTCCGCCCTGGTGCGAGATTCGCTTGCGGATTGTATGGTTTCGTCATGGAGCGCTTCCGGAGATGATGTTTCTCTGGCTTTGTTTTTCTGTGTTTACCAGACAAAAAAATCTATATCGCCGTCATTTCCCTCAATGTATAAGAGCGGTTCCAGGGATCCTCTGCTGAGCCGCTTTGTCAGCGATTGTACCGGTTATGTCCCGTCAGAGGAAGTGAGCATGACCAGCCTGTTGGACAAGCTTTTTTATGGAACATTTTAGGAGAACAACATGAGAATAAATTCAAGACGTGCCGTATTGTCTCTGCTGATGCTTCTTGCCATGCATTTTGCCCTGGCTTTTGATGCTGTAGACAATCCCGATGACAGTGACGGCTGGGACGGAACTTCCAGTACATACGGGCAGGACATACACGATTTCGAGATTGATACTGAGCTGAACAATTCCAGTTCAGATGACGGCGGAAGTTCATCCTCATCCTCTGGAGGCGGCTCTTTCACTTCATCATCTGGTTCGGATGAAAACTCTGCAAGCGATTCTGATTCATCCCAATCCACCCCGACAAGTTCAGAAGCCGACGACTCTGAAAATCACGGGAAAGGTTCTGAATATGATGATTATCCGGAAGATGAGGAAATAGAAGTTGACTGGGATGAAAACTTTCTTGACGGATATGGTTTTTCACATAACGGTGAGACTTATGCCACGGTCCTTGAAGTCCGAGACGGAGAGAACACCGTCACGTTCATCACCTACAGCGATGTCTACGACAAGGACGGAAATTTCATCTTTGACTACAAGGGACCGGGTGACAGGGACGAAATCAACGCAAGGCTTGTAGAAATCTTCGGCGGAAACTCCGAATACGCGGGTCTTGATGCCACAACGCTCCTTTCCCACTATGTGAGCGCGCTGAAAGAGCTGGACGATGCGAAAAAAGCCGGCGAGGACGCAAAAAAAATAGATGAAATCAATGCAAAGCTTGATGAGATTCGCACTTTTCTGGATCGGGAGTGTGAGAAAAACGCTTACACATGGACCGTCTCATCCACATTGAATTTCGGTGTCATAACGAACAAGGAAGGCAAAACCATCTTCCATGCGGGGGACCCGGTTATTTTTGCTTCGGGAGATTTCATCATCGATGACTGTGATATGTCCGTGAAACTCGGGAATACGGCTTTTGACATTACTCGCCACTATTCTTCACGGGAGGCCTGTGCTGAGCAGACCGTTTCAGGCATTTTCGGCCCTGGTTGGAGCAGCAGCCTTGATACCAGGCTTGTGTTCGGGGCCGCGCGCACCTTTAGCGATGCGTTGCCTTGCTGGGATGCCTATATGAATGTTCTTGCCGAAAGCGAGGCACGGGCCGCCGAATATGCGCGTGAGGACGCTTCATGCGTGAAAATCCATAATGAACTTCTGGCGCTGAGTGCCGAGGCAGCTGCGCAGTACCCTGTGATTGCGGAGAAAGCAGGCTTAAGCAATGAGATTATGCGAAAAAATGAAGCCTCACGCTACGGACATGCTGCTTCGATTGCCGAGTATCTTCCCTTTGATACCCTGCTGTATTGTCAGGCAGAAGGCGGATTTCTTGCTTTTGAAAAGGACGCGGACGATTCCTATCATCTTCTGCCTCAGTACGGAATGAGCAATGTCTCTCTTACCCGCGAAGATGATTTGTTCTGTCTTTCCTTTCCTGAGCATGGTGAGAAAAGATACTTTCACGAGTCAGGGCTTCCCAGTCATTATACATGCAGAAATGGAAGCATTCTGCGCTTTCTGTATGACGAAAAGCAGCGTCTTCTTTGGATTTCCATCGATGGAAAAAAAATGCTCAGTTTTTTGTGGAAAGAAGGGCGTCTTGACTTGATTCGTGACCTGCATTCCGGAAAAACAACGGAATACGGCTATGATGACGGTTTCCTTGTTTCTGTCACTGATTGGGAGGGAGACATGAAATCCTTTTCGTATAATGATGATGGAATTCTTGAAAAACAAATCCGTGCGGACGGGACCTTTGTAAAACTTTCTTTTGCTCAGGTTGACGGTACATTCAGGACTGTGAGTACGACGAATGAGCTGAATCAGGTGGAATATTTCAACTATGACTCTGAGCAGAAATGCTGTGAGCACTGGAATTACGAGGGAGATAAGTTTACTTTCTTCTATGACGATAAAGGCAGGACTGTTCGCGCTGAATATGAAGGGAAAAGCGTCCTTGACTATGAATACGATGAAAATTCGCGTCTTCATTCACGGACTGACGATTACGGGAAAACGGAATTCGTCTATGACGAGCATGGCAACATGATTTTAAAAATCTATCCTGACGGTAGCAGGGAATCCTGGACTTACAGGAATAATATGCTTTCCTCCTTCACCGACACTGAGGGAAATCATCTTGATTATGCTTATACCTCTCAGGGGCAGATTAGCGACTTGTTTCAGGATAACAGCCTGCTCATTCATTTTGAATACTCTGAATCAGGTCTTCCCTCAGAAATGCATGAAGCTGGCGGAAAAAAAACAGAACTTTTTTATAATGAATTCGGCAATCTGATTTCCAGAAAATCAGTACAAGGGCAGGAAGAATCCTGTGAAAGCTGGGAATACGATGAGTCCGGGAACTTGCGCTCATATACGGATGCCCTTGGAAGAAGTACCGTGTACAAGACTTCACCCCATGAGATTGTAATGACGAATAGTGACGGACTTGAAATCACCGAGAGATATTCAGGGCGCAAACTCCTGCTGTCCCGGGCCTTTCACGACACTGATACAGGAGAAAAACGAATTTTCTCATATAAATATGACGATGCGAAAAACCTCACGGAAATTTACGTATCGGGCCGAACTTCATGGGGCACTGAAGTTGAAAAGACTTCTCTTCCTGTTAATACACAGAATCCGTTTGCCGGCTTCCGGACTGTAGGCACCGCTTGCGAGGGCGTCGCTCCTGAAAAAATCAGCGAGCTCTCTTTTGATGCGTGTGGCAGGCTTGTCTCGAATATCATGAAAGATAAGGACGGAAAATTGCTTTCCGCAAAGCGTTTTTCCTATGGCCGCCGGTGGATTGAGCTTGTTTTCGGCGGGCAATACAGGGAGAAGATTGAGCTTAACGCCTTTGATGAGATTATCGCACGCACTGACGGAAACGGAAACAGACGCTCATTCCGTTACGATATTCTCGGCCGTCTTGTCTCCGAAACGGACGCATACGGAAATGAAACATCTTACTCATACAACAAGTTTTCGCAGCTGGAGAGGGTGACTTTTCCTGACGGAGCTTTCATCTGCTACAAATACGATGATTCTGGCAACGAGACCGAGGCCTATGATGAGTTGGGAATGCTCTGGAAAAAGGAATACGATGAATTAGGCAGGGTACGCGCCGTTTCTTCCAGCCCCTATCCGCATATTCAGCGGTTTGAATACGATGACTTTGGCTCCGTCTCATCATTGAGCTTGAATCAGACAAGAGTTCAGGAGACTTCATTCTCTGAGCCTGAAAATAAATACACGCTTACAGACGGATGCGGAAACAGCAAGGTTTTTCATTTTGACGAGCTGGGAAGGCTTGTCTCATGGCGTAACGCTCTCGGAAAATCTTCAGAAATCCAGTATGACGATTCTGGAAAATTGAAATCCCTCACTGACTTTAACGGAAAAACCAAAAAATATACCTATGGAACTGACGGACGTTCTTTTTCAGTTTCCTGTGCTGACGGCGAATTTGCCTCATATGAATATGATGATGCCGGCAATCTCCTGCGCGCGAAAAATGCCGATTCGGATATTGCTTTTGTATACGATGCCGGTGGAATGCTTGTCAGGCAGATTGACATGCGTTCTGACGCTGAAATCCGATACGAATATGACTCCGCGCAGAACCTTATCCGCATTAAATCGGCAGACCGCGACATTTCATATTCCTGGGGAAAAAATCAGGAACTTGTGAAGGTGACTGAACGTATTCTCATGAATAATGATGCCAGCGTTTCCTGGGCTGCCTTTACCTATGACTCCATGGGACGTGAAATTCGGGCAGATTTTGATTCCGGTGAATATACAAAATCTTTTTATGATGTACGGGGCCGGCTTATTTTGAAACTCGGATATAATTCAGAAGGCGGGCTGATTTTTGTGAACGGAAGTGTCTATGACGCGTCCGGGGCGAAAAAATATTCCATTGATTCTGATTTTCAGGTCACAGCCTTTTCCTATGATGATTTTGGTCGCATTGCCTCTGTTTCCTATCCATACACAGAAGCCCTGGAAGAAAAAATGAAGAGGGATGTTCTTGCTGCAGGTCTGTTTTATTCAGATTCGGAAACAAAAGCTGAATATTTATCCCTTCCAGAAAAAGACTATGCTGCTCTCCAGAATCTGGTTTCCCCGGCTGGAATCGGGAGCAGGCCTGTATCTCCGCTCCAGCAGGTTCTTACTGAGCATTTTAAATATGATTTGAACAATAATATCATCGAAAAGCGAAACCCGTACAATACAGTGACTTACCGCTATGACGGAGACAACCGGCTTCTCTCATGGGGCAAGAATTGTTCAGCTGTATACGATTCAAACGGAAATCTCATTGAGGAAAAAACTGCTTTTGCGCAAGTGACTTACACTTATACGGCTTTCGACAGAATCAAAACTGTCAAGACACTTGATTTTGAGACAAATGCCTGTTTTGAGCAGCATAATGTATACGATGCTTTTTCCCGTAGAATCTCTTGTGAAACCTCGGAGGAGGGAGTCTTTGAGAATACCTATATCGGGCAGACAGCCATGCTCTTTGACTCGCAGAGAAAAATGAGCTTTAACTCGCCCCTGGCAGATATGAGTTCAGTGCGCTACACTTTTATAGGGGATGAAGGCTATAAGCGGAAGACTCAACGGCGCCGGACTGTCGAAACGCGTGTAAGCCCTTCCTATGATGGCAGGGGGCGAATTTACTCATACTATTCGGCCGGCGAAACTTCTGGCGAGGGTAAGCATCTCCTCTTTTCTGACGAGCAGGGTAGCGTAAGGGCGGAAGTAGGTCCTGACAGGCTTGTGATGCGCTATGCCTATGATATTTTCGGTGATGTCATTGAGCGCCCTGGACGCTTCGGCTTCATTGGAAAACAGTATTCAGCGCTCAGCGCCTTGTATGATTTTGGCTACAGGGATTATAAAAGCTCTTACGCCCGGTTCTCTTCCCAGGATCCTGCTCATGCCGCCATGAACTTATATGCGTATTGTGATGGGAATCCCGTACAGTTTTTTGATTCCGATGGCTTGTATCCGATTCCAGTGAAGGCCCAGCATATGCAGGATATGGGACACACGCTTCTGGGGAATTCAAGCGATGAATATACTGATTTGGAAGGATGCGTAGTTACATCTGTAGCCGAAGCTTTGACGGCCTTGACAGGAACGATGGTTACAAACGATTATGTGAATTCCCAAAAAGACTGCTTTGGATCTGGCAACACTGCAGGCTGTGTTATCTGGGGTAATCTTGAGACAGTCTTCGGATTGCGCGATAAGAATGAGTTTTTAAATGACCGCAGCGTAAACAACGTGCTTACCCTGCGCGAATCCTACAATAAATATCAGGAGACGATTAAGGCAATTGAAGACTCCGTGCTGAAGGCCTTCTCTGCTGGAAAAATCGAAAAAGCTCAGGCAGAGGCTGCAAAAGCCATAGCCCATGTAGACAAGGTCACAGAGACGCTGAGCAGATTGACAAATGAAGTCTCTCCGATAGTTGTAGTCGCACAGGTTGGCTATGGAAAATCTGGATCAGGAAATGCTCTGCTGCATTATGTTCCCATTGATACAAAAATTGAGACTGTCAGGGGGCAGCAAGTTGTGGCGATTACGCCGACCTCCCGTAGCGACAGGGCCGAAGCTGTTCCTGGAAATTCATATCGCCCGAATGTAGGATGGTTTGTAGAAAACGGGAAAGTCTATGTCCCTATAACGCTGATAAATCGTATAGAGTCATTCTCTAAAGCGCGATAGACAAAAGTCGGTTAAAGTGATAAATTTTGTTATCATACAATAACTTTAGGGTAGGAATATGCATTTACCTTCGGAAATTATCAAACTTTATTCTTTAATCGGCTCTACTAAAACAGAGCAGCCCGTTTTTAAGACTTTTATCCTTGCGATTTTTGCTGGTGCCTTTATCGCTCTCGGTGCGCTGGGAAGCCAGATTATTTCTTGCGGGGTTGTTCCCGTGGCATTTGGTCGTGTGTTGAGCGGAATCATATTTCCGATTGGCCTTGCTATGGTTGTTATTGCAGGCGGTGAGCTTTTTACGGGCAACTGTCTCCTCTTCATTCCTGTTCTTGATCATCAGATTTCATGGCAGGATTTTGCGAAAAACCTTGTGATTGTTTATATCGGCAATCTTGTTGGAAGCCTTTTCATCGCTTTTATAGCGAATTTTGGCCATATAATTTCTCTTTATAACGGAGAGCTGGTAAAGTCAGTTGTCACAACCGCTTCCGTAAAGGCTAATATTCCATTCCTCGACGGATTCTTCAAGGGCATTTTGTGTAATGTTCTTGTTTGTATCGCTGTTTGGGCAAGTCAGGCAGCGGAAGAGTTGAGTGGCCGAATCATCGCCCTTTACCTTCCGATTTTCCTTTTCATTGTCTGTGGTTTCGAGCACTCTGTAGCAAATATGTATTTCATTCCGGCCGGTATGATGGCTCAGTATGTCTACGGCATTCAGGGACACATCTCGATTCTTGGGTTCCTGTGGAATCTGCTTCCTGTTACCCTTGGAAACCTTGTAGGCGGTTCTCTCCTTGTCAGCGGTGGCTACTATCTTGCTTATCTTAAAAGTGTCCGTGGCTACGAGGACGATTAATCAATTCACAATCCATAATTCACAATTCTGAATAAAAAAAATCCCTGTGTGAAAGTCTTTCATTCAAAAGCCTCCAGTCACAGGGATTTTTTTGCATAACAGCAGAAACTATGCATTTTTCATTATGAATTATGCATTGTTTACAGAGGAATGTTTCCGTGTTTTTTTGCCACGATGTCGCTTGAAGTTTTGCCTTCAAGGAATTTGAAGCTCTGAACGACCCTTGCGCGGGTTTCTTCCGGATTGATGACAGCAGAAATGTAGTCGCGCTGGGCGGCGATTGTCGGTGTCATGAATGTTTCCCGGTATTCCTGACCTTTCTGAGCCTTTACGTTGGGGTCGGCTTCCTTTGCATACAGGATTCCGATTGCGCCCTCAGCTCCCATGACGGCGATTTCTGCCTTTGGCCAGGCGTAAACAAAATCAGCTCCCAAGTGCTTTGAGCACATTGCGATGTATGCGCCGCCATAAGCCTTTCGCGTGATAACCGTGACTTTCGGAACGCTTGCCTCGCTGTAGGCGTAGAGGAGTTTTGCTCCGTGGCGGATAATTCCTTTCTGCTCTTCCTGAGGGCCTGGAATGAAGCCGGGAACGTCAACGAAGGTGAGGAGGGGAATGTCATAGCAGTCACAGTAGCGTACGAAGCGTGAGATTTTGTCTGAAGCGTCGCAGTTCAATACGCCGCCGAAGAAGCCTGGGTTGTTTCCCACGATTCCTACGGTTTTTCCTTCGATTTTGCCGAATCCGACCACAGCATTTGCCGCGAATTCAGCCATAATCTCGTAGAAGGTTCCGTCATCGATTACATTTTCGATTATATTCTTGATGTCGTAGCCCTTTGTGCTTGACTCAGGAAGAACGCTCTGAATTTCCTTGAGTTTTTTTGAGCTGAATGAGAATTCTTTTTTAGCGAACAAGCCTGATTTTTCGACTTTTTCCTCGAATGGCGTTTTGTCGCCATAGTAGTGCGGAATGTAGTCCAAAAGTTCCTTTACTTTCTCGAAGCACTCGTTCTCGTTCTGTGCGCGGTAGTGTGCGACGCCTGATTTCTGAGCGTGGATGGCGGCACCGCCCAAGTCTTCAGAGGAAATATCCATGAACATTACCTGCTTTACGACTTTTGGACCTGTGATGTACATCTCAGAGATTTTATCAACGGTGAAAATAAAGTCAGTGAGTCCCGGTGAGTAGACGGCGCCACCTGCACATGGCCCGACGATTACTGAAATCTGAGGAATTACGCCAGAAGCCCGGACGTTCTGTTTGAAGATTTCGCCGTATCCGCAGAGAGCGTCAACGCCTTCCTGAATGCGAGCGCCGCCCGAATCGTTTACGCCGATAACAGGGCATTTGTATTCAATTGCTTTTGCGATAATTTCCGCGATTTTCTGGCCGTGAACTTTTCCCAGAGAGCCTCCCTGAACAGTGAAATCCTGTGAATAGACCGCGACTTTTTTGCCGTTGATTGTACCGAAGCCTGTGATAACTCCGTCGTAAGGAATGTCTTTTTTGTCCATACCGAATGCAGTGCACTGATGGCGGGCATCGGCGTAAATTTCCATGAAAGAGCCTTTGTCTACGAGCGCATTGATTCGCTCGATTGCGTGAAGTTTTCCTTTTGCATGCTGCTTTTCAAGATTGTATTCAAAAGCCATGATTTTCTCCTATAAAAATCAATCTGAATGTGGAAAAAGTGTATCTGTCTGCCGTGAAAATGTCAATATGACAAAAAATGAAATTTTGTCATTTTGACTTCAGGTATTTTTCTGCCTCAATGCTTCCGTACTCATTGAAAAGAGTCTCCGCTGCGTATCTGATGTCATTTTCCCGTGGAATCCATGGGTATTTTTCTCTCATGATGTCTGTTGCTCTCTTGACCCGGGACGTATTTTCTTCTGTTCTGTTTTTTCCGTCGGAGTCCTCAGCAAATTCTTCATCTCCGATGAGAGTGAAGTACTCATTGATAAAGTCCTTGGATTTTACGCTTTCAGTTTTTGCCTTTCCTTCCACCTTGACGACATTCCACTGGCTTCCGTTCCATCGGAGTGTGACCGTGTCGATGGTTTTTTCGATGTAGAATTTGGCTTCTGCTTGATTCACGAAGTAATATTCTGCCTTGTGGGTCGATTCGTCGCCTTTTTTGAGAACTTTTCCATTCTCTTCGGTGATTGGAAGTGGCTTCTCGCGCTTCTGCCGGAATCCAGAAATCACATTTACAGGTTTTCCGTCTATGTAGAGATTCGTGATACCCATCATCCAGTTTTTTGATGTCTTTTTATAGAAGAACCATTGCTCCGGCCTTACTGTGCCTAAATCCGGGCTGACCTGCAGTCGTTCCTTTGAGCTTACGAACAGGCCGCTGACTTTTACCATGAGATCTTTTGATTCTTTGCCTTTTATGATTTCCTGAAAGTTCGGGACATCGAGTTTGTGAATCATAGTGTACATGAGGGCTGCTGTTTGTTCCGACGTAAGACCTTTCGTCGTAAGCAGTTTTTGATTTTCATGGATGAAGCCCGATGCCCACCAGCTGAGGAAGAGAACTGTGGCCAGAGATACGAGAATTCGGTTTTTGTTACGTCTGAAGAATCGCTTGACGGCGAGTTTTTTTCTTGCCGTGGAAATAAATGCCGCTCTTTTTTCAGCGAGAGTTTTATTTTCTTCTTCTGTCTTTTGATTGTCTGAATTTGTGTCTTTTGTGATTTCCTTAAAAAAGTCTTCTGAATTGAATTGAAGCGCTTTTTTAAGTCTCTCCCTTCTTTTTTGCTCTGCTCCGGCGTCAACAAGGTTTCTTTTTCCGGCCGTGACTTCACTTTTTACCTTGAGTGAAAGGGATGCGTGAATGCTTTCGCACAGACCTTCATCAACTGTCGGATTCCAAAGAAAAAGGGGTATAAAGTTAGAGTCAAAAATATCTTCCTGTCTTTTTGATGTGTCCTCGTTTTCAAAAGGAAAATGCCCTGTGATGGCGCGATAGGCTGCCACAGCTCTGGTAAACAACAGTGAAGAATGAGCATCGAGTCCCTTGTAGAGGTATTTTTCCTGTAATTCTATATAAGATTCCTTGTGATTCTGGGCGCAGATTTCAAAAAGCTCAGGATTTATAAAAAGAATATCCGCTGAGCTTGTTTTTGCGTCCGCCTTTATGACGATTCCGCCCGCACCCACGGCCTCAAGCTCTTCTTCCTGCCGAAAAAGATAATCAGTCGCCTGGGAGAAAGCTGAGATGGAAAATAAATCTTCTTCGGTACGCTCATTTTGAGGAAGAGAAAGAATATCGGAAAGAATTTTTCCTTGAAGAGCCTGCCCCTCAAAAAGAGTGATTCCGTCTTGGCCAGCCTTAGTTCCCGAAAAAACATAATCTTCGGCTGTGATGGATTTATTTTCTATGTGAACGAGCCTGCTTTTTTTTGCCAGCAAGTCGATTAAGCGGGTCTTTGCAAATGAGTCCTGGGGCAAGCCCGAAGAAAGAGTCAGGCTTTCAGCGGTGATTTTTACGATATTCATGAGATAAATTTAATGAGAATGTAATGAAATGGCAAGGAAATAAAATTATTTTGCTATTCTGTCAGTGTCGCCTTCTTCCACCGCGTCGTCAAGCAAATCGATGTTGAAGGGGGCGGGCTTATCCTCCACATGCGCATATAAATATAATAATTGAAAATTCCCCAATCCTGCTGTAGTATTATATCATGAAAGAATTTTTACCATACGAAACAGTCCGCAATGACGCGCTAAAACTAGCTTCAAAAATCTATCACGACGGCTTTATTCCTGACATCATCTATACCTCCCTTCGGGGCGGGGCATACATGGCAAACGTTATCAGCGAATATTTCAAGCTGGCTCTCAAAAAACGCAAGCCTGTCCTTTATGCCGCTGTCGTAGCCCGTTCCTACACTGACGTCCATTCCCATGACGCGATTCGTATCGACGGCTGGACTTATTCACCGGATTATCTCCGTCAGGGAGACAAAATCCTTCTGGTTGATGACATTTACGACTCAGGCCGAACCCTCAATTATCTGGTTCAGGTTCTTCTTGAAAAAGGCGTTCCCCGCGACGACATCAAGGTCGTTGTCCATGACTTCAAGAATTTTACTTTCAAAGAGACTCTTCCAATCAAGCCGGACTACTGGTGCCGTAAATTCGACATCAATTCTCCCGCCGATGACCGCTGGATTCACTATTGCAGCCATGAGCTTGTTGGTCTCTCAAAAGAAGAACTTGAAGAAAATTATTACAAGCAGGACGAGGAGCTCCGTTCTGTTCTGGGAGAGTTTTTATAAGTTTTTATGCGCCGAATTTTTCTGTCTGCCGCCGAGCACTTTCCTTCTCGTGCCCGCTTTGTTCCGCAGCTCGCTCACGCCCGATCGCTTCGCGATTGGCTGGGCCTCTGCTCCATAGCGGGACGGCATTTTCTTCTCACCCTGATTTTTTTCTCGCTGTTGCCGGCCTTTTCTGAACGGATTATTTCCCCGGTCGGCGGAGTTTTTGCAAACAGGCAGAGTCTCGTGCTTTCTCTCGAAGAAGGGGAGGAGGCATTTTATTCCTATACAAACACAAATCCCCTTAATTCGGGTTTTGCATACGACGGTCCTGTCCTCATTGATATAGATGGCGACGTAGAGCTCCGGCTCGTTATTGTAAGCGGAAGCGTGCAGGAATCATATACGGTTCGTTATTCTGTTTCCGAAAGCAATCCCTTTGCAGAGGGTAGCTTTGAGAAAAAATTCATTGATACTGTCAGCCTTGAGAATGTTCTTTTATGCACAGGCGCCAATATCATAAACATTCCCAGGTCGCTGGAATTCTTCCTTGGAGACGGCGACAAGCCCAGGCTTTCAGGGACCGGTCTCTCTGTTTCTCAGGACAACCGCCTTTCCCGCTATATTCCATGCACGGTCACTGACGGGCAGAGAAACTGGCGTTTTATCATTTTCCTTTCAGGCGGCGAGGCCGGAAGTTTTTCAAAGTCAGAGGTTCCATTCCAGATTTCAGACTGGACGACTTTCACCTTTACCGGAAAGAACCTGATTTGGTGCATCGACAACGGAATCTGGTCCGCTTCGACAGACAGCGTTGAGATTGACCGGAGCCGGACTCATGTAGTCTACTGGCAGGATGTCGCATACAAGAAGGGAAATCCGATTCAGTCATTCGTCCTTCCCCAAAAGCCCACCCTGCAGACTGAATATGCCGAAAAAGCTGTTTCCTTTACCCTCAGTGGTGATTTGCGCTACCGCTTTTCTGTGCTCTCAAACGGCGCGGAAGGTGACTCTCATTCAGATTCTGGAATGTATACGACTCTCACTTTCGATACCTTTGAAGGCGACTATGTGAAGGCCCGGGCTCTTTTTGCCGTCTATTGCGAGGGCGTGTATCAGGGAAATCTCCTTTCTGACTATGAGATTGACCGGCAGCCGCCTCTTCCCCCGCGTTTTCTGCCTTCCGAGCCTGGAGAATTTGCGCGGCATGACCTTTCCCTTAAAGTTGAGGCTGAGGCCGGTTCAAATATATTTCTGTCCGTATCGGAGCCTTTTGCCGTCAATTCAAATTCCTATGCCGATGTTTCCTCTGAATTTGATTCCGTACAGCCCGGAGATTATTTTGCCTACAAAGGACAGCCCCTGGAACTTCGCTCCGGCATAGAAAAGGCTGTCGCTTATAAGGTTTTTGCCTATGCCGAGGACAAGGCCGGCAATGTAAGCTCTGTCTCCCGCTATCAGGTTGTGATAGACGAATACAATTATTTTCTGGACTCAGCAGCTTCACCGGAAGGTGCCGACGGAAGCCATGCTCATCCATACAATTCCTTTTCTCAGGCACTGGAGGTCATAAATCAGGGAAAATTCGTGCATTTTTTTGTCGCCGGAACTATAGTGTTGCCTGATGGTCTTAGCGTGATTTCATCCAATTGCTCTTTCACGGGATTGTCTGATGCCAGAATCCTGCTCCAGCCGAATTCCTGCATTCTGCTGAGGGACGCAAGCCTTGAGATGCAGAACTGTGTCATTCAAAAGGAACTGGGGGAGGCCAAAAAATCAGACCCGCGTTTCTTTATCATAGAAAAATCTGCGGCTATTTTTGAGGACTGCGAGCTTTCTGCGGTCTTTGCTTCTTCAGGGACTCTTCTTTCTTCCGAGGCATCGATTGTTTCTTTCAAAAATTCTGGTCTGACGGTACAGGGCCCATCCTATGCCTGCGCTGTCTCAGGAGTCAATTCAAAAATTTCCCTATTTAAAAGCCATGCAGCTTCCATTTCCGATACTGCCGTTGATTTCAGTGTAAAAGGCGGCTCATTCACCCTTTCTGAATCAGACTGTAAGGTCATCGCTCATCTTGGACGTATCGTCGAGTCCTCAGGCAGCAATCTCAGGCTTTTAAAAAATACATATACCGGGGATTTTGACGGAACGAATAAAAATATAAAACCTGTCTGGCTTGACGAAAAATCCCTTGTCCTTGAGAATAAGGAAAACATCGAAAAAGGCTTTTAAACCGATTTTACTTTTACGGTTTTTGCGAGGTGACATGATGAATTTGATTTGTGGGCTTGATGAGGCCGGTCGCGGTCCTTTGGCCGGACCAGTTACAGCCGGATGCGTGATTCTTCCCGGGGATTTTCCTCGTGAAATCCTCAATGACTCAAAAAAACTTTCCGAAAAGAAGCGAATAGCCGCCGAATCCGTGATTATGGAAAAGGCCTGCTGGGGGCTTGGTGTCGTGGATCACGAGATTATTGACCAGATGAACATATTGAAGGCAAGCATGTACGCCATGAGCATTGCCTATCAGATGATGAGGGCAAAGCTTCCGGACTGGCTCCGCTCTCAGCAGATTGATTTTGACGAGAATAATCTTGACGGCATGATTTCTGCAATCACTGACGGCACGAGCTGCCCTGATATTCCATGTGCCTGTCGCTCGGAGCCAAAGGCTGACGGTAAATATCCTGAGGTAATGGCTGCCAGCATAATCGCTAAGGTTGAGCGTGACAAGATGATGGTTGAATTCGACAGACTCTACCCCCAATACGGCTATGCGAAGCACAAGGGCTATCCAACGGCAGCCCACATCGCCGTGTGCCGGGAAATCGGCATGAGTCCAATCCAGAGAAAGACTTTTAAGTTTTAAGCTATTGCATAAAACCGCAAAATATGTTACAAATTGCGGAAGGACGCTTTTGTCCATAAATTCAATCTACATTTTTAAGGAAGGGTCAAAATGAGCATCCGCGGAGAACTTTTTACTACTCAGGTTTTGTTGGATAACCGCTCGTATTTTTTCAACGTCAAGGAGAATCGGGCTGGTGATGTGTTTTTACAGATTGTAGAGAGCAAAAAAGGTGACGGTGCTGATTTTGACCGCCACCAGATTTCTATTTTTGCCGAGGATATGCAGAAGGTTCTCGCAGGCCTTGACGATTCCCTTAAATTCATCGAAAAAGAGCGCAAGGAGCGTGCAAAGATTCGCGCCGAGAAGAAAGCCGCAAAGGATGCAAAATATGCTTTGGGCGGCGGCACGGAAAAGAAAATCTACCGCAAGAAAAGCGAAGAAAAAAAAGACGACGGAATCAAGCGCACGGGCAAAGTAATCCACATCAAGTCGAAAAAAGAGTAAAACATCAGGAATTGAAATGATTGGGGATGACCAATAAGTTCAAAAAGTGTCATTTGTTTACACGGCAATGACTTATGTTTATTGACCAGCCCCTAAAACCTCTCCTAAAACTCGCTTACAATTTCTTTTATGGCCTCGGCGAGTTCATCCATTGCTTTTTTTGTGGTGAAGCTGCCGAAACTGAAGCGTACGGCGCTGTCCTGAATTTCCCTGCTTGCGTTCATGGCGGCCAGAATCGGGCGACTCTGCTTTTTTGCTGAGCATGCGCTTCCTGTGGATATACAGAATCCCTTTGCGTCCAAGGCTCTGACCATCACGTTGCCGGGGATTCCTGAAAAAGCCGCCTGCACAACCCAGGGACTGAAATGAGACTGGCTCTCTTCGCTGAAATCCTCACGCATTTGAGGAACCAGCCTGCATTTTTCCAGGGACGTGAGCTTTTTCAGGAAATCGAGAGTCCATTCTTTTTGCTCTTCAAAGCGTTTCTTTGACTCTTCGTTTTTATCGCCTATGTAATATTTTTCAAGACATTTAGAGAAGGCTACGGCTCCGAAAAGATTTTCCGTGCCGCTTCTGATATTCTGCTCCTGTCCGCCGCCGACCAGGAAAGACTGGATTGGCTTTGACAGATAGAGAAGGCCGATTCCTCGGGGACCTGAGATTTTGTGTGCGCTCAATGCTGCAGAGTCGATTCCCTTATGGGATAAGTCAAGGGGGATTTTTCCTGCCGCCTGAACGCAGTCCACGTGAAAGTGGGGCCTTTTTTTGCCTTTTGTCGCTTCCGTGATGGCATCGGCAATTTCATAAATGGGCTGAATGCAGCCGGTCTCGTTGTTTACGGCCATTACAGTTACGAAAAGCGTATCTGAAGTGAGCTGGCTTACAATGGACTGGGGAGAAAGGAAGCCGTTTTTGTCTGGATTAACGCTCACCACATCGTAGCCGATTTTTTTTAGGAGGGCACATTCTTCTCTCAAGGCCGGATGCTCGATTCCCGATAAGATGATTCGCCCGGTTTTTGCCGGAGAATTGAGGACTGAAAGTAGGGGAATGTGGTCGCTTTCGGTGCCGCCTGATGTGAAGAAAATCTGGCTGGGCAAAAGTCCCAGACTTTTTGCGCAGGATTCACGGGCTTCCTCAAGGATTTTTCGCGCGCTTTTGCCTTCCGCATGAGTTGAGGACGGATTTCCATCGTATTTGATTGCGATTTCAAGGGAATCGCGCAGGATTGTTTCATCACAAGGGGCCGTTGCAGCCCAGTCAAAGTAGTGCTCGCTTTTCATGCCGTCCATAGTATCATATTGCAAAAAATCTCACAATTCGCTACACTGAATTCCCGAAAATACGACAAAGAAGCCGTAGACCTTACGCATGGATTGTCCCTGTGCAAGATCTGCGGCTTTTTTTTATGCACGAGGATTTTATGTCAAAATTTATTTTTGTTACTGGTGGTGTAGTTTCGGGATTGGGAAAGGGAATTACGGCGGCATCCCTTGGACGTCTTCTCAAATGCCGCGGACTCAAGGTTGTATCTCAAAAGCTTGATCCTTACATGAACATTGACCCGGGCACAATGAGCCCCTTCCAGCACGGCGAGGTATTCGTCACTGATGACGGCGCGGAAACCGACCTTGACCTGGGGCACTACGAGCGTTTTATTGACGAGAATCTCAGCAAGTATTCAAATCTGACCAGCGGACGGGTTTACTGGAACGTGCTGAACAAGGAGAGGAACGGCGATTATTTGGGGGAGACCGTTCAGATTATTCCCCATGTTACCAACGAAATCAAGAATTTCATACTGAAAAACGCGGAAAATGGCGGCGAGGATGGAAAGGCTGCCGACGTTGCCATCGTTGAAATCGGCGGAACAATCGGCGACATCGAAAGCCAGCCTTTCTTGGAGGCAATCCGTCAGCTCTCCTTTGAGGTCGGACGGCGGAACTGTGTTTTTATCCACGTCTGTCTTGTGCCATATATTTCAGGGAGCGATGAGTTCAAGTCGAAGCCGACCCAGCACTCGGTCAAGGAACTCATGGCGGTGGGAATCCATCCGGATATTGTCGTTGCCCGCTGTGACAAGGAAATTCCTTCCGAAATCCGCAAAAAAATCGCCCTTTTCTGCAACGTTGCCCCGGACTGTGTGATTAACAATACCACCTGTAAGAGCCTTTACGAAGTTCCCCTTATGCTGCACGCCCAGAACATGGACGACGTGGTCTGCCGGGATTTGGGGCTTGAGAAAATGGCAGACTACACTGAGCTTGCCGACTGGTCTCGCATGGTGGAGAAAATCCACGCCCGCAAGGGAAGTATAAAAATCGCCCTGGTTGGAAAATACGTCAAACTTCACGACTCTTACCTGAGTATCGTGGAAAGCCTGAACCACGCTTCTTTTGTGCTGGGAAAATCAGTTGAGATTGAATGGATCGATTCAGATAGCGTGACTGATGAAAGCGCTCCTGACATTTTTGAAGGTTGCAATGGAATTATCCTTCCCGGAGGATTCGGTCAGCGTGGAATCGAGGGTATGATTTGCTCCTGCCGCTATGCCAGAACCCGCAAAATTCCATATTTTGGCATCTGTCTCGGAATGCAAATCAGCGTGATTGAATTTGCCCGTTCTTGCCTGGGCCTTAGCGACGCAAACAGCCGGGAATTCGATGAGATGGGAAAAAATCCTGTCATCGACTTGATGAAAGACCAGCAGGGAGTGATTATGGGCGGCACGATGCGTCTGGGAAGCTATCCCTGCCTTGTAAAAGACGGTACGATTCTCAAAAAAGCCTATGGCTCGGATAAAATCAGCGAGCGTCACAGGCACCGCTATGAGTTCAACAACGACTACCGCCAGCCAATGGAAAAGGCCGGACTTGTCATCAGCGGTACAAGCCCGGACGGCAAACTTGTTGAGGCCGTGGAGCTTGGAAAAGAAAGTCATCCGTTCTTCGTGGGCGTACAGTTTCATCCGGAATTCAAGAGCCGGCCAAACAATGCCGGAAAATTGTTTGTGGAATTCCTGAGGGCCAGTGATTCAAAATCAGAATAGGGGAGCAAAAGTAGAAAATGTCTGACACAGAGAAAGCATATCTGATTCTTGCCGACGGAACGGTTTTTGAAGGAAAAGCAATGGGAGCGCGGGGACAGACGATAGGTGAGACTGTTTTTACCACCGGCATGACAGGCTATATTGAAACGCTTACCGATCCCAGCTATTTCGGGCAGATTGTTACCCAGACCTTCCCATTGATTGGAAATTACGGCGTTATCAACGAGGATTTTGAAAGCAAGAAATCCTACGTAAAAGGCTATGTCGTCCGGGAAATCTGCGATAAACCGAGCAATTTTCGCTGTCAGGGAGACTTGGATTCCTTCCTGAAAGAGCAGAATATCGTGGGAATCTGCGGAATCGACACAAGAAAACTCACCAAAAAGCTCCGCGAAGCCGGCGTTATGAACGGAATGATTCTTTCGGGAGTGGAAAGTCCAGAAGAAACTGTCATGCCGACTGAAGAAACTGTCATGCCGAACTTGATTCGGTATCTTACAGAAATCCGCGCCTATAAAATCACAAATGCAGTGAAAAGCGTGCAGCAAAGGGAAACCAGTGTGTCCGGGGATTTTAAGGGGCGAAGCCCCTTAGGAGAGGGGGCAGGCGGAAATGGCGAAGCCATTGCAGCCGAGGGGGAGACTTCCCCCAATAAAGTTTCATCTTCTGATTCTCGACTTTCCGTTTGTCTCTTCGATTTTGGAGCAAAGGCTAACATTCAGAGGGAACTGGAAAAGCGGGGCTGCAGGGTGACGGTTCTTCCTTACGACACAAAGGCGGAAGATGTTATCGCCCTTGCTCCTGACGGTATTATGCTCTCAAACGGGCCTGGTGACCCGGCGGAAAATGTCGGCGTGATTGTAGAAATCCGAAAATTATGCGAATACGGAAAAATCCCGATTTTTGGAATCTGCTTGGGTCACCAGATGCTGGCCCTTGCACGGGGAGCGAAAACCAGCAAGTTGAAGTACGGTCACAGGGGCGGAAACCATCCGGTCAAGGATTTGGAAACTAACCGGGTTTATATCTCTAGCCAGAACCATGGCTACGCGGTGGAAAACGATTCCCTGCCGACCTATGCGCGACTTCGCTTTGTAAACAGCAACGACGGCACATGCGAGGGAATCGAGTACACTGACATCCCTGCTTTCAGCGTCCAGTTCCATCCGGAAGCCTGCGGAGGCCCCCACGATACAAATTATCTTTTCGACTTGTTTTTAGAGATGATGGAGAATAAAAATGCCACTAAATAAAAATATACATAAAGTAATGATTATCGGAAGCGGTCCTATCGTAATCGGTCAGGCCGCTGAATTTGACTATGCGGGAAATCAGGCTTGCAAAGCCTTGAAGTCGCTGGGACTTGAAGTCTGCCTCGTGAACTCGAATCCGGCCACTCTCATGACTGACCATTCTATGGCGGACGAAATCTACCTTGAGCCGCTGACTCTCACCACGCTGGAGCGAATCATCGAAAAGGAAAAGCCGGACAGCCTGCTTTCGACTTTGGGCGGACAGACAGGTCTTACCCTGAGCATGGAGCTTGCAAAATCAGGATTTTTGGAAAGCCACGGAGTCAAGCTTTTGGGCGCGCGACCCCTCACAATCGACAAGGCGGAAGACCGCCAGCTTTTCAAGGACACTATGGAAGCAATCGGCGAGCCCTGCATTCCCTCAAAGGTCGTGACGACTTACGAGGATGCGGCCGCTTTTGTTCACGATGAAATCGGCTTTCCTGCCATTATCCGGCCGGCCTTTACTTTAGGCGGAACCGGCGGAGGCATCGTCAGCAACGACCGGGAACTTGACGAAATCGCCCATAACGGACTTCACCGCTCGCCAATTCATCAGATTCTGGTGGAAAAATGTATTTCGGGCTGGAAGGAAGTCGAATTTGAAGTCATGAGGGATTCAAAAGGCAATGTAATCACGGTCTGTTCCATGGAAAATTTTGACCCGGTTGGCGTTCACACGGGAGACTCAATCGTAATCGCGCCCACGGTCACTCTTGCCGACAAGGAATATCAGATGCTGCGCTCAGCAGCCCTCAACATAATTTCTGCCCTGGAGATTGAAGGCGGCTGTAACTGTCAGTTTGCCTTGAACCCGGACTCTTTTGAATATGCCGTAATCGAGGTAAATCCCCGTGTTTCCCGTTCTTCCGCCCTTGCAAGTAAGGCCACAGGCTACCCAATTGCGAAAGTCGCGGCCCTTATTGCCGTGGGCTTTACGCTGGACGAGATTCCAAACTTCGTCACAAAGAAAACGAAGGCCTGCTTTGAGCCGGTTCTGGATTATGTCGTGGTAAAAATGCCCAAATTTCCCTTTGACAAATTCGTCTACGCCGCCCGCAAACTTGGAACCCAGATGAAGGCAACCGGCGAAGTCATGGCAATCGGTCAGAATTTTGAGGAAGCGATTTTAAAGGCGGCGCGTGGTCTTGAAGTTGGCGTAAAGGATTTGAATCTTCCTGCCTTCGTCAAAGAGGGCGACCAGAAAATCCGGGAGCGAGTAGCCCAGTGCACTGACCAGCGAATTTTCGCCATTTATCAGGCTCTGAAGCGAAAACTTCTCACCGTGGAAGAAATCCACGAAATCACAAAAATCGACGAGTGGTTCTTGCGGAAGCTGGAAAATATAGCGAGCGACGGCGAAGCCGTCAAAACCTGTGAGACAGGTTTTGAGCGAGTCTCGGCGAAGGCTGAACCTGAGCCGTTGCATGAGGAGTCTGAGCCTTTGCATGAGAAAGGTGAAATGCTCTATCCGCCGCGCTCATTCAAAATGGTCGATACCTGTGCCGGGGAATTTGACGCGGAAACACCTTATTTTTATTCTGTCACTGGCGGGGAAAACGAGGCTGAGATTTTTTTGACTGAAAGAAAACCTTCTCCTAAAGGAACCATCGTCGTCCTTGGCTCCGGTCCTATCCGCATCGGGCAGGGAATCGAATTCGATTACGCTTCCGTCCAGTGCGTTTGGAGCCTTAAAAAGCTGGGCTACGAGGTTGCAATCATAAACAACAATCCGGAAACTGTCTCCACTGATTTTGACACGGCCGACCGTCTCTATTTTGAGCCGCTCACTCCCGCCGATGTGATGAATGTCCTTGCCGTGGAAAAACCCATCGGTGTCGTGGTGGCTTTTGGTGGCGGAACTGCCATCAAGCTTGCGAAATTCTTGGACGGGCAGGGCGTTAAAATCCTTGGAACTTCAGCTGACGCCATCGATTTGGCCGAAGACAGGGAACGTTTCGAGGAGCTTTGTGACCGTCTTAATATTCACAGACCAAAAGGTTTGACAGTCTTTACGGAAGTTGAGGCCCTTGAGGCTGCGGAAAAAATCGGCTATCCGGTATTGATGCGGCCAAGCTATGTCCTCGGAGGTCAGAACATGATTATCGCCCGCAACAACGCGGATGTAAAAGAATACATGAAAATCATCCTGCGGGGCGGAATCGAAAATCCTGTCCTTATCGACAAATATATGGAAGGAAAAGAGCTGGAGGTGGACTGCATTTCTGACGGAAAGGATGTTCTTATTCCAGGCATCATGGAGCATATCGAGCGCACGGGAATCCATTCTGGCGACTCAATCGCAGTGTACCCCGGGGCATTCTCTCCTGAACTGGAGGATAAAATCGTCCGCCAGTCGCAAGACCTTGCCCTGGCTTTGGGAACGAAAGGCCTGGTGAACATTCAGTATCTGATTTATGAGAATGAACTTTACATAATCGAGGCAAATCCCCGTTCAAGCCGAACCGTTCCCTATCTTTCAAAAGTGTCTGGCCTTCCCATGATTGACCTTGCCACCCGCGCCATGCTGGGTGAGAGCCTTAGGGAAATGGGCTACGGCACGGGTCTCTACCGAAAGCCCGATTATGTCGCCGTAAAGGTTCCGGTTTTCAGTTTTGAAAAGCTCATGGATGTTGACACTCACTTAGGCCCGGAAATGAAAAGCACAGGTGAGGTTTTGGGAATTGCCGCCGGTCGTCAGGAAGCGATTTTCAAGGGAATGGCCGCCGCCGGCTGGAAGATGATTCGCCCTAAAAAGCATGACGGGGCTGCTTCCCCCCTTGGTGTTCTATTTTCCGTGCGAGCTTCTGACTTACCTGAACTTCCAGCCCTTGCAAGAAAATTTTATGATTTAGGTTTTAAACTCTACGCCACCAGCGGAAATGCTTCCACCATCGAACGAAGCGGCATGAGCGTGACTTATGTGGCAAAAGTTCACGAAGATTATCATGATAACGTGATGACTCTGCTTGAGAGCGGTAAAATCGCATATGTGGTCTCAACCTCCGCTAAAGGCCGGGATCCCATTGCAGAGAGCGTGAAACTTCGCCGTCTTGCCGTTGAGCGTGACATCGACTGCCTTACAGCCATAGATACAGCCAATGCCCTTGCAGACTGCCTTGCTTCCCCATACGGACTTGAGAACGCGAGCCTGGTGAACATCAACTGCGATTTGTAGAAAGACCGTGCTTTTTCTGTTACAATGCTCCGTAAGGAGCAAAAACATGAAAGTCATTCTTTTTAACGGAAGCCGTCGCGAAAACGGCTGTACTTATACTGCACTTGATTTGGTCGCAAAAGAGCTCAACGCGGCTGGAGTCGAGACTGAAATCTTTTGGGTTGGCGGTCGTGCCCTTACAGGTGAGATTGATGCTCTTGTCGCTGAGGCAATCGAAAAATTGCAGGAAGCTGACGGGGTTGTGCTGGGCTCACCGACATACTATGCAAGCGCAAGCGGTGAAATGATAGCCTTCCTTGATCGCTTGTACTGGCAAGGGGAAAAATATCTCCGCTTTAAGCCGGCTGCCGCCGTTACGTCTGCCCGCAGGGCTGGAACTACTGGCACCCTCGACAATCTCAACAAATACATTACTTATGCGCAGCAACCTGTAATCACGTCGCGCTACTGGAACATGGTACACGGCTCTTCGCCAGAGGAAGTCCTCAAGGACGAAGAGGGTGTCCAGATTATGAAGACAATCGGTCGCAACATGGCATGGATTTTGAAGAGCATTGAAGCCGGTAAAAAAGCCGGTGTCGCCCAGCCAGAAGCTGAGAAAAAGGTCTGGACAAACTTCATCCGCTGATTTTAGCGGCTTAGATATTCATCAATTGCCTTTGCGCATTCCCTTCCTTCGGAAATTGCCCATACTACCAGCGACTGGCCGCGATGCATGTCCCCAGCCGTGAAGATTTTTTCGTTTTTGGTCTGGTAGCATGCAGCTGTCTCTGTGACGACTGTGTTTCTGGAAGAAAGGGGAATGCCAAAGGCCTCCGGTGTGTATTCTTCTGCGCCTAGGAATCCCGCCGCAACGAGAATCATGTCTGCGGCAAGTTCTTTTTCGCTTCCTTCGATTTCAACCAGCTGCCTTTTTCCGTCAATCATCTTGAATTCCACCTGTACGGTTTTTACTCCGCACAACTTTCCGTCTTTTTCATAGACTTCCTTGATTGTCGTCTTGTATACGCGGGGGTCGTGTCCGAAAAGGGCTATTGATTCCTGAGCGCCATAGTCCGTTTTGAGGATTTTCGGCCATTGGGGCCATGGATTATCCTTGGCACGGTCTTTAGGCGGGCATGGCATCATTTCGATTTGGGTGACTGAGGCACATCCCAAGCGGATAACTGTTCCCGTGCAGTCGTTTCCCGTGTCGCCGCCTCCCAGTACAATCACGTGTTTTCCTTCTATATTAATGCCTTTCTTTTCCAGTGAAAGATGGATGTTCCTGTTCGTAATCACAAGATCTTTTCCAAAGGATTTTTCTGCCTCGCTCAGAGCCACCACTGATTTTGTGACCTTAGTGAGAAAATCAACGGCGAGCATGAGACCGCCTTTTTCTCCGGGCAGCAGCTTTTCAACTCCTTTTGCTGCTAGAGGTCTTGCTTTCTTTGCGCCGCAACAGAGGGCCAAGGCATCGTATTCGGCGAGAATCGTATCTGCGGCAAAAGTGCGACCGACATCAGCGTTGAAAATAAATTCCACGCCTTCTTCTTTCATCAGATTAATTCGACGTTCGATTATTGTCTTGTCCAGCTTCATGTTGGGAATTCCGTACATCAGAAGGCCTCCGGCCCTGTCCTCCCGCTCGTAGACCGTAACGCTGTGCCCCCGCCGGTTGAGCCAGTCTGCAACGGCAAGACCAGCAGGCCCTGAACCGATTACGGCGACACGCTTTCCCGAGCGTTTTTGCGGCGGGCAGGGCTTCATGTAACCAGATTCAAAAGCCCGTTCGATAATGTAAAGCTCATTGTCGTGGATTGTGACTGCGCCCTCTCCATCTTCGGAATTCTCGCAGTTGCATGCCTTCTCGCACAGAGCGGGGCAGACCCGGCCTGTGAATTCGGGGAAGCTGGATGTTTTCAAAAGCCGCCAGGCCGCCATGTCATACTGTCCGTTGTAAAGAGCATCGTTCCATTCCGGGATGTAGTTGTGTAGCGGACAGCCTGTGACCATTCCTGCCAGTCGAATCGCACTCTGGCACATTGGAACGCCGCAATTCATGCATCTGGCTGCCTGTTCCCTGCGTCTCTCCTCGTCAAGGGCAGGGTGAAATTCCTTGAAATTCCTGATTCTCTCCAGAGGCGGAACATTGCCGTTTTCAATTCTCTTGTATTCTAAAAATCCTGTTGTCTTTCCCATTTTTTTCGTACCTCGCGTGTTTTTCTGTTTAGCAATTCTTTGTCACTTTCAGGTAATCGTTCGGAATAATCTTCTTGAACTTGCCGATATAGTTTTCAAAATCAGCCAGAATTTCCTTTCCTTTCTCTGAGCCTGTCTCTGCGACGTGTTTTTCAATCAGCCAGTGAAGATTCTCGACATCGCTCTTGTCTTTCAATGTAGTCACTTCGTCATCGATATCGTACATTGTGACAAGCTCGTGGTTGAGCCGCTTGTAGAGGTCGTGTTTCTCATCGAGAATGTAGGCTATTCCGCCAGACATGCCTGCCGCCACATTTCGTCCGGTGCGGCCGAGAATCACTGCAAGACCTCCTGTCATGTATTCAAGGCCGTGATCGCCGCAGCCTTCCACAACAGCTGTTGCCCCGGAATTGCGCACGCAGAATCGTTCGCCGGCCATGCCGTTGATGAAAGCCAGACCACTTGTAGCTCCGAATAAGGCGACATTTCCTGCGATGATGTTTTCCTCAGCGGCGCCCTTAAAGAGAGACGCTTTTTTGACGACGATTTTTCCGCCGCTCAGACCTTTTCCGAGATAGTCGTTTGCGTCTCCTGTGAGTGTGAGAGTCAGTCCTTTTGGAATGAAGGCTCCAAAGGATTGCCCCGCGCCTCCTGAAAAATGCACGCGGAAACTGTCTTCATCGAGGGTTGAGCCGAATGTCCGCTGAATCTCGCTTCCTAAAATTGTTCCGGCAGTTC
>JAFUFU010000022.1 GCA_017469785.1 Treponema sp.
GATTGCGGTTGTTTGCGGGGAAATAAAAAAAAATGCAGGGCGTTTACCCCCTGCGGAAGTTATGAGAAAATGAGTTGTGTAAAATTCCGTTTTCCTCTTACAGCCCTTTCTGAATCAGCTCGATTACCTGCTGCTTGGTTTTCTCCCGCTCAAAGTCCGTGGAGTCTGAATCTGAAAAAAGGACTGCGGGATTTACTTTGAGCGCTTTGGCGAGTTTGAACACGGTAACGAGGTTCGGGTGCTTCTTCTTAGTTTCTACCATAGCAAGGAAGCCCTGCGAGATTCCAGCCTCGTAAGCGACTTCCATCTGGCTCAGTTTTTTCATCGTGCGGAGTCGGTAAATGCGCTCGCCAACCTTGTCAGCCTCGATTTCTGCCTCCTTATCGTCCTCTTGATATGTACTTTCGTCATTCTGCATAAATTTTAGTTTAACTAGACAAAATCCGAGTAATCAAATACTTCGGCTTATAAAATTTATTACCTAAAACTGTAATTCTGTGATATAATTTTTATTACCCTAAGAAAAAACAAAGCGACAGGACTTGTCGCTATCGAGGGCATAGAATAATTGCGGAGGTTAAGGAAAATGAATCTGATGAACGGAGTGCGACCGCCACGGCAGGGCGAGAATGTGGTCTACATCTGCCACAAGTGCCAGCACCGCTTTACGGCAAAACTCTCAATCCTGCCGATTCCCATGAAGTGCCCTGAGTGCGGAAGCCTTAAGACGAGCAGGGATTTTGGGGTGGTAAATTAAGGAGAGGTAGATAAAATGTTCAAAATTATAGATGAAAAGAAAATTGATAAAAGAGAGTTTAATACTATTCTTGGTGGGTGGGAATATTTTTTTAATAAAAATGATTTTTTCACGAATGCAGTATTTGATGGAACAGAAATGGATGAAATTCGGATTTGCAAATCAGAATATGGGGTTTTGAAGTTCAGAAACAATTATTTGGAATTAATCAACTCATCAGAAAACCATCTTGTTTTTAGTTTTGGTAAACCAAAAGACAATCTTGCTGAACAAATTTTTGTTCTCTATATTTCATTCAATGAAAAAGAGTTCTGCATCAAAATGAAAAATACACCTGAGACATTACCTGTTCTTCCGAATGAAGTTTTTCAGGAACTTGGAAGACCTCAGTTTTTTGATGGTTATATGCGCTTTTTGCAAAGTTTGGAAATCGCCGAGAAAAAATTCAAAATGAATTTAGACGAGCGAGAATGGGAGTAAAACGAAAAAGGAATTTTTTATGGAACAAGATACACTTATAGAACAATCAGCGCAGGTTGTAAAACTTTTTGACACGATACAGGACACGGAAAACAACAAGCTGATTGAATCTTTTGCGGACATCGGTTTTCCGCCCGATGCGAAAAAAGAACTTGAACCGACAAACGCTTGTTTTTTCAAGGTTGAGCAACTCGCATTTGACAAGGATTATCCGCATCGTGAGGCTTTTGAAAATGTGCTGGCATCTCTCGATAATTCCGCGTTCAATTTCGTGTATATCCTTTCAGGTTCTACCACAGGAATTGATTTGTATGTGGGCATCGTAAAAAATGGCAATGAAGCCGTGCAGCACGAAGGGGAAACTTTTTCGCCGTCTATATACGGAAAAATTCTTCAGAACGCATTTGAGGGCAATTTCAACGGAAGCAAACTGACTCCTGTAAGAAGTGAAATCACTCAGAAAATTCTTGAAGGCGCACGGCTTTTTTCCAAAGACGGAAAAGAAATAAACGCGGGGCTTCTGCTTGGAATCCCGACGGCTAACAAAAAAGAATCAGGCGACGGACAGGACTTTCAGGGAATAGACCGACTTATCAACTCAATGCTTGGTCTTGAATGGCGGCTTGTCGTGGTCTGCGAGCCTGTTGAGCAAAAAGAAATCCTTGCCGTCCAAAGTCAGGTGTATGACCTGTACAACCGCCTTTCCGTCATCTCAAAATTGACTGTTCAGCAGAGCGTGAATGACGGTGAATCCGTGTCAGTCGGAACTTCCGAATCTACAAGCAAGACTGTCAGTTACAACGAAAGCGATTCTACGGGAACTTCGCACAACAGGAATTACGAACATTCGGGGAGCGGAACGAGCAAAAACCACACGGAAGGAACAAGCGAAAGCACGGGGAAAACGCACGGAACGAGCGAAAACACCACAAGAAACAAAGGCTCTTCCAATGCCGTGACGATGGAACTTGCGAACAAGCACGCCCAGGACTTGATGAAGTACATGGACGAGGAACTTTTGGAGCGGATAAAACTCGGACTTGGAAAAGGTCTGTTCAAGACTTCCGTTTATTACATGGCGAAAGAACCCGCCCATGCGGAACGGCTCAAAGTCGGCTTGATGTCGCTCTTTCAAGGAAACAAAGCGACCTACAGTCCGCTCATCGCAAAGAAACTAAAAAAGTCATTTGATGAAAGCTGCGGCATTTTGCAGACTTATCAGAATCAGTATGCGAAAACTGCGACTCACTCAAAAGACACGGGGCTTCTTCTTTCCCGACCAAACGACTCTCGCGGCGAGGGCTACTGCACTTATCTGACGGCAACTGAAATCAGCCTTATCGCGGGGCTTCCGCAAACGGAAGTGCCAGGTCTTTCTCTCAAAGAAATTGTTGATTTCGGACTGAACGAAAAAAATAGTTCCAATACTGACACAGAAATTGAACTGGGAAATATGGTTCAGCGAGGGCGCGAACTTGCGATTCCTTTCATGCTTTCGCGCAAAAGCCTTGCGAAGCACACTTTCATTGCGGGTGTTACGGGAAGCGGAAAAACGACGACCTGCCACAAACTGCTCTCACAGGCAAACATGCCCTTCCTTGTGATTGAGCCTGCAAAGACCGAATACCGAACTCTAATTCAGACAAAGGGCAAGGACGGAAAACTTCTGTTTGACGACATAAGCGTGTTCACGCTCGGAAATGAAACCATCGCGCCGTTCAGGATAAATCCGTTCGAGCTGATTAGAGGCGAGGTCATCTCCTCACATATTGATATGGTCAAGGCGACTTTCACATCGGCGTTCCCGATGGAAGCGTCAATGCCGCAGATTCTTGAAGAGGCGATTTACAGATGCTACGAAAAGAAAGGCTGGAACATCGACACGAACGAAAACGACATCTACGGAGAAAGCGCGTTTGACGATGACAAGGACACTTTCCCGATTCTTTCCGAGCTGCTTCTTGAACTTGATACGGTCGTCGATGAAAAGAAGTTCGGAAGCGAACTTTCAGCAAATTACAAAGGCTCGCTCGTAAGCCGTCTTTCAAATCTTACGGTCGGCTCGAAGGGCGCGATGCTCAATTGCTCGCACTCAACGGATTTCGGCTACATCGCCACGCACAATGTAATCCTCGAAATGGAAGAACTCAAATCGCCCGAAGACAAATCCCTGCTCATGGGATTCGTTCTTTCCCGCCTGTCCGCAGTCATCAAGGCGAAGCACAAGGTTGATTCCTCGTACAAGCACCTTACGCTGATTGAGGAGGCGCACCGTCTGCTTTCAAAAGTAGAGTACGGCGATTCCGGCTCAAAGAAAGGCGCGGTTGAGACATTCACGGACTTGCTCGCGGAAGTGCGCAAGTACGGTGAGGGCTTGATTGTGGTAGACCAGATTCCGAACAAACTTGCCCCCGAAGTGCTCAAAAACACGAACACAAAGATTATCCACAAGATTCTTGCGAAGGACGACAAGGAAGCCGTGGGCGACTGTATGCTCATGGACGACAAGCAAAAGGAATACCTTTCCGCGCTTGAAACGGGAAACACCATCGTGTTCACCGAGCAGACGGCAAAGCCGGTCCATGTGAAAATCACGAGCGTGACGGACACAAACGAGGACGAAATTTCTGACGATGTGGTATGCGAGAATTTCAAGAAGAAGCGTTCGGGACTCGGCGCGTGCTACGATGACTTGGAAATTCTTCCGATTTATAAACTCTATGACGAGGTTGTGAAAACAATCTTCAATATGTCACTCGAATTAGAAATGTGCGAAAAACTGAGAAATGCGGCCAGTTCTGTTTCTGAAAAGACAGGGCTTGAGCGAAAAGAGATTTGGAAAAAACTAATACGAAGGAGGGATTTACTCAGCGGAAAAACTCTTGAAAACGCGCATAAAAGTGAAAACAGAATTTCTGAACTTGTAGATTTCTTTGCCAATATATTTGACAAAGAAAATTTTTCAAAAGATTCTATCAGCGGTCATATCACGGACTTGCTGTAAATTTTAGGAGGAATAAAAATGATTACTATCGCGGCAATTCTTACGGTAGCAACGACAATCGGAAAGGCACTCGCAGTGGCGGGGCTTGCAGTGGAAGGCTTAAAGGCTCTTGGAAACGCATTCGTGGCATTGGGAAAGGCTCTCGGTCTCATAAAACCCGAAACGAATGTTGAGGACTTGGGCGACAAAGCGATTCAAGCAGAAGAAGCGGGAATCAAACCTGAAAACTTTTCTTCTTATGAAGAATATATGAAGAAAGTCGAGGAATTTGAAACAGACCCCGAAAAATCAAGGAAGATTTCCGAAAACGAAAAACTTGCAAAAGGAATCGAGGTCACGGCTTCCCTCACGGCAGAAAAATATCCTGATTTCCCTGTGGAAGCGTTCACCAAGTACGCGATTTCAAATCCGCAGTATTTTACGGCTGACCGTATGACTGAGTTCGGAAAACTTCTAAAAGGAAGTGTTGACATGGCAAAGACCGTGTTCGGATATATCACAGGAAGCGAACGCAATACAGAAAAAATGTCGGCTGCACGGGAAGCACTCACAAAAATTGAAAAGACAATCAACCCGAACATCACCGATGCGGATGCGCTCAAAAATGTCTTAAGTTCACGGAAATAAAGGAGCGGACGGCAAAATGGAAAAGCAGTACAGAATCCTTATTCTTATCGCACAGAAACAGATTCAGGCATTGAGCGTTGATGACAAAGGGCGGACAGAGCCAATAAGCATAAACGGAAATGTGAGAATGTCTTATAATTCATCTGATGATTTGAATGAGCTTATCACGAGCATCAAGGACACTTACAACATTGACAGTTTTTCTGATTTGGTCTTTTCTGTCTTTGTAATCAATTTTGACGCGGACTCACAAATCATTAAGCAGTTTCGTTCAATGCTTGACGGCGCAAAAAATTTGAATGTCGTGAACGCTGCTTTCATTCTGCCCCTTGCTAGCGGAAAAAAAGCGAAATTCAAAAACGGTGAAAGCCGCACCGCTCAGATTTTGGAAAGCGATTACCACATTTGCCTGAATGAAGATTCAAGCATCGTATGTGAGAAAGCGGCTAGTGGTGCAGACGAGAACACGCAGATTCTTGTTGCCGAAGATTTCGCGTTTATTTTCAATCTGAATGCAAAAGATTTCGGACTTTTGGAAGAAGAAATCAAAGCTGAAACCACAGAAGAAACTTTGCAAGAACAGCCGAGCAATATTCCCGAAGAAAAAACAGAGCAGATTCCAGAAAAAGAAAGTCTGCCTATGGTTGTAGAGAGCCAGCCACCCGCTGTGACAGAAAATAAAATCGGCAAGATGATTTTCGTTGATGGAGGGAATATAGATTCAAATTTTGTAGAAAAAAATTGTGTGTCTGTAGATACCATTGCGGGAAAATATACATCGCAGTATTTTAAAGAAAGAATAGAGGATTTTTACATTTCATCTACACCTGTTACAATACAAGAATACTACGATGTGACGGGAAATTTGCCAACTGCATTATTATATCTGTTACTGAGCAAAAATGGGTATGAAGAAGGCAAATATATGTTCAAAGATGACCCATTTATATCTGAACGGGAATTGAACACCGCAAGGAACTTAAAGAAATTTTTTGTCATGCCAAAAGCCGTGCTTGAGCGTGTGGACAAAACTTTGCTTGATAAGGCTACTTTCTATGAAAAAGAAAATGTTTATATGGAACTGATAAACCAATATGGGAAGAATACCCCTGTTACTCACATAACAGAAAATGAAGTGTCATTTTTTTGCAATGAACTAAGCAAGCGTGAAAATTTAGAACCATGTTATAACGGTATTTATCCGATTGACAAAAGCGGCTATCGTTTACCGAGTCCGCGAGAATGGTTGTATGTGGCTCTCGGTGGAAACAATCATGATAATTTTCAATATTCGGGAAGTGATACACTGTCTGATGTCGGTTGGTATAAAGATAACTCATTGCATACGATTCACCCTGTAGCACAAAAAAATCCTAACACGCTTGGTTTATATGATATGAGCGGTTTGATAAGAGAATGTGTCTGCGCTTGCACAATCGACACTTATACAAATTATGCGATAGGTGGTTCATATTGTACTTCGTATGAAAAGTGTGCTTTGGCTCGAACCAATGAAAGTATGGAAGTGACGAACAACAATTCATTTTTCTGTGAAAAAGATGTAGGTTTCCGAATTTGCCGCTCATTAACAGCAAAAGATATTGAAGAAAGGGCTTATTGGGAATCACTCAAAAATGAGAAAGAAGCGGCAAAACTGAAAGCATGATATGAATCGTTAGAAACTGCAGATTCTTTTTAAAACAGGAGTGTACGAACAATGGCAAAACAAAAACTAATCATCACAATGACAAGGACACAGATTTCTGCGGCGTTTTTGGAAAACGGGAAGCCTATGCCTGTAAGTTTTGACGGAAACACGAAAATGCCATACGAGGGGGAAAAGGATTTTCAGAAATTCTGCATGGCAGTTTCGGACACTTTCAATCTTGAAAACCTTGACGGGGCGGATATGTCGGCAATTCTTGTTGTGTGCGGTGCGGAGAATGAAAAGGCGAACGAACTGAACGCGCTTCTTTCAAAATTGCAGGGCAACAGCATGATTCGAGCCGAATATGTGCTTCCGTACATTCTCGCAAGCAGGGGCGAACTGAAAAAAGATGCTGGGCAATGCGTGGCAATTCTTGATTCAGCCTACGCTCTGAAAAACAACGAGAAAAATCTTTTGGAATGTGCCGAAGCCGAAAAATCAGAGGAAAACGCGCTCACACTAAGCGCAAACGATTTCTTTCCGCTTTTCTTTGTTGATGCAAGCAAGTTCGGAATGGACGAGAAATTAGCGCAAGAGCAGGCAGAAAGAATAAATGCCCTGCAAGATGAAAATCAGGAACTTTTGGAGAAAATTCAGGAATTTGAATTGGACGAAACAGAGCGGGCAAACGCTCAAACGGCGGCAAAACTCACGGTTGAGCAAGTCCTCGCGGAATTGGAGCGGCGGGCGGAAATCGCAGAGAAAAGAAGCGTTGTGTATTGGGCATACAATCCTAGAATTTCTCCGTCAAGAAGAAGTCCGTCATATTCTTTTCTTTGGGGGATTGGCAACACTGAAAATATTTCATCAAATCTTCGTTTTGAATTTGAGAGAACTCACCAAGACGGGGATATGGTCAATGCGGGAACGGTAATCGGCACGGTAAAAGTTTTTTCTGGAAAAGCGACCGTCAATTACGATTCCATTCACGAGCTGACGGCAAAAACTGACGGTCAAATCTTTTATCAGCTGAACAATTCTTCGGATATAGGAGCGTCTGCCATCGTTGCCGTTATCTGCGATGAAGCCGACACAAAACCCGAAGTGTTCAAATGGGTTAAAAGCGTTCTTCCAAATTATTTGCCGTAAGTGAGGAAAACAGAAATGGACAAACAGAAAATCGAACAGCATTACAGCGAAGTAAAAGAAGTTATCTCACAGGCGGTGCAAGACTCCTTTGCGGAAACATACAACAATGAGGAAGAAAATGCCTTTGCCGAAAACATAAAGACTCAACTTGCAAAGATAAACGAGAACTTCAAAAAAGAAATTGAGGAGCTTGAACAAAGCACTGAATGGGACAAGTTCTGCATTTCATTCTTCGGGGAGACGAACGCGGGAAAGTCCACAATCATAGAATCGTTGCGAATTATTTACAATGAGGAATCTCGGCTTCAAAAGATTTTGGGAAATCAACAGAGTCTACAAGAGGCTTTAAAGAAAAACGCACAAGCCTACGCTTCTATTGCAGAGCAAACAAAAGAGTTAAAAGCGTTTGTAAAAAGCAAAAAGAAAACTGTTTCTGCAAAAACGCTTGTCATTTCCGTCATCCTTACGGCGGTTCTCGTGCCTGCGATTCTTCTTGCGCTGTTCTTTTTTCTTTAGGAAGGTCGGCATGAAAGAATTTGATTTTGAGAATTACCTAAGCGGATTTGAAAGTGTCTGCACTGCGGTAAAAAATACCGTTGAGGCGAAAGCGAATGAAAAAGCTGTGGACGGGCAGATTATCGGCACAGGACGGAGCGACTACACGCAAGATGTTACAGGCTACTCTCTTTATAAGGACGGAAAACGATTCGTGCTTTATGATGTTCCCGGCATAGAGGGAAATGAAAGTGCATACGAAGAAGTAATCCGAAAAGCAGTGAACAAGGCACACATCGTTTTTTATGTGAACAGCGACACAAAGAAAGTTGAGCCAAAGACAGCCGAAAAGATAAAAAAATATCTTAGAAACGACACAGATGTTTATTCTGTCATAAATGTTCATCTTCCGCCAAAAGCAAAAAGAATCTTGGAAATTGACGGTACTTATCAAAGCGAACTGAAAGCCGCATATAAAAAGGACGGTCAGACGGTAAAGCCACAGACGGAAGAAACGCTGAAAAATGTTCTCGGGAAGAATTTTCAGTCGGGAATTTTGGTGAACGGATTGCAGTCATTTTCTGCCTGCGCGTATGATGAGGCACTTCAATGCTCAACGATTGTTCCCGATACGGAAGACAAAAATCTGCACTCAAATCAAAAGAAATTTCTTGCCGAATACGGCGGAGATGTTTCTGCGATGATAAAAGAGAGCGGCATTGAGGACATTACGCAAATCATAGATAGCCACACCGAAAATTTCCAAGAGTTCATTATCGAAAGCAATAAGAAAAAA
>JAFUFU010000023.1 GCA_017469785.1 Treponema sp.
TGCCTTCACGAACTATTCGTCACCTGATCATATTCCGCCAAACAATCTTGTTGACTGGGTAGGATTTGAAAACTTCAGCACGATGTTCTCTTCTTCATCTGCAACAGGTAACGGAGAGTGGCTCAAGGCCTTCGGCCATGTTGCTTGCTGGACACTCATTTGGGCTGTGTTCGCGACATTCACATGTTTCTTTGTCGGTTTCTTCTTCTCTGTCGTTTTGCTTGATAAGCGCATAAAATTTCCTCAGATTTACCGTACTATCTTCATTCTTCCCTATGCAATTCCGCAGATGCTTTCACTCTTTGTCTGGGTTAACTTGCTTAACGGAACAATGGGCCCGATAAATGTCATGTTGCATTCGATTGGTCTCGGAACTGTCCCCTGGCTTTCTGACCCGATGATGGCACGTGTAACTCTTATCCTTGTAAACATCTGGATTGGTTTCCCTTATTCTATGATTCTTGTTACCAGTTCGATGACGGCAATCTCGAACTCTCTCTATGAGGCTGCTGGAATTGACGGCGCAAGCCGCTGGCAGCAGTTCCGCTCGATAACGCTTCCGATGGTCATGTATCAGTTGAAGCCTAACCTTATCATGCAGTTCGCCGGTAACATCAATAACTTCGGTGCAATCTTCTTCCTTACTGGCGGTGGTCCGGTTCTCAAACTCGGTACAGGCACTGATGCGCTCAACCTTTCCATCGCAACACAGGCAGGAAGCACAGATAACCTTATCACATGGATTTATAAGCTGACGATGAACTCTAATCAGTATAACCTGGCTTCGGTTCTTTCAATTCTCGTTTTCATCGTACTCGTGCCGTTTGGATTGTATAACTTCATGCGCACTAAATCATTCAAGGAGGGCGAAATCTAATGAATGGAAAATTCAAATTGAGTGGCAGCGGAGTAACGCTGGCATTCCTAAAGGTAATCCTTGTAGTTCAAGCAATACTGATTCTTTATCCAGTAGCTTTTACAATCAGTGCGTCTTTTATCGCAGACAGTTCGCTTTCAGCTGTCGGTACGATTCCGTTTTCAAAGCCTTTCTCGCTCATGCAGTATAAACGTCTGTTTATGGAAACGAACTATGGCCATTGGTATTTGAACACTCTTAAAGTTGCGTGTATGAACACCGTTCTGACGGTATTCGTCTGCAGCTTTACGGGATATATTTTCTCACGCTTCTGGTTCCCGTTTAAGAAGACTGTCATGGCTTCCATGCTTGTTCTTCAGATGTTCCCGAGCTTCATCGGTATGGTCGCAACTTATGTCCTTCTTTGGAAAATCAATGCGCTCAATACTCTCTGGGGTCTGGTTCTTGTATATGCTACGGGAAGTATTCCATATAATGCATGGCTCATGAAAGGTTACTTTGATACTGTTTCAAAGGATATCGCTGAGGCTGCATATATCGACGGTGCAACTCCGCTGACGGCTTTCATCCGGGTCGTTATCCCGACTGCTCGTCCCCAGATTGTTTTCCTTGCGCTTACAAGTTTCACTGGCCCGTGGATGGACTTCATCTTCCCGCGTTTGATTCTGCGAAGCGATGACAAGAAAACTCTCGCTGTAGGATTGTACGAGCTTATCAACGGACGCTCAAATGATAACTTCACGATGTTTGCGGCCGGAGCAATTCTTGTCGCCGTTCCGTTCATCATCTTCTTCGTAAAAGGACAGAAATCACTGCTTATGTCTCTGGCAGGTACTGGAGGTAAGGAATAATGAAAAAAAGATTCTTGTATTCCTCGGCTCTTGCTTGTGCGGCGTTTTTTGCTACAAGTTTTTTAGGATGCTCTTCAACGGCCTCTTTGGGGGAGGTTTCTTCTCAGAAGGCTGTTACAGAGCTTGCTCCCGTCGTTCGTACGGCTCAGGGGGCGCGTCAGGGCGTGTATTACAGCCTCTTTGTGCGCTCATTCGCAGACAGCAATGGCGACGGTGTCGGTGATTTCAACGGAATCATAAAGAAACTTGATTATCTCAATGACGGCGATGATAGTACGACAAGTGATTTGGGAATTACAGGAATCTGGTTGCTTCCTATTTTCCCGTCACAGTCATACCATGGCTATGATGTTGATGATTATTACGCTGTAAATCCTGATTATGGAACCATGGAAGATTTTGAACGCTTGTTGCAGGAATGTAAAAAGCGTGGAATCTCTGTGATTATTGATATGACCTGTAATCATTCTTCCCGCTATACAGAGTGGTTCCAGGCTGGTCGGGATCCTGCTGATGAGCATCATTCTTGGTATCGCTGGATAACGCCGGATGATAAACGCTACAATATCCAGCAGCAGATGTGGGGTCATCGCGTTTGGAATGAAGACAAGAAATTTACTGGAAATTATTTTGCAGGACTTTTCGGTGACCACATGCCTGATTTTAATTTGGACAGTCCTGAGCTTCGCAATGAGTTCAAGAAGGTCATGAAATTCTGGCTTGATAAAGGAGTTTCTGGATTCCGCTATGACGCCGCTGGACATGTCTACAACAGTGCGAAAACACCTGCGGGCACAAACTCAACCGAGCAGGCTGTCGGCTGGTGGAAGGAAATCACTGATTATAACAAAAGCGTAAACCCCGACTGCTACAATGTAGGCGAGGTTTGGGAAAACAATGCGCTTCGTGCCCAGTATATCGCAGGTCTTGGCTCTGATTTCCACTTTGATATGGGCAATCGAATCGTTGACATGATTCGTGCCGGAGAAGACGGAAACAATGCATTTGCCAATGGCTTGCAGGCTGAGTATGAGCGTCTTGCGAAATCAAATCCGGATTATCTTGACGCGCCTTTCCTTTCAAATCATGACCAGCCTAGGGCTGCGGGATTGCTCCGTGGAGATGAAGAAAAGTGCAAGGTTGCCGCAAGCCTTTACATGCTTGTCGAGGGCGTTCCCTTCATGTACTATGGAGAGGAAATCGGAATGATGAGCGGCACAGACGATCCTTCAAAAAGAACTCCGATGCTTTGGAACGGTGATAATGCTAGCGGTGCGCCACGGGATAAACTCCAGACAACCTGGTCTGAATCCCGCTACAATAAGAAAACTGTTCCTGTTTCCCAGCAGGCAAAGGATTCTTACTCACTCTTGCAGTATTACAAACGGCTTATTCGCTTGAGGACGTCACATCCGGCATTGTACGCAGGTCGTTTTACGGCTGTGTCAACTGGAAGCGATGTAGTTTCTTCTTGGCAGATGAAATCGGAGGATGAGACGGCATTTGTCATGGTAAATGTTTCATCTTCGCCGGCTAAGGTTGCTGTTCCTGAAGGCTACCGCTCATTCAAGACTGCCTTCCTGTCTGACGGTGAGGAGACTCTTGTTGAAGAAAGCGAGAATTCGATTTCTTCAATCGAAATTCCCGCTTTTGGCACGGTCGTGCTTTCTGATATGCAGTAATATTACTGCTCTAAGTTTTCTGTATTTATTGAATCTCCGGAAGCGGTTTTTGCTTCTTCCGGATGATTCTTTTCCCAGAGATAATCTGGATCAAGAATTATTTCTTTTGTTTTTTGCGGCGAAAAATTCCTGTACTTTGATGGCGGCATTCCCTTGTATCGGTGGAAAATTTTCGTAAAGTAGCTGAAATCATTGAAGCCGCATTCCATAGCGATATCAAGAAGTTTCTCGTTTGTGTCTTTGAGAAGGGTACATGCCCGGTTGATTCTGAACCAGTTCAGGTATTCGATAGGCGTGCGGCCCGTGCTTTCCTTGAAAAGACGACAGAAATATTTTGGCGAGAGGGCCACTGTATCGGACATGCTCTGGAGTGTAAGCTCGCTTCCGTAGTTTTTGCGGATTAGGTTGAGTACGGAATTTATCTGCTCTTCACGGATTTCCTTTGTGCGAGATTGCGCCGCTATGTCCCTCTTGCGATAGAGCTTTTCGTGCTTTATGAGACCAAAAAATATGAGCAGGTAGCCGCTTGCGCTTATGTCATACCCTTCTTCCTTTGTTTTTACCGATGCAAAGATTTTTTCTGCAATGGAAACAAAATTCGTATGGTCAGAAGTAATGACATTGTCGGGAACAATGTTTCCGCTTAATATGTCGCTGAAGAAAATGTCCGGGCTGTATGTGTGCAAACGGAGCAAATCAATATCAAATACTATTGATTCGTACAGGGCCATGCCTTTGTCCTGCGCGTCACCGTGAATAATTTCCCCTGGAATGAAACATAAGTCGTTTTTCTGGAGTTTTATTTCTTTGTCTCCGAGATATAGCGTGTAGGTTCCGGCAAGCACATGAATCAATTCAAATTCCCTATGCCAATGCAACGGCAAATCATAGTGAGGATCCACGGTATTGCACATACTGTACTGGATAGGAAATAGAACGGTGCCCCGCTGAAATGTCTCTTTATATGCTTTATTTTTAGTGACTGTACTGACTTCTAGCATTGTTACAGTATAGCACGACAAATAAAAAAGCAAAAGAAAAAAAAATGAGACTTTTCTTATTCAGCGATGATTGCAAAGCCGCCTGGAAGGAGTTTGTTTTTTTCAAGGCGCCGCGAAATAAGCGTGTTTTCTGCCCTTGCTTCATATTCGCCACGCATTGTAAACTCGAATTTCCCGAAATTGAAGAGACAGACGAGTTTTTCCCCGGATTTTTTGTCGCGGTGCTCCATTATGATGATTCTGTGCCGCCCGTTCAAATCGCTTGTGAGATAGCGGAATGAGAAGTCATCGGAACGGAGCGAAGGATGGGCTCTCCTGATATTGATAAGCGCGCGGATAAAATGCAGCACTTCGTCAAAATCCCCGTTTTCGATTTCAGACCATGGCATGCATCTTCGGCAGTCAGGGTCTTCTCCGCCTGGAAGAAGAATTTCCGTGCCGTAATACATGCAGGCGGCTCCCGGCAGGGTAAGAATAAGAGCAAATTGAAGAAGCGTAAGGTCTTTCTGGCCACCGGTGCGCGAAATAAGCCGGATTGTGTCGTGGCTGTCCATCTGGTTGATGAGAACGCGCTCTGTCTGGCTCGTATACTGGGTAAGGCACTTGTTCAGCCGCTCCTCAAGGTTTCGCACGTCGTTGTCCGGATGCGATGCAAAATGGTAGATTGCGCTTCGGAGCGGATAGTTGATGACTGAATCAAATTCTGCGCCCCTGAGCCACGGCTGGGAATTGTTCCAGACTTCGCCTACGATGAAAAAATCAGGCTTTAGAGCAAGCATACGTTCCCGTAACTCGCGGCAGAAGACATGGGAAAGCTCGTTTGCCACATCAAGGCGGAGGGCATCTATATCATATTTTTTGACCCATGTCTCACAGATTGAGCAGAGGTAATCTCGCACTTCCGGATTGTTTGTATTCAGTTTTGGCATGTAGTCAGAGAAGGCGAATGCGAAGAAGTTGCCTTTCGCTGCATTGTCACAGGGATTTGGGGCAAAGTCAAAGTTATTTATGATGTACCAGTCTGCGTAGCGGGATTTTTCCTTGTTTTTGAGGATATCCTGCCATGCGAAAAAATCCCATCCTGAGTGATTGAAAACACCATCCAGCATTACGTGCATGTTTCGCTTGTGAGCTTCCTTGACGAGGCGGATGAGGGTTTCTGCATCTCCGAATTCAGGATCAATGGTCAGGTAGTCGGTTGTGTCATATTTATGCTGAGAATGAGAAAGGTTTATTGGATTCAAGTAAAGACCGTTGATTCCTAAATCTTCAAGATAGGGAAGCTTTTCGATGATTCCTTCCAAATTTCCGCCGTATCTTTCGTAATTGGTGACGACATGGTCTGAGGACGCCCAGGGCAAAAAGTCCGGCTCTTTTGGCGATGTGCTGGCCCGGCAGAAACGTGCCGGAAAAATCTGATACCAAATTGTTTCCTCAGCCCATTTTGGAGGATTTACAATATCCGCTTCGTTCATCCATGGGAAAATAAATGGACTGGATTCTTTATGGAAATTCTCGTAACCGCTGTGAATGGCTCCGTCTTCAAAGAAATAGATGATTTCATCCCGGGCGTGAATCTCAAAATAATACTTGCAGCGCTTAAATTCCGGGCGCACGATGATTGACCAAAGCTGAGTTTCTGGCAACCGACGGCATTCTTTGATTTGAACCCTGGCATTTTTCCATGTCCATTCTCCATTCCTTTGAATGCTCTGGAATGGGTCTCCGTAAATCAGGTATACCTCCGTGACCTCGGTTCCTGTTTCTATACTGATTTTTAGCTCGTCCTTGTTGATTGGATAACAGAAGCTGTCATAAGAATGGTGCTTGATAGCCGCTATATTCATCATCTCTCCTTAGTTTGTATTTGCGAAAACCTTTTCGAGAGTAATTATATATGAAGATTTCAAAAGGCGGTATGATGAAAAACACAATCTTATATGACAAAAGTGCCTTTTTGCTTATCTTGCTTCTACTGTGTAAACAATCTGTTTTTCTTTCCCAAGAATGTCTGACACGATGACCATAATCGAATCTTTTCCCTTTGGCAGCGTGATTTCGCCCAGAAATTGCTTTTCAGAATCTGGATAGACGACGCTTACGTCATAGTTTTTTTTGCCGACAACGCTGATTCTGCCGTTCTTTTCCGAAAGCGTATCGTATGACAGTGACTCGGAGACGGCGCCGTTTACATAGACAGTTGTTTTGTATGGCATAGCGATGTCTTGACGCTCCCGGTAGAGCTGATAGACGCCTGCCGGCATAGTTTTGACCGTGCCCAAATCGTAGCTTGTGCCTTTTTTGTTTATTGCAACTGTATTCTTGATTGTAAGGGGCAGCTCTTTTCCGATGCGGGGCATGAGAATACGTGGGTTGATGTAGGTTTTGTTTTTGGTGTCGATGACCTGGAATTCGAGGCAGCCTTCGCCCTGCTGCCAGCTTGACGTGCCGGTTGTGCCGAAAGAGGTGCCTGTTGCTACGTCAGTCAGCTTGTAAAGCTCTTCTAGGTTTTCGGCGTCAAGGTTTGCGTACACTGTAATCAAATCGTCTTTGTGTGCAAGAATCGCCGCGTTTCCTAAAGTGCTTTCAAACAGCTCGTCTTCATCATGCTCGGAAATGATGGCAAGAATCCTTCCTGAATCAGCGGCCTTGACTTCCTTGCTTTCGGAGAATACGAGGGAGGTGCCGATTGTTCCTCCGCGCAACTGTGCAAAGTAAGAATAGAAAGAATCGGAAAGAATCTCGTTCTGCGGCCAGTCAAAAGAAAATATCAGAGAGAATGTCAGTGCGGCGCAAAGCCCTAAAATCAGTTTTTTCATAGTTTCCTCAAATAATTAGCGATGGATAATGTCGATTCGTGAAAGTTTTCCGTCACGGCCGATAAAGAGCGAATTACCCTTGACAGCCATACACGCGCTTTCTGCGTCAAATGAGAATGAACCTGCGAAGGCATCGAAGGACTCGATTGTTGAGACCGTGTATGTCTTGCCTTCTTTGCTTAAGATGAAAATCTCTTCGCCGCTTTCGGACTCAAGGATTGACAGAATCTTTCCTTTGATTGGAATGTCTGTGTTCCTGAAATTCTTACAGCTTACGATTCCTATTCCGCTGGCATTGTCGTAGAATACTTTTTTCTCGTCCCTGCTGAATTTTATAAGGACCTGCCTGTTAAGCTCGTGTTCCATGGACTTGTAAAAAACGATTGATGTGTGCGAGCCGTAGTCCGCGTCTGTTTTTTTGGAGATTACGAAACGCTGACCGCCTTGGCCTGAAAGAGTCGCTATGTATTTTGAAGTTTCCGAGATGGCGGCTCCGAGAATGACTTCGTAATTGCTGCCACCCGGATTGTATTGCTGGGTAATGTTTCCATCGGCATCGAAGGCCAGTACTGAGCCGTCGGAAAATCCCGCGACCGTTCCTGTTTTTGATGATGAGAAGGCAGTGATGGGGGTGAAGCCTTCGTATGTCCAGGCTACAGAGCCGTCGTCGTTGAGCTTGGAGAAGGAAGAGCCTCCGGGAAGGAAAATGAATTTGCGGTCTTCTGTAAAGTAGGGGAAGCCTGTAACGCTGATTTTCCCGATTTCGGTTCCGGCCGGGGAAATAATCTGCATCTCTTCCGATGAGGTTCCGAAGAGCGTGTAGGCGTCGTTTGAGACGGTGGTTTTGTAGGGGAAAGTGATATAGCTTAGAATCTTTCCGTCTGTGGTGAAATAGCCGAGATTCTGGCCAAACTTGAAAGAAACTGCCTGATTGAAATCTTCGGCGGTGGGAAGTTCGTTTTCGCTTTTGGTGTAGGATTCCAAATCGATTGTCCATACAGGAAGGAACTGAATTTCCGGAGAGAGAGGGCGAGTTGCGATTATCACATAAAAAAGTACCAGAGCAAGAAAAATGGGTACAATAATTTTTACATTTTTGTTCATGGTATGGTATTATAGAGAATATACGATTATTTTTAAAGACTTTTCCAAAAAAGGAGGCCGAACTATGGATAATAATATTGTTTCTGATGAAAAACTTCTTGAGCTTTTTGACGCGGCTCAGAAGGCTGCCCTTCATTCTTATTCGCCCTATTCAAAATTTCCGGTGGGAGCGGCTGTTCTTTTTTCGGACGGAAAGGTGTTCACGGGCTGCAACGTGGAAAACCGTTCTTTCGGACTGACGAATTGTGCCGAGCGCAGCGCCGTTTTTGCGGCAGTTTCAGCCGGCTCTTCCAGGATATGCGCCGTGGCAATCGCGACGCCCAAGTCTGAGTATCCTGTCGGTCCGTGTGGCGCCTGCCGTCAGGTGCTTACCGAATTTGGTTCCGGCGAGGTTCCGGTGCTTTTTGGGCCGGACAAGCTGAAGTTGAAGCGCTCGTCTTTAGGTGAACTTTATCCTTTTGACAGCCTGCACGAACTTGCTGACTGAAAAAAGTCGGAATAGTTATATAAAATGCGTTTATTTCTTGATTTTTACAACGGAATTGTACATCTTGACAAAATACCGCAAAGTTTGCAAAATAAATCATATTGTTTCAATTAAAAGTAAAAATCAAGGAGTAAATCGTGGGAGACGATATTCTTACAATCGAGGAAGTTGCAAAATATCTTCGTGTTTCGGAGCGAACTGTATATGATTGGGCCCAGAAAGGTGAAATTCCGGCTGGAAAAATCGGCACTGTCTGGCGCTTCAAAAAAACAGAAATTGAAAAATGGGTGAACGAGAGGCTCTCTTCATCTCAGAAACCTGCTGAGCCGAGCCACGTTGTTGCGGTGAAGAACATTCTTTCACCAGACAGAATCGTGTTCATCGAGCATTCTACCAAGCATGACGCAATCGTGGCTCTTGCGCAGAATCTCGCGACCGCGCCGCAGATTAAAAACGAAAAAGAGCTTGTCGACGAAATCCTCAAGCGCGAGGAGCTCATGTCAACGGCAATCGGCAGAGGTATTGCGATTCCGCATGTGCGCCTTTCGTCAGTCACTGATCTGGTCATGAGTGTCGGCATCTGCAAACACGATCTTCTTGATTTCCAGACCATTGATGATACGCCGGTCCGTATCCTCATCATGATTGCTGCGGCATACAATCAGCATTCATACTATCTGCAGACCCTCAGTTTCTTCAGCTCGAAGCTCAAGGGGAAGGAAGTGCGTGACGCTCTCCTTTCATGCAAAGATCCTATGGAAGCATACAATATCCTTACGGCAGAGTAAGCTGTCTCATAAGTCCATGGCTTTGCCCTGTAAAATGCAGGGCAAAGCCCGTTTTCAAGTTTTCTTTTTTCCTTTATAATCGTTCCTATGAAAAAAATCTTTTCTTCTCTTTTTGGTGTATTAAAGTCTTTTTGTATTCTTTCTTTTATTGTTTTCACCTGTGCTTCATGCTCTAAATCAGGACAGGTTCATTCTGTCGGTGAAAATGCGCTGTTTACGCTGTCCTACGGCAATTTTGAGGATGAGTTGAATCTTTTTGACCTTGCTCGCACCGGGAATATCCGGACATTCATGACGATGCGGGACGGTTTTTTTTATATCGCTAACGGTGAGTCAAAAAAAATCCTGGAGCTTAATTCCTATGGAGATTTGCTGAGCCTTTATTATAACGATGATTTTTTAAAGAACGTCACTTTTGCAGAAAAGAATTCGACGAATTCCATCAAGAAGGCGATTTCCTATCCCTTCAACACGTTGGGGCCGCTCACGGTTGATTCAAGAAAATTTATCTATGCGGTTGATACTCTTCCTTCTGAACGGCAGGAACGTGATACGGCCAATCGTCTGCTTCTGTCTTCTGTAGTTCTCAGGTTTGATTCAAGCGGAAAATTCATTGATTATCTCGGGCAGCAGGGACCGGGTGGAACGCCTTTTCCTTATGTGAAGAATATCTATACAACGCAGGAAAATGAGCTGGTCGTTGTGTGTACGACTAATGACGGACTGATTGCCTATTGGTTCAATACAAACGGATTCCTTCTATATACAATCCCTGTTTCGCAGAATTCGGTTCCGAAACTCCAGCACGGAGAAAATACGGAGGCACCTTCCTACATATCAATTGAGAATATTGTTCCTGACAGCACCGGCCATAAACTGTATGTCAAAGTCGATTATTATATGACTTCCCTTGATTCTGCGCTCAAAGTCCAGTCAGGAATTGATTATTACACGACCTTGCTTTTCCCGCTGGATGTGACTACAGGTTTGTATGATGAGCCTTTGGAAATCCCGTCCTATGAATATTCAGTCACTGAGAACCTTACAAAAGAGATTTACAATCTGCCTTTTGACTTCCTTGGAGTTACTGAAACAGGATGGTTTTTCTTTATCGTTCCGAACGAGGAGGGATTTATTGTGCAGATGGTGCAGCCTGACGGCCAGCGGATTGTCAAACGTTCCCTTTCAGTGGATCACTCGAAAAATCTTTATTACACTCTTTCTCTGAGCGGCAACGGAATCATTTCGGCTCTGTTTGTCCGCCGTGAAAATGCGCAGGCAGTCTGGTGGCGCACTGATTCACTTTTGGCTTCTTTCATAAATCAATAGAATAGTCTGGCATTTCAGCATAGCAGGTGAAGATATCATGGATTTTTCAAAAATCGAAGAGACCCGTCCGGAAAAGCCCACCGATGAAGAGCAGATGGTCTTTCATTACAACCGAGAGGAGAGGCTTAAACATGCTCCGGAAATCGTGCAGGATTATTATTCTGGAAAATTCAAGCCCTACAAAGGCGGAATCTTCAGGTCCCTGGTCAATACAAAGGCTAACCGTTTGCTTTTTGTCACGATTATATTTGCTTTCGGTATCATTTATTTCGTAAATTATTTCGGACCGCAGAAAAGCTCAGGCTCTCTTTCAGGCGTGGACGTGAATCTCTCTGCTTTTTCCTATGGCAACTCTGTCTATGCGAGCCTTTGCGTCAAGGATGCTGCCAAGAAAAAGATTTCTGAATTCGCAGACGGTACTCTTGTCTCGGCTCACTTTACGGCTTATGACAAGGATAACGCGGTTTTGCTCGAAGAAAAAATAAGCGGAAAATACGATGGAAAAGAAATGTTTTTACGGACAACTTTTTCAGATTATGATATAATAAAAGTGACGGTTGTATGCTCAATGAGGGAGTCATATTCCAGTCTTGAAACGCAGGTTGAAAAACGCTGAACAAGTGTTTTATGAGGGTGTTGTATGCTTCAGTTTTATTTTTTGTCGATTTTGTTGAATCTGGTGGCAGGCCTTATCTTTATCTATGCCACAAACGGTGAAAATCAGTCGGAACTAGCCAATCAGTCCGGTGAAGATCCTTTTTCTGATTCTGAATCATCTGACAGCCCGGAAGTCGCTTTTGATGATGATTTGGGGACGACTTCTTCTGCAGTCAGCGATGATGCTCAAAAACCGGCCGGCGGTCTGAAATCGCTGGCGATTCCCTTTCTGGGGGATAAAACCCTGCAGCTCGTTGTCGGCATCCTGGTCGGCCTTACGGGCATAATGAAGCTGCTTTCACCGATTCAGTATGATATTGCCATAATTGGTGACTTGATTCCTGCTCTGGCCGGCATCGCGGCTTCTGCTTTCCTTCTTTTGGATTGGTATCAGGATCGGAGCGACGTCGCAATCATGCTCCCGGAAAGCATCGAGTCGATTTATACGGGCGGAAGAAAATATCTTGGAATTTTCTGCGTGATTGCCGCTGTCCTGCACTTTATTTTTCCGAGGGTTCTTTTCCTGTAGTCATGTCCAGGCATCAGATTGACATGACCAGCGGGGCCATTTTCCCGAAACTGGTGAAATTTTCTGTTCCGCTGATTTTAAGTTCCGTCCTTCAGCTTCTCTTTAATGCCGCGGATGTCATTGTGGTCGGCCGTTATGCTGGTGACAATTCATTGGCGGCAGTCGGTTCGACGTCCTCAATGGTGAACCTCCTTGTAAATTTTTTTCTGGGACTTGGAATCGGCTGCAATGTGGTGGCGGCGAATTTTCTCGGAGCCGGTCAGAAAAATTATGTGAACCGCACTGTTCATACGACCATGGTTCTGAGCGTAATCGGCGGAATCCTGCTCACTCTTGTGGGAATTGCTTTTTCGAAGCAGATTCTCATTCTTATGGCTTCCCCCGAGGATGTGCTTCCTCTTTCTACCTTATATTTGAAAATCTTTTTTGGCGGAACTACGGCCACCCTTGTCTATAATTTCGGGGCTGCGCTCTTGAGGGCTAAGGGGGATACGAAAAGACCTCTTTACATTCTTTTGATTGCTGGTCTTATCAATGTGGTGCTGAATCTGATTTTCGTTATTTGCTTTCACATGGATGTGGCAGGTGTTGCTTTTGCAACGGTCTTGAGCCAGGTGTTCAGCGCTCTGTCGGTGGTTTACATTCTCTGCCACGAAGATGAGGAATTCCGTCTTGATTTCAGGAGACTTCGCATTGACAGGGAAATCTTGCCGAGAATCATAAAAATCGGACTTCCCGCCGGCTTTCAAGGAATGCTTTTCAGCTTCTCAAACATGATTATCCAGTCCAGCGTCAATTCTTTCGGAGCCGTGATGGTGGCCGGAAATGCGGCCGCACAGAGCATCGAGGGCTTTGTCTATATTTCAATGAACAGTTTCGCGCAGGGAACCTTGACTTTCGCAGGACAGAACATGGGCGCCCACAAATTTGACCGCATAAAGCAACTTGTTGTGATTGCAGAACTTGTAGTTACGGTGGTGGGATTCGTGCTTGGATTTACGGCTCTCTTCCTAGGGCGTACTTTGCTGGGATTTTATTCGGAAAGCGCCGGGGTCGTTGATGCCGGAATGCTCCGACTGAACGTTATTCTTTTTACTTATTTTACTTGCGGCATGATGGACTGTATGGCAAGCGCAATCCGCGGGGTGGGGCATTCTGTTATGCCGATGATTGTTACTTTGGTAGGAGCCTGTGGTCTTCGCATGGTCTATATTTTTACATTCTTCCAGATTCCGCGCTTCCACGCTTTCCAGAGCATCTTTTATTCTTATCCCATAAGCTGGGTAGTCACATTCATCTTTCTGACCGTAAGTTTCCTCTGGATTATGAAAAATATTGAAAAGTAAGACACTGATGCACACAGATAGGCACAGATTATAATTTTTTATAAGAAAATTGGCCTTAAAATCCGGATGTTTTTCTTTACTGTAAATGTACAATCTGTGAAAATCTGTGCTAATCTGTGGATAAAAAACTATCTCAGTTTCTTGTAACCGTAAACGGCTGTGTCTCCAAGCTCCTCTTCGATTCGGATGAGCTGGTTGTATTTTGCCATGCGGTCTGTTCGGCTCATTGAACCTGTCTTAATCTGGCCTGAGTTTGTTGCCACTGCGATGTCGGCGATTGTGGTGTCCTCGGTTTCGCCAGAGCGGTGAGAAGTGACCGTGGTGTAGCCGTGGCGGTGGGCCATTTCGATTGCTTCCAGAGTCTCTGTGAGGGATCCAATCTGGTTTACCTTGATGAGGATTGCGTTTCCCGCTCCCTCTTTGATTCCCTTTTCAAGGAATTTTACGTTTGTTACGAAAAGGTCATCGCCTACCAGCTGGCAGCGGTCGCCGATTTTTGCGGTGAGCTTTTTCCAGCCTTCCCAGTCGTTTTCGTCAAGGCCGTCTTCGATTGAGTCAATCGGGTATTTTGTAATCAGCTCTTCAAGGTAGTCAATCTGCTCGTCGTCAGAAAGGCACTTGCCGTTGGGGTCTTTCGGAGTTCCGTTTGAAAGCTCCTTGTAGTTGTAGAAGAATTTTCCGTCTTTTTCTACGCTGAATTCAGAAGCGGCGCAGTCCATGGCGATTTTTACGTCTTCGCCTGGTTTGTAGCCTGCGTCTTTGATTGCCTGAACGATTGAGTCCAGCGCGTCGTTGATTCCGTCAAATTTTGGAGCGAATCCGCCTTCGTCGCCTACAGCCGTTGAAAGTCCCCGGCCTTTGAGCAGTTTTGCCAAAGCGTGGAAAACTTCTGCTCCCATGCGGATTGCTTCTTTTTCTGATTTTGCGCCCACAGGACGAATCATGAATTCCTGGAAAGCGATTGGCGCGTCAGAGTGTGCGCCACCGTTGATGATGTTCATCATCGGAACAGGAAGTACATGTGCGTTTGCTCCGCCGATGTAGCGGTAGAGAGGAATGTTAAGGGCCTTTGCCGCTGCCTGAGCCGTTGCCAAAGATACGCCCAAAATCGCATTTGCGCCAAGTTTTGATTTTGTGGGAGTGCCGTCAAGGGCCAGCATTTTAAGGTCGATTGCACGCTGCTCAAAAACATTGTCTCCTTTGAGGGCAGGGGCGATGATTTTGTTTACGTTTTCAACGGCTTTAAGAACACCCTTTCCGCCGTATCGTTTTTTGTCTCCGTCGCGAAGCTCAAGTGCCTCGTTTTCGCCTGTACTGGCTCCAGAAGGAACTGCGGCACGACCAAGAACGCCGTTTTCAAGAATTACGTCTACTTCAACAGTAGGATTTCCGCGAGAGTCGATAATTTCGCGGCCGATTACATTGCTGATTGCAAGTTTATTCAACATTTTTAACCTCCAAAATACGAAAGAAAGCAAGCTTGTTGAAGCATTTCCTTACACTGCAGAAGTGGAACATTCCCCAGCAAACTTGCAAAATACCCTAAATGGCTAGTAAAGAGTAGTTAGAAAGAGCTAACAGAAGTTAGAATATAGTTTTCACATTATTTTGTCAACATTGTTTCGTGTGCATTCGGTATACAGTAAATCGATTCTGCCTTTTACGATTTTACTTTTTGTGATTTTCCAGCCGTTTGCTTCAAGGAAAGATTTGTTGCATCGGCAGTCTCAAAAGTTACATTTTGCGGAATCCAGCACTTTTTTGCAGTCTCAATCATCTTTGGGGAAAAATCCGTGGCAACTACGCTTTTTGCACTGGGAGCAATATGCCGTGCAATCATTCCAGGGCCTGTGGCAAGTTCCAGAACAGACTTACCGCTTACAGCCGCCGAGATTTCCTTGTAAAGAAAATCGTAAATGTTTTTCTGACTTTTCATTGCCCGCTCGTAAATCGAAGCGAATATATCCAAGACAGTTTTTTTTCATTTTGCGCTTCCTTTTACACAAAACAAAGTGCCATTTTCGCTTACAGAAACTTCGCCAAGACCCGCATTTTCCATAAGCGTCTTAATTTGGCTTGCTGTGTAGCGCTTCATGCAGGGAACTTTCTTTTCCCGGTTGATTTTCTTTGCCTTTTTTACGCTTTCTTCTGATATGTCTATTCCGTATACTTTTGCCCCGGCAGATTTTTCAAGCAGACGGCGCACATTGTAGCCTCCGCCACAACCTGTGTCGCAGATTTTCCCGGACTGTGGAATTTCCAGCTGTGGGAAAGCCCATTTTGCCATTGGAAGATGTTCCCTTTCCATTGCAACTAGCATAAGACGCCCAAGAAAACCTTTGGGATTTCCAAAATTATCAGTAAAAGCCTTTTTTACTCTCCCCAGCTCATTGCTCTTTCTTCCATGCAAAGAATGCCGGCAAAAAGAATGTGGTTTCAAAAAGACTTTCAAGTCCACCTCTTAGCCCCGTAATTCCTGTAAGCTTTACAAGAAGAATCACAAAAGCGTAAAAAATGGCATATCCAAGATACATAAAAAGCAGGAAGCGCTTTTTTAGACCAAATTTTCCGCTTAAAACTCCGGCAAACACAATAAGTTCGGTGATGTAGCCGCAAAGAACAATTGCCATTGTTAAAGGATTTAAATACAAAGAGGCGCTTTCTAAAGTCTGAACAATCTGATTTTCCGAAATGCCTGCCTTTATTCCACTTTGATAAGTTAAAGGATTATAAACTCCCAGCACAAAATGGCAGTATAAAATTCCACCGCAGGCTAAAAATGGCAGAATCATTATGAACTTAAGCTTTTCGCCGAAAGACTTTTTTACAAGCTGATATAAACTTATAAATCCGCACAAAAGGCCGAGACTTCCAAAGACGCTGATCCACATAGAAGCCATAAGACGCCATTCTTTTACATGGCAATAGGAAACTAGATTGCCTGATTCAATTTCAACGCCCACATATAAAAATAAATCAGCAATTGCATACAATACTGCACCAATAATTCCATATAAAGCAAGATTCTTATTTTTATCCATTTTTCACTCTCCCTAAAACTCAAAAACTGCCCAGCGGTCGTTCATCTTTGGAAGAAGTTTTGCAAAAAGCCAGCCCCGGATAGAGTACTTTTTCATCTCTTCGTTAAAGCTGTGTTCTTCAACAAAGCGGATTCCTTGGCACAAGTCTGCAATTTCCTGACCGCTCCAAGTTCCGCTTTTAAAGACAGCGTTGGTATTTTTTACCGTGTCGTGATATTTTTGATTTTTTACCATGAGAGGATTGTTTTGCTCTGCAATCAGCGTTCCGCCCGGAAAATTCGTCTTTAATACAGAAAGAAGTTTTGAAATTTCTTCGAGGGTGAGGTACATAAAGAGTCCTTCTGCTAGGAAAAGCACTTTGGAGTTTGTTTTTTCAATTTCTGACTTTACAGCCTGACACCAGGTATCTTCAAGAACGCTTCCCGAAAGCAGTGAAACTCTCTCGCGCTCGTTAAAAACTTTCTTTCGAAGTTCGATTGAATCCGGCAAATCAAGGTCAAACCAGAAGATTGAACCGTTATCCACTCGGGAAAAGCGGTTGTCAAAACCTGCCCCAATATTCACGATGACAGCCGACGGATTTTTGGCGATGAAATCCTTTACCATTCGGTCAAGCATGACTGTGCGGGCAATTACGCCCTCGTGTGACATGAATTTGTCAAAAGGCTTAGTATCAATTCCAAGTTTTTTAATCATCTCGACCGCTACTTCATCACAAACACGAGGATTTTTGCGTAAGCTTTCACTTGCTTTGATTGCCACTGGAATGAGGGCAGTTGTCTCAACATCACCTAAAGAAATCGTCATTTTTACATCTCCTGTTAGTTTTGGCTAACATATTTTTATAACGCTGCTATATTTTTTGTCAATAATTATTCTGGTATCGTTGAGTAATAAATCTATTTATTCAACCTTGATTCCCATGAGCTTGTAGGCACCGTAACTTGTAAATTCCATGATGTCGGAGATGTATTCTTTTGCTTCTTTTTGAGTCATGTTGTGAAGAATTATGTCGCAGAAAGCATTGATGATTGTTGACGCCATAAAATGAATTGTCATAGGTGAAACTTGCTTTGTGGCGATTTTTTGTTCGTACATCCAGGCAAAAGTTTTCTCGCAGTTTTTTGTGTACAAATCGCAGATATCTTCCTGAAAATGTTCGTGAGTACTTCCGGCTGACTTTCTAAGAAGAAGTGTGAATGCATCAAAATTTTCGTACATATAGTTCAGAAAATCATCTGTTGATTTTTTTTCAAAGTCCATATGCTCCTGCATTTGCGCGGGTGTGAGCTTTTCATGATTTTTTGGATCGGCAAGCATTATCACATTTTTTGTGGCAGTGATGGCATCATCAACAAGGGCGCAAAAAAAAGCATTCTTGTCCTTAAAGTGGCGGTACATGGCTCCTGTTGTGACTCCTGCATTTGCGGCAATTGTACGAAGTGAGGCTCCTGTAAAGCCTTTTTCGAGGAATTCCTTTTTTGCACTTTCGAGAAGTTTCTTTTTTGTTTCGGTTGATGAATCTGCCATGAGAAACAGTGTGCGATAAAAAGGAGTCTTTGTCAATTAAAAGTGATAACAATGTTATCAAAAACTATTGACAAGATAACACTGTTACCACTAAGATAACATTGTTATCTTAAAAGGAGCTTTTTATGAAAGTAAAAAAGATTAATGACTGGTTTGAAAAGTTCGGGCGGTTTGAAGTGAAGCATCGCTGGGCTTTTCTTATCTGTCTGATTGTCGTTACGGTTGTCGGGTCTTTCGGCCTTAGCCGCCTTAAACTAGACAATGGTGAAGAAGACTGGTTTGACGACTGGGAAACTACAAAGCGTAATCAGGATCACTTTGAAGACATTTTCGGCTCAACGGACAGCCTGTTGGCTCACATCAAGGCGGACGATGTTTTTGACCCGGAAGTCCTTGCGATGATTGACCAGCTTGGAGACGAGCTTTTACAGAATGTTCCTTATGCCGGAAGCATTACTTCGCTCATGGAACTTTCGATTCCGATTGGTACGGAAGAGGGCTTTGAAGTTACAAGTCCTTTTGAAGATGGAGTGCCAGAGGACGCAGAAGAACTTGCACAAAAGAAGGCCTTTATTCTGAGCCGAGAGTCGCTTGTGAACACGCTTGTCAGTGCTGATGCGACCGAAACCTGGCTTATCGTAAATCTTGAGCAATATTCAGAAAATTTGACTGAAGCAATGGTAAAAATTGCGCCGCCTGCTATGAAGATTTTCAACGACCCCAAGTATAAATCTGATAAATGGGAAATCCGCCCGGCGGGCATGAGCTACACCGAGTTCGAGGAAGAAGCTGTGACCATGAATCAACTCGTGACCCGTATTTCACTTGGTTTTCTGGTAATGCTTGTCTGCCTGATAATTTTTATCCGTTCTCTCCGCGGAATTGTAGTTCCTTCGATTTCAACAGTCGGTGCCCTTACAACAACGCTTGGTTTTTCCGGCTGGATGGGAATAAAGGGAAACAACTCAATGATTATGATTACCGTGCTTCTTTCGATGGCACTTGCGGTCGGCTATTCAGTTCACTATATCAACAGCTTTAAAATGCACTTCCGCAAGACTGGAAAACGCAAGGAATCAATCGTAATGGGCGTGCGCGATTCAGGCTGGGCTTTGTTCTTTACTGTAATCACGACTATGGCGGGAATGCTTTCCTTTCTTTCTGCAGGAATCAAGCCGATGCGCTGGGTTGGCGGGATTACAGCCGCTACGGTCTTTGCAGTTTTTGCTTACATCATAATTCTTCTTCCGGTTCTCTACAGTTTTGGAAAAGATAAGGAGCCTGAAGCGGACTTTGTGAATGCAGAAGGTGCGACAAAATCAGACTTGCGTGTTGAAGCGATGGGAAAATCAATCCTCAACAAAAAATGGATTACCGTGATTCTTACGGTTCTTGTTTCCGCTCTTGTGATACCGGGGATTTTCAAAATCAAAGTGAACATGAACTACTCTGACATGATGGGCGAGCGCACACCTTATATCAAGCGTCTTTTGGAAATCACAAGGAGCCAGCTTGGAAGCCAGTACGATTATGAAGTTCTGATTGAATATTCGGATGAGGACGCGATTAAAAATCCTCAGGTTCTCAAAAAAATGGACATTCTTGCCCAAAGAATCGGAAAACTGAGCCAGACAAAAGTTTCCAACGGAAAGCCGCGGGTTTCTTCGGTTACTAAAATCATTAAGGAAATGAACAGAACTTTGAACGAGGATGACCCGGCTTCCTACATCATTCCGGATAATCAGGATTTAGTAACGCAGATTATGTTCCTTTATGAAATTTCTGGTGGAACGGATTTGTATGATTACATCAGCAATGATTTCCGCGCGGCATATTTGAAAGTTGAACTTTCGGGCTATGACGGCGAAGAAATTGTCAGGAATCTTGCGGAAGTCAAAAAATGGGTCGCAGAGCTTTTCCCGGATGCAGAAAATGCCGGCGTTGTCGGTGAAGTCGTTCAGTATGCCCAGATGAACGGAAAGCTTGTCCGCGGTTCAATCAAATCGATTGGAACTTCGCTGATTATAATTCTGGCTCTGCTTGTCCTTGCATTCACATCGATTAGAACCGGATTTATTGCGATGATTCCGAATATTGTGCCGATTGCGCTGATTGGCGGAATCATGGGCTACGCAGGCGTAAACCTGGACATGATTACCGCAATGATTATGCCGATGATTTTGGGAATTGCCGTTGACGACACGATTCATTTTACGAATCACATTAAATATCATTTCGAGCTTACCGGAAATTACAGAAGCGCAATAGAAAATTCATACCGCGAGATTGGAAAAACGATGATTATGACGACGATAATTCTCTGCGCCATGTTCGCGATTTTCCTTACAAGCACGATGAATGTTCTGGTAAATATCGGCTGGCTTTCGGTAGTCGGCCTTGGAAGCGCACTGATTGCAGATTACACAATCACGCCGGTGCTGCTTTATATCACAAAACCTTTTGAAAAAGAAGCGGGCGTTGCGGGTAGGGAGCCGGTCGCCGACAGGCGAAGAAACTCGTGAGACGAGTTTCTAGGCGAGTCTCGGTGAAGGCTATGCCTGAACCGCAAACCACTGTGGAGATTTTAAGGGGCTTGCCCCTTAGGAGAAGGGGTAGCGAAAAAGACCGGAGCGAAGCGAGGACTTTGGCGCGAGGGGGAGACCTCCCCCTTCAAAAACATTATTTAACAGGAGATTTCACAATGAAAAAATCAATCGCATTAGCTTTCATCTTTCAGTTTTCAGTTTTCAGCTTTTTTGCACAGTCACTTACGGGCTACGAGATTATGAAAAAGGCAGATGAAGTTCCTGAGCCTGTAACATCATCTTCAACAGCAACTCTCACGATTCACACGAAAAAAGGTTCGGACAGAAAGCGCGAAGTCATCATGAAAAGCAAGGATTACGGAGATGTCAAAAAAGAAGTCATCGTCTTTGTGACGCCAAAAGATGTTTCTGGAACCGGCTACCTGATGTTTGAGTACGAAGAAGATTCAAAGGGCAACAAAAAAGATTCTGACAACTGGCTTTATATGCCGGCGATGAAAAAGACACGCCGAATTGCTTCGAGCGGCTCAGAAAGTGACGGAAGTTTTATGGGAACGGATTTTACTTACCGCGACATGGGAGACAGAAATCTTAACGACTACGATTACAAGCTTTTGGGCGAAGAAAGCGTGGACGGAACTGAATGTTACAAGGTTGAGTGCGTTGCAAAAGATAAAACTGAAAAAGACCCGCGATATATTTCTTACATCGCAAAATCTGATTTCATCCTGAGAAAGTGCGAGCTTTTTGACCGACAGAATCAGCTTCACCGCGTTCTGACCTGCACAAACTTTACGACAATCAAAGGCTTTACGACAGCTCAGAGAATGAAAATGGAAAACGTTCAGAGCGGCACATGGTCACTTTTTGAGACTGCAAACATTGTTTACGACGGCGGTGACATCGATGATTCAATGCTTACTGTTGCCGCACTTGAAAAGGGAAGAATACGGTAGATGAAAAAACTTTGTATTTTTTTGACACTTGCATTTTCGCTAAGTTTGTTTGCCGAAGAAAATATCCGCTTTTCAGGAAATGTTGAAACTCTTTGGGGAGCAGGTTTGCCCTGGACAGACCGCGATACTGCAAGAGGCCGAATGACTTTGGGTGAAACTTCATTTACCGGGAAAATTGATTCTTATTTCGGGAACAGTTCTGCTCTTGTTGAAGGTTCTGCTAAATACGACTCAATTGAAGATTCTGAGGATTTTTCGCTTTCCGAATGCTGGATGGATTATACTGCGGACTTTTGGGGAATGAGAATCGGACGGCAAAAAACTGCCTGGGGAAAGGCTGACGGAATCGACATAACAAACGTGATTTGCCCTAAAGATCTTTCGAGCCTTGCTGTTATGACGACAAATGAAAAGCTTGCAATTGACGCTATTCGTTTTTCTGTAAATGGAAATCAGTTTACGGCTGACGCATACTGGATTCCCTTTTTTACGCCGGCAAAACTTTCGGATGCAAAATTTGAAAAACCTGAATCAAAATTGTCGAATGGCGAGGGCGGCTTGAAACTTTCGGGATATTTTTCTGTGCTGGATTTTTCGTTCTACGGATTTTACGGGTGGGACGATATGCCTTTTTTGGATTACACAATGTCTTCTGAGGGCGTGAATGTGACTGGCGAATACAAGCGCATGGCAATGCTGGGAATAGACGCTGCCGTTCCAATCAAAGAAACAGTTCTGCGCATGGAAGCGGCTTTCTTCCCGAAGCGACATTTTCAAAAATCTAGCGGAATTATTATAGAAGAAAAAATGCTTTCATCGGAAACGGTTGATTCTTCACTTGAGCGTAACGAACTTTTTGCCCTTGCAGGTCTTGACTGGATGAAGGAAAGCTGGACAGTCACAGCCCAGTATTACTGCGATTACGTTTTTGGAGAGCTTGAAAATCTTGAGCGCGAAAAAGCCTTGCAGCACGGAGCGACTTTGAGCGTGTCAAAAAAACTTTTGTCGGATACGCTTGAATTAAGTTTCAGCGGAGTTCTCGGCTTGAATGATTTCGACAGCTTCATAAAACCTGCTGTAACTTACAGTCTTTCGGATCAGATAAATCTTTCTGGCGGGGCTTACATCTTTATTCCAGGCCCGGACCGTGATGGTCAGTACGGCTCATACAAGGATTTAAGCACGGGTTATGTAAGATGTAAATTCAGTTTTTAGATGGAAGTTTTTCCCCATTGAAAAATCTCTAAAAAGACATTATCTTATAAAGAATGATTGGAAACGCGTCTTTCGGAAATGACTGTCTGCAGGTTTAATTTTCTTGAAAACTTGCAGAGCGGCTGAGTCATGGGTTTAAGCAAATTATGCCTTGACCGGGCGTATTGTGGCTAATGAGTTTTTTTCCCTTCTGATTCGTTCTCCATTCAAAATCAATTTTCTCATCTTATTTGTAAGGAGCAATTCATGACTTACACTGCAGAAGTGGAACATATGTGTCCTTTGGCTAAGGGCGCATATCATGGTCCGGCCCCAATCCCTGAAGAGGGCGAGTGGGTTCAGGTTAAAAAAATCGAAGATGTATCTGGCTTCACACACGGTATCGGCTGGTGTGCACCTCAGCAGGGCGCATGCAAACTTTCTTTGAACGTTAAAAACGGCATCATCGAAGAGGCGCTTGTCGAAACAATCGGCTGCTCTGGCATGACCCACTCAGCTGCTATGGCTTCAGAAATCCTCATCGGAAAAACTTTGCTTGAGGCCCTCAACACTGACCTCGTTTGCGACGCTATCAACACTGCTATGCGCGAGCTTTTCATGCAGATTGTTTACGGCCGCTCTCAGTCAGCTTATTCTAAAGACGGTCTTAAAGTCGGCGCTTCTCTCGAAGACTTGGGTAAAAACCTCCGCTCTCAGGTCGGAACTATGTTCGCTACCCGCAAAACAGGTCCTCGCTACCTCGAAATGACAGAAGGTTATGTTGAGACTTGCGCAATCGACAAGGACAACCAGATTATCGGTTACAACTGTATCAACTTTGGTAAATTGATGGATGCTCTTAAAGCTGGCGTTGAGCCAAAAGAGGCTATCGAGAAGGCTCGCACACACTATGGCCGTGTAACAGCTGATCAGGGCATGGTTCGCCTTATTGACCCAAGAAAGGAGTAGAAAATGGCATTATTTGAAGATTTCGCAGGCCGCATTCCTCAGGTGAATAAGGCTCTTAAAGAATATGGATTCAAAGAGGGCGAGGCTGGTCTTAACGAAGCTCGTGACCTCTGCAAAGCTCGTGGTTTCGATCCTTACGAGATTTGTCAGTCTACACAGCAGATTTGTTTCGAGGACGCTAAATGGGCTTATGTTCTCGGTTCAGCAATCGCTATCAAAGAAGCAGAGAAAACTGGCGACAAAACAGGCTCTACGGCGGCCGCTAACATCGGTAAGGGCTTGCAGGCTTTCTGTTTGCCAGGTTCTGTAGCTGATGACCGCAAAGTCGGCCTCGGACACGGAAACTTGGGCGCTCGTCTTCTTTCTGAGGAGACCCAGTGCTTCGCATTCCTTGCTGGTCACGAGTCATTCGCTGCCGCTGAGGGCGCAATCAAAATCGCCGCTAACGCTAACAAAGTCCGCAAGAACAAGCTCCGCGTTATCTTGAACGGTCTCGGAAAAGACGCCGCTCAGATTATCTCTCGAATCAACGGCTTCACTTACGTTCAGACAAAATTCGACTACTTCAACGGCGAGGGTACAGACAAGGCTCTCACAGTCGTTAAGGAAGTTCCTTACGGTTCAAATCCTGACCGCCTCATCGTAAAATGCTACGGCGCAGACGATGTACGCGAAGGCGTTGCAATCATGTGGCACGAGGATGTTGATGTTTCTATCACAGGAAACTCTACGAACCCGACCCGCTTCCAGCACCCGGTCGCAGGCACTTACAAAAAAGAGCGCCTCCTCGCTGGTAAAAAATACTTCTCTGTAGCGAGTGGCGGAGGGACCGGCCGAACTTTGCACCCTGATAACATGGCTGCAGGCCCTGCTTCTTACGGCTTCACAGATACTTTGGGTCGTATGCACTCAGACGCTCAGTTCGCCGGCAGCTCTTCAGTTCCGGCTCACGTCGAAATGATGGGCTTCATGGGCATGGGTAACAACCCGATGGTAGGTTGTACAGTAGCTTGTGCTGTAGCTGTAGCAGGAAGCTTCTAGTGAGAATTCCTCACAGAGTTTAGGAGTGCACAGAGAGCACTCTTAGGCTCAAAAATAAAGCCTCAGTCGCATTGCTTTTAAAGGCAGTGGGACTGAGGCATTTTATTTTGTTACTATAAAAATATCTCTGTGAACTCTGTGCCTATCTGTGGATTTTTTATTTCCCCTGCGAAATGCTCGTTGTGGATTATTTTAGATAGTCCAGGGCGTATTGCACGTGGAGGGCGGCGGCATAAGCGTAGCATGTTTCAGCCAAGTCAAAATGCTCGTTGTGATGGTCGTGGCTCGTCCTTTCTCCGTCTGATGAGCCGACATGGACGTAGCAGCCCGGAGCTTTTCTGAAATAGTCGGCGAAATTGTCCGCCATGAATCTTTTTTCTATTCCCGTAATCACGTTTTCTTTTCCGAATATTTTTTCTGCCGAGGTGATGACTTCTTTCGTGCTTTCTTCGTCGTTGTTGACGGGGTCGCACAGGTCGTCGATGAAAATCTCTGAGCTTCCGCCGTATTCTTTGGCCGTGTTGCTGGCGATTTCTGTGACGGCTTTTTGAAGTTTTTCCCTTGTTTCTTTCGTGAATGTGCGGATTGTGCCTTCAAGCTCTGCGTCTCCCGCTATGATGTTGTAGCTCGTGCCTGATTCAATTCTGCCGACGCCAATCAAGGCTCCTTCTGCGGGATTAACCAGCCGGGAAACGACGGTCTGTAGCTTTGTGGCGGTGAGAGATGCGATGAAGAGGGCGTCAATTCCCTGGTCCGGGCATGTGATGTGGGCGGATTTTCCTGAGACCGTGATTTTGAAGCGGTCGCAGCTTGCCATGTCGGCTCCGCTTCTGATTCCCACTGTGCCGACTGGAAGGGAAGACTGGAAGTGAATCCCGAAGCAACGGTCCGCTGTATCGAGAATTCCCGCATCAATGATGTCCCTGGCGCCTTTTCCGATTTCTTCGGCGGCCTGAAAAGCAAGGATTATTCGCCCCGTGAAATCATTTTTGTGCCGGATAAGGATTTTGGCGGCTCCAAGAAGGGATGCCGTGTGTCCGTCGTGTCCGCAGGCGTGCATTATGCCCTTGTTCTGGCTTTTGTAGGGAACGTCGTTTGCCTCTTGAATGGGAAGGGCATCAATGTCGGCCCTGAGAAGGAGCGTTTTTCCTTTTTTGCCGGAATCTATTGTGGCGATGACGTTCGTATCACCGACGCGGACATGGTCCAGACCGATTTTGTCCAGTTCTTCTTCGATTTTTTTACTTGTATTGAATTCCTGCAAACCCAATTCAGGATGGGCATGGAAATAATTCCGCAAGTCCACCATATATGGGGTCAAGTTACGCGTTTCATCAAGAATTTTCATAAAGGCTCCTTTTTAATATTTGTTTTTTTATCTATTGACAGACTAGGTAAATCAATTTATAACTAGTATATCAAAATAAAACCTACTAATCTACTAGGAAAGAGTAAAAATGAACGGAATCATTGAATTAAAAGACATCACAAAAACCTTCGTTCAGGACGGAAAGACTTTCAATGCCGTCGAAAATGCTTCTGTGACGGTAGAGAAGGGCGACATTTTCGGAATCATCGGCTTTTCTGGGGCGGGAAAGTCAACTCTGGTAAGGACGATAAATCTGCTCGGCCGCCCCACTTCCGGCAGCGTCACCGTCAAGGGCAAGGATTTTCTTTCACTGAGCCAGAAAGAGCTTCGGGAGGAGCGGAAAAAAATCGGCATGATTTTCCAGCACTTCAACTTAATGAAAAGCCGCAATGTTTTTGACAATGTGGCTTTTCCCCTGAAACGGAGCGGCCTGACTAAGAGTGAGATTTCAGAAAAAGTCCATTCTCTTTTGAAGCTGGTGGAAATCGACGATAAGGCGGAGAATTTTCCAAGCCAGCTTTCTGGCGGACAGAAGCAGCGGGTCGCCATTGCCCGCGCCCTGGCCAACGAGCCTGATATTCTTTTGTGTGACGAGGCAACGAGTGCACTTGATCCAACGACGACAAAATCAATTTTAAAACTTCTCAAAAAGCTCAAAGACCAGCTTTCCCTTACAATCGTAATCATCACCCACCAGATGGAAGTGATTAAGGAAATCTGCGACAAGGTTGCTGTCATGGAAAAGGGAAAAATCCTTGAGCAGGGGGACGTGTTCTCGATTTTTGCGAATCCGCAGGACGAAGTGACCAAACGCTTTATCCGCTCCACATCAAATCTCTCAAAAGTGGAGGAGCTGATTGCCCAAGATTCGCCCGTGGTTCGCCTTGAAAAGGACGAAAAGCTGGTGCGATTCACTTATATAAAGAAGAATGTGTCGGAGCCGCTGATTTCGGCAATTTCAAGGCTTTATGAGGTGACGATAAACATCATCTTTGCGGAGATTGAAATCGTGCAGGATGCCCCGATTGGCGGGACGGTGGCCATTGTGAGCGGAGAGGCAGGCACGATAGACAGGGCGTTAAAGCACATTGCGGCTATGGATGTTGGGGTTGAGGTGCTGAAAACAGGAGGAAAAAATGACTGATTTTATTGAGACGATTTTGCCGAATGTGGCAAAACACCCGGAGCGATTTTTTAACGGGCTTCTGGAGACTTTAATTATGACGGTTTGGTCTGGGGCGATTAGTTTTGTGCTGGGACTCTTGATTGGAATTACGATTACCGTGACAAAAAAAGGCGCGATTCTGGAGAACAGGCCTGTCTATCAGATTTTTGACAAGCTGATTAACCTTTTCCGGTCGATTCCCTTCATCATTTTGCTGACAGGCGTTATGCCTCTGAGCCGCCTGATTATGGGAACGGCCATTGGCGTGCGGGGAGCCATTGTGCCCCTGATTTTCGGGACGGTGCCCTTTTTCAGCCGACAGATTGAGAGTGCCCTTGCCGAAGTCGATGACGGACTGATTGAGGCTGCCGAAAGCATGGGACTTTCTCCCTTTGACATTATTTTCCGCGTGTATCTTAAGGAAAGCGTGGGGCCGATTGTGCGGGGAACGACGATAACCACGGTGAGCCTGATTGGCTTGACTGCGATGGCTGGTGCCGTGGGAGCGGGAGGACTTGGAAATTACGCGATTATGTACGGACACGACAGGAATCAGCTGGACGTGACCTGGCTTACCATTGTCGTGCTTGTGATTGTGGTGAACCTGATTCAGCTGGGGGGAAACAGGATTATCAAGAGGAATAGGCACTAAAAGTGGTGCCAAAAAGTGTGAAATTTCTATTGAAAATTACACTTTTTGGCATATAGACTCTTGAAGCCTTGCATGAAAAAACACTTTTCGAACTTTCCTTTATGGAGAATGAGTAGCTTGACAAATCCAAGAATTTCCATAGAATACAAATTACAGGCACAAAAGAGCCAAAGTAGCATTTCTAAAATTATTTTGCTTGTCATGTCTTGATGCAAGTTGAGCGTAGCAATCAGAGTTTTCTTAGTTTTTCTATTTCCTGATTCTTTTTCCTAAGCCAGACATTTTAATTTTCTCATTTTGTTTGTTAGGATTATTGTGCCTAAATTTAATTTTAGGAGCATTTTATGACACGTCCAGACATTGATTTTGTACAAAGCGGAATCAACTACACATTCAAAAACTTGCAGCTTTTGGAGCAAGCTTTCACTCGCAAATCTTATTCATCAGAACACCCGGAAGTTCAGAATAATGAGGTCCTTGAGTTTTACGGTGATGAAATTCTCGACTTCTTTGTTACAAAGCAACTGTATGAGCGATTCTCAAAAATCGTAAACAAAGAGCTTGTTTCTGAAAAAACTGAGGGAGAGCTGACAAAATTAAAATCAATTCTCGTCAGTAAGGATAGCCTTGCTCATTGTATGTATAATTTTGGTTTCTCTGAGTTTCTATATCTCGGAAAAAGTGATGAGGAAAATGATGTCAGAAAGTCTGCTTCCGTAAACGAAGATTTGTTTGAGGCAATTATCGGGGCGGTTGCAGCTGATTGCAATTGGGATTATCCGCAACTGGAAAAAGTCTGCAAAACCATGTTGCAGATGGAAACGGTAAACAATTACTTGTCAATTCTGGTTAAAGAAAAATCTCATGCACTCGGCTTTGGAGAGCCAGGATACCATCCAATGTATTGGCAAATCGAAAATGGAAAAGATATAGAACCTCATAACTTTTTTAATAACGGTTACTTAGGAGTGCATGAATATTGTACTTCAAAAAATCCAAAAACTGGTTTGCATGAATATTGGGTAGACATTGGCGGCAATAAATTCAAGGGAACTGGAGACGGTACTTTTCAGGCCAAACTTGATGCGGATAAAAAAGCATATCACTTTTTATGTCAGGAAGAAATAAAAAGAAATTTTCAAAATCTTGATTTCTCGAATCCTGCAAGCACACTACATGAATTGATTCAAAAGAAAGTCATCATGGAAGTTCGCTATGAGTTTACAGAATACCATGACGAAAATGGAAATCCAATCTGGAACTGCAAGGCTTTTTTGGAAGGTTACGGACAATTTTCAGCGGAAAACATCTCAAAAAAACAAGTGAAACAAGATGTATCACTAAAATTGTTGCGTTTCATCACGGACACCGTTATTGAGAAATCTGACAAATGGGAGATACCTCACTTGTATTCTGGAATGTGCAGATTTTGGTCTGACGAAGAAAAGGCAAAAAATGATGCAGAATTTGAAAAAGCATTTCCGAACTGGGGGCAGGAATAATGACAAAGCATTACATACTCCAAGCCCTAAATGCAGATGGGAAATCCGTCTATATCGATGATGTGCCTAATGGCAAGAATTGCGAGTGTACTTGTGCGGAATGTGGCGGAAAACTTATTGCCAAAAATAAAGGCAGAATAAAAGTTCATCACTTCGCACATGAAAATGGAAATGACAGCATAAGATGCAGTCAGACAGCCTCGCACTTGCTGGCAAAAGAAATCATTGCGGAAGAAAAAAGGATTCCAATTCCAAGAAATGGTCAAATTGATTTTCATCAGACAGATTCTATCGAACAAGAAAAATTTATGGGCGATATAGTTCCAGATTTGTATGCAAATTACGAGAATCGCCCATATATAGTCGAAATTTTAGTTACACATGAAGTTGACGAAGAAAAGCTTCAAAAAATCATGCAGCATAAAATTTCAGCCGTTGAAATAGATTTGTCTGATAAAACTTTTGAATCTAAAGAAGATGTAAAAGTGGCGATATATAATCCGCAAAATATTAAAATTTTATACGATGATGATACAAGGCGCATTTCAGAAAGAAAAGAAATCCTTTTAAATTATGGCCTGAAACTAAAAGTCGATAGAGGTGGAATTGTTGACTGCCCTTATGCAAGAGCGTATGTTCCACAAGAATTTTGTAGAGAATGTGTTTTCTGCTGCAAAGAAGATTCTGAAAATATTCGATGCGGAATTAGATTACCCTTATTGTTAAGGCCTGACTTGCGAAACGAAACAACTATTCTTGTAAATCAAAACAAAGTGATGTTTCCAAGTGAAGCTAAACAATACAATGAATCTCACTTTGGATGGAAAATGAGACAAGCCGTAGAACATGGAATTATGGCACAGATGATGTTTTACAGGCGATGATGATTTCTGCTGAAAGTCATGATATAATTAAAATCAACTTGATTAATAAAAGAGGTCGAATTGAGTTTATCATGGCGAACGCTGATATAATTTCCGAGACAAACTATGCACCTGCGGTGTATATGAAATAAAAGCTTAATTCAAGGAACATATCATTATGACCACCATCGCACGAGACATCTTCCGCTCAATCCATGAAGGCAAATGGCTGCTCATTGAATATCAAAACAGGGATTCCGAACGAAAAAAATATTGGATTGCGATTCATGACATAAATCTTGAAAATAAAAGCCTTGAAGTTACAGGCTTGCATATCGGGGAATTCACTACAAAAGGTCTTACCGTTTATATCGATAAAATTCTTTCCTCTCACTTAATGGAAGGAACTTATTACAGAACAAACGCCGAACTTATCGAGAATATTGATTCTTTTCCTCAAAAATACGATTCATTGTTTTCGGACATTGTGAATCTAAAAACGCTCAATTATCTTTCAGATTGCAACAAGCTTGCAGACCTTCCAAAACTGAACACTGAATATGAGCTGGTAAACAAACTTGACTCATCAAAAATAACAAACCGAATGTATTCCCTTGATGACGAGCAGTTCAAGCATTTTGTGAACAGCTTTAAAAAACGGGCAGAAACTTCAAAAGACAAAAACAATGGGAACATTTTGCAAATTGCACTGAATGTTCTAAGTATTCATACCGGTAAGGGGCTTTATGTACTCGCTTACCGTGAAGTCCGTCTTGATGTTGAAAAAAAAACATTAATCGCAGGAAATAAAGTAAAAACCTGTGCGGAATTTTGTGTGGATGATTCTCAGGAGAAGAAATCAAAACTCAGCATTCAGAATTTTCTTGATAATGACGATTTTTTTCTTCTTGATGATTTTGAACGGAATGCAGAAGTGATAAAAGACACAATTACTGAGAATATAAGGAAGCGGAAAAATTTTGCCGTTGATGACAGGCCTTATTTTCTTTGTATTCAGCGAGACATAAATGTAAATCTTGATAAAGAATATGAAGCAATTACAGAAATGTACGCTAAAAATGAGGTGTCAGTTCCTATTCAGGCATTTTTTGGTGAGCTTCGTTCCGTGAAACCAAATGATGAAATCCTTCCTATTGCCATTATTGATAAGAATGTCAATCTTGACCAGCTCCTTGCCATTCACAATGCGATGAATTATCCTGTGGCATATATTCAGGGGTCGCCTGGAACTGGAAAAACAAGCACAATAATAAATACGATAGTAACGGCTTTCTTCAATTCAAAGACAGTTCTCTTTTCTTCTTATAACAACCACCCGATTGACGGAGTTTTCGAGAAACTTACATCTCTGAAATACAGAAATTACACCATTCCATTTCCTATTCTCAGAATCGGAAGCAACAAAGTGATTCCCGCGACTTGCAAATATGTGAAAGAACTTCTTGCACGGATTGAAAAATTAAATGTATATGAAGATGTGCTGAATCAAAACAGGCAGTCACAAATTGAACGGACAAAACAACTTACGGAGCTTTTGCAAAAACATGAAAAGCTGATTGACTTGAAAGAACGACAAGATTTGATTGAGTCAATGCTTTCAAAGAACGAGAACATGAATCTCCGGCTGAATCTTGAAGGACAGCAATCTTCTGAAATAAAAAAGCAGCTTTCGCAAATCGGAAAAATTACAGATGAAGATGCCCTTTCCCTTGTTGATTTTGATTATGACAGACTGATGCAGTTTTTGAATTTTACTTCCGTCAAATTCTTGAAAAGACTTTTTAACCCCGAATACAAGGATTTTATGGAAATCCTGTACATTCAGGATGAAGGAAAGCAAGCGACAGCCTTCAACAAATATTTTTCTAATCCTGAAAATGTAGAAAAAATGAAAAATGTCTTCCCTGTTTTTTGTGCGACCTGCATTTCAGCCCAAAAAATCGGCGAAGCCAAAACATATTTTGACATGACGATTATTGATGAGGCAAGTCAATGCAACACGGCAGTATCTTTGGTTCCGATTATCCGCGGAAAATCTCTTATGCTTGTCGGGGATCCGCAGCAACTGAATCCTGTTATTACTCTGGATAAAAATATAAACGAAGAGCTGAAAGCAAAATACGATGTTAATGAAAGCTATGACTACATAAAAAACTCAATTTACAAGACCTTTCTCGCAAATGATGCCGTAAGCCAGGAAACCCTTCTCCACAACCATTACCGATGCGCAAAAGAAATAATCGAATTCAACAACAAAAAATACTACAACAATCAGCTTAACATAAAATCAAAGGCAATGTATGAAAGACCGCTTGTTTTTTGTGACATCGCGGATAATTCATCAAACATAAAAAACACAGCCCCAGAAGAGGCGGATAAAATCGTCCAGTATGTGATAAATCACACTGATAAAAAAATCGGAATCATAACGCCCTTTAAGAACCAGAAAGATTTGATTGATTACAAACTGAAGGAAAAAGGCTTGGAAAATTGTGTAAGTTGCGGAACGGTACATGCTTTTCAGGGAGATGAAAAAGATGAGATTTTGTTTTCGCTTGCCCTTACAGACAAGACTTATCCCAAAACGTATGACTGGCTGAAAAACAACAAGGAACTTTTGAATGTCGCAGTCTCTCGGGCAAAAGACAAGCTTGTGATTCTTTCAAGCACAAAGCAGCTGGAACGCCTTCATAAAACGAATGAGCAGGACGACTTATACGAGCTTGCAAATTATGTTCGCAGGAATGGAGATTACAAAGTTTCTTCGAGGGAAAATTCTTCCCGTGCATTGGGAATAAAACCCTACAGCACAGAAACGGAAAACACTTTTTTGACAACATTGAACCACGCTCTTTCGACACTGCTTAACGAAAATTCAAAATTCCTCGTGAAAAGAGAAGTTCAGCTTTCCCATCTCTTCGACAAAAATAAAGCTGATTGCGAATTTTTCTATAAGGGAAGCCTGGATTTCGTGATTTATAAAAAAGGTTTCCGTGGAAAAGAAGAAGCCCTTCTTGCAATAGAACTTGACGGACCGGAGCACCACAACAATCCAAAAGTAATTGCCCGGGATGAAAAGAAAAAACAGATTTGCAAGAATCACGGATTTGATTTGATTCATGTAGATAATTCCTATGCCCGAAGATACAATTACATCAAAGATATTCTGGAAGCGTTTTTTAAGGGATAAATTTTTTTGCGTTAGGCTATGGAACCCCAGAGTTCCGAAGCTGGTTGAGCGGAGTCGAAACCTGCGTAGGAATGAGCGCAAGCGAAGGGTGGAACAGCCGACCCTGCGAAGCAGGGGAACGCCTTAGATTCTCGGCGTTATTCAGAACGCCCAAAATTCTCGGCGTTATTCAGAACGCCATTCGTTTTAGGCATTATTCAGATAAAGCTCCCTTCCGCGCTCGAAGCATAGCTTCGAACGAGACTCGCCTAAAAACTCACCTCGTGAGTTTTTTCCTTCGGAACGGCTTCCTACCCATTGACAGACTAGGTAAAAAGACTGTATAACAATTGCATTAAATAAACCTACTTATTTACTAGGAAAACAGGGGCAGGAAAATGAGTTTGAACCGGCGGAAAATCGCAATAATCGGGGCTGGGCATGTGGGAAGTCATGGCGGATATGCTTTGATTTCGCAGGGCTTGGCAGAAGAAATTGTTTATATCGATATTGACCAGAAAAAGGCCGAGGCACAGGCTTTGGATTTGTTTGATTCATCCACATATCTTGACCGTCATGTGAAGGTCTACGCGGGCGATTATCCTGACATTGCTGACGCAGACATTTTGATTGTGGCGGCAGGTCCTTTACCCGACATGAAGGCTGGTCAGAACGACCGCCAGCAGACTTTGGGTGCGACGGTTGAGATTTTGAAGGACATTGTGCCGAAGATTAAGGCGAGCGGCTTTGACGGAATCATCATCAATATTTCAAATCCGGCTGATGTAGTGGCTCATTATCTGCAGGAAAAACTTGAGTGGAACCCGAAACGCATTCTTTCCACAAGCACAACTCTGGACTCAGCCCGAGTCCGCCGTGCAATCAGCGAGGCAACCGGCTATGACCAGAAATCAATTCAGGCTTATGCTTTGAGCGAGCACGGAGAAACGCAGTTCGTGCCATGGAGCCTTGTGACGGTGGCGGGAAAGCCCCTTCTGGAGCTGATAGAAGAGCAGCCGGAGCGATTCGGAAAGCTCGACCTTGAAGAAATTGCCTTGCGGGCAAAAAAGGCTGGCTGGATTATTCTTGGCGGAAAAGGAAGCACGGAATTCGGAATCGGAGCCAGCATCGCCAATGTGGTCAAGGCGATTTTTGGAGATGAAAATAGGATTCTGCCAGTTTCGACCCTTTTGACCGGGCAGTACGGATACCGCGATGTTTTTGCCAGCGTTCCATGCCGCCTGAATAATGAGGGAGTTGCGGAAGTGATTGAGCTGAAGCTTACCGCGGAGGAAAAGGCGAAGTTTGACGAGAGCATTAAGAGCATGAAGGAAAATTACCGGCGGGCTTTGGAGATGTAAAGGGAAGGGGAATAGGGGAAATTTTCCCCTGATTTCCCGATTTCCCTTAATTTCCTCTAAATGTATTTCAAAATCCTTGCTTTTTGTGTAGCCGCTTACGCCGCATCTCCTAGCCATCCATAATGCTGTACTGACATATCTACAAAATGATTAAGGAGCAGATTGATTTTTGAATCAAACGCTTCTTTATCAAAACTCTGTGGCAAGTCGGCATCAAGCGAAGAAATGATTGCATCTTTTACAGTGGTTGAGGCCTGCTCATCCTTGTACCAGTCTACGATAAACAGATTTTGCTTTTCTTCTGTGAGTTTTTTATAGAGATTTTTTGCAGCAAGCTTTACTTTCTGTTCTTCGTCTTTTGTGAGCTTTCGTCCTTTTATAAGAAGGTCAAACATTTCCAGTTCTTCTTCTGTAAGGCCTTCGGTTTCGGCACGCTTATCTTCGTTTTTCATGTCTTCAATAAGCTTTAAGAGTTGTTCGTAATAATCTTCGTTTTCACTGCCACCAGCATTGTATTGGTCAATGATGTTTTTGAAGCGTTCACTGAAAGATATACGGGTTGTATTTTTGTTAATCATAATCTGCAGCATTTTCTGGATGAACTCTTTCATATCATCAATTTCAATTGCTTTGTACTGTGCTTTATGTATTTCTTTACGAAGTTCTTCTACATCGACTTTTGAAAGGTCTATAACCTTAAACTCGTGAATGAGATAATTGCCTGATTTTTTACCGTTCGGATCGCTGGTGTCTTCCGGCTTTTCTGAACTGACTGATGTATCAAGTAATGCCTGCATTCTCATCTTTGCACGGTCTAACTTTTCATCATCAACATTGTTGTTCATCAAATCATTCAGATATTTTAACGGCTTAAACTTTTCGTTCTGCCATTTCCTTTCAAAAATCTCAGGTTTACTTGCTTCGTAAAGATTTAGCATTGTATTTGTAATTACTCGAAATTTTTCTTTTCCTTCATCTTTCTGATAAATGATTTCCAGTGCATTTCGCAAGGCTTCGAGTTTTTCTAAGTCTCCAGGAAGCTTATTAATTTCATCAAGACTGATATCAAGTTCGCTTAAAAACTCGTCTGCTTCATCAATACTTTGTCCAATTAATTCAAGAAGGTATCCAATATCTTTTGCAGGGAATTCATCGCCGTCATCACCGGTTGCATAATCGGTAAGAGCCTGCTGCATATACTTAAAGACATTTACATAATCGACAATGATACCGCTTGTTTTACCCGGATAAATACGGTTTGCTCGGGCAATTGCCTGCATAAGAGTATGGCCTTTCATAGGCTTATCAAGATAAAGTGTAGAAAGATTTGGAACATCAAAACCTGTAAGCCACATTGCACAAACAAAAACAAGCTGCAACGGATCATTTTTATCTTTGAAGCGGTCTTCAATATCTACGCCGTCGACAATCTTATTCATCTTGTCGCGGTGCGGCTTTATGTTTAGTCCCTGCTCTGCAAACTTCTTTTCTTCGTCTGCATCTTCTGAAATGATTACAGCCATTTCTACATTGTTCATGTAATCCAGGCGGGCAGTAATTTCATCCCGCTCTTCTTTTGTGGCAGCGCTATTTCTGTCTTTTATAAGCTGTTTCTTTTCTTCTTCCCAATAATGCTGAACCTTGTCATACATTTTTACAGCCGTAAACTTATCTACAGAAACAACCATTCCTTTTCCAAGAAAGCCTCGGCGCGGGAAATGATGCGCAATATCTGCGGCAATTTTATCAAGACGTTCATCGCGTTTAAGAACTTCAATTATCTTGCTGCCGGAATCTTCCAGCTTTTTGATTTCTTCTTCATTTAAGTTTTCATCTTCAATGATGTCTACAATATCATCATCAAGGAAGTTATTTGTAAGCCCGACTTCTGGCACACGGCGACTATAGAACAAAGGAACTGTAGAACCATCTTCTACAGACTGAGCAAAATTATATTCAGAAACATAATCTCCAAACCACTGATTTGTAAGACGCTTTGAACCAAGCAGCGGAGTTCCTGTAAAAGCTATGAAGTTTGCATTTGGGAGCGCAGTATGCATGTTCTCTGCAAGGTCTTTGTATTGCGTACGGTGAGCCTCATCAATCAGAACAAAAATATCGTTACGCTCACTCAGTACAGGATACTTCTTTCCCTTGTCGTAGCGGAACTTGTGAATCATAGAGAAAATGAATTTCTTGTTGCTCTGCAAATATTCACGAAGCTGCTTTGAATCTTTTGGCTGAACTTCATCTTTATTACCGATTACTTCTGTTCGTACAAAGTTCTTGTAAATCTGTGTATCCAAATCTGTGCGGTCGGTAACAATGAAGAAAGTAAAATTACCTTTGAGTTTGCGGCTGCATTTTCGTGCAAAGAAAACCATTGAGAATGATTTACCTGACCCTTGCGTATGCCAGAAAACGCCAAGCTTTCCTTTAAGCTCTTCTCGCCTCTCAACATTTTTCATCAGATTGTTTACACCGAGGAACTGATGGTTTTTTGCAATTATTTTAATTCTCTGATTCTGGAACAGAATAAAGTTTTCGATATAGTCAATTAAGTTTTCTTTTTTACAAAGACCGCGGGCAAAGTATTCAATGGAAACTCCGCGAGCTTTAATATCCTTTCGGTTTGGCTTTTCATTTTCGCTTTCTACTTTAAGCCATTCAAAGAAAAACTCAAAATCTGAATTCCAAGCACCAAGACGAGTTTCAAGACCGTTACTCAAAACACAAATCTGATTAAAGGCAAAAAGATTCGGAATGTCTTTTTTATAGTCCGTAAGATTTTTGTTAAAGGCCTCTTCTATTTTGATGATTGCATTTTTAAGTTCAACGAATACAAGCGGAAGTCCGTTTACAAAAATGATAACGTCAGGCCGACGCCAGATATACTGTCCCTGGATCCACATCTGCGAAACGGCAGTAAAAATATTGTTTTCGGGATTTTCAAAATCAATCAGTTTTACAAAATCAAAAGTTGGCTTACCGTCTTTTTTGAAATCAACCTTTTTACCGTTGCGAATCAAATTGTAATTATCGTAATTGGTCTTTACCATGTCGCTACCGGTAAAGTCGCGGCATAATTCGCGGATTACGGAATCTATATTTTCTTTTGGAATGTTCGGATTGATTTTATAAAGAGCATTTTCTATGTCTTTTGGCAGTACACATTGCTTTTTAGAAGCGCGGAAAGTCCCATCGTTCAAATCTTCTTTTAAGTTTGGATTGGAATCACACTGGATAAAGTTATATCCAATCTCATCGCTTTTTAGAATGTTTATAAGAGAAACTTCAATGTCATCTTCGGTAATGTAATTTGCCATAAACTGCTACTCCTTATTCAAAAGAAAATCAGCCAGATTTATTATACTTATTCCTTCGTACAGATATTTTTCATGCTTTGTTCTTGCTATTAAAACTTTAGGGTAAGCATCTTTTATGCTCAACAATGGAGTTACTTCCCTTTCAAGAGTTTCTGGAGAAGAAATATCGTCACTAACCTGAATATAGATTTTTTCGCTCTGCTTAATTGCAACAAAATCAATTTCTTTTTTATACAAAACTCCTGTGTAAACTTCGTAGCCCCTGCGCAGCAATTCTATACAAACCATGTTTTCATAAACTCTGCCATAGTCCATATTTTTTGTTCCAAGAATTGCATAGCGGAAAGAATGATCTGCAAGATAATACTTATCCTGACTTGCAAGATACTTTTTTCCGCGAATGTCATAACGGCGGACTTTATAAAAAGCAAAGGCATTGCAAAGATAATTAAGGTAAGAGCCTATAGTTTTATTATTCGCTTTCTGTTGATTTGAAACCAATGTATTTGCAAGTTTTTGGGTAGAAACTTCTGTTGAAATATTGTCCATTAAAAAATTATTGAGTTTCTCAAGCAAATCTGTATTTCTGATTTTATATTTCTGTTTAATGTCCCGAATAATCAAAGCCGAAAATACATCTTTTATATATCCATATTTCTGCTGTTCTGTGGAATAAGTAAAAGAACCCGCCATTCCACCCTGCTTAACATAATCAGAAAGCAAGACTTCATTATCGGTTCCGCCAAAATAGGATTTATACTCTGCAAAAGAGAATGGAAAAACAGGAATTTCAAAGGTTCGCCCTGTAAAAAGTGTTGCCAAATCACTTGATAAAAGAAAAGCGTTTGACCCGGTAATGTAAATATGAAATTTTTTTGAATTATGAAGGGAGTTTATTGCCTTTTCAAAACCTTTACAAAGCTGAATTTCATCAACAAACAAAAAATTTTCTAATTCGCTTTCATAATGCTCAAGAACATATTTATTTAGTTCATGGTATTCACACAAGTTTTCCCAGCTGATGTCGTTAAAATTGATATGGATTATATTTGACCGTGGAATATTCTTTTTTATGTAGACAATAAAGGATTCCATGAGACTGGATTTACCGCAACGGCGAATTCCTGTTATTACCTTTATGTCTTCTGTGTTTATTGTACCTGCAAGTTTTTCAAGATATTCATGTCGTTCTATATATTCCATGCTGCAATTATAGCATAGCTATTACTCAAAATCAATAAAAACTATATTTTGAGTAATAGAATTAGTTTTTATTACTTAAAATAGATAAATAATTAAATTTGAGTAATAAATTTATATTTTATTACTCAAATTTGAAATATTTTCAATTTTGGGAAACGAGTTCATGCAAAAAAAAACAGAGGGAATTCCCCTTAATTTCCACTATTTTCCTCTAATTTTTTTTCAAAAGATTCACTCTTTGTATATCCAACAAGTCTTTGATTTATAGGAATTGTTGTCATAAAGCCCATCTGTACTAATCCTTCCAAATCGGAGCGTACAGTTTTTATAGAAACACCCAGAACATTTATCAAATTCTTACATTCAAATATAGAACCAGGTTTTTCCTGAATCATTTTGATAATATGAGCCTGACGTTCGTTTATTCCTTTTATATTCTTAAATTCCAAAAGGGCATTATTTTCTTCAGACTTTCTTTCAAGATAAATCTTAAGCTCTTCAAAAGCTTCTTTCAGAACGTTCATATTGTATTGAATGAAATATCCCAAATCAAAATCATCATGTTCTGTGTATAAAAAGGCTTTTTCATACTGTCCTTTTTTCTTATAAATAATTCTGGATATAGATAGAAATTCCGTCATCCAATATCCTTTCTTAAGCATATACCAGTAAAAAAGAGAACGGGCAGTTCTTCCGTTTCCATCAACAAAAGGATGCAGAAAAGATATCATAAAGTGAATAATGATTGCCTTGATAATCGGATGAATAAATACATCATCATCATTTGCAAAAGAACATAATTTGTTGATTATTTCAGGAATTGCAGTATAGGATGGAGGTTCGTGTGCAACTTCACCAGTAATTCCATTTACAACATAGATATTATCATCCTTTCTAAAACTTCCTTCATCATCAGAATTATCCAATGTTTTTTCTGTAATTCTTTTATGAATTTCAAGTAAAAGTTCAGGTGAAAGATTTGTATCTTTTTGTTCAGATAAGAAGCGGATTGTACTGTAGTTATTATAAATCATCTGCTGGCTTTTATCTTTTGGTTTAATCTGTTTGCGCAGCATTTCCTTTGCAACTTTTCTTGTTGTATTTGCACCTTCCATCTGGCTTGATGCAATAGCCTCTTCCATAATGGAACTTAAGAGATAATACTGTTTATTCTTTTCAGTAATTGTTGTTGAACCAGAAAGAGTGCCTCCAAAGTTCATATCAAACTCATGAAGAAGCTGTTGAATATAATTAGTAATTTTGAAGGTGAATGAATAATTACCAAATTGAGCAAAATTGATATTAGATAAGCGGGAAAACTTTACAAGCTGCCATAAAGTTTCGGCTGGTAACTCTTTTGTTCCAAGGTATTTGATTTTATCCCAATAAAGATATTCTTTTTCAATTTTACGGAATAAATCTCTGTACTTTGGTTCAGATAACAACTGTATGATTTGTATTGGAGAAAGAGCATCTGTAATTAGAGGAGGATTTTCTATCATACGTTAAGGATAACATTGAAAAGATTTAAAAGCAAGAAATTAGTGGGAATTTCCTCTAATTTCCCTTATTTCCCACTAATATACTATCATAATTTTATCTTATTGTTTTTTATATTGTCATATATTATATTCAAAATAGATAGGTCCTATTAAGATGAAAGTGGGCAACATGCCATGCGTTACGAAAGTAACCTAGTTTTATACAGGGTCTATTTTTTTACCTCCAGTTTGCCACTCATGAGACGTGGTAACAACAAGTCGCGCTGTTGGGTTAGGTTGGTGATTTGTTGCTGTAAATGGTAAACCTTTTCAAAAAACATAGATTCCTTTTCCTCAAAGATTTCTAATATTTCTTTATTTGGGTTTACAATCTTGAGTTTATTGATTAGTACCTGGCTTAAATTTTGCTGTGCAGCTCCGTTACCAAGTCCGATTATGAATTCTCTGTTTTCCTTAAAAAAATGAAATAAGTAGTAAATACCAAAAGCTTTTTCTTTTTTAGGTCTTAATACACAGCAAGCCTGATTACAGGTTGCTTTCATTTTATTTATTCCTAACTGTCCAATAGTTGCACCATACATAGCAATTATTAGAGAATCTTTTTCAAATAGTTTTGCAGAGGAATGTTTTATTGCTTCATCTGTAATTGATTCTTCTGTCTCAATTATTGGACAATCTTTTAATTCACCTGTTTTAATCCAAGGGTAAGTTCCATTCTGGAAGTATTCTTCATGTTCTCGGCTTGGAGTTCCACCAGATGTTGAATCATATAAAGTTCCTATTCTTTCAACCTTCCACCCCTTAGGAATTCCGTTTTCAAACTCAACATTCTGGTAGCCGGGGAAGCGGAAGCGGACGAACCATTCTTTGTAGAGTTCGCTGGCGGCGGTTTGCAGGGCGTCTATCTGCTTTTTGTAGTTTTGTATGAGGTTGTCGTAGGCTGATAGTATTGAGGCGATTTTTTGTTGGGTGGGGAGAGGGATGGCTGGAACTGAATACTTCATTATGGCATTTGGTGTTCCACGAGGCATTTTTGTTCCTTTTGAAGTCATTGAATCCCAGTTAAAGAAATTCTGGTCACTTAGAACATAATATAAGAATTTAGAATCAATTTCTTTTTTTGCTCTTACAACTAGTACATCATTTGAACAACTTCCTTTTTTATCCGCAAACCATATTTTACAAAAATACGGTCTAATATTTGAAAGCAATATATCATTAGGTCTATACGCAGAGGTTGATTTTACATCTGGCAATGCTGCAGCTTCTTTTACGCCTCCACGATTTTCAATCATATTTTCTGTAGAAATATAATTATCTATAGCGATATTAGAGGTACGTTCTGAAACAAAATTTGAGCATTCTGATAATCGTTTATATTTCCAAATTTTCATTTTCTCTTTCCTAATTCTCTTTTATAGATCCCGAAACAAGTTCGGGATGACAGTTTTAACAGAGACGCCGTTAGGCGGCTCGAATCCGTGTGACAACTTTCTACCCGCCTGCGAGCTTTCATACGCCTTCGCAGCATAGCTGCTCGAAGCCGGGCCGCTCCCTACGTTAGGGATTGAATACCAAATCGTTAAGTCTTTATAAAACAAAGACTTAACGACCTCAAATCTATAAGGACAAACAGTTGAATCAACACTTTTTCGGGGGCAAAAATGCGTTACCGAAGTCCTTATACCCTCTTCAAGAA
>JAFUFU010000024.1 GCA_017469785.1 Treponema sp.
CCATTGATGAATATATAGATTATTATAACAATAAGAGAATTCAGGTTAAAACAAAATGGATGCCTCCTGTAAAATTCAGGGAAGCATCCATTCCTTCTTCCTAGTTCATAATATGTGTCCAGAATTATGGGTACATATCAGTTTACAGGGAGTGCCTTTCATGACAATCCGGAGTTTTAATTTTTACGGTTTCAGCAAAGATTCCTATATGGAATGTGCGGATTTAATACACTCAACAAACCGTAAACACATCACAATTCTGAACACCTGGTTTTTGTTTATAAACCTTCTTTATCTCATATTCTCCATCCTTAATCTGTTCGGAGTAAATCAAGAACGTATTCCATATTATGCCCTGTATATCGTGATTGCCCTTGCTTTTGAATTCTGGCTGGTGCTTTTTCCAAAGAAAGTAGAGACCCACAATTATTTTGCGGTATTCTGCTCAATTGCGATTCTTCTGTCTTACGGAGTCCTTTCCTCGGTGGCTGAGCCATATATGCCGGCAACAATTTTCCTTATTCTTCTCACGCTTACATCCCTTTCGTTCATCGGAAACATGCTCACCTTCCTTTTGCTCACATTTTTCTGGATGGGGCTCTTTATCGCTACGTCATATCTTTATAAAACATTTTCCATAGCCTACTACGACACCTATAATGTCGTCGTCGTCGCAACTCTTGTAATCTGCCTGCACTATACATTCCAGAAAACAAGGGTTGCGCAATTCATACTGTATCAGCGGGATTTACAGATTCAAAAAGAACTTGAGATAAAATCAAGTTTTGACTCACTCACATCACTGTTAAATCGCGGAAAATTCTTTTCAATCACAGAAACCGCGCTGCGTCTCCACAGTCCTGACAATAAAATGCTCTGTCTTCTAGATTTGGACGGCTTCAAGCAAATAAACGACAGTCTCGGGCATCAAATGGGCGATAAAGTGATTCAAATCGTTGGCCGCACAATCCTTGAAGTCCTGGAGCTTAATAAAGTTGACTACACCACGATTTCAAAATGGGATTTGTCAGTTCCTAAAAGTCTTGCAGGCCGTCTTGGTGGCGATGAATTCATCATCTTTCTCCGGGGATTAAATTCCCAGGCAGAAGTTAAGGATTTGTTGCAGAAGCTGCTGGATGCCCTCAATGCGGTTTCTCTTGACGGACTTTCAGGAATCCAAGCCTCGCTCGGTGTCACGACGATTACAGAATTCGACAAAGACATAGACAATGCCTACAAGCGGGCAGACGAAGCTCTGTATGAATCAAAACGCGCTGGCAAAAATCAAATTCATTTCAATTTAAACCAAGTTTCCGGAGATGCTTAATGAATTGCTTGCATTTTTTTGACTCAATAGTTACATCGGAATACCTCATAATAGCAGCCGTTTTTTTGTTTCTGGTTAATTTTGTCATTACGCTTTTCGCCCTCATTCTGAGGAACGATGCAATGTACAAGAATGACGGGGCCCAGTTCGTCACCAATACAATTCTTGTTATTTTTGAAGTCTCGCTGATAGCCTTGTCGATTATAATCTTCACATACGACAAACTTTCCATGCTGTTTGCGATTCCTCTCATCTGCGTGGCAGCCATAATGTCAATCATGCTTTTCTGGTTCTTCACTCAAATGAAAGGTTTCAGCACACGCTCCATGGATGTTCTCGAAACAATTGTCGGTGTAATTGAAGCTGGTGACGAAAATCTCGACGGTCATTCCCTTCACGTCCAAAACCTGACCATGCTTATGTACGACTATCTTCCGCTTTTTGAACGGATAAAGATAAATCCCATAAACCTTGAATACGCGTCCCTGCTCCTTGATATCGGAAAACTTGGCGTTCCGCGGCGCATAATTGATAAAAAAGGCAAGCTGCTTCCTCAAGAACGAGAGCTGATTCAGCGTCATCCAGAGATTTGTACGGACATCTTCGATAAAATTCCCTCATTCACAACAGTCACATATTGGGTTAAATACCACCACGAGCGCGTTGACGGAAACGGGTACTATCATCTCAAAGGCGAGCAAATTCCGCTTGCATCCCGTATTCTCGCTGTTGCCGATACTTATTCCGCAATCACAATGGAACGCTCTTACCGCCCGTCGCTTCCCTATGAAAATGCTATTTCAGAACTGCATCTCGTCGCTGGTACGCAGCTGGATCAAAAAATCGTCGATTTGTTCTGCTCAATCCCAAAGCATAAAGTCACGGCCTGTATGAGCGATGTCCGAAAACGTATGAAAAAATACCAGTCCGGAGATTTCCGCTGGTAAGTCCACATAAAATCATCAGACATGTTCCAAAATCTTGCTGAATTTCAATCAAAGGAGTTGTATATGAAATACGCAAAAAAATTGATTCCCTGCATGGTCCTGTTTTTGTCTGTATTTTCCCTGACTGCTTGTTTTTCCAAACAAAAGCATTACACGACTAAAAATCCTGATGCCGTGCTTACACTCGCACTCCGTTCTGGCACATATTCTGACGTAATCAAAAAGTGCCTGCCAGATTTTGAAAGAAAATACAATATCCAGTGCAATGTCCTTGAGCTGGGAGAAGATGACCTGCACAAAATGGTTGCCGCGGACACGACGGGGACCTACGATTTTTGTATGGTCGATGGCTCTTGGATGGCAGAGTACACGTCAAAAGGAATCCTTACAAACCTCTCTGATTTCGGCTATGATTTGGATTCTGACATAATTCCAGCCACCAAGAAAATCTGTTACCACAAAGATGACGTCTATCTCGCCCCATACGGCGGAAACGTAACGGTTCTTCTCTACAACAAAATAATGCTCAAAGAAGCCGGCTATAAGCCGGAAGATATTCAATCCCTTGAGGATATTATGAAAATCTGTGAATTTCAGGAAAAACGCCACAATTTAGGCTTTATGTACCGTGGAGATACGGCAAACAACATAGTAGTAGATTTTCTCCCGATTCTTCTTTCCCGGGGCACCTATGTAGTCGATGAAAACAACAATCCGACGATTGACACCCCGGAATTTTCTGAAGCCCTTTACTTTTACCTCAAAATGATAAAGACCGGAAGAGCAGCCGCAAGAGATGATTTGATTGCCGCCATTTCAAACAAGTCTGCAAGCATGGGAATCGGTTGGCCAGGCTGGTATACCCCCACAAAAAACTCTTCAATGGATTATATTGCTCTGAACGGAAGATTCAGAAATGACCGTCCGACATACAATGCCAACGTCTACGGAATATGGGCAATCGGCGTTCCACAAAAAAGCAAAAATAAAAAGCAAGCGGTGCAGCTCCTAACCTACTTAATGGACAAAGACATCCAGAAGTCTACCGTAAAGGCTGGAGGCGTTCCCTGCCGATATTCAAGCCTCAAAGATCCTGAAATCCTCAAAAAATTTCCGCAGTATGAAGCCGTATGTCAGGCTTTGGAAACCGGCGTTTACAGGCCGGTCATGGAAGAATGGCCAGAATTCTACACAATCCTAGGCCGCGAAATGAAACAGATTATTGACGGCAACAAAAGCGTAGCGGAAGGATTGGCGACAGCACAAAAAGACGTGGAAGAAATGCTCTCAAAATCTCGCAACAAATAAAAAAGCGGCTCGCTCAAAAAGAACGAACCGCCTTTGCTCAATTAAGATTTAGCAATTTTCTTGCTTATTATACAAGACCTTGAGCCAACACCTTCGCAGCACAGCTGCTCGGAGACTCGCTCAAAACCTGTCTCACAGGTTTTGCCCCCGCAAAAGCGGGGTCGCTCCCTACATAGCACTTGCTACTTTCAGCGCTGGATTTTTCTTGCTCGGATTATACCAATCCCTGAGCCATCATGGCACGAGCTACCTTAAGAAAGCCGTAGATGTTAGCGCCTGAAACGTAGTCGATTGTTGCGCTTGGAGCGTACTTTTTGGCTGTTTCGTAAGCGTTGTCGTGGATGTTTGTCATAATCTGCTTGAGTTTTGCGTCAACTTCTTCACGGCTCCAAGAGAGGCGCTCTGAGTTCTGAGACATCTCAAGGCCAGAAACTGCAACGCCACCAGCGTTTGAAGCTTTTCCTGGAGCAAAGAGAACGCCCTTTGACTGCAGATAAGCGATTGCGTCTGCACGAGTCGGCATGTTAGCGCCCTCTGCAACGAGTTTTACGCCGTTAGCGACGAGCTTTTCTGCGTCTTCCATGTAGATTTCGTCCTGAGTAGCGCATGGGAATGCACAGTCAGCCTTAACTCCCCATGGTTTTTCACCCTTGAAGAATTTTGCTTTTGGATATTTTTTAACGTAAGCGTCGATTTTCTCTTTGCGAGCGCGGAATTCCATAACGTAAGCAAGCTTTCCAGCGTCGATTCCGTCTTCGTCGAGGATGTAACCTGTTGAGTCAGACAATGTGATGACCTTTCCGCCCAACTGTGTGACTTTCTGACAAGCGTACTGAGCAACGTTTCCGTCACCAGAGATGATAGCTGTCTTGCCCTTGAAGTCAGTTCCGGCTGCTTTGAGCATACACTCAGCGAAGTAGATAAGACCGTAACCTGTAGCTTCCGGACGAATCAATGAACCGCCGAAGTCCAAGCCTTTACCAGTGAGAACGCCAGTGAACTGGTTTGTGATTCTCTTGTACTGACCGAACATGTAAGCAACTTCTTTTCCGCCAACGCCTTTGTCGCCGGCCGGAACGTCTGTGTCAGCACCGATGTGTCGGTAAAGTTCAGTGATGAAGCTCTGGCAGAAGCGCATGATTTCGCCGTCTGATTTTCCGTGACCGTCAAAGTCAGAGCCGCCTTTGCCGCCGCCCATTGGGAGAGTTGTCAAAGAGTTTTTGAGAACCTGTTCGAATCCCAGGAATTTAAGAACGTCAAGACCGACCTCTGGAGAGAAGCGCAAGCCTCCTTTGTAAGGTCCGATTGCAGAGTTGAACTGAACGCGGAAACCGCGATTTACATGAGGTTTTCCCTGATCGTCTGTCCAAGGTACACGGAACATAATGATGCGCTCTGGCTCAACGAAGCGCTCAAGAACGGCTGTGTTCTCAAGCTCAGGCATTGTGTCAACAACTGGCGAAAGAGTCTCCAAAACAAGACCAGCGGCCTGAAGGAAGTGCTCCTGATCAGCATAACGAGTTTTGAGCTCGTCCCAAACGCGCTTACAATAAGCGTTCTTAACGTTGAATTCTTTGATTGCCATTTTTTTCTCCTATTCAATTTCTGGCGTTTTCTTCTTGCTTCACACGGAAACAAAAAAGGCGTCATAAACAAAAAGCCACAATGAATCCAAATGGACACACCTATAGCCCTTTATTTACGACGCCTTTGTCATACAATTACTATATATAAAAACAAAAAAAGTGTAAAGTCCGTAATGTCAGTTTATTCTAAAAATCGGCTTGCTTTGTTTTTTTTTATTTTGCTATAATTTAATAGAAATGATAATTTCAGGAGGTTTCATGAAAATCGCACTTATAAACGAAAACTCTCAGGCAGCAAAAAATGATGTAATCTACAAGGCTCTCAAGAAAGTTGCTGACGTCCACGGATTTGAAGTCGTAAATTACGGAATGTACTCAACCGAGTCACCTTCACTAACTTATGTTCAAAACGGCATTTTGGCCGCCACTCTCTTGAACTCAAAGGCAGTTGACTATGTAATCACAGGTTGCGGTACTGGCGAGGGAGCAATGCTTGCCTTGAACAGCTTCCCCGGTGTAATCTGCGGCCATGTGGCAACTCCTCTGGATGCCTACACATTCGCCCAGATTAATGACGGAAATGCAATCTCAATTCCATTCGCACTCGGCTTTGGCTGGGGCGGAGACTTGAACTTGGAATACATTTTCGAAAAACTTTTCTCGGAGCCAAGCGGACAGGGCTATCCTCGTGAGCGAGCAGAGCCAGAGCAACGCAACAAAAAAATCCTCGACAGAGTTCGTGAAATCGCATTCAAACCATTCGTTGAAATTCTCGAATCTCTGGATAAGGATTTGGTAAAGGGAGCATTCGCAGGCGAAAAGTTCAGCGAACTCTTCTTCCGAGACTGCAAAGATGCAGAAATTGCTTCCGCTGTCAAAAAACTTCTGGCCTAGAAGCGCCCTAGGGGAAATCCTTAGTTAGCCCGCTCAAGCATCTCGACCTTGCCTTCACCTGAAGGCGGGGTCTGAGAGTCGACATCCATAAACAGTTTCTTACAAGGATCCTTGACAGTATCATAAAAACCATATGTGATTTTTATTTTCGTGCTGTCAATTTCACGAACATAATATACTATATTAAGGCTTTTTATCTGCGTAACCCGATGATTGTCAGCAGTGAACGCTTCATCAACCTCAACCTTATCGTCTTCCTTATAAAAACGGCGCCATGTGCCAAGCTGCATAGTAAAGAAATCTATCGCCGCGTCATAGGACATTCCTTCTGTGCTGAGCCGATTGATTCTTTCCAAGATTTCGTTTGAATCTTCGCTGGGTTTAGCGTTTTTTATATCATTTCGCGCCCAGGAATCTTCTGTTTTATTTGTTGATATGTGAAACATATTTCGCCCCCAATAAAATTATAGCACAAATAATCACAAAAACAACCGCAACAGCCGCAAGAATCGGAATCAAATAAAATCCGACGTTCAGGGACAAGAGAACTTCATACAGATTTACAAATCCGAATACGGCGAACACCCCAAAGGCCAGCAAGTTAAAAAAGCGATCAGGAGTTTTACCATGAAGAATGAATGCCAGCACAAGTCCGATAATGTCCGCCGCAAAGAAGCCGATTGAAGCTGCCAGCCAGACAAAAAAGAGACCTGAATTCAATCCAGTGGTAGCACCAAAAGTGATTGCAGAGAGCTGGGTTTTATCCCCAAGCTCCGCGATGAAGAAAATGCAGAAAACCGCAAGACTTGCAAAGGAAATTTTTGACTCCCCGCCCTCTTGTGATTCATCTGATTTTATAAGTGAAGTCAGCGAAAAATAAAAAAAAGCCGCACAGGCAATGAGCTTTACAATCCATAAATGCGCGCTTAGAAAAGCATTGAGAAGTCCGCCCGCACAAACAGAAAGAGCATTCAAGACCAGAATGGCCACCAGAGTGCCGATTACAATGCTCCGGATTTTATATTTTGAGCTGAGAGCAAAAAGCATGAGCTGTGTCTTGTCACCCATCTCCGCAACGAAGAAAGCAAACAAAACAGTTAAAAAATACGCGAAAGTCAATTCAGTACCTCGAAAAAAACAGACACGGATGCATGCAGAACAAGCTCGGAAAACTTCTGCGTTTATCTGCATTTATCCGCGTCAAATTTTAATTCAAATTCTGCCTGTATCTCTCATACAAGAGGACGCCTGTCGCAACGCTCACGTTAAGGCTGTCGATTTTTCCACAGGTAGGAATTGAGACAATGGAATCACACTGTTCCTCAAGCAACCGGCTTATTCCGCTTCCCTCGCTCCCCATGATAATACAAGTCTTTGCAGGGAATGAAAGATTCTGAACTGACTCTCCGCCAGCATCAGCTCCATAAATCCAGAAACCAGCATCTTTGATTTTCTGGATGGCGCGATTCAAATTCTTCACGACAGAATATGGCACATAGCTGCTGGCACCGGCAGAAGACCGGGCGATAATTTCATTCTCGCTTACATTTCCCACGCTGTTGCGTTGAGGCATGACAGCCAGACTCACTCCAAACTGGTCACAAGAACGAAGAATGGCTCCCACATTATAGGGATCAGTGATTTCATCAAGTACAAGAACCGTTGCAGGCTCTTCAGAAAGCGCAGCTCCAGCAATCCATGCGTCGAAATTCACTTCATTTGAATGGGGTTCGCCAGCATTTTCGTTGGAAAGCACGATTCCACGGTGATCACGCAAAGCCTCAGGAAGATTCTGCACAAGCAAATCCAAAGTCTTGCCCTCAACCTGAGCACAGGGAATTCCCGCAGTATGGGCAACATCGAGGATTTTCTTTACGCGGGGGCCAATTTTCGAATAAGAAAGAGAAAGCCCCTCGATTTTGCCTGATTCACAGGCCGAGCGAACTTTCTCTTCAATGGCATGAAAGCCAGTAATAATTTGCTTCATTTGACTGTTCTATTGTTTGCAAAATGCCTTTAGGAACTATCGTCCGCAGTAAGGTAGTCGCTCCCACTTGGTCGCGACATTTACGAGAAATGTTGCGTACTATCGTCCGCAACATTTCTTATATTTTTTGCCGCTTCCGCAGGGACAAGGATCATTTCGACCGATTTTTGCGCCCTCGCGAACGACTGTCATCGGTTTTACGCTGCCCACAGAGTAGAGCCATTCGCCGTTGACTTTCTTGAAATAGCCGACCTCGTGGTGAATGTCACGCAAGCCGCCCTTGTCAGTGTAAGTCGCCTCGAATTCAACGATTCCTTCCTCATCGTTCTCGCCGCCCTTTTCGGTGCGCAAGATTTTGAGACCGTGCCATGTAGAGTTTTTAGCCCAGTCTTCAGTTGCCTTGCGGTCGATTTCTGCAATCTTCTCGCCTTCTTCGCATGAATTGATGATAAAGTCAATTTCCTGCTTTTCGTAAGAAGAATAGCGTGCTCGCATGAGAGCTTCTGCCGTGGGAGCTTTTACGCTTCCCTTAATGATTGGCTGGCAACACTCGCCATATTTTTTTCCAGAGCCACAAGGACACAAATCTTTTTCTGCCATTTTATTTTCCTTAAAAGTAAAGTCTGTCTATTATACTGAATTGTTATTTTTTCATCAAATCTTTTATGGAAACCGAATCCAAATATCCCTCAATCAGCTCGTCAAGTTTCGTCCACATGGGAATTGTGCGGCAATGCTCTTTTTTGGGACAAGGAGCCGCCCCCGCTTCAAGACAAGCGACCGGAGCCAAAGTTCCCTCGGTAAGACGCAAAATATCCCCAACTTTATAATCTTCTGGCGCACGATTAAGCTTGTAACCGCCACCCTTTCCGTGAACGCCGTCCACAAAGCCGTTTTTTGAGAGAAGAGTCATAATCGACTCAATGTATTTCTGAGAAATTTCCTGCCGTTCCGCAACATCTTTAAGCGGGATTCGTTCATCCTCACTGTGTTCCGCCAAATCAACCAAAACCCTAAGCGCGTAACGGCCACGTGTAGAAACAATCATAAAAAAACCTCGTGCTACTAGACTTCAACCTAGTATATCACGAGGTTTAAAGGATTTCAAATCCTTAATACCAAAAATTGCCCGCAAGGAGGCGGGCAAAAGATAGTTGACCGCAAGTTTTTGCTTGTCAAAAACTTGTCAGGACATGGATGTCCAATTAGTCAGCGAAAAGCGGCGTTGAAAGATAGCGGTCACCTGTGTCTGGCAAGAGAACCACGATGTTCTTACCCTTGTTTTCCGGTCGTTTCGCAACTTCGATTGCAGCCCACAAAGCCGCTCCCGAAGAAATACCAACCAAAACGCCCTCTTTCACGCCGACCAAGCGGCCAGTCTTGAATGCGTCATCATTCTCAACAGGAATGATTTCGTCATAGATTTTTGTGTCCAAGACATCTGGAACAAAGCCCGCACCGATTCCCTGAATTTTGTGGGCGCCAGGAACGCCAGTTGAAAGCACGGCAGAAGATTTTGGCTCAACTGCCACGATTTTCACATCCTTGTTCTTTGACTTCAAGAACTGACCGACTCCAGTGACTGTTCCGCCAGTTCCGACGCCTGCCACGAAATAATCAACTTTGCCATCAGTGTCTTCCCAGATTTCAGGGCCCGTTGTCTCAAGGTGAGCCTTTGGATTGGCCGGATTCACGAACTGACCTGCGATAAAGCTGTTCGGTGTTGTCGCCTTGATTTCCTCAGCCTTAGCGATTGCGCCCTTCATGCCTTTTGAGCCTTCAGAAAGAACAAGCTCTGCTCCGTAAGCTTTCATGAGCTGGCGTCGCTCCACGCTCATGGTGTCCGGCATAACGATGATTACGCGATAACCGCGGGCAGCCGCAACGCTTGCCAGACCAATTCCAGTGTTTCCTGAAGTCGGCTCGATAATAGTAGAGCCTTCTTTGAGGATGCCCTTTGCCTCAGCGTCATCAAGCATAGCCTTTGCGACACGGTCTTTGACGCTTCCCGCCGGGTTAAAATATTCCAGCTTGGCAATTACTTTTGCCTGAAGATTAAATTCCTTCTCAATGCGAGAAAGTTCCAGAAGAGGTGTGTGACCGATAAGCTGGTCAGCTGAAGTGTAAATATGCGCCATAATTTCTCCTTTTTCAAATATAGTTCCAAACCTACTTTTATTCTACCCTTTATTACCTACCTTGTCAATAGGTAATAATCAATTTTGAGTTTTTTCTTTCCTCTCTCGAAAAATTCTTTGGGGTTTTAGGGGTAGGGAACGACCCGTTAGGGGCAAAACTTGCGAGGCAAGTTTTGAGTGAGTCTCCCCTAGGAGAGTGGGGAGCGGGCAACAGCGTGCCCGCGAGGGGAGAGACTTCTCCCCTTCCCTTTTCTATTTTTACACTGTCTTGAATTTTCTTACATCAGAGCCAAGTTTATTCACGTTTTCATCAAGGCTTTCTACACATTCATCAAGCCGCATTCCGCTTTTCACGACATTCTGAGCGTTTTCCGACATTGCAAACATGCTGCTCTGGACTGCCTGAAGAGAAACCTTCAGTTTATCCATTTCTTCAAGTACGTGTCTGCTTCCTCCTGCCATTTTAAGGGAGGCGTCCCGCACATTTTCGGCCGTTTTGTCCATGGCGGAAAGCGAGGCGATTACAGTCCGTGAGTCTTCATTCTGACTTTCAAGAGAAGTGCGGATTGACTGCACGAGAGAATCCGTCTCCTGGATTTGAGCAGATACTCCTGAAAATGACTGGCTTGTTTCCTGCGAGGCAAGGACTATTTCGCTGATAGAATCCTGAATATTTTTAAGCTGGTCACCGATTGTTTTTGACTGACCGGAAGAAGTTTCAGAAAGTTTCCTGATTTCGTCGGCAACTACCGCAAAGCCCTTTCCCGCCTCACCTGCATGAGCCGCCTCAATGGCCGCATTCATAGCCAGCAGGTTCGTCTGGCTTGCGATTGAAGCAATAGCCATGTTCGCTTCCTGGAGCATCTGTGACTGCTGCTCAATCTGCGAAATTCTGTCATTCACCCTCTGCTGCTTTGACATTCCGCTCTGAGCCGCACTATCCAGCTGATTGAAAGAAGCTGCCATGCTTTCCATGGAAGTGCTGATTTGCTCAATTCCCTTTAGAAGTGCCGAAACCGCCGCAGAAGACTCCCGGATGCTTTTTGTCTGCGAGTCAATCATCTCGTTAACGGTGTTTATGCTTGCGGCAACATCTTTCACCACATCCGTAGTCTCTTCAAAGCCCTCTGACTGATTTTTTACCTGTTCCTGAACAGTTCCGATTCCCAGTCGGATTGAGGTCATTGAATTGGAAACAGAAGAAACACTCTCTTTCATATTCTGCGAAACCACATCAAGGTTGTCGCTGGAATTTTTGATGGTTCCAATCATCCCCTGTAATTTTTCCATAAAGGCATTGAAATAAGAGACCAGACTATGAATGGATTTGAAAGGAGTATGGAGATTCGTATTCAGCCGGCGGGTCAAATCACCCTCCCCGGAAGCAATATCCTTAACCGTGACATTTACCTCAGAAAGAGGTGCAAAAAGGCTTCGGATTGAATAGGCGATTAACAAAAGTGCAAGCAGAATCACAAAAACTGCGAAAGGAACGATTGCATTGGCAAAAAAATCTTTCACCGTAAAGGGAACAAAGAGCACAAGCTCCCAGCGCAGGGCGTCAATCGGCGAAATCAGATAGACACCGCTCATTGTCGTATAAACTTCCGTTTTAGACGGCAAAAGATTCTCTACATCATTCAACTCAGGCAGGGCACTTGTAATCGGGACTTTGTTTTCAAGGTCGCTTACATTCATTGATGCCGAAACTTCCTTGTTTCCGTTGTACATATACATGGTAACGCCGTCTTCAAGACTCTGATACATCGACTGGACAAAATCATTAAGCTCAACTCCAGTTCCAGTAATGCCAGTTACCTTTCGGTTTTCGTTGTAGACGAGTACATTTACCCACATAAATGTCTTTTTAAGACCAATATCGTAATCCACATAAAACTGGAAGGGTAAATTAGCGTCTATAGTCATCTGATACCATGCGTTTCCAGGGTCAGATTTATCAAGATCGTAGATGAATTCCATGTTGGAGTAGTATTTTAAGTCAGCGTCAGAAATCCAGAAAGTCCTGTGAGATGAAAAGGATTCCTGAAAAGTCTCAAAATCGCGGAAGGCAAGTTCCCGTACGCCCTCATCACCCGGATTCTCCATGTAATCAACAACAGCAGGAGATTTTGCCAGCTACACGGCAAGCTTTCGCTCAGGCAAAAGTCCGTTTTCCATCTCAAGAACTTTAGCGTAGCGGATTTTTTCCAAGCGTTCCACGGTTTTGCTTCTGAATATTTTGACAGATGACAAAGCCACCACAAAAAGCCCCATAACAGCAAGTACAAGCGAGGCAAATGCGAGAGGTTTGTTTATAACTTTCATAATTGTAACTCCCTACAGAAACAAAATTTATCATAAGAAAAACGCTTGTTCAAGCCCTAACTTTAATTTATCTTGAACGCTTTCTAATCTAAAAAATTTGCTATCTATATGCTCTCATGTTAAAATAATCTTTATGGACGCCAATTATTATGACTATTTAACCCAGCTACCCACTATGACCTACTTCTTTGAAACTTCCACGGCACGAAAGGAAAGCATCAAAAAAAATCACGGTTCACCTGCAATTCTCTTTATCACCCTTCACGGTTTAAAATCTTACAATCAAAAAAACGGCTTCCCGGAAGGAAATAAAATCCTCCAGTCTTTTGCAAAACTCCTGTCCAACATTTTCGACAGGGAAAACTGCTGCCGCTTGGGTGGTGCTCATTTTACCCTCATTACAGAAGAAGAAGGTCTTGAGCAAAAGCTTTCTTACTTAATGGGCAAAATCCCCCTCATACAAGTGGGGGGGGCTATACACACATATAGGTATTTATCCCTGCAAAACAGAAGAAATCAGCATCTATTCGGCATGTGACCGGGCAAAATTCGCCTGTGATTCCATAAAAGACGAGAAAGTTTCGGCAATCCACTATTATGACCAGAAAATCCGCCTTGCCGAAGAAAATCACCGCTACATTATCGAAAATTTCAACAGGGCAATCGCTGAACGCTGGATTACAGTCTACTATCAGCCGATTATCCGCGCAGTCAACGGCAAAGTCTGTGACGAAGAGGCTCTCGCCCGCTGGATAGACCCAATCAAAGGCTTTCTGTCTCCGGCCGATTTTATTCCCATCCTCGAAGAAGAAAAACTCATTTACAAACTCGATCTTTATGTTCTGGAACGAGTCCTTGAAAAAATGAAAGTCTTTCAGTCCAAAGGAATTGAAGTCATACCCCAGTCAATCAATCTTTCCCGCTCAGATTTCGAGTCCTGCGACATCGTTGAGGAAATCCGCACGAGGGTTGATCTGGCAGGCTTTCCCCGCAATAAAATCAGCATAGAAATTACGGAAAGCGTAGTTGGCAGCAACTTTGACTTCATGCTCCGGCAAATCAACCGATTTAAAGACTTGGGCTTTCCTGTCTGGATGGATGATTTTGGAAGCGGCTACTCATCCCTCAATGTCCTTAAAGAAATTCCTTTTGACCTCATAAAATTCGACATGAGTTTTATGCGGCAATTCAACGAAAAAAACAACGGCAAAATCATTCTCACCGAACTTATGAAAATGGCTTTCTCCATCGGTGCAGATACAATCTGCGAAGGCGTTGAGAGCGAAGAGCAGCTTCAATTCCTTAAGGAAATAGGCTGCTCAAAAATTCAGGGATATTACTATTGCAAGCCCATTCCCATTGAGCAGATTCTTGAGCGAATCGAAAAGAACATACAAATCGGTTTTGAGAATCCGGATGAGACTCACTATTACGAAGCCGTCGGCCGCGTAAACCTCCATGATCTGGCCGTAATTTCTTACGGAAACGAGCAGGATTTCAGCAATGTATTCAACATGCTCCCCATGGCAATCATTGAAGTAAAGGACACATCAATACGTTTTGTCCGCACAAATCAGTCTTACCGTAATTTTTTCTCCAAGTCCTTCGGCTTTGGACTTATGGATAAGCCTATTCCGATTTCAGAAATCTTGCATAGTGCCGGCACTGCCTTCATAAAAAGCGTTCTCCAAGTCGCAAAAGATGGAAAACGCACTTTCACCGACGGAATTTTACCCGACGGCTCACAGGCAAATTATTTCATCCGCAGACTGGCAGAAAATCCCATTACAAAACGCACTGCTCTTGCAGTTGCAGTCCTGTCAGTCAAAGACTCCGCAAAAGGATCGACTTACGCCAACATTGCAAAAGCCCTGGCAGCAGATTATTTTCATCTATTCTATGTTAATCTAAAAACAGAAGAATTCATCGAATATTCCACCGGCTTAGGTGAAGACCTTATGACATCAGAAAAGCATGGCGAAAACTTCTTTGAACAAACCCGTAACATGGCAGCAAAAGTTCTCCTTCAGGATGATAAAAAAATATTCCTCGAAACTTTTTACAAAGAAAATATTCTCAGCGAAATCGACGAACACGGAAGATTCGCAATGACCTACCACATAATGCGAAAAAGCGGGCCGGTTTATGTGAATATGAAAGTTATGCGAATGAAGCATGACAGTGACTATATAATCATAGCCCTCAGCAATGTTGACTCCCAGATAAAACAGCAGAAAATGCTCAAAAAGGCAAAGCAGGACGAAATCATCTATTCCCGGCTTATGGCTCTTTCCGGCGATTTTATCTGTATGTACATTGTTGACCCTAAAACTGAATCCTACACCGAATACAATGCTTCAAAAGACTACGAATCGCTGGGAATATCGAAACAGGGAAACGACTTTTTCACTAGCTCTCATAAAAACGCAAAAATAACACTCTTTAAAGACGATGTACCGCTTTTTATCGAGAAATTCACTTTAAAAAACATTATAGCGGAAATAGAGCAAAAAAATTCTTTCTCACTCCATTACCGCCTTATGTTAAATGGCGAATTAAAAAACACCAGCCTGAGAGCTGCCCTCGTCAAAGAAAACGGCGAGGACAAACTCATAATCGGAATTCGAATATAATTACTTAGCTGCCGCAAAGCCTGCTTCAAGGTCAGCGATTATGTCATCAACATGCTCAGTTCCGATAGAGAGACGGATTGTGCTCTGGCTGATTCCCTGGTCTTTCAGCTCCTCGTCGGTGAGCTGCGAGTGAGTCGTTGTTGCCGGGTGAATGACCAGAGATTTGACATCAGCGACATTTGCCAAAAGGCTGAAAATCTTCAAATTGTCGATGAATTTCCAAGCAGCGTCTTTTCCGCCCTTAATCTCAAAGGTAAAGATTGAGGCGCCGCCATTGGGGAAATATTTCTCGTAAAGGGCATGGTCAGGATGATTTTTAAGCGACGGATGATTTACCTTCTCTACCTGAGGATGCTTGCTCAAGAATTCCACGACTTTCTTTGTATTTTCCACATGACGGTCAAGACGGAGTGAAAGAGTCTCAACGCCCTGCAAAAGAAGGAAGGCATTGAACGGACTGATTGTTGCCCCCTGGTCACGGAGCAAAATTGCCCGGATGTAAGTGACAAAAGCAGCCGGTCCCACAGCATCCGCAAATGAAATTCCGTGATAGCTTGGGTTAGGTGCGGCAATCGGAGCGTACTTTCCGCTCTTCTTCCAGTCAAATTTCCCGGAATCCACGATGATTCCACCCAAAGTCGTTCCGTGACCGCCCAAGAATTTTGTCGCCGAGTGAACAACGATGTCCGCTCCGTGCTCAATCGGGCGAATCAAATAAGGAGTACCGAAAGTGTTGTCGATTACAAGGGGAAGACCGTGCTTGTGAGCGATTTCAGCGATTTTGTCGATATCAGGAATGTCCGAATTCGGGTTTCCCAGAGTCTCCAAATAAACAGCTTTTGTATTTGCCTTGATTGCGCCCTCAAGTTCAGTCAAGTTGTGAGCGTCAACAAAAGTCGTCTCGATTCCAAAATCCTTCAAAGTGTGGGCAAGCAAATTGTAAGAGCCGCCGTAAATCGTTTTCTGGGCGACGATATGGTCTCCAGCCTGAGCCAAAGCCTCAATCGTGTAAGTGATAGCCGCCGCGCCAGAAGCCACCGCCAAAGCTGCAACGCCACCTTCCAACGCCGCAACTCGCTTTTCAAGCACATCCTGAGTGGAGTTGGTTAAGCGGCCGTAAATGTTACCCGCATCCGCCAAGCCGAATCGGTCAGCGGCATGCTTTGAATTGTGGAAGACATAAGAAGTCGTCTGATAAATCGGAACTGCCCGTGAATCCGTTACCGGGTCAGCCTGCTCCTGTCCTACATGAAGTTGAAGTGTCTCGAAATGAAGTTTATTTGCCATAATTTTTCTCCTGGTTTTTTATTTATTCCTACTAGGTTGGTAGGTATCTACACTATAAGATTTATTACCTACTATGTCAATAGGGAAAGAGAAAAAAATTATTATTTTTATTGTTAACGCTAACTTTTAGTTTTAAGTTTACAATTTTATGAATTTTCGTTACACTAAAGGAAAGTCACAAGCAGACAACGATTCTACCCAATTTCTAAGCATCGTCTAGGCGTGGTTTTTTTTATGAGGTAAAAAAAATGATAAACTTAAACGAACTTTCAGATGACATCATCAAAGGGAAACGCTTCGGACGCACAGACGACCTTTCCTTTTTCAAAAACTGCGATATAAGCGAGCTGACAAAAGCCGCAGACAAAATCCGCGCTCATTTTAAAGGCGACCGAGTTGACCTCTGCACGATTATCAACGGACGAAGCGGAAAATGCGGCGAAAACTGCAAATTCTGTGCACAGAGCGCCCACAATCACACTGGCTGCGAGGAATATTCTTTTTTGGACGAAGAAAAAATCATATCTGAGGCAAAATCAAACCAAGACGAGGGCGTAAACCGTTTCGCAATAGTTACGGCTGGCCGGGCTCTGACCGGCGAAGATTTTGAAAAAGCACTCCATGTGTACGAACGCATGAACAAGGAATTGAGCATAAATCTCTGCGCATCAATGGGTTTTATAAGTCGGGAGCAATTCAAGAGACTCAGAAAAGCGGGCGTTACGAGCTATCATCACAATATTGAGACTTCCCGCCGAAACTTTCCCAACATCTGCACAAGTCACAGCTACGACATGAAAATCGAGACAATCAAAATCGCTCAGGAAGAAGGCCTTTGCGTCTGTTCCGGCGGAATCATCGGCATGGGAGAGACTTTTGAAGACCGAATCGACATGGCGCTCTCCCTTCATGAACTGGGCATCCGCTCAATCCCAATCAACGCCCTCATGGCAATTCCAGGCACTCCATTTGAAAAGAACACACCGCTTACCGAAGAAGAAATCTTACGAACTCTGGCAATGTTCCGCTTCATCAATCCGGAAGCAAATATCCGACTCGCCGCCGGCCGCAAGCTTCTTTCCGAAAACGGCAAAAAAGCCTTTGAATCCGGCTGCTCAGCCACAATCACCGGCAACATGCTCACCACCAGCGGCAGCACAATCCAGGGCGATATCAAAATGCTCAGAGAAATGGGCAGAATTACAAAAGCACAGAAAGGCACGACTTGCAACTCTTGTGATTGCTCTTCTTCATGCGATGACGATTCTTGCTGTTGCTCATCATGCGACACGCCAAACAACAAGAATTACGAATCATGTAAATAGATTATCCTAAAAAATAAAGCCGCTCCTGTATCAAGGAGCGGCTTGGCATAGTTTGAATTAAACTTATGCTTCTGCTGAAGCTTCTTCTGTTGCTGGCGCGGCAGCGGCTGCTGCAGCTTTGCTTGCTCTAGCTTCTTTGCGCGCAATGTTCTTCAACTGAGCATTGCAAACTTTGCAAACTTTCACTGTATTGCCGTCAATTTCTTTTTCATAAAGAACTTTGACATTTTCATTACCACAGCGTGGGCATTTTCCACGACCGTGATTAGGCTCTGTTCTAATTCCAGTTCCACGATGTGCCTTAGACATAATTAACCCCTTTATTTAGCTTCTTCAGCAGGAGCTGCTTTCTCTGCAGTCTTAGCCTTTGATGCAGCTTTTTTTGCAGGAGCTTTTTTAGCAGCAGTTTTCTTTGCTTCATCTTTTTTTGAGTCTGACGATGAATCGACATCGCTTGATGGCAACTTATAGTCAACCAATTCAAGGATTACAACATCAGCAGCGTCACCCTGACGGAAACCAAGCTTCAAGATGCGAGTGTAACCACCATTACGCTCCTTCATGCGAGGTCCAATTTCCGTAAAGAGTTTATTCAAAATCTTTTCATCCTGAATAAACTTAGCAGCAGTACGACGGTTATGAACAGAATCAACTTTACTGCGTGTAATTAACTTTTCAGCAGCTTTGCGTACTTCCTTAGCTTTTGCCTTTGTAGTTGTAATACGCTCAAATCTGAAAAGTGAAGTTACCATATTTCGCGACATAGCACGCTGATGAGCGGCTGAGCGTGAAAGTGGATTAAATCCTGTCTTATTTCTCATTGGATTCTTCCTTTTGTGCTGGCTTTGTCAAATTGACCGAATTCTTCAAATGACTGTAATCAGTCATTCCCAAGTTCAAGTTCCACTCAAGAAGCTTTTCCTTGATTTCTGTAAGAGACTTTTTGCCAAAATTTCTTGTTTTAGCAATATCATCTTCAGTTTTTCTAGTCAATTCGCCGATTGTGCGAATATTCGCATTTTTAAGACAATTTGATGAACGTACAGAAAGCTCAAGCTCCTCGACAGGAGTGTTAAGCAACTGTCTGATTTTTTCATCGCCTTCATCAAAATCATCGCTACCAGAAACATCACTGTCATTGAAGTTGACAAAAACAGAAAAGTGATCTTTAGCAATTTTTGCAGCTTCAGCCAATGCATCTTCTGGAGTTATAGTTCCATCAGTCCATACTTCAAGAACAAGTTTGTCATAATCGTTTCGCTGACCTACACGGCAAGGCTCGATCATGTACTTTACTTTTGTAACAGGTGTAAAAATAGCATCCATTGGAATTGTACCAACAACTTCAATATAATGCTCATTCACTTCTGCTGGAACATAACCTCTTCCTAAATCAACCTGAATTTCAAATTCAACGTGAGCCCCTTCCATCATAGTGAAAACAGGAACACCTTTTGTAAGAATTTCAAGCTGTCCTTCTTTTGCAAAATCATCTGTTTTGACAGTGCCCGGTCCCTGGAAGTCAAAAAGGAGAGTATCCTGCTCAACATCCTCAGGAAGTCTCAAACGCATAAGTTTAAGACTGTTCAAAATCTCCAAAGTATCTTCAGAAACATTCGGAATCTTAGCGAATTCGCTACTGATTTGTGTCGAAGCACCATCAGCATCGTAAGAAGTAATTCTTACAGAAGAAATTGCATATCCTTGGATTGAAGAAAGAAGTACACGTCGGAGAGTATTTCCTATTGTAGTACCAAAACCTGTTTCAAAAGGATAAGCTGTAAACTTTCCGTAATTTGGGTTTGTTTCAAGAGGGTCGAACTGAACGGTCTTTGGTTTTTTAAAACCTTTCAGCAAGTTTTTTCGAGCCATCTGAACTCCTTTTTTTAAGTTAGAGCTCATAAGGAGCTACAATTTCATTCAGAAGATTTTAATCCCCTGACTTCACAACTAACTAATAGTAACTATGCCCTTAAAGCACAATAATTTCACACAGACAGGAATAAATCCTGTCCAAGTGAAACAAAGTTACATACGGCGCGTTTTGCGAGGACGACAACCATTATGCGGAATCGGTGTTGTATCAGCGATTGATTTTACTTTCAATCCCAATGCACCAAGCGCACGAACTGCATTCTCTCGCCCCATTCCCGGACCTTTTACATAAACATGAACTTCGCGAAGACCATAGCTTACAGCCTTCTGAACAGCCGTCTCAGCAACAGTCTGAGCCGCAAAAGGCGTTGACTTTTTTGCTCCACGGAATCCAAGTCCACCAGATGATGCCCAGGAAAGAGCATTTCCGTTTAAATCTGTAATAGTTACGATAGTATTGTTGAACGTAGCCTGGATATAGACATTTCCCTCGTATACGCTCTTCTTTTCCTTTCGCTTCTTTGCAGTTGCCATTACCTAAATTCCTCCGTCTAATTAGACTGCCTTTTTCTTGTTAGCAACAGTCTTCTTCTTGCCTTTTCGTGTACGAGCATTCGTACGTGTTCGCTGTCCACGGCACGGCAAACCTTTTCGATGACGAAGACCACGGTAACAACCGATGTCCATCAAGCGTTTGATATTAAGACCGATTTCCGAACGAAGATGACCTTCAACCTTATACCCTGCATCAATCAGAGTACGAATCTTTGCCAACTCATCCTGATCCAAATCATTAATCATTTTGTTTGGATCAATCTTTGTCTCTTCACAAATTGCCTTTGCTGATGAACGACCAATACCGTAAATATAGGTCAATGCAACAACGACATGTTTATTTGGGAGATCAACTCCCGCAATTCGAGCCATCTGTTACTCCTTAACCCTGCTTCTGCTTATGTTTCGGGTTTGAACAAATGATACGGACAATACCATTTCGTCGAATAACCTTACACTTATCGCAGATGGGCTTTACGCTGGTTCGTACTTTCATAAAAGTCCCCCTGGGGATAGTATACTTAGCTTGAATCATGGCAGTTCGCAATGAACTACAATTCAAGTTCGATGATTATATCACAAATCCCCATTCTTATTCTACAGAAAAATCAAGAAATTCCTATTTTTTTTACAGTTTTATGAAAACTTATAAAACTATAGGTTTCTTGACCTTAACTTGCCTTTCTTAACAAGACCATCTGCATGGTGCATTTTAAGAAGAGCTTCTACCTGACTCATTGTATCCAAGTCAACACCAACCAAAATTAAAAGCGAGGTACCACCCATCAGCATAGAAATAGACTGTGGGAAGCCAAAGAAATTCTGGATGATTGTTGGCAATACTGCGATTGCAGCAAGATAAAGAGAGCCTGGCAATACAAGTCTGTTCAGAACTTTCTGCATATACTCTTCAGTCTTATCAGTTCGGATTCCTGGAATGGAACCACCGTTTTCACGAATATTCTTTGCAATCTCTGTGGGGTTCAGGGTTACCTGTGTGTAGAAGTAAGCAAAGAAGATAATCAATAAAACAAGAAGTGTATTGTAGAGTAAGCCAGTCGGATTTAATTTCGCAGACAACGAAGCAATCCAACGAGCAGAGTTCTGATTACTACCAAGACTAGAAACAATCTGTAATGGGAAAGTCAAAAACGATGATGCAAAAATTACCGGAATGACACCCGACGGATTGATTTTAAATGGAATGTATGTACTCTGTCCACCATACATTTTTCGGCCAACTACACGCTTTGCATAGTGAACCGGAATTTTTCGCTCTCCAGACTGCTCGTAAACAACGAAAGCAATAATTCCAATAAACATAAGCAAAACTATGATTACAAATACAGGGTTGAGAGAACCATCAGAAACTCTATTCTTGAGTTCTAGAACAGCATGTGGAAGACGTGCAACGATACCTGCAAAAATCAACATTGAGATACCGTTTCCGATTCCATGTGCCGTAATCTGATCACCAAGCCAAATTGTAATCATCGCACCTGTTGTGACAGTGAGCATTGCGAGCAACTTAAATGCAAGCTGATTCTCAAGCGCAATAGCATTTGGAATACTTGCCGCATAAACAGTCACAGCTAAAGACTGAATCAGACAGACAAAAACTGTACCGATTCGAGTCCAAGCTGCAACTTTGCGCTGACCACCATCCTCTTGCGCCGCTCGTTTAAGCGACGGGAAGATAATCAACGCAAGCTGCAAAATAATCTGTGTCGATACATATGGCATAACACCAAGCATGAACACAGAGAAATTAGAGAATGCACCACCGGCAAAAAAGTCCATGTAACTGGCAAACGCGTTTTTATTATGCCGAGCAAGCTCATCAAAATAATTTACGAGAACCTGCGCATTAATTCCCGGAATTGTAAGTATACAACCGAGACGAAAAACGACGAGTATAACAAAAGTAAAGAAAATACGATTTCGTAATTCTTTAATTCTGAACATATTTGCAACTGGATTGTTTGCCATGCCTTTCTCCAAAGCCTACTTTTTTATTTTGTTTCTTCAGCAGACTTTACAGAACCACCAGCTTTTTCGATCTTAGCTTTTGCAGATGCAGAAACTTTATCAACATCAACTGTAAGGCTCTTTGTCAAATCACCGTTTCCGAGGATTTTTATCAATTTGCTAGAAGATTTAACCAACCCTTTTGAAACAAGTGATGCCTTATCAACAGTTTCTCCAGCAGAATATTTCTGCTCAAGAAGTTCAATATTAACAACATCATACTCTTTTCGGAAAGGATAGTTAGAGAAACCGCGGTGCGCGATACGGCGGTAAAGAGGCATCTGGCCGCCCTCAAAACCGACATATGGTACAGCAGAACCAGAACGAGACTGCTGTCCTTTGTTTCCCTTACCAGCTGTTGTACCGAGTCCAGAAGAAGAACCGCGTCCTACTCTCTTCGGCTTTTTATTAGCACCTTCTGGCGCATGCAAAAGAAAATCTGACATTATTCAGCCTCCTCTACTGTTACAAGGTGTGCGACGGCATGCACCATACCGAGAATGGCTGGTGTAGCTTCATGTACAACTGAAGAGCTAATCTTTTTAAGACCAAGACTACGGACAGTTGCCTTTTTTTCTGGTTTCTGACCGATAACGCTCTTTACGAGAGTAACTTTAATTTTCTTAGCCATAATTAACCCCACATATCCTGCAGAGATTTACCTCTGTTAGATGCAACTTCTTTTGCGTCCATAAGATTTTCAAGTGCGTTGAATGTAGCACGAACTACATTAACCGGACTAGAAGATCCCAAAGATTTAGAAATAACATCAGTCGCTCCAATTGCATCCATGATAGCACGAACTGTACCACCAGCGATAATTCCAGTACCTGGACAAGCTGGCTTAAGAAGAATTGAAGAACTCTTATAGTTACCGAGCATCTCATGTGGCAAAGTTCCATTTTTTACAGGAACGAACATCAAGTTGCGCTTTGCCTTATCAATGCTCTTTCGAATTGCCTCAGATACATCATTGGCTTTGCCAAATCCATATCCAACGCGTCCTTTTCCATCACCGACAACTGTAAGAGCCGAGAAAGACATACGACGTCCACCTTTTACAGTTTTAGCAGTACGGTTCAGTCTTACGAGTTTCTCAACGAACTCTTTCTGTTCTTTTTCAAACTTATTCTGGCGTTCCATAGACTCTCCTAGAAAATGATACCTGCTTTGCGGGTTCCATCGGCAAGGGCCTTTACAACACCATGATACAGATAACCGTTGCGGTCAAAGATTACAGTTGTAATCTTTTTGTCTTGCAGGCGTTTTCCAAATGCTTCGCCGAGTTTTGCAGCGCCTTCTGTATTTGGCTTAAGGTCTGCAAACTCTTTTTCCAATGTGGAAATAGAAGCCAGGGTATGTCCCTTATCATCATCAATAACCTGAACGTAAAGATTCGTATTGCTACGATATACAGTCATACGTGGTCGTTCAGCCGTACCGTAGATTGACTTACGGATATGAATCTTACGATGCAGGCGTTTTCTTGCTTTGTCATTCATTTTCTTAACGAACATGTGTTACACCGCCTTATTTAACGCCGGTTTTACCGACTTTGCGTCTGATGACTTCAGTTTCATAGCGAATTCCTTTGCCCTTATATGGCTCAGGAGCACGCAATTTACGAATCTGAGCGCTGAATTCACCTACCAACTGCTTAGAAATACCGCTGATAGTAACTTTACCGTTTGCATCTGCTGTAACAGTAAGGCCTTCAGGAATTACTGCGATGAAATCAGATGAATATCCGAGATTCATAACCAGTTCTTTTCCCTTGACTTCTGCACGGTAACCAACACCCGTGATAACAAGTGTTTTTGTAAATCCAGTTGTAACTCCAACGACCATGTTGTGAATGAGATTGCGGTACAAACCATGAGCTGCGCCTGCATTCTTTGATTCATCGACTGGTTTTACCAACAACTCAGCACCGTTCACTTCCACAGTAACCAAATTATTGATTTTTTCTTTCAGTTCACCTTTTGGACCTTTTACAGTAACAAGGCCCGGGTTTACAGATACTGTAACTCCCGCCGGAATAGCAACAGGAAGTTTACCAATTTTTGACATATCTTCCTCCTATTACCAGACTTTGCAAACTAATTCGCCACCGACCATCTTTTCACTTGCTTTCTTACCAGTTGTGACTCCGGCAGAAGTAGAAACAATCAATGTTCCCAAGCCATTATAGATACGTGGCAAATCTTTATAACCAGAATAAACTCGGCGACCTGGTGTAGAAATTTTTTCTACGCCATGAATAACCGAATTATTTGAATCATCATACTTCAAGAAAATGCGGATAATATTTTTTCCGTCTTCCTGAACTTTCTTGAAATTCTTAATGTAACCTTCTGTTTTCAGGATTTTAACAATCTCCAGCTTAAGTTTTGACGTAGGGACATCAACTTTTTCGTGGCGAACCTGAACAGCGTTACGAATCTTAGTCAGCATATCTGCGATTGGATCTGATACACTCATTTCTATTCCTCCACTACCAGCTAGATTTAGTTACGCCTGGCAACAGGCCTTCACTTGCCATTTTGCGGAAACAAATACGGCACATCTTGAACTTGCGCAAATAACCGCGGGGGCGACCGCAAATCTGACAACGATTGTATTCTCGTGTCTTGTATTTCTGTGTGCGGTTAGCCTTGATAACCATTGATTTCTTAGCCATGATTCCTCACTACTTTCTGAACGGCATGTTGAACTTAGTAAGAAGTGCCTTAGCCTCAGCGTCAGTATTTGCACTTGTTACAATAGAAATATTCATACCAGAAATCTTTGTAATCTTATCAAAGTCGATCTCCGGGAAGATAATCTGTTCAGTAATACCAAGAGAGAAATTTCCGTGTCCGTCAAAACCTGTTGCTTTGATTCCGCGGAAATCCTTAACACGAGGCAATGCAACATTGATAAGACGGTCCAAGAATTCATACATGTTGTTACCGCGCAATGTTACCATCACACCCACTTCGTTGCCCTCACGAAGTTTGAAGTTAGCAATACTCTTTTTCGCTTTAGTTTTTACAGCATGCTGTCCAGTAATCTGAGTAATATCAGCTACTGCGGCGTCAAGGAGTTTCTTGTTGGTGAGAGCCTCGCCGACACCCATGCTCACCACTATTTTTTTGATAGCGGGGATTTGCATAACAGATGTGTAACCAAGCTCCTTGAAGAGCTCTGGGGCGATTTTGTCCTTATAGACTTTCTTAAGCCGTGGTACGTAATTATCCATTACAGTGCTTCTCCACATTTACGGCAGACACGAATCTTTTTGTCACCGTCGATTTTATAACCAGCTCTTGTCGGACCGCATTTTTTACAAACAAGTGCGACATTAGAGATGTTCAACGGAGCCTCGATCTCGACGATACCGCCCTGATCCTGCTGGCTTCGTTTTTTCATTGCCTTTTTGACAATGTTGATTCCTGAAACGATAACTGCATCTTTTTTAGTAAGAACACGAACGATAGTTCCTCTCTTACCTTTATCTTTTCCTGCAATTACCTGGACGGTATCGTCCTTATGGATTTTGAATTTCTTGTTCATTATTCAATTCTCCTTACAGAACTTCCGGCGCAAGTGATACGATTTTCATACAATCCATATCACGAAGCTCACGGGCTACCGGTCCAAAAATACGTTTTCCCTTCGGGTTTTTATCTGCATCAACGATAACGCAAGCATTATCATCGAATCGGATATATGTTCCGTCTGGGCGGCGGTACTCTTTCGCAACACGAACGATTACAGCCTTCTCTACTGAACCTTCTTTGATAGTAGAAGTCGGAATTGCTTCCTTAATTGCTACTACTACGACATCACCGATTCCAGCGTATCGGCGGTGTGAACCACCGAGAACCTTGATTACCTGAGCTCTTTTTGCTCCGGAGTTATCGGCAACTGTCAAATTTGATTGCATCTGAAGCATGTCTTTAACTCCTTAAGCTTATCTAGCTCTCTCGATGATTTCAGCAAGTCTCCAGCACTTGTCTTTGCTGATGGGACTGCATTCTACGATGCGAACTGTATCACCAATGTGTGCTTCGTTCTGCTCATCGTGTGCCTTACACTTCTTTGTTCGTGTAACATATTTTTTGTAAAGGGTATCCATTTTTTTCGTATCAATTGATACAACGATGGTTTTGTCCATTTTATCACTTGTGACAACACCAACGAAAGATCGTTTACCACCCTTTGTCTTAACCTGTTCTGCCACGGGTCAGCTCCTATTTATTTGCTCCGGCAATTTCTTTTGCTCGGATAAGCGTGTTCAAGCGGGCGATATCTCGGCGCATTGTACGCTTCTGCATAGGGTTATCTACATGACCGATTACCATCTGGAATCGGAGATCCATGTATTTCTGTTTAAGTTCATTGCGCTGTGCAACCAACTCGGCATAAGAAAGTTCTTTTACATTCTTTTTTGATTTCTTTGTATCAGCCATTTCTTACTCCTTAGTCTTTCGTTGGTTTAAAAGCGATTTTCGTTTTGATAGGAAGTTTGCTAGCAGCAAGCTCAAGAGCACGCTCAGCAAGCTTGATATCAATTCCACCAACCTCAAACAAAATAACGCCTGGTTTTATAACGGCAGCCCAGAATTCTGGAGCACCTTTACCTTTACCCATTCGGGTATCGGCAGGTTTTTTTGTTATCGGTTTGTCAGGATATACACGAAGCCAAACATTACCTTTTCGCTCAAGCTTACGGTTGATTGCGACACGGGCAGCCTCAATATGCTTTGCGCTCAACCAAACAGGCTCAAGAGCTACAAGAGCAATCTCGCCAAAATCGATTGTATTAGCTCGTGTTGCGTTACCTTTAATTCTACCGCGCTGTACCTTGCGGTGAATAACTCTTTTAGGACTAAGCATTTACTTTACTCCTTTGAAGCATTTGCCGCACGGGCAGGTTTCTTAGATCGTGATTTCTCACCATCGGCAGAAGCCTGAGAACGTTCATGTCGTGGCTTTCGAACAAGCTGACCGGCATCTTCGTTCTGTTCATGACCATACTTCATACCATTGAAAACCCAAACTTTAATACCGATTTTTCCGTATGTTGTATGAGCTTCAAAAGTGCCATAATCAATATCTGCACGAAGAGTGTGGAGAGGAACTCGTCCCTCTTTATGCTCTTCAGAGCGCTTCATATCTGCACCGCCCAAACGACCAGACAAGCGAATCTTAATTCCCTGTGCCCCGCCTTTCATGGCATTTGCAGAAGCCTGCTTGAGAGCCTTGCGGAATGATCCACGACCTGCAAGCTGGCGTCCAATATTCTGTGCAATAAGCGAAGCATTGATATCTGCGCGTTTAATTTCCTTAATCTTAATCTGGACCTTCTTTTTGTCCATCTTAGACTGGATTTCAGCACTGATTTTTTCAATATTAGCGCCTTTTACACCAATAATTACACCTGGGCGTGCTGTATGGATTACGATAGTAACACGCTGCGGATGACGAACGATTTCGATCTCTGCAATGTCAGCATTCTGACATTCTGGCAATGCTCGAACCATATTACGGATTTTCAAATCCTCAATAACAAGGTCTGCATATTCACGTGGATTTGCATACCAACGTGACTGCCAAGTCTTGTTAATACCAAGACGCAAACCAATCGGATTTACTTTCTGACCCACTTTATTCCCCCGCCTTCTCGTCAACAATGACGGTGATATGACACATGCGTTTCAAGAGTTGATCAGCACGACCGCGAGCGCGGAACCAAACTCTCTTAAGTCTCGGACCTTCATCGATTCGAATTTCTTTGACATAGAGCATATCTTCATCCAGCTTCTTGTTTGCGAACAGAGCATTTGCTACAGCTGATTTAAGAGTACCTTTTATCAAGCGAGCACCTTTCTGTGGCATATTTTCAAGAATTGCCATAGCTTCTGAGCATGACTTCTGATTGATTACACGAGCAACAGGTCGAACCTTTGTTGGCGATGCAATCAGGAATTTTGTAGTGGCTACATAACCTTTCTTTTCAGCCATAATATCCACCTTTATTTACCAGCTTTTTTGTCTGTACCGCCATGACCCTTGAAGGTACGTGTCGGAGCAAACTCGCCAAGCTTGTGGCCTACGAGGTTCTCGGTTACGTAAACAGGAATCCATGACTTACCGTTGTAAACACTGATTGTGTTTCCAACCATCTCTGGAATGATTGTAGAGCAACGAGAATATGTTTTAATCATTTTCTTGTCTGACTCTTTATTCATTTCAATAACTTTCTTGTAAAGACTCTTTTCAATAAAAGGTCCTTTTTTAACAGATCTTGACACCGTTAACTCCTATGCAACTACTTCTTGCGGCGTGAAATAATGAACCGGCTTGAAGTCTTTCGCTTGTTGCGGGTTTTGTAACCACGACATGGCTGACCCCAAGGAGTAACAGGAACATGTCCCTTACCAGCACCTTCACCACCACCGAGCGGATGATCAACCGGGTTCATAGCCATACCACGAACTGTCGGACGAATACCGAGCCATCGTTTACGGCCAGCTTTTCCAAGCTGCGTATTCATGCGCTCTTCATTTCCAACAATACCAATTGTTGCATAGCATTTGCCATGGATTCTGCGAGTTTCACCTGAAGGAAGACGGACAATAACATAATCACCGTCTTTACCCTGTACAGTTGCACCAGCACCTGCAGAGCGAACAAGCTGACCACCACGACCAAGGGTAAGCTCGATATTATGAATAGTGAAACCCGCAGGAATTACTTCGAGCGGCAATGCGTTTCCGACAGTTGGAGCAGCATTCTCACCAGCCATAATTTTCTGTCCTACAACAAGACCTTTTGGAGCAATGATATAGCGTTTTTCGCCATCTGCGTATGCAATCAAGGCAATGTTTGCACTGCGGTTTGGATCGTACTCAATTGTCTTGACAGTTCCAGGAATGCCGTGCTTGTTGCGCTTGAAATCGATAATTCGATACTTGCGTTTATGTCCGCCACCCTGATGTCTCACAGTGATACGACCAGCAGAATTGCGTCCAGCATGAGATTTCAGACCTGATACCAGTGTTTTTTCGGGTTTATCGGTTGTCAGTTCATCTCTTACCAAATCAATGCGAGTACGAGTACCTGCTGAATATGGTTTAAATACTTTAAGAGCCATCTGGTTCCCCTTAATTTACGAAGGCTTAAACGCCCTCGAATACCTTAATGGTTTCGCCAGGAGCAAGGCGCACAATAGCCTTCTTCCAGCTGGCAGTTCTACCAGGTTTACCACGAACCCGTTTTACCTTGCCATCAACATTGATAGTTGTGCAATTCACAACTTTTACATTGAAGAGTTTTGCTACAGCATCTTTAATCTGAAGCTTTGTAGCTGCAGGAGCCACTTTGAAAACATATTTGTTCTGTTCTCGCAAAGTAGTTGCTTTTTCTGAAAGCACCGGCTCAATAAGGATGTCATTGAAATTCGTCATTATTTAGCCTCCTCTTCAACATTATTATAGAACTCTGAAAGATTCTTTGCTGCACTTTCAAGCAGGATAACTTTTCTTCCGTAGAAAAGATCATGTGCTCGAAGGCGGTTATACGAAAGGAAGTGCAAGTTGCTGATATTACGTCCAGCCTGCTTGATTTTTCCATCGTCGTCTTTCAAAATGATGACTGTGCGTTCATCTTTAGCAAAATTGCTAAGGATTTTAACCAAGTCTTTTGTTTTTCCGCTCTCAACAGTGAAATCCTCAACTACTGTAAGTCGATCACTCTGCGCCTGAAGGCTCAGGATTGATTTCATCGCAAGGCGCTTTTCTTTCTTTGGAATTGAATAGCTGAAATCGCGAGGTTTTGGTCCAAAAATCGTACCGCCGCCAACATTGATTGGTGATTTTTTATCACCACGGCGAGCGTGACCAGTTCCCTTCTGTTTGTACGGCTTAGCATTTGAGCCATGAACTTCAGCACGAGTTTTTGTACAAGCAGTTCCAACGCGCTTATTTGCTAATTCATTTGTGATGGCGTAGTAAATGACATCTTCGTTTACAGGAAGTCCGAACACTTTATCATCAAGATTGATTGTGCGGAGTTCTTTACCATCGATTGAATAGACTTTCTTTTCCATTTGTACTTATTCCCTCGATTATTTCTTGACCGCAGACTTGATAATCAGCGTGCAGTTTTTATTTCCTGGGACTGCCCCACGAACCAACACAACTTTGAGTTCCGGATCAATTTTGACGATTTTAAGGTTCTGTACCGTAACTCTTTCAGATCCCATTCGACCAGCCATTTTGATATTTTTCATGCTGTGTCCCGGTGTAGTACAATTTCCTGTACCACCAGCTTCACGATGGAATTTTGAACCGTGTGACGCACGACCACCATGGAAGCCCCAGCGTTTCATAACGCCCTGGAATCCCTTACCTTTTGAAGTTGCTGTAACATCAAGGAATGCAGTTTTTTCAAACAATTCAAGACCAATCTGGTCTCCAACTGCAACTTCTTTCTCGAAGTCTCTGAATTCTTTCAGATGACGCTTCGGCGAAACATTTTCAGGAAACTGACCTTTGTAAGCCTTATTGACCTTTGACTCTTTCAAATCTTCAAGTCCAAGAACAACAGCACTATAGCCATGTTTATCCTGTGTTTTTGTAGCAATAACAGTATTCGGTTCAACATGGATCACGGTTACTGGTGTCAGATTTCCGTTTTCGTCGAATACCTGTGTCATTCCTACTTTTTTTGCAATCAGACCTTTCATTCTGATATAACTCCTATAAGAAGAACCCTCGCGTAAAAACCTCAGCATTCTTCTTTATCGGCCGCCATCCTGGATCCACAGGACCGTACCGTTTTTTAACAGTAATCCAGCTGCAACGCAGTTAAAGACTTACTGTTTGATTTCTACATCTACACCGGCTGGCAATTCAAGTTTCATCAATGAATCCATAACGTCTGACGATGGATCAATGATATCGATAAGGCGCTTGTGTGTTCTCATCTCAAACTGCTCGCGTGACTTTTTGTTGACGTGAGGTGAACGAAGAACTGTTACCTTATTGATTCTTGTAGGAAGAGGAATTGGTCCTGAAACCTTTGCCCCTGCCTTCTGAACAGTCTGCACGATGGCTTTTGCACTCTGATCGATCAGCTCTACATCAAATGCTCGAAGTCTGACACGAATTTTGCTGTTAGCCATTTAATTTTACTCCGTTAAATCTTTATAAGATTTTAGATTAAGCAGAGAGCCGAACAAATCAGCTCCCTGCCATTGAATCGCTAGCCTATTAAAAGACTATTCGATGATTTTTGTAACCTGACCTGAAGCGATTGTGTGACCGCCTTCACGGATAGCGAGCTTGAGACCTTCATCCATAGCGATTGGGTGGATAAGCTCACCAATGATTTTTGTGTTGTCGCCTGGTTTAACCATATCTGTTCCAGCTGGCAATTCAACTGTACCAGTGATATCGGTTGTCCGGAAGTAGAACTGTGGGCGATATCCTGTGAAGAATGGTGAGTGGCGTCCACCTTCTTCCTTAGAAAGAACGTAGATCTGAGCCTCGAATTTTGTGTGTGGGTGGATTGAGCCAGGAGCTGCAAGAACCTGTCCACGAACAACATCTTTCTTTTCGATACCACGGAGAAGGATACCAACATTGTCACCAGCCTGACCCTGATCAAGAGTTTTCTGGAACATTTCGATACCAGTAACTGTTGAGTTCTGTGTCGGGCGGATACCAACGATTTCAACCGGGTCGTTCATGTTGATTACGCCGCGTTCGATACGACCAGTAACAACAGTACCACGACCAGAGATTGTGAAGATGTCTTCGATTGGCATCAAGAATGGTTTATCAGCATCGCGAACCGGATCATCAAACCATGTATCCATAGCTGTAAGGAGCTCTTCAATACAAGCTGTGTTAGCTGGATCAGAAGCCTCGTTCAAAGCCTTGAAAGCTGAACCCTTAACGATTGGGGTGTTCTCGTCAAAGCCATACTCTTTAATAGTGTCTTTAACTTCCTCGACAACAAGTTCGAGAAGGTCTGGATCATCGACCATATCAACTTTGTTCAAGAAAACGATGATCTTTGGAACGCCAACCTGGCGAGCGAGCAAGAGGTGCTCACGTGTCTGCGGCATAACTGAATCTGGAGCAGAAACAACGAGGATAGCTCCATCCATCTGAGCAGCACCAGTAATCATGTTCTTGATGTAGTCAGCATGTCCTGGGCAGTCAATGTGTGCGTAGTGGCGTTTGTCTGACTGATACTCCAAGTGACGAGTATTGATTGTGATACCACGCTCTTTTTCCTCTGGAGCGTTATCAATTTCATCATACTTAAGAACTTTGTCGCCATATTTGTTACCACAATATGTAGTGATAGCAGCAGACAAGGTTGTCTTACCATGGTCAACGTGACCGATGGTACCAACGTTCATGTGAGGTTTAGTTCGTACGAACTTCTCCTTAGCCATGTTTTTCTCCTTTGCCGATTCCTTTCATTCGGCAGATTAAAATTTATGTGTTGCACTTTAAGCCAGAATATGGACACTCTCAACCGAAAGATCCACATTCGCAGACACACTAATTACGATATAAATATTTGATTAAAAACAAGACGGGGATTAAACCTTAAAACAATGCTTTATAAAAAATCAAAGCATTTTACCGGAACCACCGAATCATCATCAATCAAACTCGACAACTGGTCTGGAATCCAGAAACTACAGGGTAAACCTCCGAAAACCAAACCGTTCTCTTTGACAGAGGCGTGGCAACCTGAAAGCGACCTGCGCTAACTTTACGGCGTCACCAGACTTAATACAGAATTGAAGTCCGCCCTACAATCTCAAAGAACATTTTTTGCATTGAATAATAATTTTTGCAAGTTCATTATTTATACAATATTTGCCGACTTTGTTCAAGGGATGAAAAAAAGATTTTACAAAAAAAAGAAGAGTATCGGCAATAAATTCAAAAATTATAAACAAAAAAAACTCCCGCAAAAGCGGGAGCTACCAGAAAGAAAACTACCAGCGGTAGTGAGCGAAAGCCTTGTTCGCCTCTGCCATCTTGTGCGTATCTTCCTTCTTTTTATAAGCAGAACCTGTGTTGTTGAATGCATCGAGCAATTCAGAAGCAAGAGTATCTGCCATTCCATGACCGCTTCGTGAGCGAGCAGCAGCGATAACCCAACGCATAGCGAGAGCCTCTTTGCGTGCATCACGGATTTCACAAGGAACCTGATACGTAGCACCACCAACTCGGCGAGACTTAACCTCAACCATTGGCTTTACATTATCAAGAGCCTTGAGGAATACCTCGAGCGGATCTTTATCAGTTTTTGCTTTAAGCTGTTCCATTGCCTTGTAGACAATTTTTGTACAAGTATCTTTTTTTCCGTCCAGCATCATGCGTGAGACGAATTTCGTAACAACCGGGCTATTGTATTTTACATCAGGCACAATAGGACGATTTACTGATTTCTTATGTCTTCCCATAGTAATTCTCCTTTATAAATTATGCCTTCGGTCGTTTTGCGCCATACTTAGAGCGAGCGCGTTTGCGTCCGTCAACGCCGAGGGTATCTTTTGTACCACGGATAATATGATAACGAACACCTGGAAGATCCTTTACACGACCACCACGGATAAGAACAACTGAGTGCTCCTGCAAGTTATGTCCGATACCCGGAATATATGCAGTAACTTCAATTCCATTTGACAAGCGAACACGAGCTACCTTTCGAAGAGCTGAGTTCGGCTTTTTAGGGGTGACTGTCATAACACGAGTGCAAACACCACGTTTCTGTGGACAAGACTCAAGCGCGGGAGCTTTTGTCGAGTTTGCAAGTGACTTTCTACCCTTACGAACAAGTTGATTGATTGTAGGCATTGCCTTCTCCTATTAGTTTGCCGGTCAGCACTCCGGACAAAATTCTCGCATCAAAACCCATAATGCGATAGGTCTATACAGTGTATAGAATTCAAAAAATGAATTCAAGAGAATTTGATTCAAAATTCAAAAAAAAGCACGGCTTTTACACCGTGCTATTAAAGATTGCAAAGCAACTCTTAAGAGAGCGCTCTGCAAAAATCCACATCTAATGGATGCTTATTCCTCAATGGGAGCTTCAATAATTGAATTGGCAAAAGCCATTTCACGAGCCTCTTCCTGACGACGCTGAAGGATTTCTTCCATTTGAACGTCAAGATCCCGTTCAGAACTGTCAAAGAGCTTAACATCGCGATAGTCTCGGATACCAGTTCCCGCAGGAATCATGTGTCCGATGATTACATTTTCTTTCAAGCCGTGCAATGTATCTGTTGAGCCAGAAATCGCCGCATTCGTAAGAACTCGAGTTGTCTCCTGGAATGAAGAAGCCGAGATGAACGAATCTGTTGCCAAAGCTGCCTTTGTGATTCCCTGGAACATCGGGCGGGCAACAGCCGGCTGTCCACCCTCAGAAATAACACGTTTGTTCTCTTCGTGGAAGTGATATTTATCAACCTGCTGACCGAAGATGAATCGTGTATCCCCGACAGAAACAACCTCAACTTTGCGGAGCATCTGTCGAACGATAACGCCTATATGCTTGTCATCAATTGCTACACCCTGCGCAGAGTATACCGACTGGATTTCTTCCATAAGATAATTCATGAGCGCATTCTCACCCAAAATTGCAAGGATGTCATGTGCGCTTGGTGCACCGTCGCAGAGCTGTTCTCCAGCCTCGACAATATCACCATCACGAACCAACATTCGACGTGTCATCGGGACGAGGTGCTCATAAGTCTTACCGTAAGCATCTTCGACGATAACAACTCGCTTGCCCTTTGTGATACCGTTGAACTTAACAACACCGCCAATCTGGGAAAGAACACATGGAACTTTCGGTTTTCGTGCTTCAAACAATTCAGAAACTCGTGGCAAACCACCGGTAATATCGTTTGTTTTTGCAGCTGCAACCGGAAGACGAGCCAATGTGTCACCAGCCTTAACCTGCTGCTTGTCCTCAACATCAAGGACGGCATCTGCAGGGAGGAAGTATGAACCAAGTTCGTTGCCTGCCTCATCAGTAATGAGAATTCGTGGCTGTTTGACATCAAGATGCAAGTCTGAAATATGTCTCTCAATGTTACCGTTGTCAAGAACTTTCTCAACCAATGTTGAGCCAAGAATGATATCCTCGAAGTGAACATATCCTGAAACTTCGGCGATAATCGGCTCTTTTGAAGGATCGAACGTACCGAGAACTTTTCCAGCCTCAATAATATCGCCCTCTTTTACGATTACAGTTGAACCGTTCGAGATGTCAACTTTCTGTTCATTACCAACAAGGTAAAGTGTGTCACCCAGAATAGAGATTCGTCCGTTCTCTTTTGCGAGAAGAGGATTCTTCCCTGCCGTGAGCGGATTTCCTTTAAGAATACGCTTTCCGTTCTCGACATTTTCTGCAAGGACATTTTTGCCAATCTTGAAAGAGTCGATAATTCGGGTAACCATCATACTGCCCTTACGAGTGAAGAGCATATTGCCGTCATCAGTAGGAACGTTCGTACCTGTGATTTTTCCGACAATAACCGGATATTTGAGAACAATTCGGTTATCTTCGGTTGCCTTAGAAGCCGTACCACCGACATGGAACGTACGCATGGTAAGCTGTGTACCAGGCTGACCGATTGACTGAGCTGCGATAACACCGACAGCTTCACCGATTTCAACCAGCTTGTTGCGTGCAAGATTCTTTCCGTAGCATTTGACACAAACACCGTGCTCAGCCTCACAAGTAAGAACGGTTCGGAGTTTAACCTTTTCTACGCCAGCCTCTTCGATTTTCTTTGCAAGTTCGTCCGTGATGTATTCATTCACATCGCAGAGCAATTCACCGGTAACAGGATGAATGACACGTTCAATCGTGAAATGACCTGCGATTCGTGTTGAAAGAGGTGTTTTGATTTCATCACCACTCTTGATAGCTGTGTAATCGATACCGTTGATAGTACCACAGTCTTCTTCATTAACTACGACATCCTGTGCGACATCAACAAGACGACGGGTCATGTAACCAGCGTCAGCCGTTTTAAGAGCCGTATCGGTAAGACCCTTTCGGGCACCGTTTGAAGAAATGAAGTATTCGATAACCGAAAGTCCTTCTTTGAAGTTTGAGCGAACAGGAAGCTCGATGATGTCACCGTTCGGCTTAGCCATCAAACCACGCATAGCTGCCAGCTGAGAAATCTGCTTTTTAGAACCTCGAGCACCGCTGTCTGCCATCATGTAGATTGTGTTGAAGCCATCTTTATCAGCCTTGAACTGCTCCATCATGATGTCAGTGAGTTTTTCATTTGTCTGCTGCCAAACGTCCGTTACCTTATTGTAACGTTCCTCAGCAGTGATTGTACCTCTAGAATACTGACCGACAATACCCTCAACAATCTTGTTTGCTTCATCAACCATGTTCTTTTTCTCTTCTGGAATGATGATGTCATCCATAGAGAGGGTTGAACCGAAGAACGTTGCGTTTTTATAGCCAACATCTTTGATAGCATCGAGCATCTTGATTGTAACCCACGGCCCCTTTTCCTGATAGACCGTTGCAATCATTTTTTTGAGGTCTTTATCACCCATACCTGTGGTAACTTTCTTTGCAAAGTCAGCATCGGTGATATGTGGATTTATAAATCCGACTTCTTCCGGCATCTCTGCATTGAAGCGGATACGACCTGCGGAAGTCTTAATTAAATCGCCTTTCTTGAATTCGCCTGGAACAAACGAATCCTTTGGAGCCGGAACAGTTATGAGAGCCTGCCATTCAATGAAGTTGTTTTTTACATCTTCATCTTTGCCATCGACATTCAATTTGTCAAAGCGGTCAGCAATTGCAACACGGCTTTCCGCAGACATTATTGCCTCGTCAGCGCTTGAGAAACGTTTGATTATCGGGTTTCCGTCAGCATCATATTTGAGAGGCTTGATTGAAGTCATGTAGTAGATACCCAAGACCATATCCTGTGAAGGAAGAACGATTGGGTTTCCGTTTGCAGGGTCAAGCAAATTTCGCGCAGAGAGCATGAGTGTCCAACATTCCATCTGAGCAGCCTGTGTCAGAGGAACGTGAATAGCCATCTGGTCACCGTCGAAGTCGGCGTTGAAAGCCTTACAAGCGAGTGGGTGAAGTTTGAGGGCTTTTCCTTCAACGAGGACAGGCTCGAATGCCTGAATACCCAAGCGGTGCAAAGTAGGAGCACGGTTAAGCATAACAGGATGCTCGCGAACTACTTCGTCAAGGATTGCGTAAACCTCAGGAGCTTCCTGCTCAACGAGGAGTTTTGCCTTTTTGATATTGAAGACAACATCTTTATCCACAAGCTTTTTCATGATGAAAGGCTTGAATAGCTCAAGAGCCATTTTAGTCGGAAGACCACACTGCCAGAGCTTGAGTTCCGGACCGACGACGATAACCGAACGACCAGAGTAGTCAACACGCTTACCAAGAAGATTCTGTCGGAATCGTCCCTGCTTACCTTTGAGCATGTCAGAGATTGATTTGAGCGGTCGGTTAGATGCGCCCTTGACAACGCGCTTTCGCTTAGAGTTGTCGAAGAGAGCGTCAACGGCTTCCTGCAACATTCGTTTTTCGTTTCGGATGATGATATCCGGAGCCGAAAGCTGCATAAGTCTCTTGAGACGGTTGTTTCGGTTGATGACTCGGCGATACAAGTCGTTCAAGTCAGAAGTTGCGAAGCGGCCGCCGTCAAGCTGAACCATAGGACGCAAATCCGGCGGAATAACCGGGATAACATCGAGAATCATCCATGAAGCCTTGTTGCCTGAAGAGCGGAAGTCCTCAACAATCTGAATGCGTTTGAGCAAACGTTTATCAGATTTTGCGCCTTTTTCAAGCATTTTAGCATGGAGCTCAGCATACAACTCATCAAGATTCAAGTTTTCGAGCAAGGTCTTTACAGCTTCAGCGCCCATACCGGCTGTGAATGACTGACCATATCGGTCTTCTGCTTCCATGTACTCGTCTTCTGAGAGGAGCTGAAGTTTTTTGAGGTCAGTGTCGCCTGGATCAATTACGATATATTTTTCATAATAGAGAACTGAGCGAAGTGCTGCGACCTGCAAGTCAAGCAAGAGCCCCATTCGGCTTGGAACCGAGCGATAATACCAGATGTGGCTTACCGGAGCCGCAAGCTCAATGTGACCCGTACGCTCACGTCGGACTTTAAAGTGTGTGACCTCAACGCCACAGCGGTCGCAAATTACGCCCTTGTATCGGATAGACTTGAATTTACCGCAATAGCATTCCCATTCCTTTGTGGTACCGAAAATACGCTCACAGAAAAGACCGTCTTTCTCCGGTCGGAGAGTACGATAGTTGATTGTTTCCGGCTTTTTTACTTCACCGTAAGACCATGCACGGATATTGTCCGGCGAGGCCAATTTTATTTTAATTGAGTCAAAATCCTGAATATCACGCATCCTCATTCTCCTTGTCGAAACCAGAATTTGCCTTGTCAATCAATTCCTGGTCGCGTTCGGTAAGAGCAATTCGTTTGCCCTTTGCGTCATAAATTGTGAAGTCCAAAGCAAGTCCTCGCAATTCCTGAACCATAACATTGAATGATTCCGGAACGCCAGCCGGGGCAGCCGGGTCCCCCTTTACGATTGACTCGTAAATCTTTGAACGACCGTTCATATCGTCTGACTTGATCGTCATCATTTCCTGCAAGGTGTTTGCAGCGCCGTAAGCTTCAAGAGCCCAAACTTCCATCTCACCGAGACGCTGGCCACCAAACTGAGCTTTACCACCCAAAGGCTGCTGTGTAACGAGAGAGTAAGGACCGGTTGAACGAGCGTGCATTTTGTCATCAACCAAGTGGTGCAATTTAAGATAGTAGATTACGCCGACAAAAATCGGATTGACAAACGGCTCGCCTGTGCGTCCGTCACGGACAACCTGCTTACAGTCTGGTGAAAGACCAGCTTCCTTGAGTTTTTCTGCAATCATTTCCTGACTAGGAGTCTGGAATGCAGGGCACTCAAAATACTGATTGAGGTAGCGGCCAGCGATACCAAGCTCAGATTCCATAATCTGACCGATGTTCATTCGCGAAGGAACACCGAGCGGGTTCAAACAAACATCGAGAGGAGTTCCGTCCTCCAAATATGGCATGTCTTCTTCCGGCAAGATTCGTGCGACGACACCCTTGTTTCCGTGTCGACCAGCCATTTTGTCGCCTTCGCGAAGCTTTCGCTTGTTGGCGATAAGGACTTTAACGACTTCGTCAACGCCTGGGTTCAAATCATCGCCTTCGCTTCTCTTCAATCGCTGAACATCGATTACAACGCCCTCAACACCATGAGGAACGCGGAGTGAAGAATCGCGGACTTCCTTAGCCTTCTCACCGAAGATTGAATTCAAGAGTTTGAACTCAGGAGTCGTCTCAGTTTCTGACTTCGGAGTTGTTTTACCGACAAGAATGTCACCAGAGCGGACTTTTGCACCGACGCGGATGATACCTTCAGCATCGAGATTATCCAAAGTTTTTTCAGCGGTGTTAGGAACATCACGTGTGATTTTTTCAGGTCCGAGTTTAGTCTCACGGATTTCAACCTGGAATTCTTTGATATGGATAGAAGTGTACATATCTTCTTTAACTACGCGGCGACTGATAAGAACAGCATCCTCATAGTTGTATCCATTCCAAGGTACGAATCCGACCAGCAAGTTGCGGCCGAGAGAAAGCTCACCGTTGAAAGTTGCAGGCCCATCGGCAAGGACGGCGCCTTTTTTGACTTTTTCGCCACACTGAACCGTCGGACGCTGATGATAACATGTATCTTGGTTTGTTCGCTGATATTTGAGCAATGGATATTCATCAATAAGACCATCTTCATCGCGCTTAACTTTCAGCAAATCACTTGTTACCCATATGACTTCACCATCATGTTTTGCTTTAATCAAAACACCTGAGTCATAGGCAGCTCGTTGCTCCATACCAGTTCCAACATAAGGTGGCTCCGGGAAGAGAAGAGGAACGCCCTGTCGCTGCATGTTACAGCCCATGAGAGCACGGTTAGCGTCATCGTGCTCCAAGAACGGAACGAGAGAAGCAGAAACTGATATAACCTGTCGCGGAGAAACATCCATATATTGAATGTCCTTTGCTGCACGGGTTGTGTAGTCGCCCTGATGACGGACAGAAACCATAGTTTCAGGACCGTTTGCGAAAGAACCGTCTTCTTTCATGCCTTCTGCGACCTGACCGATATAGTAGCGGTCTTCGTCCATTGCAGAAAGGTATTCAACTTTGTCGGTTGCCTTTCCGTTCTCAACCTTGCGGTATGGGGTCTCAAGGAATCCGTAATCGTTGATTTTTGTGTAAATAGCCAAAGAAACGATAAGACCGATGTTCGGACCTTCAGGAGTCTCAATCGGACACATTCGTCCGTAGTGAGTGTAGTGTACATCACGAACTTCGAAGCCTGCGCGGTCTCGTGAAAGGCCTCCCGGTCCCAAAGCGTTAAGTCGTCGTTTGTGAGTAAGCTCAGCCAGCGGATTAACCTGATCCATGAACTGAGAGAGCTGTGAAGAACCGAAGAATTCTTTGATTGCGGCCACGATTGGCTTAATAGAAATCAAATCCTGCGGCTTCATTGTCTCAGTTTCTTTGAGACTCATGCGCTCTTTTGCAATTCTCTCCATGCGGCTGAACGCGGTTTTGAGCTGGTTAGTCATCAACTCGCCGACAGAACGGATTCGACGATTACCTAAATGGTCGATATCGTCAACTTTTTCGTTTCCGTTGTAGACATTGATGAGGTGTTTCATCGTCTGGATGATATCATCTTTTACGAGAGTAAAATCCTCATACGGGGTCTCGTAATTGAACTTTTTGTTGAGCTTGTAGCGACCAACACGACCCAAATCATAGCGACGAATTGAGAAGAACATTGAAGTCAAATCTTTTTCCGCGTTCTCCACAGTCATCGGCTCGCCTGGCATAAGAACAGCATAGACAGCAGAGAGAGCGTCTTCTTTTGTAGGCTCCTCATTCTCTGCGCCCTCTTTTGTGTATTTGATATCCTCTCGCTCGAAACAGTTGATAATCATCTCGCTGTCGAGAGAAGGATTTTCCTCGTCCTTGTCATCCGGATTTTTGCGGGCATCAAATTTAATTACGCAAATTTCCTTGATATTCTGAGCGAGTAAATCATCGATGTCGTGAGGATGGAGTTTTGTTCCCGCACGGAAAAGTTTCTTTTCTTCATCACCATCTTTTACGACTACTGCTGAAGCAAGAACTTTGTCCACGAGAGAGTCTTTTGAATTCTCATCTACTGCGACACTCTCAGTCTGATAGAAACAACGGATAATTTCTTCACGAGAAGAATAACCCAAAGCGCGCAAGAAAATAGTACCGAGAATCTTCTTTTTTCGGTCAATTTTTGCGTAAATAAGCTCTTTTTTCTGATCGATTTCAAATTCAAGCCAAGAGCCACGATACGGAATGATTCGGCTTGACCAAACACCCTTCTCGTGGTTAAAAATTACGCCAGGCGAACGGTGAATCTGGGAAACGACGACACGCTCAGCACCATTGATGATGAACGTACCTCGGTCTGTCATGAGCGGAATATCGCCCATATAAATATCTTTCTGCAAGATTGCGCCTGACTTGAGGAAGTTGAGGTTGATTCTTGCCTTGAGAGGAACAGCATAAGTCTGTCCTTTCTGTTTGCATTCAAGTTCAGAGAATTTGATGTTCTCTTCATCGAGCTCATAGAACTCATATTCGAGAGTCATCTCACCATCGGGGCTTTCAATCGGGAATGTAGAAGTAAATGCTTCCTGCAAGCCTTCGTTGAGCAATGGTTCTTTTCGGTCTAATCTGTCTTTCTGAAGGAAGGTTTCGTAAGACGATGTCTGGATGTCGATGAGGTTTGGAATTTCCATGAAGTTATGGATATCCCTACCATAATACTGACGGTTGATTGTTCTGCTCTTCGCGAACATTCAGTCACTCCTAGAGGGAAATTGCTTCATCCGTCTGCTACATCACAATATTTATCTGTATGACATACAAGAAAACAAGGACAGCACAGAAACAGAAAAGCGATTTGTCAGAAACTTTTCTGATATAAAAACACATCACCAGGCGGCAATGTCTGTTACATAAATAAACGCATAAAAGCTTATGTGCTAAAGAAAACAAACCTTGCACATAAGCCTTATCGGGGTCGGAAAACTTATAGCTTTCCATTATAAAGATTTTCAGCTATACAGCCAAATCTTCATTATTTCTTAGAAGCCTTACCACCAGCCTCTTCGATTTTCTTGATGAGCTCGTCAGCGTCAGCCTTAGAGACACCCTCTTTGAGTACTTTTGGAGCACCTTCAACGAGAGCTTTTGCTTCACCCAAGCCGAGACCTGTAGCTTCGCGAACTGCCTTGATAACAGGAATCTTTTTGGCTGCATCGAATGACTCGAGCGTAACAGTGAATTCATCCTGCTCTTCAGCTGCTGCACCACCAGCTGCTGCTCCAGGAGCTGCGGCAACTGCTACTGCTGCTGTAACGCCGAATTTTTCTTCCATTGCTTTAACAAGTTCTGAAGCTTCGAGAACTGTCATTGAAGCGATTGCATCAAGAATCTGATCATTTGTGAGAGCTGCCATATTATCTTCTCCTAAATAGGCATGTTCAATCTTTTTGATTGAACGGGTTTTTATTTTGCGGGCAAATCAAACTGAAATGCGTATTCCGCAAATTGCGGGAACAAAAAGCTCAGGGCTAAAGTTCCCAAAATATTTGTTGCAGAGACAGTCGACAGCAAATGAAGCCTGACTCTGCCCCAGCTAAAGGGCTGTATTAGTTTGCACCTTCTGCTGATTTTTTATCAACATACGCCTGCAAAGTAGCAGCGAGCTTCTGTACAGGACCATTGATTGTAGACATGAGCATTGCGATAAGCTGTTTTTTGCCCGGAACTTTTGAATAAGCTTCGATTTTAGCCTGATCGTAAATCTCATTGCCGATATAACCACCCTTGATAACAAGAGCCTGATTATCTTTTGCAAAATCGAAAAGGACTTTTGCAGCCTCGTTGCTGTCTTCTTTTGCCATAACAACCGCTGTCGGGCCTTTGAGATAGTCGGCAACATTTTCGATTTTGAGTTCTTCAAAAGCAACTTTTGCGAAATTGTTTTTGACGACTTTAAGAGGAGCTTCATGCTCACGAAGTTTGTTTCGGAGAGCTGTAATCTGCTCAACAGTCAAACCACGATACTCAGTGAAGATAAAGTCATTATATTCAGCAAAAACTTTTTTTGTTTCTTCGATAGCCTGAGTTTTTGCAGGCTGGACAGATTTTGCCAAGATAGCCATAAATTATGCCTCCTCCTTAACATCTACCCAAACACCAGGTCCCATTGAAGAGCTTACTGATACAGAGCGAACGAAATCAGCCTTAGCATCTACAGGCTTTTTGCGATCCAATTCAGCAAGGAGAGTTTTTACGTTCTCTGCAACTTTTGCAGAATCCATAGAAACCTTACCAACAGCAATATGGATAATACCTGTTTTGTCTGCACGGAATTCTGTACGACCCTTTTTGAGTTCGTTGATTGCAGAAACGATATCGTTTGTAACAGTGCCAGTCTTTGGGTTCGGCATAAGACCTTTGCGGCCCAAAACCATACCAAGACGACCAACATCTTTCATCATGTCAGGGGTTGCAACTGCGATATCGAAATCAAGCCAGCCACCCTTAACTTTATCGATATATTCTGCCGCGCCAGCATAAGCAGCACCAGCGTCAAGAGCTTCTTTTACGCGCTCTTCAGAACAGAATACGAGAACCTTCTTTTCTGCAGTGAACTGGTTTGGAAAAACCAAGGTATCACGAACAGTCTGGCTCTTACCAAGGCGGAGAGCAACATGGAGTTCTACAGTTTCGTCGAATTTTGCGAAGTGAATGTCTTTTACAATCTGACATGCCTTCTCAACATCGTACGACTGAGTTGCGTCAAACTTTTTGAGGGCATCAGTATATTTCTTACCGTGTTTCATTAGTTAGCCTCCACTTCTACGCCCATTGAGCGAGCTGTTCCAGCGATGATTTTTTTAGCAGCCTCAAGGTCGTTTGCATTAACATCAGGCATCTTTGTCTTTGCAATTTCTTCAAGCTGAGCCTGTGTAAGTTTGCCAACCTTGTCACGAAGCGGGTTTCCTGAACCCTTCTCAAGCTTAAGCGCTTTCTTGATAAGAACAGCAGCCGGTGGAGTTTTGAGAACGAAAGTGAATGATTTATCCTGATAAACTGTGATGACAGCCGGGATAACCAAACCTTTTTCCATGTTCTTTGTGCGTTCATTGAACTGCTGACAGAACTGTGGAGCTGAAACACCCTTAGGTCCCAAAGCAGGTCCAATCGGCGGAGCAGGAGTTGCAGCTCCAGCTGGTGCTTGAATTTTGAACACTTCAACGATTTTTTTTGTAGCCATTTTATAGCTCCTTTGTTGGTGGTGAGTAATGCGAGCTCAAGTAAGCAAGCATCCTCTAGCGGAGCGCCTTTGTCCAACGGACCTGCGCCCCTCCCAAAATAAAAAAGCGCATCAATGAAGATGCAACTTTTGTTTTGCTACTGAATCAATTTTTCAACCTGCGTGATGTCAACTTCAACCGGCGTTGCCCGACCAAAAATCTGAACCATAACGCGAAGCTTACTCTTGTCTGGATAAATTTCTTCCACTGAGCCACTGAATGAAGCAAACGGCCCTTCGTTAATCTTAACCTGATCACCGATAGCATAAGCTTGCTTGATTCTGACAGCCTTTTCACCCTTGATATCACCCGACTTCATAAGGATATTGCGCGCTTCGTCAGCAGAGATAGGACGAGGGCGCTGAGTTGGATTCGTACCTACAAAACCAGTAACACCCTGAATGCCACGGATTGAAGAACAGATAGCCTTCCAACCAATATCAGGCAAATCCATTTCAAGCATGATGTAACCAGGAAGAAATTTATTTTTACGAGAGCGTTTTTTTCCGTCTTTTATTTCGATAACTTCCTCAACAGGAACCTTGACATCAGAAACTACCGAGGAATCAATTTCGCCTTCTTCAATTTTTGTGCGAATCGTACGCTCGATTTTATTTTCGTAACCTGTATAAGTATGAACGATGTACCAGCCTTTTGCCATACAACGCCCCTAAGCCTTAAAAATAAGGCTCATTCCGGCGCTGAACAGAAAATCAAGAGCACCAAGGATAACAGCAATAACGATTGTAGAAACAAGCACAACTTTTACAGACGAAACAACATCATCCCGAGTAGGCCAGGTAACTTTTTTAAGCTCAACGCCACACTCTTTAAAAAATCCGAAAACTTTTGCCATAACAACCCTCAATAAACAAAAAGGCTTTTATACAAAAGCCTCACCTTAAAGTATCAGGCCCGGCAGGACTCGAACCCGCGACACTCGGTTTTGGAGACCGATGCTCTACCAACTGAACTACAGGCCTATATATAAAGAAAAACACCGTATCCGCCTTACAGCACAAGCGGCATTTTTCTAAATTGCTGAATTATTTTGCTTTTGTTTCTTTATGCAAAATTTCTTTGCGACAGAAGGGGCAATATTTATTTTTCTCAAGCTTACCCTGGATATTCTTGCGGTTTTTTGTAGTTGTGTAATTCTTGCGTTTGCATTCCGTACACTGAAGAGCAATAATATCAATCGCTGTCTTTTTTTTGCTACCCATTTTATTTCTCCTAAAATATTTAGAATTTATAGCTCCCGAGCGGAATCGGACCGCTGACCTCAGCACTACCAATGCTGTGCTCTACCAACTGAGCTACAAGAGCACACAAAGATGTGTTCAGAAAATATATCTGACATAGAAAAATCTGTCAAGAGAATATGCTAAGAAAAACAATAAAAAAGCAAAAAATGTTTGATTCTTTCTATAGTATTTTATTTTTTTTTATGATAGTCTTCTCGCGTCGGATATAAAAACGAAACTTCTTGCAGCACGACGCCCGCCGATTGCTGCGAAAAAAACAACGAGGCATATGATGAGTATCGATGTATTGATTGACAACATCTTGGATTCCTACGAGCGGGATGGCGGCATTAACAAGTCTGGTAACGAAAATTTTCCAAACAGGGAAAACGTAGTTTCTGTGCTCAGCGACATACAGAGCCTTATTTTTCCCGGTTACAGAACAGCAGAAGAACTTGATTCAGGAAACGTGCGCTACATAACAGGACAGCGTGTCAACCGAATCATCGTGCTCCTTACAAAAGAAATTGAAAAGGCTCTTGTATATAAATCAATCCAATACGACGAAAAATCTCAGGTCAGAAACTCACACTGCTTTGAGCTTGCAGAAAAAACATCTATCGCCCTGATTGAGGCAATTCCTGAAATCCGAAGACTCGCGCGCCTGGATGCCATTGCGGCTTTTAACGGCGATCCTGCGGCAAAGAGCGGCGATGAGGTAATCGTTTCGTACCCCGGTCTGCAGGCGATAACCGTTTACAGAATCGCGCATTTCCTTCACAAGTGCGGAGTTCCTGTCATCCCGAGAATTATGAGCGAGCATGTGCATGGAAAGACCGGCATCGACATTCATCCCGGAGCCGAAATCGGCGAAGGATTTTTTATTGATCACGGGACAGGAGTTGTCATAGGCGAAACAACGATAATCGGGAAAAACGTAAAAATTTATCAGGGCGTCACTCTAGGCGCGCTAAGCGTCAAAAAGTCCTTGAAAAACACAAAAAGACACCCCACAATTGAAGATGACGTGACAATATACGCAAACGCAACGATTCTTGGAGGCGACACCGTTATCGGCAAGGGGTCTGTAATTGGCGGAAACTCATGGATAACAAAATCTGTTTCCAACGCAAAAGAATAATTATAAACAAAAAAAACAAGGCATTCCTGAAGTAACACTTTAAGAATGCCTTGCCGTCCAGCAAGCTGGACATCGGAGAGAGTTTATCAGCTTTTTACAAGCTGGTTTAAATATAATCCATGCAGATAAGATTGTCAAGTTTTTTCCCTAAGAAATCTCAATTTTCTCCAAAATCTCCATTAACTCTTCTTTTCAGTTTTATGGATTTTTTCATACTTTTTATCTTCATTGCCGTTACGGTAGCATCATTTATGCTCTTGGGCAGGACTGGGCCAGCAAAATCCGTGCTTATAATCACCAGCGGCGAAAAAGAATATGCTTTTTCCCTCGCCCAGAACAGATTGCTGGAAATCGACGGAGCAATCGGAAAATCAGTGATTGAAATTCAAGACGGGCGGGCTTTTTTCAAGGACTCACCCTGCAAAAATAAAATATGCGTACACACCGGCGCAGTCTCAGGCGAAAACGACTGGGCGGCCTGCCTGCCTAACGATGTTTTCATTCGCGTCGACTAAATGGAGAATATATGGCAAAAAAAACAAAAATTACGGTCTATAAATGTACCGAATGCGGGTATTCTCAGCCCCGCTGGCTGGGACGCTGCCCTCAATGCGGTCAATGGAACACTCTTGAAGAAGCACTTCTGGATCCCAATTCTACGGCAGCGGCATTCGGGAGCGCGGTAACTGAAAAATCAAAGCCTCTCCCGCTTTCCCAGGTTTCTGCCCAAGAAAATTCACGGATTGAAACCGGAATCGCTGAATTTGACAGGGTACTTGGCGGCGGTGCCATGAAACGAAGCGCAATCCTTATCGGAGGAGAGCCTGGAATCGGAAAGTCAACGCTCATGATTCAGGCCTGCGCCGCGATTCACAAGAAGTGTGGCGGAAAGATTCTTTACGTTTCTGGCGAGGAAAGCGCAGGACAGATTAAAGGCAGGGCAGACCGCCTGAAACTCGACACTACGGGAATCGAAATTCTCTGTACCATGCGCCTCGAGGATATAAAAGACGCGCTCACCGCCTTGAATCCCCTTTTCGTCATCATAGACTCAATCCAAACTGTCTATTCTGTTGAAGCTGGAATCGTACCGGGAACGGTGAATCAGCTCAAATACTGCGCAAATGAATTAATCGGCTGGGTAAAAGAAAGGGACAGCGTGCTTGTGATGAGCGCCCATGTCACAAAGGAAGGCGCGATTGCAGGTCCAAAAAGCCTTGAGCACATGGTCGACACCGTGGTGTCTTTTGAGCGAAACGATGACGAAGTGCGCTTCCTCAGGGCAATCAAAAACCGCTTCGGAAGCGTGGACGAGCTGGGAATTTTTGCCATGACGGAAGACGGACTTGAAGGCGTGGGCGACCCCAGCACAATGTTCATCACAAAGAGAAGCAGCTCTATTCCATCGGGAATCGCAAATTCCTGCGTTTTTGAGGGAAGCAGGGCCTTTTTGGTCGAGATTCAGGCTTTAACAGTACCGGCGAAAGCAAACGTCAGCAGGGTCTATTCAGAAAAAATCGATTCAAACCGGGTCGCAAGAGTGGCGGCCGTCCTCGAAAAAAAGACGAAGCTGAAATTCTCTGACCAGGATTTGTATGTGAACGTGGCCGGCGGCGTAAAGCTTACGGAAAGCGCCATTGATGCAGCTCTGGCAGCGGCCCTATACTCGGCACGAACAGACATTCCGCTCTCGGAAAACAATGTGATTTTGGGAGAACTGAGCCTTGCAGGAGAAATCCGTCCTGTCCCGCGATTAAAGCAACGAATCAAAACTGCCCGGGACCTGGGCTTCACCCAGATTGTGGCCCCGGAAAAAGAAGACGCTGCCCAAAAAGTGAGCAGCGTAAACGAACTTGTGAAAACAATCTTTGGAAAATAAATGCCCCGAATGAAGCATTATTTATTGTTTACACTTTGAATTGATCAATCTGGCTTCCGATACGGTAAATTGAACCGTTAATCGATGTAGTGATATTCAGAAGAGAGTTGTCGGACTCTTCCATCTTTTTGATATTTCCGGACATACTCTCAACCTGATTCTTGACTACATCAGATGACATTTTAAGGCTGTCAATATTGCTGACAATACCCTGTCGCGATTTATCAACGCCATCAGAAGCCGTACGGACCTGCGCCGTAGCATCGTTCATATAGCTCAAAGCCTCGCCAATCTGTTTTGAGCCCTGTGACTGCTCTTCCATTGCAAGCTTGATTTCACGTACAAGATTACCCGTACCCTGAATTTTGTCGGCAACGGCTGTAAATGACCGATCAGAGAGGCTTGAGGCATCGACAACGCCGGAAATCGCACCAAGGATACCTTTAAGCTGAGCTGAAATCTTTTTTGACTCGGCCGCTGAAGTTTCAGACAGCTTGCGAATTTCATCTGCGACGACAGCAAATCCCTTTCCAGCGTCGCCAGCATGGGCCGCCTCGATTGCCGCATTCATAGCAAGAAGGTTTGTCTCAGAAGCGATTGACGAGATGACTTTGTTTGCCTCGTTAAGCATTTTTGACTGAGATTCGATTTCCTGAATCTGAATGTTGACTTCATGCTGCTGTGCGATACCCTTATCAACATCATTCTGGAGATTAGTAAATTCAACAGCCATTTTTTCAACAGAATTTGAAACTGACGTAATATTTCCAATCATCTGAGTAACAGCAGTAGAAGCCTGCTCAACACCCTGCTCCTGTTTCTGGAGCAAATCGCGCAAAGTCTCGACAGCCTGAGAAATCGTGTCAGCAGCTCCAACCGAATCATCGACCTTGTTATGCTGATTTGAGATTTCCTCGTTTACACCTTTTATGGAGTCGACCATTTTTCCAAGGAAATCAGCGTTATCCTGTACCATTGCACCAAGCTGCTCGCCGTACAAGTGCAAATCATCTTTTGAATCCTTGAGCTCGGAAACGATTGAATGCAATTTCTCGGTGAAGTCATTGAAACCAGAAGCAAGATGACCGATTTCATCTTGAGTTCCGACCTTCAAGCGTCGCGTCAAATCCGCGTCACCGCTTGCAATTTCTTTGATAGCCACGCCTACATTGTTCAGAGGTTTGATTGCAACATTTACAACAAACATGCCGACGATAAAGGCAATGACTAGAGCTATAAGGGCAATAATCACCATGCTGTAAAACAGCTCGGAAATTCCACTGTAGAAATCTGAATACGGGGCACGGCAAATTACGACCCAATCAGAATCATATACCGGGTAATATGCAACAGAATATTTCTCTCCAACGAGCTAATCATAGTAGACATCAGTTCCGACATCCTCGCCATTGCAGATTCTGTCAACGATACTCTTGAAACCATCAGAAATTCCATCATAGACAGACTTTCCTTCGATTACAGGGTCAACATCATAAGTCGCAACGTATTTTCCGGTTCGGACATTGATAACAAAAGGATGGTCATAAATACCAACCGTTATGTTCTCGACCGTTCGGCACAATTCTGTTGAATCCAAAACAGAAACAACCTCTGCAATCTGCTCGCCGTCTTCGTCGTATACAGGAACAGCGTAAAACGTTGAGAGCTGTCCGTTTATCGCTGACCAGTTAGGATCCATGATGCACTGCTCACCGCCCATTGAAACCTGCAGGTATTCACGCTCATGCAAGTCGGTGTATTTTTCAGTGGTTGTCCATCCGACACCGTTCTCATCATAGATTGCCATACCGATGTAGCCGTCAACATCAGTGATACAGCTGTTTATAAGTTTCCATTTTTCATGAAGATCAACATCAGGATCGCGAATAACGCTCAGTTTGCTCAAAGCCTGAAGCTGTTTGAATTCCCTGTCATTTACATTAAAAACGTCAGAAGCCGTAGCCCGCGCCAAAGACATGTTTCCAGTATCAACAGCCGTCTTTAATTCGGCAGAAGATTTTCGATAAGAAAAAATTGTAATCCCCGCACTGGCTAAGATAATGACGCTTAAAAAAGCAAGATTAATTTTTCCTTTTATACCAAACACTTTTTTACATCTCCTTTTTTATTTTTCAGCGGCCCGGAACGCAACCTGAAGCTTCTCAGAGTTTTCATTCAAGACAATCTGATAAATTTTTTGGTTCAAGAATTTTTCTGTTTCAGTATCCAAATCAGGGCTGTCATCCCGTTTGATGAACATAAAAATACAGAGGGTTTTGTCATGCATGGTTCGCTTCATGATGAGAACCGCATCGCTCTTGAATGCTGAGCCGTTTACAGAGAGACTCACATCACGGAGCTTTTCAAAAATCTCAAGTTTTTCGGTATCAGCACGGAGATCACAGCGGAAATAGGAGACATTCACATCAAGAAGATTGGCCGTACAGCGTATGCCTTTGTGCTCAAAGCTTACGGTGCTTGAAGAATCGCAAGATGCGCGGACAAGATTTCGGCGCCCCTTTGCTCCGGTCTGCTCCAGAACAGAAAGAATGGAGTCAAAATTATTGTGATCACGGGCAGAAAGCGCAAAACACCCTGCGCCCACATGAATATCATCGAGGTAGAGGCGCTTGATTTCGGCTTCTTCCTGTGGATTTTGCCGGACAAGATAGAAAATTCCGATAAGAGCGTCGTTCCCGACGAATTCACGGAGTTCCCGGATGTAGGATTTCCAGTCAATGCCATCAATGGATGAATCAATGTTAAAGTAAAGAATTGACTGAGGGTAAAGCCGTATGATTTCACGGACTTTCGTCTGCATCGGGCAAACATAATCATCGTTGATGATATACGCCTGATAACCACGAAGCATGAATTCTTCCAAGTATGACTTGGGAATCAGAGACGTGTCAGGTGCAATGAAAAATGTTTTTCGACCAAAAAGTTCAACTTCAGAGGATTCCATGCTATACATTTTAACCCGAATCCTCTAGAAATGCGAGTTTTTTAGTGAAAAAATTAAAATAATTTCAATAAGATTTGTATTTTCTTATGAATTTGTCAGTTCACGCGCTTTTGCTTCCACAGCGGCTGCAAGTTTTTTTATATCGTTTTTATTTTCGCTAATCAGGCGGACAAAAACGCTTCCCGCGACGATGGCCTCAACGGACGAGGCGAGGGCCTTCGCCTGCTCCCCATTTGATATGCCGAATCCGCCGTAGACTTTTGAGCCGCCTTCGCTCACTTTTTTAAGGAAATCGAGGGTATTCTGATCGATTTTTGTGTCTGTGCCGGTGATTCCCACGCGGAGAGCCGCATAAATGTACGGGAAGCCTGCATGTGCCAGTTTTTTCAGCCGTTCTCCGCTCATCGAGGGGGCAGCGACCGGAATGTTCACCATGCCGTTTTCAATGCAGGCAGCGGTGAGGCCCTCATCAAAATCAAAGGGAAGATCCGGGATAATCATGCCCTTGACTCCTGTGGCGGCGGCTTTTTTGCAGAATTCAGGAATGCCCGGCGTGTAGATAAGGCTTCCATAACTCATAATGTAAATCGGAAGCTCTGGAAATTCAGAATGAATCTGGGCAATGAAGCGAAGACCGTCTGCCGTGCGATAATTCCGACTCAAGACTTCGGTGCATGCCGTCTGGATTGCCGGCCCGTCTGCGCTGGGATCAGAAAAAGGAAGCTGGATTTCCAGGATATCAGTTCCACCCCGAACAAGGGCTCGGGCTGCTTCCAATGAAAGTTCATCAGTGGGATATCCGGCAACAAGATGGCTCATCAATTTAATTTTATTCATTTTACATCTCCCATAACCTTCGCATCATGTATATTCGGAAAGCTCTCGCCTTCCTGACGAGTTTTCTGCGAAAACTCGCCTCGCTTATTTCTGCATTGACTTCGCATCATGAATATCCTTTCCTCCTTCAAGGCGTTCGATTTCCGCGTGGAGGAAGTCCAGCCATTCTGCGGGGCGGAAAACCGGGCTTGTGATGAAGACATCTTTGTCGCCCCGTCCGCTCATGTTGATTATGACTGCCTGATCGCTTGGGATTTCCTTTGCGATTTTCATTGCCGCCGCTCCCGCGTGGGCACTTTCCAGCGCGAAGAGGATTCCCTCGTTTTTGGCGAAGAAAGAGACGGCTTCAAGGGCATCTTTGTCAAGGATTGAAGTGAATTCGACCCGGCCGCTCCTGCCCAGGGCTGCCAGCTGGGGGCCGATTCCGCAGTAATCGAGGCCTGCTGAAATTGAGCGGGTGGGAAGAGCCTGTCCGTCCTCGTCCAGAAGGAAGCGGCTCTTGTAGCCCTGCATGATTCCGTCACGGGCGGCATTTCCCGTCATGCGGCTGGCATTTTCGCCCACATTAGGGCCGATTCCGCCTGCCTCTGCTCCGATAAGGCGGGGAGATTTTTCGTTGATAAAGGGCTCGAAAAAGCCGATTGAGTTTGAGCCGCCGCCAACACAGGCGACCATGGCTCCGATTTTGATTCCACGCTCGGCGGCCTGCTTTTTGACTTCACGGCCGATTACGCTCTGGAATTCCCGCACGATGTCAGGGAAAGGAGCCGGGCCCAAGGCAGAGCCTAAAACATAGTGGGTTGTGTCAGGATTTGCAGCCCAGTCCCGCATGGCTTCGTTTACGGCATCCTTTAATGTGCGGCTTCCGCTTGTGACCGGGTGAACTTTTGCCCCGTACAATTCCATTGCCGCCACATTTGGCTGCTGACGGCGAACATCAACTTCGCCCATGTAAATCGTGCAGTCAAGGCCCAGTTTTGCACAGGCGGCGGCAGTTGCAAGGCCGTGCTGACCTGCCCCGGTTTCGGCGATGATTCGCTTTTTTCCCATGCGTTTGGCAAGCAGGCACTGGCCGATGGCGTTGTTGATTTTGTGGGCGCCTGTGTTTGCAAGCCCCTCAAGCTTGATGTAAATCTGAGCGCCGCCCAAAAGTTTTGTTGCCGTGGGGGCAAAGTAAAGGGGCGTTTCCCGGCCAATGTAGTCACGGCGAATGATTTCAAGCTCGTCGGTAAAGGCCTTGTCTGCCATTGCCTCTCGGAAAGCTACTTCAAGTTCGTCCAGCGGGCGGCGAAGCACTTCCGCAACATATTTTCCGCCGAAATTATCAAAAAATCCATTATCTGAATGTGAGCCAGTCATAAAATCCTCGTGTTACTATTTATAGAAACATTATAGCAATAGGATTATCTTTGGTCAATAAGATTTTGAAGTTTGACATAACTTAAGAATCAGGGGGATTTTTTTCTGTGCCTCCATTACATATAAAGTAATCTTCTTATGGTATGCCCCAGCCAATTAATGTAATCAGCTTCATGCACCCACCACATAAAGGGGAGTTACGCTCTTATAATGGTGCTCATCAAAGTCAAACTCATTTATGTGAACCTGCACGCTGAAAGTTTTTTTCATGTTCTCCTCGTTGATGACTTCGCTTGTCTTTCCGAAAATCGGCGGGGCATTTTTGTTCAAAATCAAAGCCTTGGTTCCGATTTTCATTGCGTGAGCCGGGAAATGGGTGTTCACAATGGCAGAAATATTCTTTTCCCGGGCAAGTTTTTCTATTATATTGAGGATTACAAGCTGATTTTTAAAATCAAGGTTAGACTCAGGCTCGTCTAAGACCAGCATCTGGGGATTTACGGTAAGGGCACGGGCAATCAAAACCATCTGAAGCTCGCCGCCACTCATCTGGGTGCAGAGTTTATCCTTCAGCCAGCTGATTCCGCAAACTTCCATGGCTTCAAGGGCTTTTTTTTCGTCATCTTTTGTGGGCTGGGAGAAAGTTCCCAAGTGTGCGCTGCGCCCCATCGTCACCATATCCAGGGCAGAAAAAGAAAAGGCAGAATTTTTTGCCTGGGGAACATAGGCGATTTTTTTCCAGAATTCTTTCTGGGGAATCTGACTGATGTTTTTTCCGTCAATCAAGGTTTCGCCGTGATGCCATTTCTGTAAGCCCATCATGCACTTTAAGAGGGTCGTTTTTCCAACGCCGTTTGAGCCCAAAACACACAGAATCTCGCCGTCTGAAAGCTCAAAAGAAATGTTATCTAAAACCCTTCTCGAATCGTAGGAAAATCCGCCGTTTTTTACCTGAAATATCATGCCCAAACTCCTCCTGTTTTTCTAAGCAGGCTGATAAAGACCGGAGCACCGATTATTGCAGTGAGAATCGAAATCGGGATTTCTGCTGATGAGGCACTCCGGGCAAAGGTGTCGATTATGGCCATAAAAATCGCACCGAAAGAAATGCTTAAAGGAACCACCGTCTTGTTGTTGCTTCCCAAAAGCATTCTGGAAATGTGGGGAATTAAGAGTCCCACCCAGCCAATCTGACCGCACATTGAAATCACCGAAGCCGTAATCAATGAAGATGCGACGATTATGCAAAGCCGCAGGTACTTGATGTTCATCCCCATTGATTTTGCCTCGTCCTCATTGAGGGAAAGAATGTTAAGCCGCCACTTTAAAGCCCAGATTACAGAAAGTCCGATGATGATGAAAGGCACGCCAAACAGCAGACTTTTGTAAGTTACGCTGGACATGCTTCCCATAAGCCAGTAAGTGATTGAAGGAAGCTCGTCTTCCGGGTCAGCCATGTACTTTACGATGGAGACCAAGGCCTGAAAAAGCGAGGAAATGACCATTCCCGACAAAATAATCATAATAATAGAAGATTTTCCCTTAATCCGGCTTATCTGACAGGTTAAAAAACAAGAGATAAGGCCAAAGCAAAGGGCAAGAGCCTGAATTCCAATCAGATTCCAGTGAAACATCATGGCTAGCACTGCCCCGAAAGAAGCACCGCTGGCAACTCCCAAAGTGTCAGGAGTGGCAAGAGGATTTGAGAAAAGCCCCTGGAAAGCCGTTCCTGAGCAGGCAAGCCCCGCCCCCGCAAAAAGGGCAAGGAGAATGCGTGGAAGGCGAACCTTAAAGATGACAGTTTTTGCCATTACATCACCGCCCTCTCCGACAATCGCATCAGCAAAAGACTGAAGAATCTGGAAAGGTGAGAGTGAGTATCTGCCGATTCCCAGGCAGATAAGGGCTGTAAGGGGAATCAGCAGAAAAGAAATTAAAATAAAAAGCGAGCGAATGTTTTTATTCTGAATGAACATTTTTTTTACTTTTTCAATTATTTTCCAGAAGCGGCCCGGACAGGGTGGAAGATTGCGTTCAAATCTTCAGCAGTCAAGTCTGCTCCGTAGAAAGTTTTGAAGTAGTCAGTGACTTCTTTGTTGATGTCGATGTCGCTGAAAAGCTCAGGATGCAGAATCTGGCTCATCCACTGGAGGCAGAGAGGTGTGTCAGAGCTTGGCGGGAACCAGCGGTACATTCCCAGAGGAATTTTGTAGACTTTTCCGTTTTTGACTGCTTTTACCTGACTCCAGTCATAGCCTTCGATGCTGTTATTGAGCAAATCTTCCGCAAGGTACGGGCTGAAATTGGTGATGAAAATGTATTCCGGATTCCACTGATAGACTTGCTCCATGCTGATTTGAGGCATTCCATTCAAATCGCCTGCCACATTTTTTCCGCCGGAAGCGTTAATCCAGTAGTCGCCGTAGAAGTTTACGCCGGAAGTTTTCATGCCGGTAGTGTCGTAATGGTAAAGAATGAGGACATCGGGCTTTTCTTCAGCTTTGAGGCCGGCAATTCTTTCGCTGACTTTCTTTTCGATTTCGCGGCCATATTTTATGATTGCATCTGCCCTTCCTGTGTCTCCGAAAATCTCGCCGAATTTCTGAATCCAGTTTGCATAAGTCTCGATGGTGTTAAAGTCTGCAATCGAGGTTGAAAAAGCAAAGCCGTTGATTCCCGCATTTTCAAGGCTCTGGGCAAGATTTTTATCAGAAGCAAGGTAGAAGACGACATCAGGATTGAGCTTTAAAAGCTCCTCTACATTGACGGCACCGTTCTTTACAAAATCAGTGGGAACATTCACCACATCAGGGTAGACATTTTTGAGATAGGAATTCTCAGCGGCAGCCATTGATGTCGGGTGCATTCCAACCAATTTGTCTGTTCCGCCCATGTAGAGGCAGTAAATTGACGGAAGAGGCATTGGTGAGATGATGACAACTCGCTCGATGTTTACGGGAAGCTCTACATTGTGGCCTGCATGATCGGTGACGATGTGGGTTTCATTTGACTTTGCGCTTCCGGCCGTTTTTTTGTTACAGGCCGTAAAGGCAAGAAGAGAAGCACAAAGAAGTGCAATGCTCAGACGAATAACTTTTTTCATATAGTTTCTCCTTGACTGTTTTCTTTTTTTATTTAGTTTTTACTACCTCTGTTTTTAAACAGTAATTTTGGCGATGAAGGCGCTCATCTCTTTTCCCAGAATATTAATCGTGTCCTTCCAGCAGACTTTGCTTGAAACGGCAACATTGGGAAGAGGAAAGAATTTAGTCCCTTTTTTTGCACTCTCCGTCAAAAGCTCCTCCACCAGCGGGTCTGCCACGACTCCCGCAAATTCACCGCTGTTGACGATTTTTCTGAATTCCGTCTCATCCCGAATGAAAATATCTCCTGCCCGGCTTTCTTCCTTTGAGAAATCAAAAATCGTACCGGAGATGAAGTCCAAATCGGCGTGGATTTTTGAGGCTGCCTGACAGATTGACCTGGAAATAATCTGGTCTCCTGCGACAAGCACTTTTTTTGCAGCGGAAGAAGATTTCTCTCTTCCGTCCTCGTTTTCAAGGATTCCCTTTTCAAGGAAGGACTTGACCTTTGAAAGAATAATTCCCCCATCTCCCACAGGAGTTCCCGTTATGTAGTGGATGCCGTACTTTTTTTCCATGAATTTTGCAACTTCGATTCCGCTTTGGGAGACGACCAGATTAAGTTTTGAGAATACGGATTTTTTTATTGCCTCGATTGAGTGACCGGCGGAAAAAGAGCAGTTCACGGTGATTCCTTCACCCTCAAAAAAAGCGATGAAATCTTTTTCACATCCCTTGTTTCCAAAATCAAGGGGAGTAACTCCAATCAGGTTGATTCCGCTTCGTTCTGTTTCTGGCACAGCTTCTTTCTGGCAGAATTTTTTTATCAGTGAAATTACCGCCATGGAAATGCCCTTTCCGTAGTATGCAAGTCCCTTGGTGTCAAAACCAAAAGAAGGGATTCCAGTCCGCTCCTCAACTTCGTGCATGATGCCTTCGTAATCCGCACCGATTACCATTGGAACAGGACTTCCCAAAAGGGCGATGAATTTCGGCTTTAAGCTTTCTGCCGCCTTAACGATTCTGTCAATCAAGAGATTATCGTTTCCGAGAATCGCATCCATGTGGCGGAGCCCTGAGCAAAAAACAAAAGATTTTGAGCCCATCCAGCGAGGCTCATCATAGCCGAGATAATTTCCTGTGCAGCCGGAAGCATCGTGAAGGACAATCATGCCCCCAAGCTCAAAGAGGGCTGAGGCACATCCTGAATAATCAGGTGAATAAGGGGGAAGATTAACGCAAAGTTTGCTCATACAACGATACCAGCCTTGATGATAAGGTCATCTGCTGAATTTTCATGCTCGTAAGCATCCACAAGCATTTCCATAAGCCGCTCAACGCCATAAAAACCGTACAGAGTCTCGTCTTCCATTAAGTCAATTACATGCTTTGACTTGGTGAGATAGCCGATGGAAAATCCGATTGAAAGGCAATCCTCATTCACATGCTCAAACTTGACCGAATCGTGATGAAGGGCATCAATGATTTTCAAGTCAGGAATTTTTTCAAGGATTTTCTGGCAGGCCTCTTTTTCAAATTCAGGAACCGCGTCAACAGCAATCATTTTTACATTGAATCCCGCGTCAAAAAGGACATTTGCCAGTGTAAAGGGGCGGCGGACAGCCTGATAGTCAATCACCACGGGAAAATCCCCGATTTTTTCAGCCGCTTTTTTGACTGCATCTTCCGCCTTTTTTTTATAAGCGGAAAAATCATCAAATTTTATGCCTAAAAGATTTTCAAGTTCCCTGTAAGTCTTTTCGATTTCCTTTACATCGTAAGTTGGAAAAGCCTTCATAAAAGGAATACCCAGCTCTTTTTCCATGATTTTACTTGAAAGACCTGCCGTAGGAGAAAGGACAAGATTTAATCGGGAAGAAGAAAAATCAAGGAATTCCTCAAGTTTTTTTGTCTTTCCGATGTGATTTATTTTCCAGCCGGCTTTTTTCATAAGAGAGAAAAGCTCGCAGACTTCAGAAACCGAGGCGTTGTTTCCCACCATATTGATTTGATTTTTTTTAACGTCTGATTTTTCAAGGATGCTGAAAAGGGATTTCTGAAGTCCAATCATCGGCGGAATCTTTGTGTCCATCTTGAAAGGATTCATGTGGCAGGTGATGAAGCGGATGTCAGGGTGTTTTTCTGAAAGCTCCGCGTTCAAAGCCTCGTGGTCAGTTCCCAGAAGGTCATCCAGACAGGAAACGAAAATCATGATTACGCGGGGCCTCACGGGAAGTGAAGACAATAGCTCGTCCACTCCGTCCGGCACAAGATGCTCGTAATTTCCCGATACGATGTCACTTTCATCAATATAAAGGTAGCTTACCTGATTTTTAACTCCGTGAAGGATTCCGCCCAAAGCTCCGTGACGGCCGCAGGCAAAAGGAGCGACAAAAAGCATGTGACTTTCGGGCATGGTCGCGGCTACCCTGATGACGCCCCAGCCGCCGTGGGCAGGGGAAACATAATGCAGAGTTTTTTCAAAAGACGGACAGTTACACATTGCACTTCTCCATTACTTTTCTGGCAAGCTCTGTGTAAACTTTCGCCATGTCAGAGTCAGGGTAGGCTTCAACAACAGTCTTTCCCTGATTTTCAGCAAGCTGAACAGTTCCATCTCTTGGAACGATTTGGACAATCTCTCCTCCGATTTCATCCAGCGCTTTCTGCACGACTTCAACTTCATTCTCAACATTGCGGGAATTCAAAATCACGCCGGCATAGGTTGCGTAGCCCCGCTTTCCGAAATTCTTGATTGCGCTGACGATATTGTTTGCCGCATACAGAGCCATCATCTCGCCGGAAGTTACGATAAAAACATGGTCAGCATATCCGTTACGAATTGGCATTGCAAAGCCTCCACAGACGACATCGCCCAGAACATCGTAGAGAACCACATCAGGCTTGTGGATTTCAAAGGCCTCAAGTTCTTCCAGTTTTTCAAAAGCAGTGATGATTCCCCGGCCTGCACAGCCGATTCCAGGAGTGGGGCCGCCAGCCTCAACGCAAAGAACGCCGTTATAGCCTGTATGAACCAAATCTTCAAGCTTTACTTCCTCAGGCTTTTTGCTTCTCAAAACATCAAGAACGGAAGTGATTTTTTCGCCATTGCAAAGATTTTTTACAGAGTCAGATTTTGGGTCACAGCCAATCTGCATGACCTTTAAGCCCATTTTGCTTAAGGCCGCCGAAAGATTTGCGGTTGTGGTGGACTTTCCGATTCCGCCCTTGCCGTAAATAGCGATTTTGACCATACTTTTTATATACCTCTAACCTTTGATATTATCTGCTTATTTTAGTTAGCCGATACTAACTAATAAAAAATATTTGGTCAATGCAGAATTTTCATTTTATTTCTAAAAAATTGTTATGTATGCAGAATTAAGTAAACTCTTGCATGGAGCGGTGATTTTCCTTGCTGATAATCTCAAAAAGGTGTATATTTTTAATATAATTAACCTCAAAAAGGTGTAGAAAATTACAAAAATTAAAGTCAAAAAGGTGTAGAAAACCAGAAAAATTATAGTCAAAAAGGTGCGCTTATGTATCGAAAGGCATATCAGGAACTATTGAATTGGAAAAACGAAGAAAAAGGCAAGTGTGCCATCATGATTGATGGAGCCAGGCGAATTGGAAAGAGCTACCTTGCCCTGGAATTCGCAAAAAATGAATATGATTCATACATACTCATAGATTTTTATGCCGCTCCCTATGAAGTAAAGGAAATTTTTGAAAAATACCTTTCTGACTTGGATACATTTTTTCTGAGGATTTCTGCCTATTATTCCGTAAATCTTTATGAACGAAAGACACTTTTCATTTTTGATGAGGTTCAGTTTTTCCCCCGTGCCAGAGCTGCAATAAAATATCTCGTTGCCGACGGCCGCTATGACTTCATCGAAACCGGCTCCCTACTCTCAATAAGCAAAAATACCCAGGATATTTTGATTCCGTCAGAAGAAAGGCATTTAAAAATAAATCCCATGGATTTTGAGGAATTTCTTCTGGCCCTTGGAAATGAAAGCCTGCTTCCAGTCCTGAAGGACTCTTTTGAAAAGAAACTTCCGCTGGGACAGGCCTTGCACAGAAAGGCAATGGATTTATTCCGGCTTTACCTGATTGTAGGCGGAATGCCCCAGGCTGTAAAAGAATATGTAGAGTCCAAGGACTTTGAGAGGGTTGACCGGATTAAGCGTGAAATTCTTGAGCTTTACCGCAATGACATAAAAAAACACGCAAAAGGCTCCGAACTGAAAGCAGAAGCCATTTTTGATGAAATACCAGCCCAGCTTTCAAAGCACGAAAAGAAATTCAAGATTTCCTCACTAAAAAAAGAGGCGAGAATGCGTGATTATGATGATGCCTTTATGTGGCTGAATGACTCAAGAATCGTGAACATCTGCTACAACGCCGACGAACCGAATATCGCACTAAAAATGAACATGACGAGGGCAAGCTTGAAATGCTACCTTGCGGACACAGGACTTCTAATCAGCCATGCCTTTGATGAAAATGGAATCGTAAGTGAAGAGATATACAAGAAGCTTCTTTTCGGAAAACTTGAAGTAAACGAGGGAATGATTTTTGAAAATATTGCCGCACAAATGCTTACTGCAAGCGGCCATAAACTCTATTTCTATTCAAAATCCGATAACGAAGATGCCTCTTCCCGCATGGAAGTAGATTTTCTGATTACAAAGAATAAAGTCACAGCCCGCCACAACATTCAGGGAATCGAAGTCAAATCCACAAAAAGATACACCCTCACTTCGCTGAACAAATTCAGGGAAAAGTATGAAGAATACGCCGGAAGCTGCTTTGTCCTCCACACCGCTGATTTCAGGGAAGAAAATGGCATAATCTATTTGCCAGTATATATGACCATGTTTTTGTAATCGGCCTATATTTCCGGCTCTCTGGGCGCATCCCCCGACCTCCGTGTCGTAGGGGCTGTCCAATAAGTATGAATCATAGCCATGCGACGGACCAATAGGGTCAACTGCATCGACACCGCTGTTATAGCGTTCATTGTATGGAACTCCTGGTGCAGTTGCTGCTCCGCAAATTCGTTATGAACATCCTGAAGCAAGTTGATTTTTCTGATATCGTAAAATCAAAGAACATCGCTTTGAAAAACAAACAAAGATTGTGTGACAAACGCGAAGATTGCCTTCAAAGAGTACTTAATTTTTTATAATGCGGAATCCCTGGGAGACAGGGGGAAAGTCGGTAGATTGCAAAGTCAAGTGCAACAATAGACTTCAATTGGTGACTTTAACCCCAAACATTTTCTAGGACGATTATTTAGAAGTGAAACTATAGCCTCTAAATAATCGTCATCCAAATTCCTAAAGTCCATGCCTCTCG
>JAFUFU010000025.1 GCA_017469785.1 Treponema sp.
AGTCGCAGATTCGCAGATTCGCAGATTCGCAGATTCGCAGATTCGCAGATTCGCAGATTCGCAGATTCGCAGATTCGCAGATTCGCAGATTCGCAGATTCGCAGATTCGCAGATTCGCAGATTCCTGAACTCTGCCCTGACCTGCTTAACACAATCTAAATTTTCAAATACATTCCGATTTTCTCAAAAATTGCCCTTGCCGGTGTACACTTCATTGACCGTACTGCCAGCAAGGGCTTTTTGTTTATATGTACGAAAAAACAACGGGAGGCAATTATGCACACAATTCTCGTAATCGGCGGAGTAATTCTTGCGCTCATAGCCCTAGTTTTTGTGATGAAAGCGTTGAACTGGATTTCTGACAAATGGTTTCATCTGGAAATCTTTACCTGGAAAGCTAAAAGAGGACTTAAAATCGCTCTTATTCTTATAGCTGTGATTCTAGTACTAATTTTGGCTCTTGCCAAATAAAAAAAGTTTCAAATGGAGGTAAAAATGAAACGAATAAAAAACATTGTTGCGGGTTTTGCCGCATTGGTTCTGGGAATATCGTTCGCATTTGCGGACAAAGCCCAGTATGACAAACTTCTTGCAGAAGCGAAGCAGTATGAATCACAGGGTAAATGGTGCTCTGCACTTGGTACTTACTGGGATGCGATTGGCTCAAATCTTGGAGATGCTCAAGAAGCTGAAGAAAGATATAACAGCATTCTAGAAGGTTTTATAGTAGAAAGAGAATTGGAATATTTTAGAGCCAACGATCACAAGGTTGAATACATACAGGCTAGTGGTTATAGTGGAAATCCAGGTCCGGGACAGTATGATGAGTTTTCCCGTTATGACGGCTGGATTGAGCTGTGCAAAGATTTCGAAATCTACTGGAACGAACACCCTGCCGATATACTCACAAGCGAATTCAGCATAAAAAAAGGTGATTTGGACATGAAAACACGCACAGCAACTTATGATTTTAGCGTTAACTTTTCTTTTAGTCCAAAATTTGACGTAATTTCACAAGTAATCATAAAGGGGCTTTATAACCGCTATGATTATAAAACATGGACAGATATTCCTTATGCATGGCCGGCAGTATCAATGTTTAAGGATTCAAAAACAATTCCTGTTGTGAAATTTATTGATGTTCAAGGTTATGATAAGCCTGATGTCGGTACATGGTATGCATCTGTTAATAACTTGGTAGATTTTAGTCTTATAGCAAAAAGAGGCTCACTATATTTCAATCCAAGAAACAGAGAAGGTGGATTCCCACATCCTTTTGCAAAAATTTTTCTTCCTGGTAGAACAACTGGATATTCTGTTGCGGCATGGAATAACCTTGCTGCAATAAATAGAGACGGTGGTTCAAATTTGTATGTACAATTCAGAATAGAAGATGACAGCGGAAAAACCATTGCATCAAGCAATAAACCTGTTCAAGTAATTGTTTCAAATAAGTTTTCTTATTCAGGTAGTGAGTATTCCGTTAAAACAATTACAGGAACTTTCTCACTCTCTGGAATTTCGACTTCTGATATAAAGAAACTGGATTCAGGCAACTGGAAAGGAATCATTGACTCACTTACACTTACTCCTAGAACCGTAAGTGCTATATTAAAATCCGATTATGTAGGAGAATGGGATTATTTTACTAATGTGAAATATAAAGATGCTGGTTCTTCTATTGATTTTCTGAACAAAGGAAAAACTGATTTTGCAACTGTTGATGTATTGAACCAGAACAAAAAAGCAACGGAAGAGTCGGATGCTGCAAAAAACAAGGCGTCTTATGTACAAATTTATTTTGACAGTCGGAAGCTGAATTTCGATAACTCAGACGGTTTTAAATACCGTATAAAATTGGACACGAAAACTCTTCGTTGCACAAGACGAGACGGTAAATATGTTATAGTTCAAAACTCAGAAAATGCTCCAATTTTAGGAACGGTTGACGATTTGTTAGTTCATCTGAATGATATGGATTCAAAAGATGCAAAATGGAAATTTAATAGCAACGAAAGCGGATATGTATACAGGTATCTTGCTGAATCAGAAGTAATCCAGAAAAAGCAGGAATATCTCAGTCAGTATAAAAAAGCAGATGCTGAAGGGAAAAAAGCTGTTTATAATGATGTTTTTAAGTGGGAAACTAATAGACACGAGAATCACGAGAAAGAAATCGTCCTTGAACTTTTTAAATATATATCCGCATTGCAGGAAGAACTACATGCCAACATCAACGATTTAACGCTTGAGGAAAAAAAAGGTGTAGTAACGGTAAAAGCCGTGTCAGGAGAATTTGAATCAAAAGGCTTGAAGAAAAAAGACGTGATTACCCAAATGAGCTTAAAAGAATTTGACGGCATAACAAGAACGGTCACAGCCAGCGAACTGTCAAAAATCCCAGGACAGTCTACGCTCATATTTACCGTACAGCGTGGTAGTGGAAAAAAGGCGCAGAAGCTTACCATTGAAGTTCCTGTAGAATGGAACGGCCGATTTGATGAGAATAGGTATGGGTGGTACTAAACAGAATGCTGCTCCATGTCGCACTGTACGGCATGGGGGCACTACAGCTTTGAAAATTAAGGAGTGATATTCATGGGAAAAAAGGCTCATTCTTATGCAGAGTTAGCGACTCTTATAAAGCAAGGTTGTGATACTTTTGCTGAAATAAGAACAAATGGCGTTTTTGTCCTTTTCCACAAATTGCAGATTGACAACAATGGAAACATACACGGTGAATGTTATTATCCCGATGGAAATTTGAGCGGAAATCGAAACAATCCGCCAAATAGAATGGACTTCGTTTGCTCGTTTACAAAACCAAATAGCAACTCTCAAATTTCATCACTATCAGGAAATCCAAATACTGCATTTGGAGCGACCTATTTTGAAGAATACAAAATGGGACAAACAGTTACCTACTCTGGTAGCAACTATAACTATTCTGTTGTCATAAAATAAGACACAAAAAAAGATTCCATTCTCCGTAAAGCCGTATCAGCGTATGTTGATACGGCTTTTGTGTTTATAAGCCAAGCGTTAAGGATTGTAGGGGCGGCGTCAGCCGTTGCCGTAGGCAATGGAGCGCGATAGCACGGAACCCCGAAAAGCCTGACCCGAACGAAGAGAGGGGAACGCCCTTTATGGTATTCGATACAGAGATGTACGCTAGGAAGCTTGCTTCCAGAAATACAGGTGGACAGGCATCAAAGGCTTCTAACATCGGTGAAGTCTGTCAGTTCGCAGCAGCTGGTAAAGAGATGGGCAAAAAGTCACTCTCTGAAATCGCTATGAGCTACGGCTACGTATACGTTGGACAGATTGCTCTCGGTGCTAACCCGGCTCAGGCTCTCAAAGTCATCCAGGAAGCAGAGGCTTACAATGGCCCGTCACTCATCATCGGATACGCTCCATGTGAACTTCATGGCGTTAAGGGCGGCATGAACCACTGTCAGGACGAGATGAAGGCTGCTGTTAAGGCTGGTTACTGGAACCTCTTCAGCTTCAACCCGGCTCTCAAGGCAGAAGGCAAGAATCCGTTCACCCTCACTTCAAAAGAAGGCGACGGAAGCTACCAGGCATTCCTCAACAACGAGACACGATACTCTGCTCTTACACGCAAGTTCCCGGAGCGCGCGAAGGTTCTCTTCGACCGCAACGAACAGGCTGCTAAGGACAGATTTGTTCACTTGCAGAAGTTGGTGGAGTTGTATAAATAAGCAACTAGATTGTAGGGTGACGGTGATTGCCCGACAATGACAGAAAAAGTGAACGCCCTCTGCGAGGAGATTTTTCCTTGCTGGGGGCGTTTTTTTGTGTCTTTAACTTTTGTTAAATATCTAATAGAATAATTTAGCAGTTCTTTAACTATTGTTAACTAGGATATTTACAGATGGCAAAACTACGTGTAAAAAACTTCGGACCAATAAAAGATGGATTCTCGGAAAATGATGGATTTATGGAAATTACACCTGTCACTGTAATTTGCGGAAATCAGGCGACAGGAAAAAGCACGATTGCGAAATTATATTCAACACTGACATGGCTTGAAAAATCTTATGTAAAATCTTCATTAGGGAAAAAAACGATTCCATATACAGATTTTGTTTCTTACTGTGCTGAGCAACGCTTGCAAGAATATTTTACAGATTCAACAGAAATACAATATATTGGTGAAACTATTGTTTTTACTTATAAGAATAATGCTTTTTCCCAAGAATTAGTAAAAGATTTTGATATAGCGATAAAAAATTACAATCGCCCGAAAATTATGTATGTGCCCGCAGAACGAAATTTGCTTGCTGCCATAGACTCTGCTGAGAATATAAAAAATCTCCCATTGATGCTGTCTGTTTTGTTAGAAGAATACAATAAAGCAAGAAAAAATTCCGAAACAAAAATTTTTACACTTCCTATTTCAAATATAAAACTTGTTTATGATTCACACGCTCTTTCAACCAAGGTTTTAACGGATAATGGTGAAATTGATATATTGAATTCTTCGAGTGGAATTCAGTCTGTTGCGCCGCTTTCTCTTGTTACAAGATTTCTTACAGAATCAGTTAGAGCAGATTTTCTTGAAAATTTGAAAGGTCTAAGTGTAAATGAGAGAAATCAAATAAAAGACTGGCTTTCACAGAATTATGAGAATCAAGAAGCAGCTGGAATAACATTGAATCTTTTTGACCAGTTGTTATACGGACAGAAAATTAGCGATAGTCTTAAGAAAGAAATATCAATGTTGTTACATTTCTTCTTTAATACTCGTTTTATCAACATAGTGGAAGAACCCGAGCAAAATCTTTATCCCGAATCTCAGGGCAAAGTATTGTATGAACTTTTGGAATGCTTGAACACAAATGGGCATAATCAGTTGATTATTACAACGCATAGCCCTTACATGCTTTCTTATTTAACTCAGAGCGCAAAAGCTGATGAACTGCTCAAAAAGGGAGTTCCTGCGGAGCGAATAGAAAAAATCGTGCCTGTGAAATCTGCGGTTGCTAGTGAAAAAATTTCGATTTATGAGACAAAAGAAGATGGTTCAATAAAACTTCTCAAACCGTATGAAAATCTCCCTTCTGATGAGAATTTGCTGAATGCAGCTTTAGCGGATGGAAATGAAAGATTTTCTAAATTGCTTGATTTGGAGGTGGCCTTTTGCAAGTAGATTTTTTTAAATTTTCCGAAGATGTAAAACCTGTAAAAGAGTTCGGGCTTGTCGATGCACCTCCAGCAGAAATTAATTATGATGAAAATCAAAAAGATTCGTGGAATGCTATTGTAGAATGTAATAATCGTGAAAATTATCATTTTGCTCCTCTCGATAAAAAATTGAAGATTATGGAATCTTTCAATAAGGAAGAGTCTATTTGTGAGTGTTTGTTGCATACTGAAAAATCGATTTGCTTTGTTGAACTTAAAGAGCGTAAAAAGCAGCATACGCAAAAGGCGATAGAACAGTTAGAAAATACAATCAGATTGTTTAAGCAGAATCATAATATTGATGATTTTACTTTCAAGTACGCGTATATTTGTAACAGGAAACGTCCCTTTTATAATGAACTGAAGAATTCAGTTTGTAATGATTTTACGATAAAGAATGGTGTTGCGCTGCATGTCGGAATTACGATTGGGGAGTTGGAATAAATAGGCAAACTCTAGCATAAATACGAACGGCACTGTCTTTTGGGCAGTGCCGTTTTTATCTTTAAATATCATAAAAATGCTGCTATAATTTTTGTATGTTTAGCGGAGATTTAAAGAACATCCTTTTCATATTTTTGCTAACGTTTGTTTCTCCAATATTTGCAACAGAAAATATTCCTACATGGATGCATGACAAAAATGCTGTTTATCCCTCAAGTGAATATATTTCTGCACTTGGGTTTGGAAAATCAAAAAAACTTGCGAAAGAAAATGCAATTTCCGAAATAAGCCGATATTTGAAAACTGAAATAAAAACAACAGTACAGGCAGAGTCAAAAGCAGATTCATATAACGGAAAAACAAATTATTCGCAAAAACTTGAAGAAAATGTGACAATATCTTCTTCAACAACTTTGAGCGGGTTTGAATATACAAATCCTTGTTATTCTAAAAAAGAAAAAACTTGGTATTGCGTGGCCTATATAAACAGAGAAGATGCTTGGAACCAATATTTACCAGAAATTGAAAATGAGAAATCTGTTTTTTATAGTTTTTATGACAAGGCGCTATCTGAAAAAGAGCCTATTTTTAAATGCAAATTCTACAAATTGGCAGAAGAGCCTGCGGAAAATCTATTAGCAGCTCTTGATTATGCACGATTATTGCAACCAAAAAACGGTGAACTCTATGCTGCGGAACGCAAAACCGTGATAGAACTTCCTAGCCTGATTGAAAGCGAAAAGATAAAATGTTCTGTTTTCTTAGATATAAAAGGTGATTATGGAAATATATTTGCTTCTGCAATTTCCAAAATCCTAGCTGAAAATGGTTTTATAATATCTGATGATAAGAATAAATCGAATTATATAGCTAATATTGATGTAGAAAATAACTCTATAGGTGAAAATCCTCTTTCAATTATTCCTTCAATTGATTTCAAACTTTATGGAAAATATAAGGCTGTTTATTCACTAAATGACAGACTCGAAAATAAAACCGTAGCTTATGAATTGGAAAAAGCTCAAAAAAAGGCTTATCCTAAACTTGCAGAGAAATTTTGTGAAAAACTATCTACGGATTTAGCGGAGATTTTAGGAAAATAAATGATCATGAAAAAATTGATAGATAAAAATTTTAAGATTATTCTCGGTTTGTGTGTTATTTTACAAAGTTGTGCTTCTGTTAAGAATGTTCCTAAAAATTCAGAAAATGTAGAATCTCTGAGCAATTCGGGCAGCTTAGTTCAGGTTGTTTCTCCTGCGCTAGAAAATATAACTGGAACTGAAGAAATTTGGTTGGGCGGACAGATACAAGATAAATTAAAATCAAATTTGCAAGAGTATCTTGGAATGAGAATTGTTGTTGATTCAAAATCGGAAGTAGCCTTGAAAAAACTGCAACGGGAATCTGAAGATGAGGGGCGAAATGAAGAAACTGCTATTGAACTTGGAAAAATTTCGACAGCTAAGTTTGCACTATTCTCAAAAATTAGAAAAACAAACAATGGGTATATAATCAGCACTGATTTTACAGACCTTGCGACTGGTGAACAAAAGGCAAGTGTAACATCGAAGGAATATACAAAAACTGAATATCTTTATGAAAACACTGGAGCGATTGATGAGATTACTCTTGCACTTGCTGATAAACTGGGGATAAGACTAAGTAATAAACAAAGGCAATTACTAACATCAATTGAAGATGATATCAATTATGAGCCATATTTTTCTAATAATGAAATCTATGTGAAAGGTGGCACTTTCTTTATTGGAACAAAAGAGTTCACTGTTAATGATTTTTTCATTGCAAAAACCGAAGCTTCCGATGATGTAGGATTTCCGATTGTAAACAAAACTTGGTTTGAAGTTATTCAATATTGCAACGAATTAAGTAAGAAAGAAAAATTCGAATCCGTATATGAAATATCTAAAAATGGAAAAAAGGTAAAAGCTGATTTTTCAAAAAACGGTTATCGACTTCCGACGAGAGAAGAATGGTATTGGGCAGCAACTGGTGCAGAAAAACGTGATGTATTTGGGACAAACTCAAATTTAGATTCTATTGTATGGTATATCGAAAATTCTAATGAAAAAATTCACAGAATTGCTCAAAAATCTGCAAATTCTATTGGTATTTACGACATATTTGGTAATGTAGCCGAATGGTGTTGGAACAGTGCAGAGGATGATTATCGCATAGTTTGTGGTGGCTTTTATGGAAGCTCTGAAAAATATGTGACCCCAGAAAAGTTTTACTCTAAACATAAAAGAGATTTTGGTGAGAATTATATAGGCTTTAGATTAGTACGAACTTGTATGAATAATAAATCTCAGGAGAAATCAAAATGAAGATGTTTTCTTTTCTTATTCCTGCAATAGCGACCTTGCTTCCTCAGAATGCTGATTATTTTGAAAGAGTTGAGCCTGCTCAAAATAATGATAAAGATGATGAATCCGTCGTTCAAGATAATTCTATCGAACATCATGCGATTTTGCGAAAATTTCAGGATTCTTACCGTTTTTTACGATTTGCAAAACATAGTTCTCATCGGTCACACAGTTCGCATCGTTCACATTCATCTCATTCTAGTGGAACAATAAATAAACACTATTCTCATACATCTCATACGAGCGGAACATCAAGTGGAGGCTATGGTGATTCTTATAGCAATTCAAGTACAGGAAGTTCTTCTGCATCGTCTAGTAAAACATCACAAAGTTCTGAGGTTGAAAAGAAGATTACACTTTCAAGTGGAAATCCAACTGATGCATCTGTAAATCTTTTATGGGCTTTTTCTGGATTTTCTTCAACTTCAGATGCGGAAATTGAAATTTACCAAAATGGGAAAATTATAAAATCGTTTTATAACACAAAGACAACGAGTTTAATTGCAAAAAATTTAAAATATTCAACATCATACAATTTCTATGTTGTGGTAAAAGAATCTGGAAAAACTTATACATCTAATATAGTTACTGTAAGAACGCTATCTGATCCATATTCTTATGATCGAAATGAAATTGGCATAAATCTGAGTGAACTGGAGAAAAACTCTGCTATATTAGTTTCCTCTATTGAAAATACTGTAGAACTATCAAAGACTACTCAGATTCTCATAGTAGATTTTTATTCAGATGAAAGCATCAACTCAAAGGGACGAGAAGTAGCGAATTCTTTGACAACAGCTTTTAGAAATAGCAACAAATGTACAATAGTATCTCTTCCTTCCAATGATAAAGAAACAATGAAAAAATCAGGTGGAATAAAAGATTATAAACAAGCTTGCAGTTATGGAAAACAGTTTTCTGCAAATTATGTTTGCTATGGAACCATAGAAAAAATCAGTCAAGAAAAGAAATACAAGGTAAATCTTAAAATGATTGACGTCAAAGAAGAAAATATTGTTACTGTAAAAGAAATGTATGTTTCATCGAAATGAGGTTTACTATGAAAGGTGTACAAATAAAGGAAAGAATTTTTGAAATAATAGAGAAAGGCAAAGATGGAGATATAGCTAGTAAAATTTTTGATGACTTTATAATCGGATTAATCTGCATAAATGTCTTTAGTATTTTTCTTGAAACTTTTTCTATTGAAAAAGAAGTATCTGCTGTATTTAAATGGATTGAAATAATTTCCGTCATCATTTTTACGATTGAATATTTACTTCGCCTTTGGACCGCACCATTATTGTTTCCAGAAAAATCAAAATTAATAGCAACCATAAAATATATTTTTTCTTTTATGGCATTAATAGACTTATTTGCGATTTTACCGTTTTATTTTCCATTTTTTATAAAAATTGACTTGAGAATTCTTCGTGCACTCAGACTTATTCGTTTGTTTCGGTTGTTTAAGATGAACAGATATACAAAAGCAATGGCGAATGTTTTTGATGTTTTAAGAAATAAATCAAGGGAATTAATTTCTTCAATTTTTGTCGTATTCATTCTTATGCTTATTTCTTCGGTTTTTATGTATACGATTGAATCGCCTGTTCAGCCGGAAGTATTTAAAAATGGTTTTTCTGGAATTTGGTGGGCTGTCGCTACTTTTACGACGGTTGGATATGGGGATATTTATCCGGTCACAACAGCCGGAAAAATTATCAGCATGATTATGGCTATTCTCGGCATAGCATTGGTTGCAGTTCCTACTGGTATTATTTCTTCTGGTTTTATTGAATTAAATACAAAAGAAAAAGATGATGCTGAAAAACATTATTGTCCATACTGTGGGAGAAAATTGGATTAGTTAAATATAAGGGAGAATAAAAATTATGAAATTTCCAAAATTATTAATTCCTTTTTTTGCAGTAGTTATTCCTACTGTTCGGTTTGCTTCTGATTCTGTAAATAATGAAAACTGGCAAAGTTCACCTTCACTTGATGACGAAGAGATAACATCTGATGAATCAGGACATCACAATTCCATATTGCGACGTTTTTTTGATTCAGAGCGATTTTTGCGTTTTGCAAAACATTCTTCGCATCGTTCTCACAGTTCTCATAGCTCTCATAAAAGCGGAAGTCATAGTTCGCATTACAGTGGTTCCGATTGCAATGGATGTGCATTTGCAGATGAAGAAGAAAACGAAAAGCTTACGAGTTCTGTTTCTGCTATATTTGCAAGAAGGTAATATAGCAAATGTTCCCAGAAATCAGCTTTTTAAACCTAACTGTTCCCATTTATCCGATTTGTGTCGCAACAGGATTTTTTGTCGGAACACTGATTTTGTCTTATTTCGCAAAAAAGTATGATTTTCCTGAAAAACTTGTTTTTCCGTTGATGTGCTTTACGGAATCAGGTGTCATAATTGGCGGAAAAATTTTGTTCTTGCTTATTAATTTCTCAATTTTGCCAAAATATTATTCCAAGTTCGGATTTTTACGACTTTTTACAAGAACAGGCTTCGTTTTTTACGGTGGATTATTCGGTGCTATTGTTTCAATTTTACTATTTTCAAAAATCTATAACTTTCCCTTTTCTGATTCTCTTTCTGCAGTTTGTTTCGTAACACCATTAGTTCATTTTTTCGGAAGGCTTGGTTGTTTTTTTTCTGGGTGTTGCTACGGAATTAAATATGCTGGATTTTGTTCTGTCTATATTCATGGTTCAAACAGGTTTCCTGTGCAATTATTTGAAGCTATTTTGAACCTGCTGTTATTTCTTGTATTGCAAATAATTCTAAGGAAGAATAAATCTGTTATTTTCCCATACTTTCTAGGATACGGAATAATACGATTGGTATGCGAGTCTTTGCGAGGTGATGAATCTCGAGGTTTTATAGGACCATTATCTGTTTCTGCGTGGATAAGCATAATGTTTATTGTGATGTCATTTTGTGTCATATTGATCCGTTCAAAAAATCTATTGGAGAAGAATAGAAAATGAGTTTACATCAAACACAATATTTCTCCGAGAAATTTTCAGATACAGTTCTTCTCACAAATTCTGCTGGAGAACATGTTTTTCTTTCGCCAGAAGAATTTACTGTTTTTCAAGAAAATCTAGAAAAACTTTCTGATAAAACAAAATTTCTCCTAAAATCCCGCTTTTTCCTTTATGAAGAGGATAATGAGAAAGAAGTCAAAAGCATTTATGATATAAAATATCGCACAAAACATTCTTACCTCGAAAATGAAAGTTTACTTCTGATGGTTGTGCCGACTATTTCTTGTAATTGCAGCTGTGTTTATTGTCAGGTGAACAGTCGTAAAAATAATGCGGAAGAAAACGATATGTCTTTGAAAACTGTTCTTGCTTTCTGTGATTTTGTTTTTGCGCTTCCTCATAAAAATATAAAGATTGAGTTTCAGGGTGGAGAGCCGTCACTTAGATTTGATATGATTGAGTTTATTGTCCGCCGGGTACGGCACTTAAATCGAAAATATCATAAAAACATTGAATATGTAATTTGTACGAACCTTCTGAATCTTACGTCTCATGAACTGAAAATCTTGCGAAAGTTTAAGATTGCTATTTCTACTTCCCTCGATGGAGCGAAATCTGCACATGAAAGGAACCGCCCTTCGACACATGTTGCCTCTACTTATGACTCTCTGATAAAGAATGTGGAACTTGCACGGAAGAATAAAATCTATCCGTCGGCACTTGTCACAATCACTGCATTGAATCTGCCGAGAATGGCAGAAATCATAGATACTTACATTGAGAATCATTTTGAGTCGATTTTTATTCGTCCGTTGAACAATTATGGCTGCGCGTTCAAAAATCAAAGCGTCTACTACAAACTTGAAGATTATATTTCCGCTTACAAAAATGCGATTTTATATCTTATTGATCGAAATCTGAATGATGGAATAAATCTTCGTGAAGAAATGTTTTCTATTATTTTACGAAAGATTTTTTCACCTTTTAATGACGGCTTCGTTGATATGCAGAATCCATGTGCGCTTGGTCAGATGTGCATGATTGTAAAGCAGAATGGCGATGTTTATCCTTCTGATGAATCCAGAATGATTTCTGAAATGGGAAACGAGCATTGGAAAATGGGTAATGTGAATGACAGAAATTGCCTTGCTACGATGCATGTAAAGAGAGCTGAAATTTTAGAAAAAGGAAGACTTGAAAACTATGAAGAATGTAAGAATTGTGTTTACAGTCCTTTCTGCTATGCCGACCCGATAAAAAAATGGTATATTCAGAATATTGCCGGTGAAGAATATGAATCTTATTGTGGAATCAGAAAAGAATTGTTCCAGTTCGTTTTTGAGCAGATAAAAAGTACGGACGAGCGAAAATTATCGTTATTCAGGAGATGGGCGAATGCGTGATAAATCATTTATTCTCATTCCGACTAAGAAAAAATATAAGAAGATTGATTTACAAACTGGAATCGTAGAGTTTTTTTCTCAGTCAAAAGATGACACTAAAAAAATCCACGATATTATGATTCTTGAAAACGATGAAAAGCATCTGCTTTTCAGAATAGAAAATCGCGAATTGACTTTTTTTGTCACTTCAAAATGTAATCATCATTGTATAATGTGCCCGCAAAAACTTGATATTGATTCTCAAGACAACGATTTGATTTTACAACGAGTGATTGAAAATCTTTATTACGATGACCTTGACGGAATTTGCTTTACGGGCGGTGAGCCTATGCTAAAAATGCAATTCATTGAACAGGTTTTGCAGAAAGCACCAGAACGAGTATTTATTACGATTCTGACCAACGGCTCCATATTACCGAGTGAGCTGATTTTGCGGTCGGATCGGGTAAAGCTTTGCATTCCTCTTTATGCTCCTTATGATGAACTTCACAATAAAATGACAGGCTCAAAATCTTTTTACAATGTTGTTGAAAATCTGATAAAAATTTCTCAATATGAGACTCTAATCGAACTGAGATTTGTGCTTACAGCTTTAAACTGGCGGAGTCTTGAAGAATACGCACGTTTTGTTTGGAGAAATCTTCCGTTTGTACAGGATGTCGCATTTATGGGAATGGAGCTTACAGCGGAGGCTCATAAAAATAAAAGTGAACTTTGGGTAAATCCTCGGGACTATGCTTCTGAATTACAAAAAACTGTGAAATATCTTGATTCTTTCGATGTTACAGCATGGATATACAATTTGCCGTACTGTTTATTTGAAGAGAATTATCAAAAATTCTTGGTGAAATCAATTTCCCAATGGAAAATTCAATATCTGCCTGCCTGTAGCAATTGCAAAATGAAAACTGATTGTGGCGGAATGTTTTTTTCAGATGTGGAAGAATTTGAAAAGATTTTAGAATTGAATAAAAATAGATTTCTTTTCTGAGTAATGAGGCGAGTTTTGCAGGCAAGGACAAGGCGTATCTTCTTTTCAGCGTTACTTGCCCCTGTATGGTATTCTCATTTGAAAATTAAGCCAGTACAGGTAGTTTTTGATCAATGTTTTTGATTTCTTCCCCTGTTCCCAAATCAATTTTCTTTTTAGAAATAACCTTCCAAGAAATTTGATTTTTAGAATAATCATAATCGCTTTCTGGGAAAAAAGAATTACAGATGTACTTCCCATCGTCTTCAAGTTTTATAAAAGTAAAAATTGTTCTCTCAAAATTTGCATTTTTAAGCAAAAAGTCTGCGTTGATTCGGGAAAAAATCGCCTCATTCCGATTATATTTGAAAACTGTCTCGTCGCTGTCTAACAGTTCTTCTAGCTTCGAAAGATAAAAAACACGGTCTTTTATTTTTGGATAGTTATCTGATTTTTGAATTCGTTCGGCAAAAAACTCATCTTCCAGAATCTTGTCAAAAATTTTTGCCCTGTCGCTTCGTAATTCCGGGCGGTCTTTTAAGTAATGCAATCCAGCGAGATGATGAAAATCTTTCTTTTGAAAATGCAGGCTGATTTTTATCAGAGTTTTCTTTTTGGCGAGGCAAAACACATATTCAAAATGTAGAAGATTATTAAAGGCTCGGCATGCATTTTGAATATCTGTCACAGTCACCTCTACAAAAAAATCCTGCCCGAATGAGCAGGATAAAAGACAGACATTTTCTTTCGGTTTCCCTATCCGACTTGTGGTAAATGTCAAACCCTTGTAAAGCTCCTAAGACACTGCTTGTCGGCACAACGCCTTATTCATCGCTCACGCAAGCAATCATTGTTGCTTACGATTTCAATATAATGTGAAACTGGCGAAAAGTCAAATATTTTGGGCTGAAATTAAATTCTGTTTTAGCCGAGCGTTAAGGATTGTAGCACCGCCGAAGGCGTACCGCTTGCGGTATGGAGCGAAAGCGGAAGTGCGGAAAGCCTGACCCGAAGCGAAGCGTAGGGGAACGCCCTTGATTTTCGGCGTTACTTGAACGCCCTTTATGGTATTCGATATAGAGATGTACGCTAGGAAGCTTGCTTCCAGAAATACAGGTGGACAGGCATCAAAGGCTTCTAACATCGGTGAAGTATGTCAGTTCGCTGCTGCTGGTAAAGAGATGGGCAAAAAATCCCTCTCTGAAATCGCTATGAGCTACGGCTATGTCTATGTCGGACAGATTGCCCTCGGTGCAAATCCTGCACAGGCTCTTTTAGCAACCGTAGGTTGCGACACATCCAGGAAGCAGAGGCTTACAACGGTCCGTCACTCATCATCGGATACGCTCCCTGAGAGCTCCACGGTGTTAAGGGCGGTATGAACCACTGTCAGGACGAAATGAAGGCAGCCGTAAAGGCCGGTTACTTAGGGAGCGACCGCCTGTGGCGGGCAAAACCTGTGAGACAGGTTTTGAGCGATTCTCCGAGCAGCTATGCTGCGAAGGGAACCTCTTCAGCTTCAACCCGGCCCTCAAGGCAGAAGGCAAGAATCCGTTCACCCTCACTTCAAAAGAAGGCGACGGAACTTACCAGGCATTCCTCAACAACGAGACACGATACTCAGCTCTTACACGCAAGTTCCCAGAGCGAGCTAAGGTTCTCTTCGACCGCAACGAACAGGCTGCTAAGGACAGATTCGTTCACTTGCAGAAGCTGGTGGAGTTGTATAAGTAAGATGTTTGTCATTGGGCGAAATGCCCGATGATGACTGGTAAAGTGAACGCCCCTTGTAAGGAGATTTCCTTGCTGGGGGCGTTTTTTTGTTGATTACGAAATCCAGATATAACCAAAAATAATTTTTTCTTTAGTGTCGTTCTATGACACTCTCCGTGTGATATAATGAATCAACTTACACAAGCGGATGTGTCTATGCTCATATTTCTTGTTCTGATTGTGATTGTCGTTCTCGTATGCATTGGTTCTGGCAGAGGCGATTCGTCTTATGCTCACAAGTATCATTCATCTGATTATGGAAACGAAAATAATTCGCTTGGGTATGCTTATCTTGACGATGGACTCGATAAGGCGGGCATGGAGCTTCTTATGGAAGACGATGACATCCGTGAAGAATTCCGTGATGAAGTTGAATATGACTTTTATGATGAAGTCGATGAGACTATCTACGATGACGATATTCGGGATGAATTCTGGGAATTTTAGGAGGACTTATGATACAAGCAATTATTTTTCCATGTAATATTTTCTCATTACAAGAAGTGGACTTTGATTTTCAAAACGAGTATACAGCTGCTATTGAAGTCGACGGATTTGAAATCTACTTCTATGACTACGAGCAGTTTGTTCGTGATGGTATTTTGCGCTTAAATCGGAGACCGGAAGAAAAAATTTCGGCAGTACTTCGTGGCTGGATGCTGAATGCAGAACTTTACGAACGTTTTTATAATTTTCTCTTAGAGCGGAACATTAATCTGATTACGAATCCAGAGCAATACCGCATGATGCATCTTTTTCCGAATGTTTATCCCCTGATTGAACAAGATACTCCCGGAATACTTGTTTATCCAGAATGTGAAAACAACTCAAAAATCAGTCTTAGTGAGATAAAGACAAAGTTCAATCGTTTTATGATTAAAGATTTCGTGAAGTCAGAGAAAGGAACAGATTTTCCGAAATTCTTTGACTCATCAATTTCTGAAGAAGATTTTTCATATTGGCTTAAAGTATTTCGTGAATACCGTGGAAAGCTTTTTACAGGTGGATTTTGTATCAAAGAATTCGTGGATTTGAGAAAATACGGCGAACGTACTAACGAATGGCGTGTATTCTATCTGAATGGAAATATAATTTCTGTCAGCAAGAATTCCGGTCAGCCAGACTTTGCCTCGGAAGTTCCAAAATCTCTGATTGAAAAATACAAAAATCTTCCAAGCCCTTTCTATACAGTAGACTATGCAGAACTATCCGACAGCAACTGGAAAATTCTTGAAGCTGGCGATGGGCAGGTGAGCGGACTTTCGGATAGGCAGGATGCAATGGCTTTTTTCAGGACGATACAGGTGGGAGCGTGATATGTATTTCAGAATGAAACTTATAACCGCTAATGGCAAGGTTCATGAAGAAGCTAAAGACACTTTCAAATCTTTTGAATCTGTTGTCAACGCGCTTTCGACATTAAAGAGATTTTACAAGTCGATGATTCTGTACGACGAGAATGATAATGTCGTATGGACTTATGGGCTGTTTGTTTGAGAAGGAGTTGGTATGGGCTGTGACATTGAATACTATCTTGACCACGATTTAAGCGGGCTTTCAGCACAGGAGTTTCTTGAAGAATTTAAACGACGTGTTGATCCTTTGCCAGTCGTGCTTACAAGGCTTCCTAAAATGTACCCGAATATGGATTGGAATAAAGGTTCTCCATACCGACATAATGCGACACTCCCGAGCTGCTGGGAAATCGACTGTTTTCTTTACGACTTTGAAACACAATATAACAACAAGGAAGATTGCATAAACATTCGTCTGCATCATGAAAATATTCCGCATAGTTGGGAGCTTTCTTTCAATGCAAAGACAATATGCTTTTTTCCTTTTGATGATGATTGCAGCTTTCTACATGGTTCTCAGCGATGGCGGATTTTCCGTGAAGACTATCTTATGAACAGAAACAAAGAAATTGAGGAAAATATTCAGACAACATTGGAAGAAATCAGAAAATATATCGCACCAATTTTTCATTGCACAAAAATGATTGCGATTAGTGACCAGGGACTTCATCAGAAACTGAGTTGTGCAATGGATGCTGGATCTTCAATTGAGGAAGCGATTGATTGCGAAGCTGTGAAAAACGAGGGCTGTCATGTAGTGGTGTACCAGCATGGGGAAAATAAGCGCTTTTCGTATGCAAACAAGAATGAGTTACCGGTGTGGATGGGGAGAGTGTAATGGGAAGAAAATTTTTACACAGAAAGCTATTTGAGTGTTATAATTGATGATAAGGATTTCAAGCTATGAGAATAATACATTGTGCAGACATACATGCTGATTCAAAAATGGAATCTCATTTTTCAAAAGAACAAGCTGATGAGCGAAGAAAAGAAATTGTTGATAGTTTTGCAAGTATGGTTCAATTTGCAAAGAAAAACAATGTACGAGTAATAATTATTGCAGGAGATTTGTTTGATACAAAAACTTCTCAACAAAAAAGCATAAAAAAAAGAATTTCATATATAATCAGCCAGAATCCAGAAATTGATTTTCTTTATCTTCGAGGCAATCATGATGAAGATGTTGATTTTGCTATGGATGAAGATATTCCTAATTTAAAAAGATTTTCAAAAGATAAATGGATTTGTTATTCTTATGAAAATATAAATATCTACGGACACGAATTCGGAAAGAATATTCCTGTAAGTTCATATAGTCAGCTTGCACTTGATTCAAGCAAATTTAATATCGTTACTTTGCACGGGCAAATTGCCGAATACGAAGCCAAAGATGGCGCACCTGTAATTTCCCTTCCTCATCTGACCAATAAGAATATAGACTACATTGCACTTGGTCATATTCATGATTATAAAACGGAGAAATTAGATTCTCGCTGTTCATGGTGTTATTCAGGTTGTTTAGAGGGAAGAGATTTTAGTAAAGGTGAGTTTGGAGAAAAAGGTTTCGTTCTATTAGATATTACCGATAAACTTTCTACTAAATTTATTCCCATGTCTCAAAGAAAAATACATGAAATATATGTAAACCTTAATGGTACAATGTCATATAACGAAATAATGACGGCAATATCTAGAAAAGTTGAAAGCATTCCGTCAAAAGATATTGTTCAAGTAAATTTAGTTGGTAAAATATCAGAAGAAACAGAAATTGAGGAAGATTCCTATCAAGATTCTTTGAAGTCTACATACAATTTCTATTTTATCAGAGTAAAAAACAATACAAAACCTAAAATTGATTATGCAAAATATGAAAGAGATATTTCGTTAAAAGGAGAATTTATTCGACTTGTAAAATCTCAAAATGACTTATCCGATGACGAAAAATCAAAAATTATAATCACAGGAATTAAGGCACTTTCAGGGAGATTGGAGTAATGAAATTAATAAAGGCTCATATTATAAATTTTGGAAAAATTCATAACTTTGTAATTGATTTTGAAAGTGGGGTAAATTCCTATATTTACGAAAATGGATGGGGTAAAACTACACTTTCTGTTTTCATAAAAGCAATGTTTTATGGAATGGAACATACTACGAAATCTTTAGAGAACAATGAATTAAAAAAATATCTTCCATGGCAAGGTGGACTTTATGGTGGCAGTCTAACTTTTTCCTATAATAACAAAAATTATATCGTTAGTAGAATATTCGGAAAAAAGAAAAATGAAGATACTTTTGAGCTTCGTGATTTAACAACAAATAAAATTTCATCAGATTTTTCAGAGAATCTTGGAATCGAGTTATTTGGTGTAAATAAAGAAACTTATGAGAGAAGTATTCATGTTACACTGGAAGAAACTCCAGCTGGCTCTAGTGATATTTCTGCAAAATTAAACAATCTTATTGAAAATGCTGATGTTTCAAACTTTGATGAGGCAATTTCAAATTTAAAAAATAAATCTAAAGTTTTAGTAGCAATGAAAGGAAAAGGTGGTGAAATCGCGCAAATTCAAGGAAGAATTGATGAATGTCGAGAAAAATTATCTGAAATCGATGCTAAAATTTTTCAGAATGAAGAATATGAGAAAAAACTTGTTGAACTCTCACAAGATATTTCTGAAGCAAAAAAGAAACAGAATAATTTAACAGACCAACTTGCATTAAATGCAAAATATGAAAGCAAATTGCGTTATGAACAACTAAAAAATGATTTAGAAAAGGCAAAGCAAATAAAAGCTGAACTTTTAGCTTTCTTTAACGGACAACTTCCAAATGAAGAGACATTGGAAAAAATAGATAGAATATCATCGGAATTTACAACCGTTGAATCTAATATAAAAAATAATTCTGTCACACAATCTGAAAAAGATCAGTATGAAGCGTTAAAGAATTATTTTGCAGGAGATATTCCTTCTAAAGAAAAAATTGATTTGTGTTTAAAAACGGATAATGATTTTAAAAGATTCAAACAAGAAGAAAATGAGCGAAAATTAACTCTTCAAGAATCAGAAGAATATAATTCTCTTAAACAAAAATTCTCGGGAACAGATATTTCAGAAGAAAAAATAAATGAATGTGTCACTAATGTTTCAGAAGTACAGGACTTAAAAAACGAAATTTCAAGAATCTCTTCTGATATTCAATCAAAGAAAGTTGACTTGAAGCTTTCGCAACAAATAAAACCAAAAAATGCGAAAAGAATTATATTCTTATCGATCGCTTTCTTTGCTCTTGCATTGGACATTGCCGCATTTATTTTGAAAATGAATATTGTTTTAAGCTTTTCAGGTGCTTTCTTCTTCGTATTATTTATGATACTCGGTCTTGTTTCAAAAAATCAGGGTTCAGACACTTCTTCCTTAAATAATGAAATCGCTACTTTAGAAACAAAGTTATCTGAATTATCTGACAAATGTTCCATAAAAGAAAAAAACTATAAAGCTTTCATCTCAAAGTTTACTGAAGATTCAGGCTCAGAACTTTCAGCGATAAACAAAATAAGTATTGAATTTAATAGGTATACGACACTGATTCAAAAAGAAAACAATTATAATTTATGGCTGAAAAGTCAAAGTAAAAAACAAGATGATTATGAATCTGAATTAAAGACATTTGTAAGAACATTTTGCAAAACAGAAGATATAACTGCAGTCTCTGCCTCAATTCAAGTTTTGACTGAAAAATTAAATCGATTTTCAGAATTATCAAAAAAAATAAATGTAGATTCTAAAAATATCGATTCTCAAAAAGAAATGAAAGAAAAACTCGGTGACATTCTTTCTCAATATAAAACTGAGAAAACACTTTCGTTTGCTGAACAGGTACAAGAAATACATAATAAGCTCAACGACATAAAAAATGCAGATGAGTTGATAAACTCAAATTACCAAAAAATAGCAGATTTTGAGGGGAACAGTGAAAATGATATAGATTTTCTTGTTTCATTAACGAAGCCTGAGAAATCAACAGAAGAGTTACAGACAAGCTTATCAGATGTTGTAAATCAGATTAACGGCTTAAATGCTGATGTTGCAAATTATCAAAAAATTATAAATGATAATCTTTCTGAAACTGAAAAAAAGGAAGACATTGAAAACGAAATTGAAAGTCTTTCTAAGAGGAAACAAGATAAATCTGAGGAATATAATATTCTTCTAAAAACACAAGAATTTCTTACAAAAGCAAAAGAACAGCTGGATGCAAATTACAGTGATCCTATGAAAGAAAACTTTGCAAAATATGTAAAAATGATGGGGGGAAACTTAAATCTTGTCATTGATACAGATCTAAAAGTCTCTCTTGATGAAAATGGTATGCTTCGTGAAAGCGAATTCTTAAGCGAAGGATATAAAGATATTGTAAATTTCTGTTCTAGAATGGCCTTGATAGATGCTTTATTTAAAGAAGAGAAGCCTACTGTTATACTTGACGACCCATTTGTCAATCTCGATGATGATAAAATTCCAAAAGCATTGCAATTAGTAAGAAACATGTCAAAAGAAAAACAGGTTTTATATTTTGCTTGCCATAAAAGCCGAGAGATATAAGGAAAAACATTTACTTGGAGGAATAAAGTATGTTAGAAATTGTTAGAGGTTCATTAGATAGAAATGCGACTACAAAAAGACAGTTGGATAAATACTTCTCTGATAATGCAGCTAGATATGATGGTATTTTATATCTAGGATATCCGATTATTGGAGATGGGGTGAGTGTGGATGCATTATGGGTTTCTCCAACATATAGTATAGTCGTATTTGATTTATACGAAGGAACAGCTTCTGAATATAAAAATCGTGAAGAACTGCGTGATTTTTTGTTCAATGAAATAAATTCTTCACTTATGAAAAATCCAAATCTTATGTCAAAAAGAAAACGATTATATGAAATATCAGTTTATACATTTGCTCCAAGTTGTACTAATACAGTTTGTGATAATATAAACGAATTTGTCTGTGACTTAAATAAGTTGGATTCAAAATTACAAAGCTGGAATAACTCGGATAAATATACTTTGTTGCTCTCTGCTATTCAAGTTGCAACAAAAATACGAGGAAATTCAACTCGTGAAATTAAGAATACAGAATCAAAAGGTGCAATTCTTAAAGATGTTGAAAATAGCATAGCAACACTGGATATTGCACAAAACAAAGCCGTAATTGAAACTTCTCCTGAAATTCAGCGTATTAGGGGGCTAGCGGGATCTGGAAAAACAATCATTCTTGCATTAAAAGCTGCTTATCTGCATTCTCAAAATTCTGATTTACGAATTGCGATTACTTTTAATACACGTTCTTTGAAACCTATGTTTTTAAGTTACATAAATCGTTTTGTTTGGGAATACACAAAACGAGAGCCAGATTTGTCTAAAGTTAGAATTTTAAATGCTTGGGGAGGATTACGTGATGAGGGGTTGTATTCTGAAATTTGCGAATATTGCAATATTCCTTATATGAACTTTAAACAAGCGAAAAGTGATAGCTTTTTAACAGAAGAAGACCCCTTTGAATATGCTTGTAATGATGCTTTACAAAAAATAATAGGTAATGAAAAACCTTTATATGATATTATTCTTATTGATGAAGCTCAAGATTTACCAGGTTCATTTTTTCAATTATGCCAGAAGGTCCTAAAAAAAGATGGGCGCCTTGTCATTGCATATGATGAATTACAGAATTTAACAACTGGTACACCAGTAAATATAAAGGAAACTTTTAAAAATATTAATTTTGAGAATAAGCCAAATGAACCGAGAAAAGATATCATATTGCCTGTTTGTTATAGAAATCCGAAAGAAGTAATAGTATCCGCACATGCGATAGGATTTGGAATTTATAGAGAGAACAAAGGGAAAAGAGAACTTGTACAATTTTTTGATAATCCACATTTATGGAATGATGTCGGGTATGAGATTGCAAAAGGACAACTAAAAGGAAAAGAAAATGTAATTTTAGCACGAACGGCAGATTCAAGTCCTATTTATAGGAGATATAATCCAAATGATATTATATCTTGTCAACATTTTTCTGATATATCAAAAGAGGCAGAATGGGTTTGTGAGCAGATACATCAGAATATTGTAAATGATGAATTAAAAATGCGTGATATTCTTGTTATTGTTATGGCAACAAAACGACAAGAACAATATGCAGGGTATTTTAGAAATTATTTGCATACAAAATATGGATATAATTCTCATATAGCTGGTATTACAACCTCAGCAGACAGTTTTTTTCAAGATGAATCTATAACATTTTCTGGTATTTTCCGAGCAAAAGGAAATGAAGCTGCTATTGTTTATATTGTTGGTGTTCAAAATTGTATGACAACAGCAGGAACAATTAGAAAACATCGAAATGAATTATTTACCGCAATTACTCGCTCAAAAATGTGGGTACGAATAACAGGTGTAGGTGATAATGTTTCTATATTGGAAAATGAAATTCAAAAGATAAAGGAAAATGATTTTACCTTAAATTTTGAATACCCTGATGAAGAAGAATTAAAACGAATTGCTAAAATATATTCTGATTATGATGCTCAACCAAAAGATAAATTAAAAAAATATTTATCCATGATAAATAAAGGGCTACTTAATTATGAAGATTTGTCTGACGAGTTAAAACAAGAATTGCAATCAGAAATACAAAGAAAAGAGACAATATGAAAATAACGCAACTTGAAAAAGAACTTAATGACTGTATTTCATTTTTACAAAGTATAGGTTTCTCTGTAGAAGAAAATTGGAGCTATATTAATGATTCTTCTCTTGTTCCTGGTTGTAAAAAAATTGGTATGTTAAAATTTGAAAATATTCATGAATATGTAGAAATTCACAAAATGTTGTCAGAAAAAAGACAATTTTCAATTTTAACTTTTGACAATACAATTGTTTATATTGAGTATAAATTCTCTTCAAATAAAATTGCAGAATGCAGATATATTATTCTACCTGATTTAACTATTTATTCAGGAGATTCTATGCCAGACTCATACATGAATGAAGAAGATGGAAGATATGTTGAAATGACAAATAGTTATCAACTAAATTTTCCAATGAGAATTGATTTCGATAATGGATTACTAAAAGACAAATCTCGAAACCCTGTTATTCATGGAGAACATTCTGCTTCTCATATACATCTCGGATTTATCGAAGGGTGTAGAATACCTATATCTAGACCAATTTCACCAAAAGTATTTTTTAAATTTTTTATTGAAAATTTTTATAGATATTTCTATGAGGATAATAAAGAACAGCTTGAGAAATTTTTCATACTAAAAAATGAAGATTTGTTTGATGAAGAAATAAATATTTTAGATAAAAGAAAACTTTATTTTGATATATGTATTTAAATTATTATGGATAAGTTTATGCAAAACCTAAATCTCTTAATCCAGCAACTAACTTCTCTCCCCACCGAAACCGAATGGCTTGAATTCAAGCACAATAACTTTGACCCGGCAATGATAGCCTCTGATATTAGTGCATTGGCAAATTCTGCGGCTTATCGGGGCAAAGACAAAGCCTATATGATTTGGGGTGTGCACAATGAAACTCATGAGATTCTTGGAACAGACTACAACCGTTTTTCAAAACTCGTGAATAATCAGGAAATAGAAAGCTGGCTTAAAAATACGCTTTCAAAGAATGCTGACTTTGATTTCTTTGATACGGATTTTGAGGGTAAAAAACTTGTTGTGCTCATAATTCAAAAAGCTGTCGCACAGCCAGTCACTTTCAAGAAAGATTCATATATTCGTATTGGAAGTTACACAAAGCCACTTAAAGATTATCCTTCGATGGAAGCGCAGCTCTGGGATAAACTACGGCTGACAAACTTTGAAAAACTTGCTGCAAAAACAGATTTACAGAAGGATGACATTTTCAAATTGTTGGATTTTGCCAGTTATTTTGATTTGCAGAATATCACTCTTCCTTCTAATCAAGATGGAATGTTGCATTATGTTCTTGAAGATGAAATTGTTATTAAGCAGGACAACGGTCTTTATACAATAACCAATCTTGGAGCAATTCTGTTTGCCAAGAAAATTGCAGACTTCCCAACAGTTGCAAGAAAGGCAATTCGCGTTGTTCAGTATGAAGATGATACCAAACTGAAAATCCTTAAAGAGTATAACGGAACAAAAGGTTATGCTGTAGGTTTTGAAGGGCTTATGGGATTTTTAGAGGCATTGCTTCCTTCAGAAGAGGTTATTACGGAAACTGTTCGCAAGACAATAACAAAATATCCTATGATTGCTCTTCGTGAGATTATTGCAAATGCTTTGATTCATCAGGATTTTACTGTTTCTGGTTCAAGTCCGTTAGTTGAAATCTTTCAGTCTAGAATCGAAGTTACAAACCCTGGTATTCCGCTTGTTGATATTAACCGATTTATAGACAATCCGCCAAAATCAAGAAATGAAACACTATCTTCTTTGATGAGAAGACTAAAAATGTGCGAGGAACTTGGTTCTGGCTGGGATAGAATTGCATTGGAATGTGAGTTGAAGCAATTGCCTGCCCCAAAAATCGTGCTTTATGAGGAAAACACAAAAGTAATCTTGTATTCAAAGTTACCTTTTGCAAATATTCCGCACGAAGAAAAACTCTGGTCTTGTTATCTCCATGCTTGTATAAAATACTTGACTCACGAAGGGCTAACAAACAGTTCAATGAGGCTGCGTTTTGGTTTGGAAGATACGGCTTCCGCCCAGATTTCAAGGCTTATAAAAGAAGCTGTTTCATTAGGTCTCATAAAATTGTTTGATGAAAATACAGCTCCTAAACACATGAAATATATTCCTGCATGGGCATAATCTAACTTGCTCGTAACTTGCTTATCATTTGCTTGCAAGTTGATTGTGTTTTGGAAAAAATGTGTTTCTAGTGTCGTTTGCAGTATTGCATCGTTAAAAACAACACTAGATATAGATAAGAAAAATAAATTTAAGTTGATGGTAAGTTGATTCTTATTTGCTTGTCAGTTGCTTTTAAGATATACAGGGAGTCAAAAATATGACCTTACAAGAAGAAACCCAGAACAATAGCATCACATTAGACATAACCCAATTCCGCGAGAACAACCGTTACGAAGCAAAGCTCGCCAAAGGTGGTCTTCCAAAAAGCATCTGGGAGACTTATTCTGCGTTTGCGAATACAGACGGCGGACTGATTCTTCTTGGCGTGAAAGAAAATACTGACCACTCTTTTAAAATCGAAGGCGTGGAGAATCCCGAATTGCTCATCAAGACTTTCTAGGATACGGTGAACAATCAGAACAAGGTGAGCATAAATCTTCTGCTGAATAAGCATGTTTACACAAAGGAGATTGAAGGTAAGTCGGTCATCTTTATAGAAGTTCCTCGTGCCGAGCGTCAGTTCCGTCCTGTTTTTATTGATAAGGATGTGTTCCGCGGAACATATCATCGTAACGGAGAGGGTGATTATCATTGCACGAAGGAAGATATTTCCGAGATGTTCCGTGATGCGAGCGTGGCAAGTGCGGACACAAAAGTTCTTACGGAAATGGACGAAAGCGTGTTCTGCATGGAGTCAATCAAAGGCTACCGCAATATCTTCCGCACTTTGCATGTAAATCATGTCTGGGATTCTTTGGACAACATAGATTTCTTGCGAAAAATCGGGGCTGTTGGATTGAGTACGGAAACTGGTAATCTTCATCCAACTGCCGCTGGGCTTCTGGTGTTCGGGTATGAATATGAGATTGTCCGTGAGTTCCCGCAATATTTTTTGGATTATCAGGAGAAGTTTGATTCAAAAATCCGTTGGTCAGACAGAGTTGTTTCAACTTCCGGCGAATGGAGCGGAAATCTCTTTGACTTTTTCTTCAAGGCTGCGACAAAGTTGACATCAAACATAAAACGCCCGTTCAAGCTTGATGGCATTTTTAGAGTTGATGACACGCCTGTTCATAAAGCTGTCCGTGAAGCTCTGGTGAATACTCTCGTAAATGCGGATTATTACGGCAGACAGGGAATCGTGATTCAAAAATATCCGGAGAAATTTGTTTTTGAAAATCCTGGTTCATTCCGCATTCCTCTTCAAGATGCATTTGACGGCGGAACTTCCGATCCACGAAGTGCGACAATCCTCAAAATGTTCTCTATGATTGATATTGGCGAGCGGGCGGGAAGTAGTATTCCGGGGATTGTTTCTGTCTGGGAAGAAAATTTCAAAAGCAAGCCTGTGTATGAGCAGACTTCAAATCCATCTCGTGTGAAGACAACGCTTGATGTTTCGGAATATGTCGGTCTTGATGAGGACGCAAGCGATAACGGAGAACTTCAAGCGATAAATGCGATTTCAAGCGATAAATCAAGCGATAAAGATAAATTTCAAGCGATAAATGAAATTTCAAGCGACAAATCTAATCAAAAACAGGAAAATGTTGAAAAAGAATTGCTGGCCATTTTGGCGGATAAACAGGAGCACTCAGTTTCTGAACTTGCAAAAGTCGTTGGATTGAGTCCTGCAAGAACCCGGTCTATTACTGCAGAACTGGTATCTAAGGGAGTAATTTCTGCAATAGGAGCAAACAGGAACAGGACTTATAGACTTGCAGATAAGAAATAGGCAAAATCATTGTGAGGAGATTTTTCCTTGTGAGGGGCGTTGTTTTGTTTCTGCGTTAAGGATTGTAGGGGCGCGAAGCGTTGCCGTAGGCAATGTAGTGCGAAAGCACGGAACCCCGGAAAGCCTGACCCGAACGAAGAGAGGGGAACGCCCTTTATGGTATTCGATACAGAGATGTACGCTAGGAAGCTTGCTTCCAGAACTACAGGTGGACAGGCATCAAAGGCTTCTAACATCGGTGAAGTCTGATAGGGCAGCTCCGATTAACATTTGAGACGATTAATCGGAGCTGCCCTGACAATTTGCCGTGCAAATACGGACAAATTGCGACATTAAAGTAAACAATCAAAAAATCGCAATCGATTTTCTGATTGTTTTTTATGTTCGCTGCTGCTGGTAAGGAAATGGGCAAAAAGTCACTCTCTGAAATCGCTATGAGCTACGGCTATGTCTATGTCGGACAGATTGCTCTCGGTGCAAATCCTGCACAGGCTCTCAAAGTCATCCAGGAAGCAGAGGCTTACAATATGAAAGCTCGAAAACTGTTTTATTACAGCGCAACATGGATGTTGCGGTGCCTTAAAAAGACAGAAAAAACTGCGACAAGTTGAAAACTTGTCGTTACGGCACGGATGCCGAAATACGCTCCATGTGAGCTCCACGGTGTCAAGGGCGGTAGCTAGAATCGAAGATTCGCAACCACTGTCAGGACGAGATGAAGGCAGCTGTAAAAGCCGGTTACTTAGGGAGCGACCGCCTGTGGCGGTCAAAACCTGTGAGACAGGTTTTGACCGATTCTCCGAGCAGCTATGCTGCGAAGGGAACCTCTTCAGCTTTAACCCGGCCCTCAAGGCAGAAGGCAAGAATCCGATTAAGCAAGAAACTTTATTTTTAGATAATTGATTTGCGAGTTTTCGGTAAGAAAACTCGTTAGCAACCGAAGGTTGCGTGCATTCCTCAACAACGAGACACGATACTCAGCTCTTACACGCAAGTTCCCGGAGCGAGCGCAATGCAAGTTTGTTGTTCGTCTACGAAAATTGCTTGTATAAGCAAAGAAAGTGTTACTGCGAGTTTTCGGCACGAAAACTCGTTAGTGAGCGTAGCGAACGACAAACGAACAGGCTGCTAAGGACAGATTCGTTCACTTGCAGAAGTTGGTGGAATTGTATAAGTAAGATGTTTGTCATTGGGCGAAATGCCCGATGATGACTAGTAATTGAGAAATCGCCCCCTGCGAGAAATATTCTTGTGGGGAGCGATTTTTTTTATCTATGAAAATGAAAACTCGTGTAAATATAGAAAAACGCACTGTGTTTTCCTACTGTTCTTGATTAATTTTAAGTGCGTTTTTTGTCAGAATTATATTTTAATTATTATCAGTTTCTTGAATTGGAAATTTTTTATCGGTAATTTCTTTTATATACTGTGGAAGTTTCATTCGTAAAAAATCGCATATTTCTTTTTGTGCATTACTTGAATTTCTCAAAAATAAATCGCATGGCTCTACTTCTAAAGCATAGGCAAGCTTTATTAATAAATCAAACGAAGGCTTGGAGGAACGCCCCCCCCGAAAAAAAAATCAAAAATTTAAACTACAGTGCCATTCTTTGACACCTTTAACTGATATACTTAATTCCAGAAAGCTAAAAAAGCGGCCAGTGTAACCTGCACGACCGCTTCGCCTAGAAATTATTGCAGGAGCTTTTTATGGGATTAATAGTTTTAGTTTTATGTTCGCCAGTTCTTATTCCGCTGCTTATTATCGCCTTCGTTCTCGGACTAAAGGGAGATGAATGGTTTAATCACCAGCCGCCACGACAAAAACGCTGTTATTACTACGATGAAATTGATGATTATGAAGATGGTTTTAGCCCCGCCCGTTTTGACGATGCAGCATCTTATGATTCTGGAAGCTCAGACAGCACCCTTTATGGCGGACTTCCGTATGGGGACGGCGAGCTTTTTCTTGTGGATAATGAAGATTTAATCGACCAGATGGATTTTTGACTTTTTGCAGGAGGAGCTATGCTTTTAAAAACACGCGACAGAGATGAATATCTTTCAGGGCAGGTCGTTTATTATTTTGACCACGACATTCCGATTAAAAATACCGCACAATTCCTTAATGAAATTGAAAAACGCGCAAAACCTGGCGAAATTACAATTCTTCAGCAAATAAAAGGCCGCCATGTGAAATTCGAGGACAAATGGATTCATGACGGCTGGAGATTGTACTGTTATGACGACTATAAAACTTCATTTAAATATAATCTGGACATCCGTTTTGAGCGTCTTGTTGACGGACATTTCAGGCAATGGTTTATCTTTATGAAGGAAAAATCCCTGCAGTTATATCTAAGGGATACTTTTCATAATCAGCCCAAAAACAACTGGGGTGAGTTCATAAAAACCGAGGATTCAGAGCATATCCAAAAAGGCCTGGGGCAAATACTCATAGAAGCAGCAGAATATATCGTACCATTTTTTCATTCAACTAAAGTCATTGCGGCCACCAACAAGGCTGAATATCAGCTGCTGGAAGATTTACTGGATGGAGGCTGGAAGCTTGATGATGCAGCCGACACATTTTATAAATATTGCGGCCTGCCACTTTGGATTTGTAATTTTAAGACGGAGAAGGACTTGGAGGGAAGAACTATATTAAGTTGATGTTCATCAAAGGCTTATTTTACGGGCACACCCCGAAGTACGCCTTTCAGTTGTATTTCGGGTCGGGCTATTCGTGGCTACGGCGTCTTACGCGCCTTCGGTGCTTCGCACTGGCCTTACGGCCACCACTACTATCCCTTGTGCATGTGATAACATATAGTTTTTTGACAGAAAGGCACCTTAAAGATTTTTTCAACTTCACTTTTTCGGTAATTAGCCGAAAGGCGGAACCCATACGAGCACGAAAACGAGTGTGCTCGCGGAAAGCCTGACCCGCCGAAGGCGGGGAACGCCCTTAATTTCCAAAGCATTCCCGCACTCTCCTCATCATCTTCTGGACTTCCTGACGGTACATGTCTTTTAGCTCAGGGGGATTAAGGACTTGTACGGCGGAACCGAAACTTAGAATCCAGTGGAGGGCCTCTTGCAGCTGGTTTGATTCGAAAGTCAGGAGGACGGTGCCGTCTTGGTTCTGATGGCAGCTTTGGTTTTTGTGCCAGGTGCGTTCGAGGATGTAGGTGTTCACGGATTTTTCAAAGAGGAGTTCGATTTTTTTTGCGGGGGTGTCGTTGCTCCAGATGCCGTAGTTGGGGTCGATGCGGATTTTCTCTTCGTATGCGGTATCGGGGGTGAATTCTTGGCAGAGGGTTAGGTTTTTCATGCGGGAGAGGCTGTAGGTGGCGAAGTCTTTTCGTTTGTGGCAGTAGCCGACGGCGTACCAGTCGCCTTTCTGGCAGTAGATTTTATATGGATCAAGTTCGTGCGGGCTGTATTCGGTGGCGCTGATTGAGCGGTAGCCGAAGCTGATTGTTCGGTGACTGCGGATTGCCTCAAAGAGGGCAGTGAAGATTTCCGGGTCGATATTGGGGAGAGGGTCTGAGATGAACTGCACATCGTTCAAAAGGGAGGTCTGAACCTGCACCTGATTCGGCAGCATCTGGGCGATAGTGTCGTAGACCTTGGTAATTGTCGCTTTCAGGGGCGTGTTGTCGTATCGTTCCAGCAAAGGCAGGATTCCTGCAAGGGCCACCACTTCCCCCTCGCTCACAAGAACATTCTTTACGAAAAATGTCTGGTCGCTGTAATAGTAGCCTTTGTTGGTCCGGTCGTATTCAATGGGTGCGTTGTAGTAAAGCCTCAGCTCGTCGATGTCCCGGAGGATTGTCCTGCGGGAGACTTCAAGTTCTTTCATCAACCGTTCCACGCCGGGGTAGGCGATGGTCTGGATTGCCTTTTCCAGCTGCAGGAGCCGGAGTGACTTTACATGTGATTCACGGACTTTCATTTCTGCCATAATCCAAGCATAGCAAAAAAAATCAAAAATTTAAACTACAGTGCCGCTCATTGACACCTTGACGAGGCCGATTATTTCGATTTTTACGCTGATGACCCCGATTTTTCCGATATTGCCCATGACGGCTATGACGATGACGGCGGATATAGCGACTATGGAGATGAGCTTTACGGCGGGCTTCCCTGTGGAGACGGAGAGATTTTCCTGACCGACGGGGAGGATTATATGGACGAATGTCTGGACAGTATATTGTGATTTTGACGCGAGGAGCCTTTGACGGTGTTGTGATATATGAACTTGAATGGGAAAAAAGGAATAAAAAGTGGAAGACAAGAAAAACTGTGGTATAATGAAATTAGGAAAATTTTGCCAAATCAGGAGGATATTTTTATGGCATACATCAGCAGTAAGGAATTCAAAACTTTGTTAAAGGAAGAACTGCAGGCACAACTTGACTTGCTTTTGGATAATGAATAAAAAAATTAAAGATGTATGGAGATAAACGGCTTATCTTGGCTTAAGTTCAGAGACAGGTCTTATAGGCTTGCAGATAAGAAATAAGCGAACGCCCCTTGTGAGGAGATTTTTCCTTGCCAGGGGCGTTATTTGCATTAATTGCTTTCTGCGGCTCCGGGGAGACCGATGTCTTTTCGGAAGAACATTCCGCTGAATTTTATGCCGCCGAGGGCTTCGTAGGCGCTTTTCCAGGCTTCGTCAAATGTATCGCCATGGGCGGAGCAAGCGAGTACACGGCCGCCGCTTGTAACCAGACACGGTGTCTTTGAGCGCCGGTCATTGATTGCGCCGGCGATAAAAACTTTGGCCCCGGATGCGTCAATAACGTCGCTTGCAAATGTGATTGGCTTTCCTTTTTCGTATTTGAGAGGATATCCGCCGGAGACTGCGACAGGAGCTACCTGAAAGCCCTGCTTCCATTTTAAGCTGAATGAAGAAAGGCTTCCATTTGTGATAGCTTCGCACAACTCTGAGAAGTCGAAATCCATCATTGGCAGGACAGCCTGTGTTTCAGGGTCGCCCAATCTTACGTTATATTCCAGTGCTTTTGGACCGTCTTTTGTGAGCATGAGACCGAAGAAAATGAATCCTCTGTAATCCATCTTCTCGGCGATAAGGCCTTTGAGCGTTGGTTGCAGAATCCTTGCTTCAAATTCTGCCATTGTTTCCGGACTCACATCGCTGAGGGGGCATACTGCGCCCATTCCGCCTGTATTCGGGCCTTTTGCCCCGTCAAGAAGACGCTTGTGGTCGCGAGCTGGCAAGAATGCCTTGATGCATGCTTTTTCCTGAGCCGCGCTTTCTTCGGTGACGCTTACCGCTGCCAAAACTGAAATCTCAACGCCCTGCAGATATTCTTCGATGACCAGTTTTTTACCGGCATCGCCTACTGCGGCTCCTGTCATCAAATCCTCTACTGCTTTTTCTGCTTCTTCAAGGGTTTTTGCGACAACAACGCCCTTACCGGCTGCAAGTCCGTCTGCTTTTACAACGATTGGGGCGCCCTTTTCGCGGACATAAGAAAGGGCTTCGTTTTTATCAGTGAAAGTTTCGCTGGCAGCGCATGCAACGCCATATTTTTTCATGAAAATTTTTGAAAGGTCTTTTGACGCTTCAAGAGCGGCTCCCTGTGATTTCGGGCCAACGGTCGGAATTCCTGAATTCCACAGTGAATCAGCGATTCCGTCTGCAAGGGGATCTTCCGGCCCTATGACCGCGAAATTTACTTTTTCTTCGAGAGCGATACTTACAGCAGCATCATTCAATGAGAGGTTCTGCAAAGAAGGAGTGTCTTTCGGATCGATATTCCTGCATTTTGCTTCGTGAGCTGTGCCGCCGTTTCCCGGTACACAGATGACTTCTGATACGCGGTTTGACTGGGCGAGTTTCCATGCGATTGTGTGTTCCCGACCGCCGCTTCCGATAACTAAAACTTTCATAGATTAACCTCTGGTTTATATTTTATGTAATAATTTTACAGAATTTCAGAAAGTTTTCTAGCTACGAGAAGGGCAAAAGTTAGTTTGTCTTTTTTGAATGTCCGTGCAGGGCGGTACAAATCGTAGCAGATGAGCAGGTGATTTTCGCCATTTTTATCTTTGTTGAGGATTTCAACTGTGGAAGAAATTTCCATGTGCCTGTACAATTCATATCTTTCGCCGTCAATTGAATTGAGGATATTTGTATTGTCCAGGAAGAGGAATCCATATTGGTTGAAGATTCTGAAATAATTCTTGCACTTTTTGATAAAAGTAGCCCTTGAGTTGATTTCATCGATACCGGCAAGGTACAGAACGTTGAAATCTTTGTCGTAAATGGTTATTTTTGAAATCTGCATGAAATCAATGAGCAAATTCAAAATCTCCATGACGGATTCTTTTTGATTTTTGTCGGCATGCTGCAGTTTTTCGAGAATCTTGATTTCAGAATTCATCGTATCATAGAAGAATTCACCGGTTGCCATTCTGTCATCAACCTGCTTGTTTTCGATGAGGATTTTGTCATGAAGTTCTGGCTTGTATATGATATAGCAGTTTCGGCCACGATATTTTGCGATGTAGAGGGATTTATCAGCCAGCTCAAAGAGCTCTTCGTATGATTTCGCATTGATTGGGCAACGGGCGATACCCATTGAGCAGGTTACAACGCTTTCTGGTTCAACATTTGTAATGCTCCATTGGATTCCCGTGCGAATATTCCGCGTGATATTTCTGATGTCGTCTTCATCGGTGACGTCAAGGAGGATAAGGAATTCGTCTCCTCCGATACGGCCTGCAATTCCCCGGCCTTTTATCGCATCGTTGATGCAGCTTGCGATTGTGACGAGAACCCGGTCTCCAAAAATATGGCCGAATGTGTCATTGCATTCTTTGAATTTATCGGCGTCAAGGATAATCAGCGAGCAGGGAGCTTTTTCTTCGTTGATTTTTTTGATGGCAAGTTCTGTTATCGCCTTTTTGTTATACAATCCGGTGAGACCGTCTCGGCTTTCGCTGTAGGCATTGATAACAGGCTCGTTTTCCTTGTGAAGATTCATTGAGGCGACAATCAGGGAATTTTTGCGTGTACTGGTCTTTAATGTATGAACCGTGAGGATTTTTTTGTTTACCTGCAGTAAGGTGTAGTATTTGTTTGATATGAAATTCTCGATATTGTTGAGCATTGAATCCAGTTGCGCGCGGGTATCGTCGTTGTACAGATTGATTCTGAAAGTGTTTGTGAAGTAGTCCTGAAAAGCACTGCGCTTCCCGTTAAAAATCGTTGTTAAGTCTTTTGTGTTTTTTAGCGAGAAATTCTGGCCGTCATAAGTGAAGTAATAAGCGTCAAAATTTTGAATGAGTGCGGTGAGCTCACGGCTTTCAAGAAGAGCTTTGTCCAGCAACTGACGTGAATATGAAAGTTCTTCGATTATGACATCAAACAAATCGCCTTTTTTGGTGACTGTAAAAATGCAGGAAATGTAATTCTCAAAGGGTTTGATGGTTACAAGAAAGTTCCGCTTGGGAAATGAATCGTCGAACGTTGCGAGAAAGAATTTGAAATTCTTAACATCTGAATCTTCAAGAATGTATGAGATGTTTACATTGAAATCGGTTTTGTGAATCAATCGCAGAAAAGACCTGTTTCCATCTTTGACATTCAGGTCTTTATCTATTGTAAAATTGATATCACTGATCCGTCTTTTCGTAAAAGAATCCAAACTCTTCTCCATTATATATTAAAAAGTCAAATAATTATATCCGATATCAAAAAAAATTTAAAACAAAATTGTGCAATTTTCGCTGTTTTTTGAATTATTTTGCGAATTCTAAGCGCTATGTCAGCACTTAATTGATTTTGGCCGATAATAGGATTATGGACTATTTTTTTATGTTTGTCGGAGCGATTATTCTGATTCTTGCGCTCATGCTGTTCATGAAGTTCAAGAAGATGCAGCAGAAACCGATTCCGCAGAAAAACGATCTCCGTACCCAGAAAGATGAAAACGGAAGAATAGATTTTGTGCGATGTCCCCTTTGCTCAACTCCCCTCGCAAAAAATGAGGACATGTTTTCGCGGATTTACCGGCCCATGACCACCGCTGACCAAAGAATGACCGTTCACGGCTGCCCCCATTGCTATCCCCGGCCAGAGCCCGGCGTAAAAAGAACTTGCCCTGTTTGCGGAAAAGAAGTGCCTTTAGACGGAGAGCTGATTGCCCGCCTTTTTAACCGAACCGAGGGCAAAAAACATGTACTTGTAACCGGTTGTTCAGAATGTTACAGAGGAAGCCCGCATGGACGCTGGTAAAAGGAAATTCTTGTCACGACATGGATGTCGAAGTCTGCAGCGTGTGTTACAGCAAAAAATGTGCCCGACAGGAATCTTTGAGATTAGTCTAGAACTTCATTCTTCCGCGGAAACTTCTGGCCAAAGTGAGTCTGTCCGCATATTCCAAATCTCCACCAACTGGTAAGCCGCTGGCAAGGCGGGTGACCGTAAGGCCGTCGATTTCTGACAAAAGACGCTGAATGTAAAGAGCCGTTGTGTCGCCTTCGACAGTGGGGTTTGTTGCCAAAATCACTTCTTTGACCTGACCGCCACGAACCCGTTCCAAAAGCTGGGCTATCCTGAGCTGGTCTGGTCCGATTCCTTCAAGAGGTGCAATCACGCCCCCCAGCACATGAAAAAGACCGGAAAATTCGTGGGCGCTTTCGATTGTTGCCACATCCTGAGGCTGTTCCACCACGCAGATGACGCTTTGGTCTCGCATGGGATTTGAGCAAATCGCGCAGGGGTCGTTTTCCGTCCATGCGCCGCAGACTGAGCAGGCGTGAATTTTATCCTGCAAGGTAGCCAGCTGATTTGCAAAACGGGCAATCCATGCAGAATCCGCTTTGAGAATATAATTTACCAGCCGCCCGGCGGATTTTTTCCCTATTCCTGGCAGGCGGGAAAATGAATCGGTGAGTTCGTCAATCGCAGTCATTTTTATGCCTTAGAGACCTGGAATGTTCAATCCGCCCAGCAGGGAGCCTGATTTTTCTTTGATGCGCTCCTGAACCTTGTCCATTGCGGCGTGGTGAGCGGCAACGATTAAATCCTGCAGCATCTGAACGTCCCGCGGGTCAACGGCGATGGGGTCAAGCTTTACGGCAGTGACTTCAAATTTTCCGTTCAGCGTGACTTGCACGATGTTTCCGCCGGAAGAGCCAGTCTCGCTGATTTGAGCAAGTTCTTCTTTCATTGTGTTCATCGTGCCTTCAAGATTCTTGAGATTTTTTACCATATCGAATGGATTCATGTTATGTTCTCCTTGTGGTTTATTTAATCAGTCTGTTCATCCTCTTCCGGAGTTTCCTCATTGCTTTCGCTAGTGCCTTCGCTTTGTTCGGTCGATCGTTCTGCGTTTTCGGCTGTGATTTCCTGCTCGCTTTTCTTTGAGTGTCCGATAATCTGTCCCTTGAACACATCGCAAAGCAGTTTTACCTGCACGGGCGCGGTTTTCTCAACAGGCGTCGTGACGATTTGATGAAGGGTGACTTCAAATTGCAGTGGTTCATTGTACAAGTCCGAAAGGAATTTTGAAATCTTCAGCTTGTGTGAGTCCAGCTGCATTTTAAGATAGCCAGAAGAGACCTGAGTTGTGACCGTGTTCCCTGTTTTAATCCAGGCTCCTGTTTGCAAAAGGGAACTCCCAAGCATTGGGTCGCGCATGGAAAGTTCCTTGATGGCGAGCTCGCGAAAATCTGAGTTGTTTCCCTGATTCTGTGTCGATGCCGCTGTTTGTTGAGGCGGCACAGCTCCGCCGTAGCTAAAAGATGGCTGACTTCCTGCGTCTTCTGGCGTGGGGTCGGGCGGAGCAAAATCTTCGCTCATGCTGCCCATGTCGGAAGGAAGCGATTGCGTCGTCTGGGGAGCATTTGCCTGCATGGGAGCACTTTCTGGCGGAGGCGCAAAAATATTCCGTGGGGCGGAAGCTGGCTGAGTCTGAGCCTTTGTTTCTGCTCCCGGCATTTGCGTGATTGTTCTATTTAAATAAGGATTTGCCGGATTCGTTGGGCTTGCCTGCTGATTTTGCGAAAATTGCGGAGGATTTGCCTGATTTTGTGTGTTTTGCTGCGCTTGTCCTTGCTGCATCGCTTGGGAAGACGCCGACTGAGGCATTGGGATAAATTGCCGTGGAGCCGATTGTGCGCCCGGGGCTGATTTTCCCTGCATCAAGAGCGATTTTGCCTCATCGATGGCTTTTTTGACTTCGCTGGGCGAAACATACTGATTGAGCCAGCTTAATCTTGAAAAAGCCAGTTCCAGCTCATATCGCGGAGAAAGTGAATAGCGGATGTCTCGGTAAAGCTGCAAGAGGATAGAAAGGGCGCGCTCAAGCTGAATCGGATTCCAAGCCTGCAAAACAAGCTGCGAATATCGCTCTCGGGATTGGCCCAGCAAAGCCTCTTTTGTGATTCCGGCTCTTATTAATAGAAGAGAACGCAAATATTCCGTGCAGTTCACGATAAACTGTTCGATTGAAACTCCGTTCTGCAAGAATTCATCGATTTTAAGAAGGACTTCCTGAGTCTTGTTCTGGGCAGCGTCCTCAAAGACAGCGTTGAGCCGGTCAACTCCCACCAAGCCCAGCTTGTCGCGGATTTTGTCGTAAGTGATGTGGTCGCCGGAAAAAGCCGCAACTTGGTCAAAAAGAGTGTAAGCGTCTCGGACAGAGCCGGTGGACTCGCGGGCAACCCAGTAAAGCGCCTCGTCATCAGCCTTGATGTTGATTTCGGCGGCGGCTTCGGCGAGCAATTGCTTTACCCGCTCAATGGGAACGAGACGGAAATTGAATTGCTGACAGCGGGATTTAATCGTGGCAGGAACTTTCTGGAGTTCTGTGGTCGCGAAAATGAAAATACAGTATGGCGGCGGCTCTTCGATTGTCTTGAGCAAAGCATTGAAAGCAGAGGTTGAGAGCATGTGAACCTCGTCGATAATGTAAATCTTGTATCTTGAGCTTTGCGGCGGGAAGAGAACCTCGTCCTTAATCTGCCGGACATCGTTTACGGAAGTATTTGACGCACCGTCGATTTCGATTACGTCAGTGCTGGCACCCTTTGTGATTTCGAGACATTGCTGGCACTTGCCGCATGGTGTTGCCGTGGGGCCGTTGGCGCAGTTGAGTGCTTTTGCCAGAATTCGGGCGGTAGAAGTCTTTCCGCAACCACGGGGGCCTGAAAAAAGATAGGCATGAGCGATTTTCTGAGATTGAATCGCGTTTTTGAGCGTTTCGGCGACAAATTCCTGACCAGCAAGAGCCTCAAAAGCCTGAGGCCGACGACGGGTGGCTGTAACTTCGTAAGACATGGAATCAGTTTAGCCTAAAATCAGGCTTTACACAATCAAAGAAGAAAAAATCTCGACTTTTTAAGGGAATTTCATTATCTTTACTGTATGGACAACAACAATTTTCTTGAAATTAACGATATAACATTTACATACCCGGCCGTTGAAGGCGATTTGGACGAAAACGGCAAGCAGATTGAGCCAAAACCGGTTTTTGAGCATTTTTCAGCAGCGCTCCCAAAAGGATTCGTAAGTTTCGTTGGTCAGAACGGCTGCGGAAAGACAACCCTCATGCTTTTGGCAAGCGGCCGCCTTACCCCGGAAAGCGGAAGCGTCTCCCTTTTGGGACAGAATCCAGCAAAACTCGACGACGAGCAGAAAAATCTCCTCGCTTCGGTTATTTATCAGAACATGGAATTTGAAACCGAAGACAAAGTGAGCGAGCTTCTCAGCTTTGTTTATCAGAATGGCGCCCTCAAGGGGCAGGCGAAAGCAATCCGCGACACTACAGAGGGCGGAGATTTGCTTGGCGAGGTAATCGATGTCTTTGAGCTGAAGAATGTTCTGGAGCATTCCCTCACAAAATTGAGCAAGGGCGAGATTCAGCGGGTTCTGCTGGCTTTCGGCATTCTCTACGGCAGCGCATCGCTTTTCATGGACGAACCGCTTTTTGCAATGGAGCCTCATCAAAAAGAAGCTGCCCTCGCCTACCTCAAGGAATATGTTCACAAGACTGGCACCACGATTTACATTTCAATGCATGAGCTTGATTTAACCAAAAAGTATGCTGACACTGTTCTGCTCTTCTACCCTAACCGCGACATGGCACTCGGCACTCCAGAAGAAGTCCTCACCCGCGACGATGTAGAAAAGGCTTATGGTGTTCCGTATGCCATGCTCAAAGACCATGAGAATCTTAGCCGTGAGTATTTGAATTCACTTCACGAAAAGAAAGAAGAAAAATAGGCGCAAATCAATTGGCTGCGGGCTTTGCGCCCTTCACTCACGCTCATTCCTTCGCTTTCGCAACGGAACGGCTTCGCCGGGGCTACAATCCCGTGCGGGCATTTGGCGGATGTCTTGGACATCCATGTCCTGACGAGTTTTTGAATCAAAAACTCGCGGATTTCTTTGCTTTTACTCGCGTCCATGCGAGAATTTAGCGGATGTCTTTGATATCAGCGCTTAGGGATTTCAATATTTCTTCCACCTCGGCTTTTTTCAGCCCGATGATTTTGAAAGTGATGATTCTCTTGCTCACGTCGCTGCCGTCAGCCGTAATGAAAGAGACGATTTTGCCATGATGGTCTGCAATCGCCTTGCTGACATTCGCAAGTACACCGCAGTCATCGCTCACTTCAAGGGAAGCGCGCACTCCGTCATATTTAAATCCGAACATATCAACGACGGCTTTAAAAAGATCAGATTTGGTAAGGATTCCGGCCAGCACTTCACCGTCCATGACGATTACGCTGGAAATTCCTTTTTCTGCCATGAGTTTTGCAGCCTCTTCAATGGTGGCGTCTTTTTGAATCGTAATCGGATTTTTTTTCATTACTTTTTCAACGGTCATTTTTGAGAGAAGGTAGCTCAGCTCGTAAATATCAAGGGTTGTCGCTTCGCTTGGCATGGCTTTTTTCAAGTCAGTTTTGGTGAAGACGCCGATGAGTTTCCCCGAGTCGTCAAGGACGGGAATCTTTCCGATTTTTTCCCTGTCCATCGTGTTCTTGATATTTGAAATAAGTTCCTTCGGGTTTGTGTACACCGGATTTTTCGTCATAAAGTCTTTTACAATCATAAATTCCTCCTATTTTTGTTTCTCACAGAGCACACAGTGGGCTTTCAGATTTGCGTTAGTTTTTCCTAATCATAACGCTCTCTGTGCGCTTTTAAGCTCTGTGAGGATTTTTATCCGCCTAGATATGCTTTTTTTACGCTCTCGTCGTGAATCATGGTCTGTGAATCGCCAGAAGCCGAAACTTCGCCTGTCTCCAAAATGTAAACGCGGTTCGCGATGCTCATTGCCTTGAAAGCGTTCTGCTCTACAAGAAGAATCGTCGTTCCGTCCTTGTTGATTTTCTGGATGATGTCGAAAATCTCGTCAACGAGAATCGGTGCCAAGCCCATGCTAGGCTCGTCAAGAAGCAACAGGTCTGGCTTTGACATTAAGCCGCGCCCCATGGCAAGCATCTGCTGCTCGCCGCCGGAAAGAGTTCCCGCAAGCTGCTTTACGCGTTCTTTGAGGCGCGGAAAAAGCTTGTAGACATGCTCCAAATCCGCCTTGATTCCGGCCTTGTCTTTGCGCAAAAAGGCTCCCATCTCAAGGTTTTCTTTGACAGTAAGATTTGAGAAAACCCGCCGTCCTTCGGGAACGTGAATCAGACCCGCCTTTACGATTTTGTCCGGACTTAAATTCGTGATGTCCTCGCCCTTAAAAGTGACGCTTCCGCTCTGCTTTTTAATCAGGTTTGAAATTGAGTGAAGTGTCGTTGTTTTTCCGGCGCCGTTTGCGCCAATCAGCGAGATGATTTCGCCCTTCTTGACCTCAAAGCTGATTCCTTTGAGAGCCAGAATTGAGCCGTAAGCGACTTTCAAGTCTTTTACTTCAAGCATATTTTCATTCATAATTTTCTCCTCAGTTAAATTCCTCACAGATAGGAAGCGTTAAAAAATTGCACGAGGTGCAATTTTAGCGAGTCTCCCGAAGAGCTATGCTCGTAGGGCCACAGAATTCACAGAGCATTTTTTTGAAATACAAAGTTTTATACCTCAAACTTGTTTATTTTTACTACATGACTGAGAAATATAGCTTCCCAGACTTTTTACTCTCTGTGTACTCCCAAGCTCTGTGAGGAATTTTTATTTCCCGCTCGCTGCCTCTCTCCGCGCTCGAAGCACAGCTTCGAACGAGACTCGCTAAAAACTCGTCTCACGAGTTTTTACCTGCTTACGCAGGCCGCTCGCTTCCGCGGAAAAATCACAGATTTTTCCGAGACTCGCTAAAAACTCGTCTCACGAGTTTTTACCTGCTTACGCAGGCCGCTCGCTACCCAAATATGCTTTTATTACTTCCGGGTTCTGCTGGATTTCTTCCGGTTTTCCGCTTGCCAGCACCCTTCCGTAGTTCAATACATAAAGCCGCTCGCAGATTCCCATGACCAGCTTCATGTCGTGCTCAATCAAAAGGATTGTGAGGTGGAATTCCTTGCGGATAAAAGAAATAAGCTCCATAAGCTCCTTTGTTTCCTGAGGGTTCATGCCCGCCGCAGGCTCGTCTAGAAGAAGAATCTGTGGCTGACTGGCCAATGCACGGCAGATTTCAAGTTTTCGCTGCTCGCCGTAAGGAAGATTCTTTGCCAGCTCCGTTTCTTTTTCGCCAAGTCCGAAAAGCTTTAAGAGGCTTCTGACCCGATTTGTCATCATCTCCTCGTCTTTTCGGAATTTAGGCGTTCGGAAGAGAATGTGAAGGGGGTTTGCCTTTCGCTGGGCGTGCATGGCAATCCGCACGTTGTCCGCAACGGTAAGGTTTCCGAAAAGGCGGATATTCTGGAAAGTGCGCGCAATGCCGATTTTGTTGAGCTGGGCCGGCGGCATTTTGTTTACGATGTGAATCCGGTTCTTTTTGTCAGTGTAGGTAATCTGCCCGCTGGTGGGTGTGTAGACTCCTGAAAGCATGTTGAAAACGGTGGTTTTTCCCGCTCCGTTGGGGCCGATTAAGCCTACAAGCTCGCCTTTGTATAATTCAAGATTCAAGTCGCTTACTGCCCGCAAGCCGCCGAATACAATCGAAATGTCGGAAGCCTTTAAAATGACTTTTTCGCTCATTTTTCTCCTCCTTCAGATTGGCTGGCCGAATCCGCCGGGGTGAGCCTGGAATTTTTCTTTTCCTTTATGCGCCTAATCAAGCCCGGAATCCCGTCCCAGCACTTGATGAAAGAAAGCTCCTTCATGCCAAGCAAACCTTGTGGCCGGAAGAGCATTACCAGAATCAAAATGACCGGGTAGAGAAGCAAGCGGTAGTTCTGCAAGAAGCGCAAAAATTCTTGCATGTAAGTGAGCACGAAAGCCGCCAAAACCGAGCCTGTGATTGAGCCCATTCCGCCCAAAACGACGAAAATAAGGGCGTTGATTGAGTTGTTGAAAGAAGCAAGCTCCGGCTTGATAAGACCGATGAATGGAGCGTAAAGCGCACCACCAATGCCGCCGATGAATGCACCTGCGACAAAGCCTATCATCTTATACTTGAAAACGCTGACGCCGTTAGAATTTGCGGCAATTTCGTCTTCGCGGACTGCCATGATTGCCCGGCCGTAGCTTGAACGCAAAAAGTTCTGCAAGAAGACGATAATCAGAACGAGCGCCCCGATGATTACGAGGTAAGAAAGACTTGGACCCCAGTCAAGGCTGTCTCGCAGGAAGGAGAATTTAAAGCTCTTTCCGTTCGGACCGCCTGTGATTCCTTTGAGATTGACCAGAACGACGCGGATAATTTCACCGAAAGCGAGCGTTACGATTGCAAGATAGTCGCCTTCAAGTTTGAGGGTAGGGAAGCCAATCAAGAATCCCAAAAAAGCCGCAACGAGCGGTGCGATAATCATAGCAAGCGGAAGAGGAATACCCGCATCCTGAGCCAGAATCATGGTCATGTAAGCACCGACTGCCTCAAACGCACACTGGCCGAGAGTGAGCTGGCCCGTGATTCCGCTTACGACATTGACAGAAATCGCCATAATCGCGTTGATTCCCGCCAGAGTGATGACATAAGCCGTGTACGCGTTGATGACATTCGCTTTTATTAAAATAAAGGGAAGAAGGATGGCGATTGCCGCAATTCCCGTGAGAATCAAAGTGTTTCGTGTTTGTAGATTTTTCATTTCGCTCTCCTTAAACCTTGACTCTCATTTTTTTGCCCAAAAGACCTGCCGGTTTAACCAGAAGAATCAGAATCAGGATGCCGTATGAGATTGCGTCCGCATACTGTGGGGCGGGGAAATAGGCTTTGACCATGGTTTCGGCGATACCTAGAATCATTCCGCCCACCATCGCTCCCGGAATTGAGCCGATACCGCCCAAAACCGCCGCGACGAAGGCTTTGAGACCGGGAATGTAGCCCATCATTGGGTCAATCTGAGGATAAGCCGTGGCGTAAAGGACGCCTCCAGCACCTGCAAGAACCGAGCCGATTACGAAAGTAAGAGTGATGATTCTGTTGACATTGATTCCCATGAGACTTGCCGCACCCAAATCGAAGGAAACGGCTTTCATCGCCTTGCCGACTTTTGTGTAATTGACGATATAGTTCAGAATCACCATGAGAAGGGCGCCAAGAAGAATTACGACAATCTGAATGTTTGAGATTGAGACCAGCCCCCAGTTGAAGTTGACCGTTGCCATAGTGGGATATTGGCGCGGGTTTGGGCCGACGAAAGGCAGAATTCGCATGACATTCTGTAAAATCAGCTCGATTGCGATTGCCGTAATCAGCGAATTTAATCGCGGGGCAGAGCGAAGGGGACGGTATGCGACCCGCTCGATGACAATGATAAGAAGAGCGCAAGTGACCATGGCGCATAAAAAAGCCAGCGTCATGCCGAGAGGAGTTGCTCCGATGGCCACAAGCACGAAATAGCCTGCATAAGCGCCAATCATCATGACGTCGCCGTGTGCAAAGTTAATCAGCTTGACGATTCCGTAAACCATCGTGTAGCCAAGCGCAATCAGTGCGTAAATGCTTCCGAGCGAAAGACCGTTCACGAACTGCTGAATAAAAATAGAAGTCGAGTTCAATGTGTTCTCCAGAAAATACTTTTTTCTCTTCTATTATAAAGGTTATTCACCGAACTTTTCAATTAGTTCTTCGTGTCCTTTTGTTCCAGTTTTTTCGAAAATTCGGGAGAGATAATTATCAACCGAGCGGGTTACTATGTTCAGCTCTTCTGCAATTTGAGCTTTAGTTTTACGTTCGAGAAGTTTTTTAAAGATTTTCTGTTCCTGCTTTGTGAGTCCGTCGTACATCGTTTTGTATGTGATTAGCGGAGAAACAAGATTCTGCTGAACGAAAGTCTGTCCAGAAAGAATGTCGTTGATTGCGCAAAGAAGAATTGTTTCTGGAGCAGATTTTTCCACGAAACCGTGTGCTCCAGCTTCAAGCGCAAGCGAAAGGATGCCAGGCTTTGCGTACATCGAGTAAACAAGAATTTTAATGCTGGGAAATTTCGCCCGAATTTCTCTGAGAAGTTCCAGGCCGCTTTCTTTTCCCAAAAATAAGTCCAAAATCAGAATGTCGGGGAGCGAGCCAGAATCTGAAAGTTCCGAAAGTTTTTCAATTGTTTCGGCTTTTCCGAATGCAAATCCCACGCAGGAAAAACCTTCATTTGATTCAAGAAACTGGCGGATTCCTAAATTTGTGAGCGTATGGTCTTCAACTACAAAAATTTTTTTATCAGAGAGCATATTTCTTCCTATATAGCTGACTTAAAAATGCTGATTTGTGTTCCGTCACCGCAAATTGAATTGACCGTAAATTTGGCACCGATTAAATCAGCACGTTTTTTCATTCCTTTGAGGCCAAAATGATTTTTTGAGTCAATTTTTTCAGCGTCAAAGCCTTTTCCGTCATCACTTATGAAGATGTAAAGTCCTTTTTCCTCGCTGCCGTTTGCGTTCCGAATCAGTGTGACGACTTCGCCGGCTCCGGCATGTTTTAAAACATTGGTAAAAGATTCCTGTACGATTCTGTAAAGATTTAGCGCCTCATCTTCGCTCAAAAAAGAAGAATCCGTGCCTTCCAGAACCGAAATTCGAAAGTCAATTCTGCTTTTTTCTTTAAATTCAGTGCAGAGATTGGCAATCAGGCTTGCAAAGGTATTTTTAGTGATGTCTGGCGGGGCAAGATTGTAACTCATATCCCGTACTTCCAGAAGCGATTTTTCCAAAAGCTCGGTAATTTTGGGCAAGTTTTGTGCGGCATCATTTTTTTTCTGAAAGATTTTTACAGTAACGCAGGTCCTGAGCCACAGTATCGTGAAGTTCCCGTGCAATTCTGGCGCGCTCTTCTTCCTGACCGTGAATCGTGTACAAAAGGTATTCGTTTGAGGCATGAAGATTTTTGCGTGAAAGCAGGAATCGAATCGACAGAATTACTCCCAAAACAATCAGAACGAAGAAAACAATGTCAAACACGAGAAAATATGTGGTGTATTCGTGGAGAATCGACTCCAGCTCGGAAATTTGTTGTGCTGGAGTCATATCACCTTCTTTCTAAAAATCGTTCTGCAAGCTTGTAAATTCCGAACCCGGCGAAAGTGGAGAGAAGCCTGTCCAAAAAAGAAATCGGAATTTGACCGAGAATGCATGAGGCAAGCAGGCTGAATCGCTGGTGAACGAAACTTTCCGTGAATTTTTTAATCGGATTCATCAAATCAGGAACATTACGATACTTCAAATGAAAATAATCAATGATTCCGCCTGAAATAATTGTGCAGAACGAGGACAAAAGCACAATCAGTACAAGATAAAGAATAGTGACGGCGGGGCTTATTCTGAGTTCTTCCTTACGGCGGGCGATGACCCATGTCGAAAAGACAATCAGCACTCCGCAGATTGCATACAAGAAGATAAAGGGATCACCCTCGCCCCTGAGCACCCAAATAAGCGAATTTATCAGATTGTAGCCGAGAGAAACACAAAGAGCGGGAACAAGCCCCAGATAAAAGATCACTGCAACAGTAAAAATCGTGTCAAAAAAGAGCGGAATACGGAGCGTGTTACAGAAAAGGAACACGGCCAGAAGATTAAGGATTTCTGCGACAATGCAGATGATTATGATTTTGGGAATGGAGTGCATAAGAAAAAGTATAGCACGAAAATTTGGCTGTGTCGCTATACTGACAACGGATGTGAAAAAAGGGCTCCGCCCAAGCGAAGCCCCTGACTTGCAATTGTTGATTAGTAGTATCTGTCTAAGGCAGTACCTTCTATGCTTAATATTTTCCCATCTGAGGAAATTGTATAAGACACAACGCCTTCCTGGCTTCCGTCAGAAGGGATAAGTGTCAGTTCTTTTTTAGCTTTATCTTGTGACCATTTCACAACTCCGTAACAAGAGATACCAAGTTTAGTTATGTCAGCCTCAGAAACATTTTTTTTAGTCAGAACCTTTAAAACTTCACCAATAGAATGAAGTTTATCGGTGATCATAAAACAACGTCCATCTTCTTTAAAATAGAAGCCTGCTATACACTCATCAATGTCATCTCTTGTACAATAGGCATGTCCAGAAAAATCATCGGGTGTTTGTTCGGCAAATGCAAATGTTACACAAGCGACCAGCATGAACAAAGCAAGCACAAGCTTTGTGACCAGTTTTTTTGATTCGAATTTCATTTCAAACCTCCTTTTCGAAATTAAAATTTGAATGTTTTACAGGAAATTTCTTGCAATAATAATTGCTGCGATTACAGCTATGACTATAACGGGCAACCACAAAAAGAATTTGCGGAATTTCTGAATTTTTCTCGGGAGAGGAACAAACTTGATTGTAATTCCGATACCAGTACCAAGAACAAGCGAGAAAATCAATGCCCAAATCGGGAAGTTACTAACTGAATATTTTGTAGCGAAAGGCAGAGCAACTAAAGCAGACCAGCCCAAATAAGGTGCAACAAACGGAAGAACTTTAGTTAGAATCCATGTCACTACAAAATTCCATAAGTCTCCCTGAACACTGGAACTGCTACTGCTAGAGCTTGAGCCGCCAGAGTTTTTTTTCGCTTTGTCATAATCGGCTTTTCCTTTGTCATAACATGCTTTGCTGCAATACTTCCAGTCATTCGTACTGTCACCATCGAAGCCTCTTGAATCCGGGCGAGAACGCGTATACTTTACTTCACCCATCGGAATTGATTGACCACAGTATGCACAAGTTCCACCTAAACTTCCCATAATAATACTCCTTTATATTAAAATTTATTTTTATATTCTAGCCATGAAAAATTTTTTTGTAGTGAGTAATCCCGCATGAAATTCAGTGAAAAATTCACAGGAATTCTGTGAAAAAAGGGCTCCGCCCAAGCGAAGCCCCTGTTCATTAGTCAACTTCTGTAAGACCGCCCTTAATAGGGTAAAGGTTATCATTGAACCACTTCACATAGTCTTTTTCTCTAGCAGAGCGAAAAGACTCTTTATCACGAGCATTTTTTATTTTTCTGAGTTTTTCCTGCAATGCAACGCTATTATCTATGGCTTTGCCTGTAAAACAGTCTTGTGGTGTCATATATTCGGCATCTGTTCCGTAAACAAAAACGGAAAGCCCTTCCTCAGGAATGTTTATTTCTTTAAGATTATCATGTTTTACAAAAGCAAGTTCATTAATAAATTTAATGCTTTTCGGGAGTGTCACGCTTTCAAGCAAACAGTCTTCCACGGTTCCAACAGGTCCAAGATATTTTACACCTTCTGGAATAGTTATGGATTTTAGGCTTTTTGCATATATGTAGGAAATTTGAACTACCCCTTTTGGAATTTCAAGTTGCTCTAAAGCCCCACTAGAAAGTCTCAGATATATCAGGGTTGATGGAAGCTGAATGTTTTTTAATCCCGAAGCGCTTACATCGATTCCTTTAACACCTTCAGGAATAACCACACTTTTTATTTTCTCACTGAAATCTATAATCCTAACAAATAAAACAGGTTTATCTTGTATTGTTGAAGGAATTACAAGGTTTTCTTTTTTTCCCTCATACTCAACATAAAGACCTTCTCCATTTGGTGTCAGGCTAATTTTCTTAAATTCTTTCTCGCTCGCAGGCTTTGCCGAACCAGATTTTTCATTGCAGCCAGTCGCAGCAAATAACTGAGCCGAAACCAAAAGTGCAACAAGCACCTTATAAATTGATTTTGTCGCTTTCATCTTGAAAACTCCTTGTAAAATTTTTGGAAACCTGTACGGATTTCCGTTGTATGAGTATGGGCAAACCTTTGCCCGATAATCACCTTATGAATTGAATTTTTCTTTCCACATGATGAGAAAGTCGATTTTCTTTACCGCCGAAATGTCCGTGTATTCAGGAAATGCATTGTCAAATTCGTGGATTGCGTTTGCGGCGTTCTCCGTATTCAAAAATACCCTGTATTTTTGCTGTAAAATTTCGTACTGCTCAACGGCATTTTCGAGCCGCTCCGCAAACTCCCCGCCGTTTAGAAAGTTCAGTTCGCAATGCTTTGTTACGAACTTGTCTACAATCGGTTTTGAGGTGTCGAGCATTGCGAGCATTTTCGTCGCAAACGAGATTTCAAGATTTTCTATGTCGTCTTTTTCGTGCAGTTTTTGAAGGATTGTCCTGATGCTAACTTCATTTCCGTTGTCTTTCTGATTCTTGCAGTCTATAAAAACCTCAAAAAAAGCATTTCGCCAAGCACCAGACCTTCCGACCACATTGTAGAAATTGCAGAAAGCCTTTCTGTACTCCTCATTTTCAAGGTCAATGTTGTCCAAAAGACGCTTGTATGTGGCGACTCCGCAACATTCCGCTAGTGTTTTTGTGATTGTTGTTATCGTATTTTCACTATTTAATGAAATATCTGTGGGCATTTTATGACTCCGATGAATAAAAGTTTCTTGTTTTCCGATATTCTACCACCGAAAATTTTTTTTGTAGTGAGCAATTCTTCATAAAAATCAGTGAAAATTTCACAGAAATCTTGTGAAAAGTGTATTTTAATCGATATTTATAGCCATTTTGCTTGCTTTATGGCTAGATATGTAATAAACTCAAATTGTGACAAGGGGGTGCTTATGTGCAGGGCAACGATTTATGACGCTAGGAACAATTTTTCGGCTCTGGTTAAAAAGGCCGAGGGTGGCGAGCCAGTGGAGCTTACGCGGCATGACAAACCGGTGGCTGTAATTATCAGCTACGAGGAATACGAAAAGCGTGGCAAAAAGAAGAGTTTTTTTGAGCGCTGGGAAAAAACTCGCAAAAAATATGCGGATGTTTTTTCTGACCCGACTTTTGAAGGGCTTCCGATTCCTGAAGATGGATATCCGGATGAAGCCTATGAAAAAAGAATCAGGGAAATGTGGGGGTAAAAATGAGTGCCGTTTATTTGCTGGATACAAATGTTATCTCAGAGTTTTCAAAGCCGATTCCAAATCAGCATACTTTGGAAATGATAAGAGAACACGAAGATATGTGTGCGATTTGCGCAACGGTTTGGGAAGAAGCGGTTTATGGTTACGAGTCAATGCCGGAAGGTAAGCGAAAAAATGCTGTTTTGGATACAATACTAGATATAAAAGAATCTTACGACATTCTTCCTTACGATGACTTTGCCGCCAAAATTTGTGGTGAAATCCGGTCAAAGTGTAAAAAAGCAGGAAAGCCGGCACCATTTTACGACAGCCAGATTGCCGCCACAGCGATTGCAAACGGCATGGTTTTAATCACCCACAACACCGAAGACTTCGCCGCACTCTGCGAAAACTCCATGCTAAAAGTGGAAGACTGGTGGGGATAAAAAAATACCCGCAAGACAAAACTTGCGGGTTCACGTCGTGAAGTTCGACTACGGATTTACTGTTGTGTTATAAACTGTTGTGAGTTTTCCGTCTGCACCTTTTACAAGCTCAACGATAACTGCGCCCTTGACCGGGTTGTGCTTTTCGTTGAATGTGAGGTGGCCGGTAACATAGTCGCCATTTGTTGCCTCAAGGGCAGTGCGGACTGCCTCAGAATCTGAACTGCCAGCCTTTTCGATAGCGTCGCGGAGCATGTAAACTGAGTCGTAGCCCAAAGCTGCGAAAGAAGTCGGTGTGAGGCTGTATTTTGCCTTGTAGTTCGTTACGAAATTCTGAACTTTTGGCTCTGTTGAGTCAGCCGCATAGTGATTAGAGTAGAATCCGTTGAGAACCTCGTCGCCAGCGTTTTCGGTGAGACCGTCCCATCCGTCAGCGCCGACAATTGGAGTGTTGATGCCCTGAGCGCGGAGCTGTTTTACGATGAGGGCGACCGTTGAGTAGTAGTCAGGAAGATAAACTACATCCGGGTTTGCGTTCTTGATTTTTGTGAGCTGGGCGTTGAAGTCTTTGTCGCCGGTTGAGTATGTTTCCAGAGAAATGATTTCGCCGCCGTTAGCCTCGAAAGATGCCTTGAAGTTCTCTGTGAGACCCACTGAATAGTCATTTGAAATGTCGTAGAGAATTGCGGCTTTTTTTGCGCCAAGAGTTTCAGAAGCGAATTTTCCGCCGACAGTTCCCTGGAAAGGATCATCGTAGCAGGCGCGGAAGATGTAGTTTCCTGCGTCTGTGAGAGCCGGTGCTGTTGCGGCAGGAGCAATCTGAACGATTTTCTGAGCCTGTGCCAGCGGGCTGATTGCGATTGCGCATCCTGATGTGAGTGAGCCGATGATGAGCTTAACGCCGTCTTTTGTGACGAGCTTTTTGTAAGCGGAAACAGATTTTTCTGCCGCGCCCTCATCATCTTCAGCGATAAGTTCAATCTGCTTGCCGTTGATTCCGCCGGCCGCGTTGATTTCGTTTACGGCAAGTTCGATGCCGTTTTTGCAGTCACCGCCGTATACAGCGTACTGTCCTGAGAGAGGGCCGACTGAGCCGATTTTGATAGTTGAACCTTTTGAGTTACATCCGATTAAAGACAAGACAGCGATTGTCAGTGCCGCAATGCTTTTGACCATTTTCATTTTGTGCCTCCACAATTTTATATGAAGACAATTTTAATGAAACTCTACAGGCTTGTCGATAAGGCGCTCTTACTGGAGCTTTTTCCACTCAGAAACGATGAAAATGCCGTCTTTAAGGACATTCAGTCCGTTTCCCTGTGATTTGTCGATTGTGCCGGTGAATTGCAGGGCAAAGCCCTGCTCCTTTTCGATATCCTCGATTGTGAAAGGAGCGTTTTCTTCGACCTGCAGCGTGTACAGATATCCGTCGGCAGTTTCGATTCCCGGGAATTCAAATGGAGCGTTTCCGTAATATTTGATATGCCCTGTCACAGTTTCAGGAGCGCGGCCTCCGAATGCAGAGACAATGGTCACCGAGGCCAGGAGAAGCAAAGCGATGCAAATTGATTTTTTATTTTTCATCTTAAACCTACTTAATATAAAGGAATAATTTCATGCCGGTTTTGGTATAACCGCTCTTTGAACTGAAGGTAATCGTGTAGCTGTTTGTTCCAGACGGAATGACAGCGCTTTTTCGTTTTAAGGCCATTCCATATGACTGAGAAATGGAGGTCAAAAGAGTATTTGCGTTAAATACCAGCGGCCCGAAATACTTGTATTGTGAATCAATGTAAGAAGCGCCGATTTCACTTTCACTGTATTGCCTATAGGTAAGTGACTTCCCAGGAATTAGCGCGGCGTTCAAGTCATACATTGATGAAGACTCCCACAGGTTGATGGCTGTCATAGGATAATCGTAAGTCGTGCTTTCGCTTGAATAGGTGATTGTTTTGGCCGCATCTTTATTGAAGGTGTATTCTGAATCTTTACCGTAGCAGGCCTTGATGAACTGAGCGAACAAATCGTCAAAAGTGAAGCTTGTTCCATTTAATTCGTTGACGGCCGCCACGATACATTCGTTGTTTGTCTTTTCGTTCGACATCATTTCCTTGACCAGGGCCGCTCCCCCGTACTGACGGCAGAGCCATGAGCCGAAAGCGTAGGCATTTGCATAGGCAAGCGATGAATTGTCGTAACCGCGGATGCCGCATCCGAAGTATTCAATCATGAATTGCAACATTCTGGACTTTGGAGAATCCTTGTCTTCAATCGTGTAGCCTTTGTCCGTCAGGAATTTCTGCATCATGTCTTCACAGAGCATGGAAAGCATTTCGTTGAAATTTGTGTCGGTGTCATTGCCTTTCACACCGAAGTGAACCATGTGCTGGAATTCATGTGCCAGCGTGGAAATAATTGTATTAACAGATTCCTCCTGAGTTGCGAAGAATGAATCGACATAAAAATACTTTCCCTGATTTGAATAGGAATAAAGGTCTTTTGCATAATAGTCGCCGGATGAGAAGAAGCCAAGGACATTGCCCTCTTCACCGTCTGCGAACAAGTCATAAATTACGATATTGATTTTTTCACCAGTATCGCTCACTTCTGTCATGGGGCTGGTAGTGTATTCTCCCGAAAGAAGGGAGGTGGAAACATAGTTTGTATAAATTTCATCTGATTCTTTGCCGAAAACATTGGTCACGACCGGATAAAAGGCAGCGAAAGCGGCGGCGAATTTTCCTGCCAGATTCTGTTTTTCGGTATCGCTTGTAAGGTATTTATCACTGTTCACGACCCACACATTGCAGGTGTCGTTGACGGCCCAGAGTGTCGCGGACGCTTCGCGGCGGGCTGTATCATCGCTACTTGAGTCTGCAATAAATACGCTCTTTGTGGTGCCAACCTCTCGGACGATTTGAGTTACCGAATATGATGGAGAAGCGATTGATCTGGCGGAAGAGAATTCATTTGGATTCGGTTTGAAATTGTAGCCGACGTAATGCTTGAACCTTCCTGAGGATACTTTTTTTGCGGCCGCTACTTCCTGTAAAGGCTCTTCTGATTCTTCTGCCGCACTGCGGTTTGAATTCGTGCTGGACATATATTTGATGTAGTCTGCTGCGATGGAAGAGTCCGAGGTGTTGACTTCTGCAAGGTAGAGATTTTTGCCGCCGATATCTCCGGAAATCGTAATGGAATTCACGGATTCATCAACGATAAATGTGTCTCTTCCGCTGGAATTGTATGTCCATGTATCTGTTGATGTGAAGGAAACATCGTCGAGACCAAGAAGTCTTCTGATGGTATCGCTTCCTTCGCCTGAAAAATCACATCCTGTCAGCCCGAGCAGTGAAAGTGAGATAAGTCCGAGAATAAGTTTTTTCATAAACACTCCGTGTGTAAATCCTTACAAAAATCAGAAGAAGTTCTGAAATCTGTAAGTTATTATAACTTATTCTTAAAATAAATTCCTACTATTTCACGTAAATATACATCAACAGGCTTGAATTTGTTTTTCCTGAATCGGAGTTGAAAGAGAGCGTCACAGTATTTCCGTCAATTTCGCCGAATGTTTTGAGGAAGATTCCATAAGACGGGGCGATTTCTGTAATCGCGTCGTTTTCAAAGATGGTCATTGTCTCGCCGAGATTAGTGATTTCCGTGAGATTGATATTGCGCATGGGGTAGTCATAGCCGTCTTCTGAGCGTATTGTCTGGGGAGCGTCCTTGTTCCTTGCGCTCAGTTCACCATCGAAGCAAGCCGCGATGAATTCCTGGAACAAGTCATCAAAAGTGAATGCGCGGCCTTCGATTGCGCTTACGGCGGCCGCAATGCATTCATTGTTTGCCTTTCCGTTCGACATCATTTCTTTTATGAGAGCCGCTCCGCCGTATTGACGGGCAAGCCATGCTCCGAAAGCGTAGGCGTTTGAATATGACTGGAGCGATGTTGCCTGTCCCCGGATTCCGGCGTCATAGTAGTGTGAAAGGAATCTTCTGAGCCTGTTTTTTGGTGTGTATGCGTCCTGAACATTGAGGTATTCCTGCATCATGTCCTCGCAGAGCATGGAAAGCATTTCGTTGAAATTCGAGTCGCTTGCCTGTTGATTCATAGCCTTGACGGAAAAGTTAATCATGTGCTGGAATTCATGGGCGATGGTCGAAAGTGTGTATTCAAGATTTTTTGTTGCCAGATATGAGTCAATGTAGAGATATTTTCCTTCGTTTGAGCTGTCGATTTCTTTTCCGCTTACCGTAAGGCCGTTCTTGAAATAGTCGCGGTTTGAGAACATTCCGATTACCTTGCCTGAAATGCCGTCATTGTACAGGTCGTACATTACGATGTTCACTTTTGTGCCAGTCTCGCTGAACTCATTCATAGAAGCAAAGTCGCCCTCTGATGTCACATAAATCAAGTCAGATTCCTTTCCGAAGACCTTGCATACAACCGGATGCATTTTGGCGAATTTCTGCGCGTAAGTTTCAGCAACTTCTTTTCGCTTGCTCTGGGGAATGTGTTTTTCGTCATCCACAATCCACACATTGCAGATTTCATTTACAGCATAGAGGGTTGCTGATTTTTTTATGGAAGAATCTTTATATTCAGAAAGAAACAATGTCTTTTTTGACTCGAAAGGAACTTCCTCGATTCTGTGAGCTTTTCTGGCCGGTTCACTGGCGGCAGCGCGCGCGCTTGATGCTGAAAAAACCGGAGTGATGTCATCTTCATGGTGGCAGGTAAAAAATTCCTCGTCAGCGTGGGAATGTGTGTCATGCGTGATGTTGCGCGAAACAACTGCGGCTGAGCGCGCGTTCTGTGAAACGATGTATCTGACGTATTTGCCTGAGATTTCGTTTGAGCTTGTGTTTACCATGGCGTAGTAAAGATTTTTTCCTGAAATATCGCCGGAGAGGGTAACAGAGGCGACAGAGGCATCAACCGTATAAATCTCAGAATTTGAGGAAACCGAAAATGACGCTGAATTTGAGGGAGTGATTGTTGCCGATGAGGAAGAAGGTGACTCGAATGAATCTTCCTCATCGAACTGGCAGGCGACCAAAGAAAACGCCACAAAGCAGACAAAAAGTAATCTCTTCATAACAAAATGCTCCTAACCGTGCTTTCGCACAAAATCACTTTTTGACTGACTTATTTATGGAACATTTTGTTTAAGCTTTATGAATAGTTACTTAAATTTATGCAAACTATTATAATATAATTCAAATAAAAATCAAGGACTTGCCATGAATATTTGTCTTTTTACTCACGAAGAAATTAGGAATCCGCTTCCCAAAAATGATGATCGGGCAAAACACATCATTAAGGTCCTTCATAAAAATACCGGTGATACCTTTGACGCCGGAATCATCGGCTGGGGCTGCAGGAACTGCCACGATTACAGAAATTTCCCAATCTGGGGAGATTTTCTTTGATTTTGAGCCGAAGACGGCTGGCAAAAAGCTTTATCCCCTCACGCTCATTATCGGGTTTCCACGGCCCATCCAGCTCAGGCGGCTTTTGCGGGATGTCGCGGGGCTGGGTGCTCAGAAGGTAATTCTATGCGCTACCGATTTGACAGAAAAATCCTATCTTGATTCAAACGTGGTCGCAGACGGAAGCGCATATAAAATGCTTTTGGACGGAACTGCTCAGGCTGCCAGCACCCATGTTCCCGTTCTGGAAGTGGCAAAATCGCTGGACGAGCTTCTAAAGTCCGCAAATTTAGCCTGGGAAAACAGCTCAAAAATTGCCCTTGATAATCGGCGAGCTTCTTCGTCACTGCATGATTTTCTGGCCCACGAGTCGGCTCATTCGGTGATTGCGGCCATCGGAAGCGAGCGGGGGTGGACTGAGCGGGAGAGGGATTTACTTGAGTCCGCGGGATTTTCCCTCTGCTCCATGGGAACACGAATCCTTCGCACCGAGACTGCCGCAACGGTTGCAAGCTCAATCATTCTTGACGCGATGGGCTTTCTTCAATAGAATATTTATCAGTTTTACAAGTATCCTTAATGGTCGATTAGCTCATAGGGAGCGACCCGTCAGGGGCAAAACCTGCGAGGCAGGTTTTGAGCGATTCTCGGAAAAATCTATGATTTTTTCGTGGTAGAGTATTTTTGGTGGTCAATTAACTCAGTGGTAGAGTGTGTGGTTTACGATGATTGTGTGTTTTTAATGGTCGATTAGCTCAGTGGTAGAGCGCTACCTTCACACGGTAGATGTCACTAGTTCGATCCTAGTATCGACCATTAAAAACATCCTATAAAGGTAAAGCCACTTTCACACGGTAGAAGTCACTGGTTCGAACCCAGTATTGACCACCAAAAATATTTGCGCTCCCGCGGTTCGATCCTAGTATCGACCATTAAGGATATTTTTTTGTCTTTCAGCATTTTTCTATTTAAAATAAAAAACCGCCCTCGATTGAGAGCGGTATCTGCTGTTTTATGCAGCTATTAGGCTTATCGGAGCAAGCTCAAGACTGACTGTGACTGCTGGTTTGCCTGAGCAATCATAGCTGTTCCTGCCTGCTGGAGGACCTGGTTCTTTGTGAAGTCTACCATTTCCTTAGCCATATCAGTATCACGGATGCGTGACTCAGAAGCCTGGAGGTTCTCAGCACCGATGTCGAGTCCGACTACTGTCTTCTCGAGGCGGTTCTGGTAAGCACCGAGGTCTGCACGCTGCTTGTTAATCTTTTTGAGAGCTTCGTCCAAAGTTCCGATTGCGCGGTTAGCTGAATCAGGATCTTCGAGAGACATAATCTCTTCGTTTCCAACGTTGCGGAGTCCGAGAGCACCAGCTGTCATTGTACCGATGTAAGCCTGGATGCGCTGATCCATGTTAGCGCCAACGTGGAACCACATAGAAGCTGTAACAGAGTTTTCGCCTGTTGAGCGAGCGAAACGACCAGTCAAGAGGTTCATGCCGTTGAACTGAGCCTGTGAAGCGATTCGGTCAACCTCAGCGATGAGAGCTGAAACTTCAACCTGAATCTGCATGCGGTCTTCATCGGTATAGATACCGTTTGATGACTGAACTGCGAGTTCGCGGATTCGCTGAACGATGTCAGTTGTCTCCTGAAGGTATCCTTCAGTTGTCTGGATGAACGAAATTGCGTTCTGAGCGTTCTCAGAAGCTTTGTTCATACCGCGAATCTGTGCGCGCATTTTCTCAGATACTGCAAGGCCTGAAGCATCATCGCCAGCACGGTTGATTTTCATACCAGATGAAAGTTTTTCCATGTTTTTGGTGTTGCTCAACTCTGTAAGACCTGTTGAACGCTGTGCAAACATCGCACTCATGTTGTGATTAATAACCATAGTTTTATCTCCTTATACTAACTACCTGGTTTTAACGACAGGTCTTCAGATTTGAAACCTGTTGCCTGTTCTGGGCGCCCACCCACCGGGTTTTTGTGCCCCACAGTTATAGTTTCGGAGTTTGAAAAATTTACTTAAGTGAATTTTTAATTTTTTTTGATTTTTTTTATTTTTCTGGGGGGGGAAGTCTCCCCCTACGCGCCCATTTCATTGGTCGCTACCCTCTCTACGGGGGCTAGCCCCCGTAACGCCCCCTTCGATATAATGACCTTATGATTATTTGTCCTGCACAGCCTTTTGATATTTTCTCTATTATGAACATTGAGCGTCAGTCTTTTATCCCTGCCATACAGGAAAAAAAGCGGGTTTTTGAAAAAAGGCTCAAACTCATTCCCGAAGGATTCCTCGTGCTCGCTGATTCCAGTGAGGAAGTGGTCAAGAAAAACAAAGTCGCCCTGGTTTGTGGCTATCTCTGTGCCGAGCGCTGGGATTCCCTGCCGGATTTTTCTGTCCTGGAAGGCTTGGGCGAAAAAGAGCGTAAATCTGCCCTTAAAAAGCTGGAAAAACGCTTTGAGCTGGGGCATAATCCCTTCCACACCCACAAAACAAATGGCTCAATTCTCTATATAAGCTCATTTGCGCTTTTAAAAGACTACCGGGGCAAGGGCTTGGGCGAGAAATTCTTCATGAATTCAGTGGCGGCCCTCTGCTCGTCTCTGGGCGGAATCAAAAAAGTCCTGCTTCTCGTAGATTCTGAATGGAAAAACGCACTGAAAATCTACGAAAAGTGCGGATTCAAGACAATCGGCAGCCTGGAAAAATTCTTCCCCACGATTCAAAAAAAAGAATTCGCTGACGGGCTTGTCATGGTGGCGGAAGCTGATTCCTTCAAAAACATTGAATTCTCTTCTAATTCAAATGATTTGGGCGGAATCCAAATTTAGACGCGGATTAACGCAGATAATTGCTAATTGTCTGTCGCTTATTTATAATTTTGCCTATGAATTATAAAAATCCGATTTTGCTTTGCGATTATTCTGACCCGGATGTGATTCGTGTTGAGGATGATTTTTATCTTACGGCCTCCAGTTTCAATTTTGTTCCGGGGCTTCCTGTCTTGCACTCCCGCGATTTGATTCATTGGAATCTTATAAACTATGCCTGCAAATCGATTCCTCTGCCCGGATATGAAAAAGTGCAGAACGCAAAGGGCTTGTGGGCGCCTTCAATCCGCTTTCACGAGGGATTTTTCTATATTTTCGTCGCAACTCCCGACGAGGGCATTTTCTTTACAAAAGCGAGCGATCCTTACGGAGAATGGAGCGGATTACAGTGTGTATGGAGCGGAAAGGGCTTTGAAGACCCCTGTCCCTTGTGGGAAAAAGACGAGAGAGGCATAGAGCATCTTTTTGTCGTCCACGCCTATGTAAAAAGCCGTATAGGATTCAATTCAAAACTCGGTCTTTTGGAGCTTGATACAAAAACTTTCAAGGCAGTCAGCGAAGATAAAATCATTTTTGACGGAATGAAAACCCAGCCAACGATTGAAGGCCCCAAATTCTACAAAAGAAATGGATTTTACTATATTTTCGCCCCGGCTGGAGGAGTCACCACCGGCTGGCAGACAGTTTTGCGCTCAAAAAGAATCGACGGTGACTATGAAGAAAAAATCGTGCTGGCACAAGGAAAAGCCCGGACAAACGGCCCTCATCAGGGCGGCTGGGTTACGACGGCAAGCGGTCAGGACTGGTTTATTCACTTTCAGGATGCGGGAATTTTCGGCAGGATTACCCACTTACAGCCGATGAAATGGGTTGGTGACTGGCCGGTTATGGGAAGTGCAGTCAAGCTGAATGAGGAAAAAGCACTTTTTGTTGTCGGTGAGCCTGTGGATAAATGGAAGTGCCCGGAAGTCTCTGTCGATGAAAACAGACGCGGATTGACGCAGGGTAAAGCGGATGTGCCGCAGGAATGGGGCAGAAATGGAAAAAATCCGCCAGTGTCTGACTTTCAAACCAGTGCCAATGTTGAAAAAAATGCCGGCACTGTCGCTACAACAGACAAATCTCTCTGGCTTACGCCCTCTGTATGCACGAAAAAGATTGATTCAAAAAAATTCGCTTACGAAAAAGAAATCCCTCTGGGCGGCGTTTGGCGTGAAAAGGAAAGGCGGGGAATCATATTTTTGGGAAACGAATACGCCGCCCTGCAAGTCGAAAAATCTGGCGAGAATGAATTTAAATTCTCTTATATCGAGTCCAGCGGAAGCGAGAGCGGGGATGATGAACGAAAGGAAAGCGTGATTTGGCGCGAGAAGATTTTTGTGACAAGCGATTCACATAAAAACACGGAAAAATCTGTTCTACTCAAAATGAAATTCAAGTCTGCCCGGGACGGAAAATCGGGAACAGTTTGCTTTTTTGTGAAAATCAGTGGTTTTGATAAAAAAGTCTCGTTCAAGTCAAAGCCGTTTCAGACCGTGAACGCGCATTGGGTCGGCGGACGATACGGCTTTTTTTGATTTTGAACTGTTATTGAGCCTTTTGAGCGTGTTTCTTCAATAGATAGCCTGCAATCGCAACACCGACTCCGCCAAGAATCATGAGAAAGCATAGAATCTGTCCGGTGGAGATATTCAGAAGGCTTGTGTTCATGTAGAGCGGAGCGTTCGTGTCAGCCGCGATTCTGTAGCCGATGTCTGCGTCAGGCTCGCGGAAATATTCGATGAAGAATCTGAAAAATCCGTATCCGCCTGTGTAAATCGCGCCTGAGAAACCGTCGAAGGGCTTATTTTTGTGCAGGAACCATATAATCGAGAATAGAATCAGGCCTTCAAAGAGGGCTTCGTAAAGCTGGCTCGGATGCCGGGGAAGATTCACAAGGTTTGTGGTGACTTCCATGCCGATTTTGTCCATGAAATCCTGAACCCATCCGTTTGAGACTGAAAATTTTTCGGCATGGGGAAAGATGATACCCCAGGGGACCGTGGTGATTCTGCCGTAAAGCTCACCGTTCATGAAATTTCCGATGCGACCGAAAGTGTAGCCCAGCGGAATTGCCGTGACCATTGCGTCGGCCCATTTGAAGAAGGGAACTTTGTGCCGGAAACACCAGAAAATCATTCCGAGAAGCCCCCCTATGAAGCCGCCGTGGTAGCTCATTCCTGCAAGGCCCGTGAACCTTCCGTTCTGGAATGGCCAGAAAATGAGCCATGGTTTTTTGAGATAAATTCCTGAAGTGTCATAGACGAGCGTAGAAAAAACACGGGCTCCAATCAGCAGGAAGACAATTCCTGTGGCTATGAAGCTGAAAATGTCGTCTTCCGTTGCCTTGCGCATTGTGCCGTCAGCGTTTACTGAATCCAACGCACCTTCGCGCAGAAGTTTTTTGAGGACAAAAAATGCCGTTCCAAAGGCAAAAATGTACATGAGTCCGTACCAGCGTAAAAGGCTCAGAAAGGGGAGCCCGGGGAAAATTTCTGGATGAATCCATGATGGATAGGTGATATACAATGGAAAAATCATAGTTTGAATCCTTGTTGTGCCGCTTTTACGAGGCGTGATTTGAGCATGATATTTTCGTTTTTGAGCTGTGTAAGCTCGTATTGCTGTGTTTTAATCATTTCGGCAAGCTCGCTGACATTCAGTGCGCCTGAGCCGACCAAATCCTCAACGTATGAGAGCTTGGCTGAATAATCGTCGCTGGCTTCTTCCGCGGCCACATCGAAAGTTTCGTCGAAATCAAGGGATTCTCCCTGCATGATTTTCTCAGCGATGCGGAAAATTGCCTGTGCGAGAACAGAATTGGGCTTGTAGACCGTGACCGGAAGGCTTGATGAAAGTGCCTTGTCCTGCATTGAGTCCCTGTACATCACTCCCAAAGACTCAACTTCAAGCCCCAGATATTGCTGGCATGAGCGCCGGATTTTCTGGGCCTTGTCAGCGTCTTTTGGCTCGTCAATCATGTTCATAATCAGCCGTGGGCGGAACTGGCTGAGACGCTTCTTGAATTTCGCGCCGTTTTCAGGATCGATTTCAGTGATTTTTTCTATCAACTTGGGAATGTAGAGACGCTGGAGGGATGCAGAATCATTGCGGAGCTTGTTGATGAAATCCGCAGCCTTTGAATTTTTTTTGAAAGTTGCCGCCATCAGACGGAAGACTGCATTTTTGAGGAAAAGATAGCCGTTGAGGGTTGCCGTTACGGTGGGGGCTGTGACGATGATTCCTTGGGGAGATGTGAGGAAAAGATCCAGAATCGTAAGGTGGGTTCCGGCTCCCAAATCGACAATCAGATAATCCGCATCAACAGAATGGAATTTTTTTATGAGAGCGTTTTTCTGAGCGACTTTCAGCGCGCTTAATCCAGGAATCTCAGAGTCGCCGGCAATGAAGCTGACGTTCTGGTAATCTGTGGGCGAAATGATTTCTTCAAATTTTGATTCGCCCGTAAGGAATGTGCCGATTCCTTTTTTGGGTGAATTCTGCCCGATAACAAGATGAAGGTTTGAGGCGCCCAAGTCTAAATCCGCCAGCACTACTTTTTTGCCAGCCTGACCTAGGGCGATTGCTAAATTTGCTGAAAGAAGGCTTTTTCCGACACCGCCTTTTCCGCTTGCCACTGGAATAATTTGCATAAACTTGATTATATCACAAGATTCTTTCTTTATAAAGATTGATTTTTCTCTTATAGAAACATAAAATACCATTAATATGAAAAAATTTGATTCGGTAATGAAGCGCGTTAATTCCGTACTTCTGATTTTCGTTATTGCTCTTTTTGCGTCTCAGTGTTTTGCACAGTCATCTTCTAACTCGGCTTCCGAGAAATCAAATAAATCCCGCCAGTACATGGAATTGATGAACAGCGTGTTTGATTTCGTCCAAAGAAACTATGTTGACGAAATTGATCCTCAGGTCATGTATGAAGGCGCGCTCAAAGGAATGCTTGAGTCTCTCAAAGACCCTTACACGGTTTATCTTGATAAATCAAGTTTTAGGAATATCAACGATACCACATCCGGCTCATTCGGTGGTGTGGGTCTTCAGATTTCAAAACCTGTCGAAAGCAGCTCGGAAAAGCCTGCCTATGTGGAAGTCGCTTCTCCTGTTGAGGACACTCCTGGGTTCAAGGCTGGAATCCTTGCCGGCGACCTTATCATTTCGATCAACGGAACTGATACTTCCACCATTACCATGGAGCAGGTTCTGGACATGCTTCGCGGCAAGGTAGGGGAGAGCGTTGATTTAGTCATCCGGCGCGGCAAGAATATGGAATTCCCTGTTACCCTTGTGCGCGCGGTTATCGAGGTTCCTACAGTCAAATATGGCATGATTGAGGGAAGTAAAATCGGCTATGTTCGTCTCATCGAATTCACTCCGCAGACAGTGGAGCGCACTCAGGAAGCCCTTGACTCATTCAAAAAGAACAATGCAAGCGGTATCATCATTGATTTGCGCAACAATCCGGGCGGACTGATTACAAGCGCCGCTGACATTGCGGACAAATTTATTGATAACGGTCCGATTGTCACCACTAAGAGTCGTCTTTCATTCGAGAACTCGGTTTTCACAGCTACTGCCAAAAAAACCGTGGTTCGCAACACTCCGATTGTCGTCCTTATCAATAAAGGCAGCGCATCCGCTTCGGAGATCGTAAGCGGCGCGCTCAAAGATAATCACCTTGCTTATCTTGTGGGACAGCGCACTTACGGGAAAGGCTCAGTCCAGCAGGTTCTGCCGCTTTCGGCAACGGACGGCCTTAAAATCACCATGGCCCGCTACTATACTCCCAGCGATGTGAACATTGATAAAATCGGGATTCCGCCGGATCGGGAGGTTCTCTTCCCGGTTTTGAGCGAGGAAGGTGAAAAACAGTACCTTGAGCTTTACAAATCAACGGAAATATCTGATTTTGTTGACGGCCGCACTGATTTGACCGAAAAACAGATTTCAGACTTCGCGAAAACCCTCAAGTCAAAGTATTCAGAGATTGACGAGGCAAGCCTGCGCAAGCTTGTCCGTAATGAAGCCACAAAGACAAAGGGAACCATGCTCTACGACTTGGACTACGACATCCAGCTGAATGAAGCTATCTCCATTTTGAAGAACGAAAAATTCAGCGACCTGATTAAAAATACTAAGACGCTGAAAGAATTGCAGGACTTGGCTATCCTCGAGGAAGAAAAGTCCGAGAAAGAAAAAAAATAGAAAAAGCCTTTGCGAAAAAATGCGCCAGTACATTTCACAGAATGACATCGACAGAAACGGAATTCTCACCATTGCAGGAAAAGATTTCCGCTATCTTCACGGTGTCCTTCGTCTCAAAGCCGGTGACATGATTCAAGTCCGGCTTCCTGCTGGCGGCTTGCAGCCTATGACCGTGTGCGCAATCGAAGAAAAGGCAAAAAAAATCACCCTGCAGGTTTGCGATGTAGCCGCTGGGGCAAAAATCGAAAATCAGCCCGAAGAAACCGAAGCAATAGAATCTTCTGAATTCACTCTGTTTATGGCCGTTCCCAAGGCTTCCAAATTCGAGCAGGTTGTCAGGCAGGCAACCGAATGCGGTGTGGCGCGGATAGTTCCCGTCAAGACAGAATTTTCCCAGACAGGAGCTGAAAAAATGAATTTCCGCTCCGAGCGTTTTGAAAAAATCATCAAGGAAGCCCGGCAGCAAAGCGGCAGCCCGGTGAACACAAAAATTGAAAGCTGTCTGTCGCTCAAAGAGTCGGCCGGGCTTTGGATGCGCGAGACAGAAAATCTTTCAGGTGCAGAAAAACTCGCTGTGGTGCTTTACGAGCGGAACGATTCCACCGTAAGCATGAAAGTAGCATTAGACCGCTGTAAAAATCAAACTCAGGCGGAATCAGAAAATTCCCCCGGCCTCAAAAAAATCGCTCTTTTCTGCGGAAGTGAGGGGGGGATTTCCCCAGACGAAATCCATTTCCTTCAAGAGTCAGGTTTTACGGCTGTCCACCTCAAAACAAACATTCTACGCTGTGAGACGGCGGCCTTGTACGGAATCTCGGCAATGCAAACGCTGATTGCTAATTTTTTGCCGCTATGCTAATCTATGAAAAGTAAAAAGTGGAGTCCTTTCAATGACCAGAATCGAATTGCTCGGCGTTCCTGTTGATGTGTGCCGTCCTGAACATCTCGAAGAAGAAATAATGAGAATCCTCGAAAAACCAGGTACGAAGCAGATTGTTTTTCTTACGATTTGGGATTTGCTTAAAGCCCGCAACAAGAAAAAAGATTTTGGTGAGGCTCTGCGCAATGCTGATTTGGTTCTCCCGATTTCAAAGAGCATCCTCAAGGGCGCGCGATTCCTTAAACTTGAAGTTCCCGTCCGCTACAATCCCTTCAATGCGGTCATTCAGATTTTAAATACTCTCGATTACCATTACAAAAGCCTGTATCTGCTTGGCGCGCGAAAAAAGACCGTGCAGAAAGCCGAGCACAATGTCCATGATACTTTCAGAAACTTGCGTATCGTCGGGCGTTATGTAGGATATTTTCCAAAGACTGTCGAAGACAATGTTGTTCAGGCGATTTATAAGGCTTCTCCGTCGCTTGTCATTGTCAGCGAGGGCATAAAAGAAAAAAATCTTTGGTCTTATCACCGACGCGACCGTTTTTCATCTAGCATTTTTCTGTATTATCGTGATTGCATCGGAATCTTCGCTGGCCGAATCCGTCGCGTAAGTGAAAAAACATTCGATTCTGGAAAGGAAATCTGGAATGAGATTGGCCATAATCCTTTATGCCTCTTCCTTGTTTTTCCCTATATCTACTATAAAATGCTTCTGGTCTTCTATCGCCTGTTCCGCAAAAATAAAATGGGAAAGGAAGCCGGAATCTATCACGTTGACAGTCTTGAAAAAAAGGCATCCCCCGAAAATACCAAAGCTTAATGTCAGAAAAAATCCTAATTCTTTCAGGGAATCTTGAACATATCACTTTTGCGCGGGAGTTGCTTGGGGATGAAATTCTCTATGCTTCCGACCTGAATTTTCTCAAAAGAATTCTAGAGCATGAGAGTCTGTCCCTTGCTTACATTCATTCTGATTTTTTTAGCCCTGAATTGGAATCATTCCTTCAGAATCAGGGATGCCATTACCGCGTTTTTCATTCCAGCCTTGATTTAGAAAAATCTCTCGCTGAAAAATCCGCAGGAAAAGACGGGCAAGAAAACTCATCCGGAAATCTCAGTTTTTCAGAAGATGCTTTTGCAGAACTTAGCCCGAGTTTTTCCCTGCTGGCCGGAACTTCACGGCAGATGCAGCAGCTTCGCCAGACGATTCTGAAAATCGCCGCTTTTGACGTTTCCGTGCTGATTCTCGGCGAGACCGGAACTGGCAAAACCACGGTGGCCAGGGCGATTCACGAGCTTTCTGCCCGGCGAAAAAAGATTTTCAAGGAAGTTGTTCTTTCGACCATGAACGAAAGCCTGATTGAATCAAAACTCTTTGGCGTTGCGGAAGGTGGTTTCACTGGTGCTGTTGCCGGAAAAGGTGTCTTTGAGGAAGCGGATGGAGGCACGCTTTTCTTTGATGAAATCGGGGAAATTTCCGCCAATGTGCAGACTAAAATCCTGCAGGTACTTAGTGAAGGCGTGATAAATAGAATCGGCTCAAACAAGGACATTCGCGTTGACAACAGGATGATTTTTGCCACGAATGCAAACCTTGACATGAAAATAAGGACAAAGGAATTCCGTGAAGATTTGCTTTATCGCATTAACGACGTGACAATCAGAATACCGCCTTTGAGGGAACGGCTTGAGGATATTCCTGCTCTGGCAAGATGCTTTTTGAAACGGAGCAAAATCAACAAGGAGATTTCAGGGCCTGCCCTTGCCGCCTTGCAAACTTTTTCATGGAAAGGCAATGTGCGCCAACTTGAAAAGGTGCTGAAAAATGCGGCCCTGCTCTACTGTGACGGGGATGTCATAGAGCCAGAGCATATACGTTTTTAGGCTCTCACCCTTCTGTTTTGTGCTTTCCTGCCAGCCCGGCCGCTTTGTTGAATATTTTTTCGATGTAGGCAGCCTCACCTTCGCTTATGGCGGCCCTGGAAAGCACGTCTGTCCAGAATTTTTCCATATCGGCCCGGCCTGCAACCTTGAAAAAACCGATTTTCTGAAGATTGTCGGCGATGCCACATACGGTTTTGTTCAATCTTTCAAGGGAAACTGGAACAGAGCCTGATGAAATCCTGTTTTCTTCGGAGAGGCTTTTTCTGTAGATGTGATATGCGATAATCTGTACCGCGTGAGAGAGATTGAGGGAAGCGAAACCTTCGTCCGAGGGGATTGTAACGCCCATCGTGCATTCATCCAGTTCTTCTTCTTCAAGCCCGGTACGCTCGTTTCCGAATACGATAGCCGCCTTTCCGTTTTGGGTGATTGACGACGCCGTGCCGGCAAGTTCTTCCGGTAGAAGCAGTTTTCCGCGTTTTTTGCCCCGGCGGCGTGTCGTTCCGGCGCAGAGCACGCAGTCTTTCGCAGCATCCGTAATTGAATCAAAAAATTCGGCACGTTCCCAGATATCAGCGGCATGGATTGCCAGGATCCTGACACGTTCTTCGTCAAAATCAGATTTTTTCCCAACGATACGAAGGGTTTTCAGCCCGTTGTTTGCCATGGCTCGGCAGACAGCTCCTACATTCCGGCTTTCCTCTGGACGGCACAGAATAATTACGATGTTTGAAAGATTCATGAGCCAAGTGTAGTGGAAAAAAACAGATTTGTCATTCTGACCGGCTAGCTTGTTTCAGAGGCTTTTTCTGATTAAAATCATTTTGTATGGAAGAAAAGTTTTTTTGCGGGAAGCAAGCTCTCATCGTCGGCGGAACAGGCGGAATCGGACGTGAAATTTCCCTTTCTCTTGCGGAAAGTGGCGCTGATTTGTGCATCCATGGTGCCCACGGGGGGGAAAAATGTGATTCCCTTCTGAATGAAATATCTGCCCGCTGTGGAAAATCTCCAGACGTTATAATCCAGAATCTTCTTGAAATCCCTTTTTCTGAACTTGAATCTACCGAGCTTTTTGAACGGGCCAAAAGGACTGATATATTGTGCCTTTGTTTCGGGCCGTTTGTGCAGAAGCCTCTCCATGAGACTTTGATAGAAGACTGGCAGCGTGTTGCCTTGTACGATTACGCCCTGAGCGGCGCGCTTTTATCGGCTGCCCTCCCGGGAATGATGGAGCGCAGGTGGGGAAGGATTCTCTTGCTCGGCGGAACCGGGACTTCTGTCAGAAGGGAATTTGCCTCTAATGCGGCTTATGCTGGCGCAAAATCGGCCCTGAACGTGCTGCTTGATTCCACCGCCGCTTTTTACGCTGATTATGGAATTACCTGCAACATGATTCTTCCGGGGTTCGTTGATACCGAATATCAGGATACGAGGCTTAAGGAATCGCTTGCCGCTAAAATGCCCTTAAAAAGTATGATATGCCCCAAGTCCATAGCAGAAAAGGCTTTATTTCTCATGAAAAATGCCGATATTAATGGTGCGGCCGTCCGCGTTGACAGAGGATGGTCAGCTTTAAAAAGTCTTTAAAATAAAAAAAAACTAGACTAAACACTGTTTTTTGGTGTATCATATAGAGACTGTTTAGAAAAGTTTTAAATTGAGGTAGGTAGCATGAGCAACAACAATGATCTTGTTCCTGGATTTAACGATGAAAAAGACGATAGTCTCAAAATTAACCTTGAAAGAATTACCGATGTTGATAATGGTCTTGTAATCTATTTGAATGGTTATATCGATACTTACAACTCAAGCTTTTTCCAAAAGCGCATTTCAAAAGTCGTTGAGTCAGGATTTGTCAATTTGATTTTCAATTGCTCAGCGCTTAATTATGTGTCATCAACAGGCATCGGTTCTTTTACTGCCTTCCTCAAATTAATCAAGCCGAAGGGCGGCGATATCGTTCTTCTTGAGATTCAGCCGAAAGTTTACGAGGTTTTCCAGCTTTTAGGATTCTCTCAGTTCTTTAATATCAAAGACTCTTTAACAGACGCAATCAATTTCTTCAAGCAGGGCGCGCCTGTTGCAGAAAGCATTTTCCCAAAGATTTTCAGCTGCCCGGTATGCTCAAAGCGTCTCAAGGCAACTCGCGCAGGCCGTTTCCGCTGCTCAGAATGCAAATCAATCCTTGCAATCGACCAGCACGGTCAGGTTTTCCTGGGATAAAATCATCAAAGAATCTGGCAACCACTTCAAAAAGAAGTGGTTTTTTTTATCTATTCGTGTTATTCTTATAATACAATGAAACGCGTTCTTTATTTCGCTGTAATTTATGTGGCTTCAATGCTTTTGGGCACGCTTGTTTTTGCGACGCTCTTTATGTTTGGCTGCAATCTCACCATGTTCGTCACGGGGGCAACCACTTCATTTTATTCTCTCTATTTTTTTGTAAAAGGAATACTCGCCGCGATTCCCCTTGTATGCGTATTGATTCAGGTTCTTCTTGTTTTGTACACAATCCGGCATCCGGCTTCTCATATTCTTTCGTGGATTATGTATCTTTTGCTGGGACTGCTTTCATGGCTGGTCATTATTCCCACTGATGTCAAGCTTATCGAGCGTTACGATTCTGGCGTGGAGTCATTTCGCGTCACATCAACATCTGCCGGCGTTTTCAGAAAAGAAGATTCCGGAGTATATTATTTTTCGCGTATTGGTGACGACGGTAAAGCCGAGGGAATTTTCCTTGATACTACAGGATTCCTTGGGCACGAGGGGACGGCAATTCCTCTTTTTGATTATGAAGCCAAAAACGAATCTGCCTTTCCATACTCGGACATTATCATAAAAAATTCTCTGGAGCCTCCAAGACTGGTTTCTTATCCTCTTGCCGTTTACGATGCCCTGCTGACGGCCGCCCGCTATGCTTCATCTTTGGGATTCCTCTCCTGGCTTGCCTTTGCTTCTCTCGGGCTTTCATTGCTCAGTGTGTACGGAGTCCAGTTTACCAGCTCATGGAAACTTGCGAACGTTTCTTGTGTTATTACGGCCTCCGCTGTCATTTTATTCATGAATTATTTGTATTATATGCATTTGATGCCGCCCATGCTCAAAGAAATTGCCGAAAAGCTTTCTGATTTGACAGGCCATACCGATTCTTTGATTGTGCTGGCAAATCTTGTTATCGCTGTTCTTCTTGCCCTTTTCGGGCTGTTCATGGGAATCTATCGTCTCAGAGGGGAATCTGTTTTGGAGAGTTCTAAATGAGAAAGACTGGAATTATCGTTTTAATATACGCGGTTCTGGCATTTGCTATCTGTCTGCTTGTGTCAAATATCATGGGAAAGGTACCGATGCTGCTTCCGGGCGAAGAAAGCTCGTATATTTTCCTGCGCGGTTTTTTGTTTTTCTGCAAATTCCTGCCTTCCCTCGTTTTTTCTGCTTTTTTAATCGGATGTGCGATTGCCTATGGTCGGGATGCCGAAAAAGCCCAGGTGCGCTATTCTCCGCTTATCATGGCCCATTTCCGCAGGACTATGATTGCTTCAATTATCATTGTTTTCGTTGTTTCGCTGATAACCGAGGTTTTTGTTCCTATATTTGAGCAGCGACAGGCTAGAGCGCGCATAAAGCCAATTCTTTTTTCCGAATTTCTGACTTTGAGTCAGGAATATTACGACAAGGGCAATATGAATCTTGCATTTGAGTATTCTTACAACGCCCTTCTTTTAAACCCAAAGGACAAGGATGCTCTTTTTATCAAGGAACATTCCGAGGCAGAGTTGAATTCCCTCAAGATGGTACTTGACCGTCCTGTTGAAGAGCCTAAATATGTTTTTATTCCCGCAAAAGAAACCAAGGGTGAGACAATCACTTCTCTTCTGAACAAGGCAAAGGCTGCCGAAGCCGTTGAAAACTGGTTTGATGCCCACTATTACGCCTATCTTGCGATTGAGGTTGGCAACGAGAAAGACATAAATCTTGATGAGGCGAACAGGCTTGCAAGCGAGGCCTGGAACCATCTTTTTGATCCCACGGTAATCAAGGACTCTGATGAACAGGTCTTGTTCAGAAAAAAGCGCGATGCTTACCGTACTCTGATTCGTGGTGACAACATCGAGGCTTACTACCAGTTCCGTGAAATTGCCGCTTTCTCTGATGTGGCGGCCCTGGATCCAGATGTGTCAAAATTCCTTAGCATCGCGGAACAGAGAGTGAGCGAGCAGTGCTTCTTTATCGAGGAAGTGGAAAATTTACGCCGTTTTGAGGCCTACAATAATATTTATTTTGCCATTTCACATGATGATGGCACAAAAGATGTCGTCTATATCCGGGGAATCACCCCTGTCAAGAATTCCGGGCGCATGATTCAGTATGTCCGTGGATTTTCCGTCTTTACCTACGCTGAAGACGGCCGCTTCTTGCGCTCCATTTATGTTCCGTACGCTAAGATGCTTTCTGAGAAGGTGTCCACCTTTGACAGCGATTCCAAAATCCGCTTCGGCATTAAGGATTCTTTCAAATCCGTTCCCTATCTTATGTTGGAGAGCATTTCCCGTACTGACCGTGGCGGACGTATTTCGCCTGTATATGAGTATGACGCTGAATATACTAGGACAAAAGAGCCATACTTGAACAATTATTTTATTCTTGGACTTCCCATGTCTGATTTCAATCTGCTTTGTGATGCGACGTCTGGTTCAGGAAAGATGACTTTGATTTCCCTAATGCGCTTTTTGCCAAAGGCCCGCGAATACGGGTACTCTTACGAAGTGTACAATTCTGATTTCTTGTACAGGCTTACTTACCCGCTGATTCTTCTGATTTGCTGTATCTTTATGGCCTGCATGGCATGGAATTACCGTCTGAAGGATTCCCAGCTTTTCAAATTCAAGTGGATTTTCTTGATGCCGGCCATTACGCTTATTCTGTACTTTGTGATGGAGTTCGGCCTGTATGTCTGCCGGATCCTGGACTATGCGCTTGTCATCATGCTGGGAAGCGGCGCTGTGTATGTGAGCGTCGTGATTCTTGTAGTTGTGCTTTTTATCGTGTGTTTTGATTTTGTATCGCGAACAGCTGAATAAACCTGAAAACAGGAATTGAAAATTCGATTTTGAGCTTTCAAATTCCTGTTTTCAATGCTTAAATTGTCAGTCTTCGATTTCGACCTGTTCAATCCGTGCGCCAAGAGAGCGCAGTTTTTCAACCAGATTTTCATAGCCCCGTTCAATCTGATACACGTTTGAGATTTCACTTTCACCGTGGGCGATAAGGGCTGCTATTACCATGGCCATGCCAGCCCGGACATCTGGAGAAACGAGTTTGTCTCCGTGCAGGGTGCAGGGGCCTGAGACAACTGCCCGGTGGGGGTCGCAGAGAGTGATTCTGGCTCCCATAGAAATGAGTTTGTCAACGAAAAACATTCTGCTTTCAAACATTTTCTCAAAAATCAGGACAGTTCCTTCGACCTGAGTTGCGACTACAGTCATGATTGAGGTTAAATCCGGCGGAAATCCCGGCCATGGCGAGTCGTCGATTTTTGGAATCATGCCGCCAAGGTCAGTGTTTACTTTCATTTCCTGCCCGAGGGCAACGGTGAGGGCGTCTCCCTCGATTGTCCAGCGGATGCCAAGCTTTCCGAAAGCCACACGCAGCGGGCGCATGTCTTTGGGATTCACGCCTGTAATGGTGATTGACCCTTTTGTGGCGGCTGCCAGTCCGATGTATGAGCCGATTTCCATGAAATCCGGGCCGATTGCAAAATCAGCGCCGTGGAGTTTTTTTACGCCATCAATCTGGAGAATGTTGCTTCCGATACCTGTTATTTTTGCGCCCATTGATACGAGCATGTTGCACAAGTCTTGTACGTGAGGCTCGCTTGCGGCATTGTTGATGATTGTATGGCCTTCTGCGAGGACAGCTGCCATGATTGCATTTTCTGTGGCAGTGACTGATGTTTCGTCAAGGAATATGTCAGCTCCTACGAGCTTGTTTGCCGTAAAGGTAAAGGGACCTTCAACGGAGATTCGAGCGCCCAGTTCCTGCAAAGCCAGGAAGTGAGTATCAACTCTCCGACGACCGATAACGTCACCGCCTGGTGGAGGCAGTACTGCCTTTCCTGTACGGGCAACGAGGGGGCCTGCAAAGAGAATCGAAGCGCGTATTTTTTTGCTTAAAGTGGCTGGTATATCTGAACTGCGGATTGAAGACGCATCGATTTTCCAATCATGGGAGCCGATTTTTTCAACAGTGGCTCCAAGTGCCTGCAAAATCAGGAGCATGACGCCTGTGTCTTCGATTTCGGGGATGTTCCGCAAAATGACCGGCTCTTCACTCAGAAGCGTTGCCGCGATACAAGGAAGAGCCGCATTTTTGTTTCCGCTGGCGGCAATCGTTCCGCGAATTGGGATGCCGCCTTCAATTCTGTACTTATGCATGGGAAAATTATAGCAGAAATATTAAATCTGTACTATATTTCCCAAGTTAATCTCGGTTGTGAAGCCATCGTCCCTGTACAATTGATAGGGAGCGTTTCTATTTCCCAGCTTTGAAAGCGCTGAATAATCGACTTCCGAGCTTGAGAAAGCTGGCTTTGCACAAATCGGGATGGACCTGCTGTTTTTGATGAAGAAGACCACTGTGTCTTCTGGAACGCTGATGTAGTGGCTGCCTTTCTGAATTGGACTTTCTTTTGCTTCGCACTTTTCCCAAGTGACCTGAATCATGTCCTCCGGAAGATAGACCAGCCGCCCCTTTGCGTTCTGCTGATAGACAGGCGCAATCAGAACTTCGTTTCCAAGCATGAGCTCGTCCTCGATATCGCGGGCAATCTCGTCTTCCGGATAATCGAAGGTGAGCGGACGGAACATCATCTCGTTATTGACGCTGGCTTTGACGAATTCACTGTAGATATAGGGAAGCAGGACATATCGAAGGGAAAGCACGCTTTTGAAGTCTGAGCTTTCACCGAATGCATAACATTCCTGATTCCGAGTGTTCCATGCCGCGTGGTTTCGCATGAGAGGTGTAAAGACACCCAATGCAAGCCAGCGGAGCACCAAATCTCTGGATGAAGAGTCTCCAAAGCCGCCGATGTCAGCGCCTGTGTACAAAAATCCGCACATATTGAGGGATGGCAGCATACGGATTTCCAGGGCGATATTGTTCCATTGCGAGACATTGTCGCCCATCCAAATTCCGCCATAACGGTGAGAACCGATGCATGAGGCTCTGGAATAAAGTAGAGTACGTTTGCCTGGTTTGATGGAATCAAGACCTTCCCGGGCGGCTTTTGTCATAAGCGCGCCGTACATATTGTGGACGCGGTCGTGGCGGATTGTGAAAGATTCCCCGTTTGGCTTTTTGGCCTGATGATAGAAACGCTTGTAATCGCTGAGCTGGTTATTCGTGCTTCCTGCCAGTGAGGTGAATTCGAAGAATGAATTAATGTCCAGATTCCGGTTCTTGTAGGTCTCGAATTTCTGGAAAAGTTCATTGAGACCTTCTTCTGTGTAGAAAAGCGCAGGCTCGTTCATGTCGTTCCAGAATCCTTCGACGCCACAGTCCGTCAGGGCTTTATATTTACTTCCGAACCAGGCCCGCGCGTCGTCCCTGAAAAAATCAGTGAAGACGCTTTTTCCAGGCCAGACGCCCGCAACAAAAGTCGAGCCGTCTGATTTTTTGCAGAAGAAGCCTTTTTCTTTACCTTCTTCGTAAACTGGATAGCCTTCCTTTTGTTTGATTCCTGCATCAATAATCGGGATAAGGTGGATTCCTTCATTGAGCAAATCTTCGTTGAGTTTCTTGAAATCCGAGAATTTCTTGCTGTCAATGGTGAAATCCATGTAATCTTCCATGTAGTCGATGTCGAGACAAACGCTGTCGAGGGGAAGAGATTGCTCCTTGTGTTTCCTTACAACTTCCCGTACATCTTCTTCTGTGCGGTAGCCCCAGCGACTCTGTTGAAAACCGAAGCCCCAGAAGGGCGGAATGTAGCTCTGGCCAATCATTGTGCGGAACTGCTTTACAATGTCCTTGAGGGCATTTTTTTTGTCGGAGCCGCCGCTTTTTATCAGGTAGAGATTTAGACCTTCTTCGTCGCATTTTACGCTGAGGGTGTTCTGTTCTGTCCAGCCGATGTCGAATTCGATTCTGGCGGCTGTGTCAAAGTAGAGCCCGAAAATCTCTTTTCCGAAAATGACGATGAAATTGTGTGCTCCGTATAGAGATGTGTCGGATTCGTTTCCGCCCGGCTTGTCAGAACACCAGCTGATGTAATGAAAACCGCGTTTGTTGATTCCGCGCGTGTTCTCACCGAGACCGAAAACAATGTCATCTTTGCCTAATGCATATTCGTAGACGAAAGGATGCTCGGATTTTACGGTTCCAGTACTGAGGACCGATTTACAAAAATCGACATCGTTTACGATTGCGTCTGTTTTGACGGGAGGAATCCCGATACGATATTTTTCTACCATAACTATGATGATATTCGCAAAAACAGCAAAATAATAGAGAGAAAAGTCGGAATTTTTATGACGATAGTATTTAAACCTTGCTGATGAGATTCACCAGCACCTGCGCGGCTTTTTCCATCTGCTCAAGGCTTGCCCATTCAGTGCGGGAGTGATAGTTGTGACCGCCGGTAAAAATGTTGGGCGTGGGAATTCCCATCTCCGTGAGGCGGGAGCCGTCAGTGCCGCCTCGGATTGGAGAGAACACTGGCTCGACGCCTGCTTTTTTGTAGGCTGCGGTGAGCTTTTCGATAATATCCTTTCTTTTTTCAAAGCCCTTCTTCATGTTGAGATATTGCTGGCTGTGGACGACCTCGGCTTTTCCGCCGAAACTGTCTGCCGTAGCTTGTGCCAGCGTCTCAACGAGTGCCTTGCGCTTTTCCATGTTTGCCGAGTCAAAATCCCTGAGAAAGAGAAGGACTTTTGATTTTTCCATGGAGCCTTCGATTGTCATGGGGGCATAAAATCCCTCATAGCCGTCTGTCGTTTCCGGGGCCTCTTGGCGTGGAAGATTTGTGACGAAATTTGATGCCATTGTGACCGCATTCACAAGTTTGCCGCGGGCCGAGCCTGTGTGGGTTGAGATTCCGGTGAAGGTGATTTCGGATTTGAAGGCGTTGAAGCACTCGGTTTCAAGCTCGCCGATATGGCCTCCGTCTACCGTGTATGCGTATTTTGACTTGATAAGATTTAGCGGAACATTGTCCATGCCGTGACCGGTTTCCTCGTCGGGAGAAAAGCAGACTTCAATTGCTCCGTGGGGAAGCTTGTTTTTTATGACGGTTTCCAAGGCTGACATGATTTCGGCCACGCCAGCCTTGTCGTCCGCCCCTAGAAGAGTGTTTCCATCGCTTGAAATTATGGTCTCGTGATTTTTGCCCGCAAGCGCGAGGGCGGAATCAGTCTCTGGGTTGAGGACATTGCCTGAGGCCAAAGTGATTTTTTGGCCGTCATAATTTGTGTGAATCTGGGGTTTTACATTTTCTCCGCTCACTTCCTCAACGGTGTCCATGTGGGCTAAAAGACAGAAAGACTCGACATTTTCCAGACCCTCGCTTGCCGGAAGCCAGCCGTAGACATAGCATTTTGAAGTGACACAGACATTCTGTAACTGTAATGATTTTAATTCTGATTCCAAAATCCGGGCCAAGTCGAACTGGCGCTCCGTTGAGGGCTGACTGCCTGAATCAGCGGAAAGCGAATCCGAAGTGGTCCAAGTCTGAACGTAGCGTAGAAATCGCTCTAAAAGCGATGATTGTAATTCCCCTGTATCCATAGTGGAATTATAGCGGGAATTACAAATTGTGTCAGTGTTATTTTGTCACAATGAATTCAACGCGGCGGTTTTTCCACCAGTGAGCCTGATCTTCCCATGATGCAATTGGGTTTGCGCCGCCAAATCCTACTGCAGTGAGATTCTTTTCCTGAAGACCGCGCTTGCCCAATTCCTTTTTGATTACATCGGCTCGGTCTTTAGAAAGCGGAAGCAACTCTTTTTCGTTTTCTTCTTCAGTGTTAGAGACATTGTTTGCGTAGCCCTGAACCTCAATTTTGATGTCTTTGCTTAATTCGAGGACCTGTTTTGCGATGCTGTCCAAAGTCTCTTTGTTTTCTGCGGCCTGTTCTTTTGAAAGGTCTTTGAAAGTTGCGGCATTTGCGTCAAAGTAGATTGTGTTGACGACGATTTTCCATTGCTTTTCCGGGATAATTTCTTCCATGAGAACGCCGGTCTTGAATTTTGCATTTCCATAGATTTCATTTTTGCCAAGTGATTCTCGCTCAGACTGCTCTGGCACGACTGTTGTCTTAACCTCATAAGTTTCTGAAGAAAAGAGTTGCTCTCCGGAATTTGTCTGACCATTCCATTTTAAGGTTGCCGGAAGATTGCCCTTTCCTTCCCAAGTTTTTAATGTTTCGTTATTCTTATCAAGGATTTCTACTTTCCAGCTTTCCGGGGATTTTTTGATGTCTTTTGTCTTTTGAGTGAATGTGATTTCATCATTAACACCGTTTCCGTCCGGCGTAAAGCCTTTCTTGGGATTGATAGAAATGCTAACTGAGCCTTTTGAAGAAGGTTTTTTCTTAAAATCACCGATGGCAGCGCTTTCTGATTTATCCACCAAATTATCTGAATTTTTTTCAGAGGCGCTGGAATCTGCTGGTCCGAAAATATGGAAAAGCGGATCAGTAGAATTAGGGTAAATTGGTTTAATTGAACTTACAGCAAAGATTGTTGTGCAAACTAATGTAACGCCGGCAAGGGCGAGAAAAAGTCGTTTCATAGTGTGCTCCTTTTTTATATTTGATTAAGAATAAAATTCTTATATGTAACTGTCAAGGCAAGCGTTAATTATCAGAGCTTTTTAGAGTCTTTTAGGATTTCAATGACTTCCTCTGGTTTTCTGGCGTTCAAAAGTGATGAGCGTACCTCTTCGTGCATGAGCGCGCCGCTGAATGCCGCCATCGCCCGCATAAGGGGATTGGAGCCGTCTACAGGAGAGACTAGCATTACAAAAATCTTCGCGGGTTTTCCGTCCAGCGAAGCATAGTCCATGCCATCCGCCTTGATTCCGATAGCGACGCAGGTTTCTTTTACGCCGTTGGTCTTTGTGTGGGGAATGGCGATTCCGTTTCCGATTCCCGTGCTCATTGAAGCCTCCCGCTCCTTGAGGGCCTGCTTGACCATCTCACGGTTTTCCACAGCTCCGGACTGGCAAAGGAGGGTGAGCATCTCTTCAAGAATCTCGTCTTTTGTGTTTCCCTTGAGATTGACGGAGATGCAGTTCTTGTCCAGATAGCGTCTGATTGAATTTGTGACGCGGTTTTCCGGGCTTGCAAAGCCGTACTGCAGGGAAGCGGTGTTTTTGAGGGCAGAAAGAGACTGCATGGACTTGTTCAGTCGGATCATGATTTCATAAAGCTCTCCTTTCACGAAGCCCATGTCCTTTTCATCAGTCTCGATAACGAGTTTGGTGTCTTCTTCCCGGAGAGAAATTGCCGTGTCGCCCCGGCGAGCCGTGCAGATTCCGTCGGTGATATTCATCATCTGAACATAAAAGCCTTCCGCCCGCAAGTCCCGGTGCAGAATATCCATGACCAGATGGGTAAGCTCCTGATTCTTAAAATCCCACTCAAAAATCTGACTTTCTGATGAAGCGACTTCTTTTTTTGTTCCCCGGCCTTTGATTGAAAGGGAGACATTGAGGATTGGTGGAGCGACGAGGGTGGTCACAAGAGTCATCAAAATCACCACGCCGAACAAATCCTGATTAACGATGGGAAGCCCCGCCGTGTCCTTTGCCGTAAGACCGATTCCAGCGATGATGAGGGCGACTTCTCCACGGGGAATCATGCCCGAGCCGATTCTGAATCCGCCCTTGACATTGAAGCCCCAGCCCAAAGCCGGAAGACCGCAGCCCAAGAGTTTTGAGAGAACTGCAAGCAAAGTGTAAATGCCGCCGCAAATCAGGACATTTCGGCTGAAAAGTTTGGTGATGTCCACGCTCATACCCGTTACCGCAAAGAAAATCGGAACGAAGAATTTGTAGAGGGAGTGGATTTTTTCCTGAATGACCGGGGCAATGTCCGTGCCGGAAAGGGCGAGACCGGTGGTGTAGGCTCCGATAATCATGGCTATGCTTTCTTTTTCAAAAAATCCTGCCAGAAGGAAGGCAACGCCCAAGGCCGCGATTGAAAAATCCGTAGCTCCGCCAAAGAAGCGGACGAAGCGGGCGATTTTTTTTGAAAGAAGGATGAAAACGACCGTAGCCACAAGCCAGATTCCGAAAGCCTTGAGGGCAATCAGGCCGATTTTACCGCCAGAAAGAGCTGCCCCGCTTCCCAAAGCCGAGACGATTCCCATGACAACAGCGAGAAGGACGATTCCCAAAACATCATCGAAAACTGCCGCCGCAAGGATTGTGACTCCCTCCGGGGAATCCATTTTCTTTTTGTCAGAGAGAATGCGGGCGGTGATTCCCACAGAAGTTGCCGTAGACATGATTCCCAGAAAAAGACACTTCACGTCAAAAAGGCCGGAACAGTCGATTCCCAAAACCGGAAGAATGAGCATGGCACAGCCCGCCCCAAAGAAGAAGGAAACGACGACTCCGCCCAAGCCGATGATTCCGCCGGAAACCGAATATTTGATGAAAAGAGAAAGGTCGGTCTCCAGGCCGGAAGAAAAAAGCAAGATAATAGAAGCAATCTGTGAGAATGCGTACAATTCAGGGGAGACCGCTCCCGCCAAAGATTCTGTTACGCCGAAAAGACCGTGGGGAAAGCCCGGGAGAGCTAGCCCTCCCAGCGCGAAAGGCCCGATTATGATGCCGGAAATAAGCTCGCCCAATACAGAGGGAATTCCCACGCGAGATGCCAGTTTTCCGAAAATCCGTGCGGCAAAGATGATGACAGCAAGCTGAAAAACAAGATTCGTGATGATTTCTGTAATATCCATGAAAAAAATGACTCCAAAAATGATAGACGGTCAACATTTGTTGACATGTCCAATGACCGATTATACTATCAGATTTTTGAAAATGATGTAATACTTTTGAAAATATTCGAGCCAATTTCAGAAATTTGTCACTGTTTGAAACAGATTTGCAAAAACATCATTTTATTGCGTTTTTCTTGAAAAACTATTCTTCTTCCATTTCCCAGAATTTCCTCGCGGCAAGAATGATTCTGTCGCCGATTCTCACATTTTCGCAGGAAATCGTGTCAAAATCCGCGGTGATGATTTCTTTTTCGCTGGTGCTGTCGCTCTGAATCACGAAACGGCTTTTGCTTCCCAAAAATTCCTCGGATAAGACCGTGCCTGAAAGCAGGATTTTGTCGGCTGGCAGGAGATTTTTTTCGTAGGCGGGAGACTGGGGCGCGATTTCAAACCATTCCGGGCGAATCATGAGCGATTTCTCGCCTTTTTTTATTAAATTGGCCTTTCCCACGAAGTCGGCCACGAAAGCATTTTTCGGCTCAAAATAGATTTCTTTGGGGCTGCCTTCCTGCAAAAGTTTTCCATTGTCGATGACGGCGATTTTTGTGGAAAGGGAAAGGGCTTCTTCCTGATCGTGGGTCACATAAACCGTGGTGATTTTAAGCTTTTGCTGGATTTCCTTAAGCTCTTCCCTGACTTTCGTGCGGAGTTTTGTGTCCAGCGAAGAAAGAGGCTCGTCCATAAGAAGGATTTTCGGCTTTAAAACCAGGGCGCGGGCAAGGGCGACCCTCTGCTGCTGGCCGCCGGAAAGCTCATTGGGAAAGCGGGCCAGCAAATCTTCGATGCCGAGAGCCTTGGCGATTTCAGGAACTTTGCTTTCAATTTCAGATTTTGAGAATTTCTGGATTTTTAGTCCGTAGGCTATATTCTGAGAGACTGAAAGATGGGGAAAAAGGGCGTAATCCTGAAAAACCATGCCGACTTTTCGCTCGTTCACTTCGATTCCGGACTGATTCACGCCGTCAATGATGATTTCGCCTGATGACGGCTCCAAAAATCCCGAAATGAGGCGCAGGAGAGTGGTTTTTCCGCAACCGCTGGGCCCTAAAAGCGTGGTGAAGCTGCCTTCTTCCACGGTGAGGGAAAGATTGTCGATTGCGAGACTTTTTCCGAATGAGAAGGAAATGTTTTTCAGTTCAAGTTTAGTCATTTTTTTCACCCTTTTTTGATTCTAACATTTTGACGGCTGCCTTTCCAATCAAGAGGACAGAGAATGTGAGTGCCGTAAGGATTGTGGCCAAAGCGGCTGATTTTCCCCATTCACCCTGCTCAGCCAGATTGAGGATTTTGATTGAAGCGAGGGGCGTGTTGAAAGAAACGAGGAAGATAACCGCGCTGATTGTTCCCACTCCGCGGACAAAATCATAAATAAAAGAAGAGAAAATGCCGCCGCTGCTTAAAGGAGCCAAAATCGTCGTGAGAAGGTGCATTTTGTCTGCTCCCAGCGAGCGCGCTCCGTCGTCCAGACTGCTTTTTATCTGAGAAAAGACCGTGCTGATAATCCTGTAAGAAAAGGGCATGAAACCTACGGTCATGGCGATGACAATCATGAGGGCGGAAAAGTGAATATTCAGCCGGTTTGAAGCCAGTGAAAAGGCGAGCCCGAAAAGAGAGCCGGGAACTGCCGCCGGAATCTGAACGCAGATGTCCAGATATTTTTTGCAGGGCAGGCTTGTCCGTGAGACAAAAAATGTAATTAAAAGGGCCAGAGTCGTGCTGAAAAGGGCTGCGACAAAGGCGAAGAAAATTGAATTCCGCAATTCGACGCCGTATTTTCCAATCATTTTAATATGGTCGAGGGTAAAAGCCGTGTTGATTCCCCAGATTTTCTGGAAAGCGCCTGCGAGAATAGCGATGAACTGAGCCAGAACCAAAAGTGAAATGACTGAGCAGAAAAGAGTGAGGAAAATCTTTGTGGCGGGCGAAGATTTTTTTTCTGGCAGGGGGCTTCCTTTTTGCCCTATGGTGGCGAATTTTGCCTCCTGTTTTTTCATGAAACGGTTTTGAAGAATAAATAAAATCACCGAGGGAATGACCAGAATGATTCCAAGGACGGCACTTGTTCCCGCGCTGACCCAACCTGTAAGCTGAGTGTAGACTTCGACGGCAAGGACGCGGAATCGTCCCGCCACAATCATCGGGTTTCCGAAATCACTTAAAACCGAAACCGCGATAAAAAGGGCGGCGGACAAAATGCCGTTTGCACAAAGGGGAATGGTAACGGTAAAGGCAATGCGGGCCTTTGAAGCCCCCATAGCTCTTGCCGCCTGCTCCAGGGAAGGATTGATTCGCCTGAGAACCTGGGCGCACATCAAATAAGAAATCGGGAAAAAGCAGAGAACCTGAGCGATTAAAAGCCCCCAGAATCCGTAGAGACTCACATCCAGTCCCAGAAGAGTCTTGGTGAAAAATCCCTGGCGGCCGAAAAGAAGGATAAAGGAAAGACCGCCGACAAAAGGCGGAGTCATCAAGTGCAGAATCGGAATGATGCCGAAGATTTTTTTGAAAGGAATGTCGGCTTTCACCACGGCATAGGCGAAAATGTAGCCCACGAGAACGGAAAGCAGGGTGGAAGAGACGCACTCCAAAAGCGTGTTGAGCATAGCCCTGTGCCAGACGCCAGAAGAAAGCACCGAGGAAAAATCCTTGAGCTTTGGAGTGAGGCCGACTGAGAGAAGAGGAAAGACCACGCAGGCCGTGAGGATAAAAATCACGGCGAGATAGAGAATTTTTGTTGAAGAGACTTTTGCGTTAGGGATTGTAGCACCGCCTTTGGCGTTCGGGAGCGACCGCAGGGAGCGGACGAATGAAGCGACAGCGGAAGTGCGAAAAGCCCGACCGCCGCGTTACGGAGCGAAGCGCAGTAGCGGGGGAACGCCAATCCCATATTCTGCGCTATGCATTATGAATTACTTAATTGCCTTGACCCATTTGTCCAGAACTTCCGATTTTTGAGCGGATGCTTTCTGCACGTCGTAGTCGATTAAATCGATTTCAGAAATCGCGATTCCGCCGTCAGGGCCTTTTGCCTCTGGATTTACAGGAGTTGTGTAAGTGATAGAGCTCATCAGGCTCTGTGCCTCTGGCGAAAGAATGAAATCCACGAATTTTTTTGCCGCAGGAAGATTTTTTGCGTTTTTCATGATTGAAACGCAGTCTACGTCACCCACGGACTGGGGAGGAGCAATCGGGCGGACATTGAAGCCCTGGGCGTTGTATTTGGCGAGGGCATGAAGATAAGAGATACCGATGGCATATTCGCCGCTTCCCAAAAATTTTGCCGGAGCGCTGCCAGAATCCGGGAACTGACCGACATTTTTTGTGAGGGAAAGAAGATATTCCCAGCCTTTTTCATCGCCCAGACGCTGCAGCTGATTTTGTACGAAAAGATAGCCCGTGCTTGAAGCGACAGGATTAGTCATGACGATTTCGCCTTTGAAAGCCGGATTAAGCAAGTCTTCCCAAGTTGCAGGGAGAGGCGTGCCGGGGAATTTTTCGGCAAAGCGTTTTTCGTTTACGCCGATTCCCAGGGTAAGGACGCAGAATCCTGTCCAGGTGTTGTCAGAAGCGACAGCATAAGACGGAAGATTTTTTGCCAGCGGCGAGACATAGCTTTCGAGCGCTCCTTCTTTTGCAGCCTGAATATGATAGCTTGAGGCTCCACCCAGAAGAATGTCAGCCATAGGAGATTCTTTTTCAGTGATAACGCGATTTACCAGCTCGCCCGTAGTCGCACGGAGATAGCTCACTGGAACGCCGGTCTTTTTTGTAAAAAGTTTTGTGAGAGCTTCCGTTTCTTCGTCATGGATGATGGAGTAAACGCGAAGTTCCTTGGACGATGATTTTTCTTGGCAACCTGAAAGGCTGAATGCGAAAGTTGCAATGGCCACTATTAAGACAAAAAGATTTTTTTTCATAAACACCTCTTTTTTAGTAATGGGTTGAGTATAGAGTTTTTCTGAATATAAGAAAATAGCCAAAAGTGTGAAAAAAGTATAATACCAGATTCTCTTTTCCATGAGAGTTTGACCCTTTAAAAAAGAGAAGATTTCCATTAGACTGACTGTATGAATCAGAATATTGAAGAAAATAATGAATCTGAATTGAATGTGAATGAGACGCAGCCTCCTGTAGGCGACAAGACTGCCCTTGTAACGATTATAGGCAGACCATCCGCAGGAAAATCCACTTTCTTGAATACGGCGGCGGGAGAGCCTGTCTCAATAGTAAGCGCAATGCCCCAGACCACGCGAAATGCAATCCGTGGCATCGTAAACACGTCTTTCGGTCAGCTTGTTTTTGTTGATACTCCGGGCTATCACGATTCAGAAAAGAAAATGAACCTGCGCATGAGAAATATCGTCGCCGAGCAACTTGACTCCAGCGACCTCGTGCTTTACATAATCGACACGACCCGCTCTTGCGCCGAAGAAGAGCGAATGATTGCTGAGCTGCTCGAAAATCATCAGGATAAGCTTGTCATTGCCCTGAATAAAGTGGATGCGGCCCGCCCCCTTTTGGAACACGCTCGAAAATTCATCAAAGCTCATCTGCCTGCCGTTCCAGAAAAACGCATTCTTGAAATGTCAGCCAAAAATGATCAGGGAATAAACGAAGTCCTCAAGGCTCTGTATGAAATGGCGAAGGTGGCTCCCCACTTGTACACAGACGACGCGTACACTGACCAGGAAGTTGATTTCCGAATTGCCGAAGTAATCCGCGAGCAGGCAATCAACCGCCTTGACGAAGAAGTTCCCCATGCCGTTTATGTTCAGATTGCCGATTTGGAGATGCGTTCTCCTACAAAAATGTGGTGCCGCGCCTTCCTTTGCGTCGAAAAAGACAGCCAGAAAGGAATCGTTATCGGAAAAGGCGCCCAGATGATTAAGACAATCCGCGTAGAAAGCATCAAAGCCCTTAAAAAGATTTTTGACTACAAAATTGATTTGGACTTGCAGGTTAAAGTCGATAAAAACTGGCGTCAGAGAGATGCAACGCTGAATAAACTTTTGAAATAAATCTTCAAAAATGAAGAATAAATGAGAATAAAAGAAGTTAATTCTTTATATTTGACGCTTGACATATTGAAGAACTCGTTATAGCATGAAGCCATGTGGAAGAAAGCATTTTTCTGGCAGACAGACGAGCAAATTCTCATTGAACTTGGCCAAAGGCTAAAAGCGGCCAGAGTTCGCGCACAGCTCACACAGGCGGAGCTTGCCAAAAACAGCGGCGTGGCAAAAAGCACCATTGAACGGGCCGAAAAGGGCGAGGGCTTGCAGCTTCTCAATCTGGTAAAACTTTTTCGCGCCCTCAACATGCTTTCCTCTCTCGAAAGCCTTCTTCCTTCCGCAGAGCCAACACCCATGGAATATCTTGCCGTAAAAGATTCAGGCACTCTTCCCCAGAGGGTCAGGGCAAGTTCCAAGGCAAACAAGGATGTCCGGTTCAAGATTGACCATACCAGCCATTTTGTCTGGGAGGAAGATAAGTGAGATACAGCGCTCAAATCAAGCTCTGGGGGGCGACAATCGGTGCAATCTCATTGGACGATTCCCAGCGAATTGCGGAATTTGAATACGACGAGTCTTTTCTTTCTTCTGGAATCCAAGTTTCCCCGGTGATGATGCCGCTAAGGCCGGGCGTCTTCCGCTTTCCTGATTTATCTTATGACTCATTTTTCGGGCTTCCGGGGCTTTTAAGCGACTCCCTGCCCGACAAATTCGGTAACGAGCTTATTTCTGTTTATCTTGCCAGGCAGGGGCGGCTTTTGGAATCCTTTAACGCGGTGGAGCGTCTTTGCTACACAGGCAGGCGGGGAATGGGTGCGCTGGAATACTTTCCCGTCATCAGCGAAGAAAGCGGGCAAAATCAAAATGAACAGATTGCTGTTTCAGAGCTGGTTGAACTGGCTTCCCTCATTCTTTCCCACCGGCAGAATCTTTCGGTCGTGCTTGACGAGGCCGACAAGCGAAATCTTTCAAAGTCCCTGCAAAAAATCATCTCACTGGGAACATCGGCTGGAGGAGCCAGGGCAAAAGCTGTCATCGCCCTCAATCCGGAAACAAACGAAGTCCGCTCAGGTCAAATTGAGGCAGGCAGTGGCTTTGAGCACTGGCTCATCAAATTCAGCGGAGTTGAGAACAACCGCGACAAGGAAAGCGCCGACAAGACGGATTTTGGCCTGATTGAGTACGCCTATTACCTCATGGCAAAAGAGTGCGGAATCAGCATGAGCCCCTGCCGCCTGCTTTTTGACGGCAAAAACCGCCATTTTATGACAAAACGCTTTGACCGCTTTATTGACGAGCGGGGGCGGGTGCAAAAACTCCACATGCAGTCTCTGGCCGCTATGGGGCATTTCGATTTTAATCAGGCGGGCAGCGCAAGTTACGAGCAGGCCTTTACGATTATGAACATTCTTTCCCTTCCCCACAGCGACAAGGCAGAGCTTTTCCGCCGCATGATTTTCAATGTCCTGGCCATGAATTGCGACGACCATGTAAAAAACATTTCCTTCCTCATGGACAAAAGCGGAAGCTGGCATCTTTCCCCTGCCTATGATGTTGCCTTTGCCTACAATCCCGCAGGCGCATGGACGAGCAGCCACCAGATGACCATTAACGGCAAGCGAAAAAATATCGAATTTGAAGATTACGAAAACTGTGCCAAAATCGCAGGCCTCACCAATGCCGAAAAAAAACGAATTTATGCCCAGGTGCGCGAGGGCGTTCAAAAATGGCAGGAATGTGCGGGTGAAGCCGGCGTGAGCGAGGAAGATATTCAGGCGATTGGGAATTTACTGGGGTAAGTTGACTATTTATCGCTGTAATGGTTTTTGCACTGATAAATCTTAATACAGGCGTCTTCAATTTTATAAATGAGTCGGTTTTTCTCGTCAATTTCTCGGCTCCAAAATCCTGAAAGGTCTCCTTTGAGCGGTTCTGGATGCCCAAGTCCATCGTTGCCGTTTCGGTTGATGTCTTCAATGAGTTTATTTATTTTTTTTAGCGTTTTTTTGTCTTGGTTCTGCCAATAAATGAATTGCTCCCATGCGTCTTCATAAAACTGGATTTTCACTTTTCCATTGCCTCCAGTTCTTCCAATGTTTTTGTGACAAAATGCAGTTTTCCTTCGTCATCAAGCCGTTTTAATTCTTTTAGGTGTTGGATATTCTCCTCGCTATAAAATTCATCTTTTGGTGTTTTTTTGATGCTGAGGTGTGCTGACGGAGCGAGTTTCACAAGACTTTTGATTGCGTCAACGAGATTTTTATTTGCATTCTGAATCGTTATTGTTGCTGTCTGTGTCATAATTTTCTCCTTCCGTGTAGTATATCATGATTTTTCTCTTTCTGCTATAATTTTGCCATGCGAACAGGCTTGGTAATGGAAGGTGGAGCCATGCGGGGAATGTTTACCGCTGGCGTTTGCGATGTCTTTCTTGAAAACGGAATTTCTTTTGACGGAGCGATTGGCGTTTCTGCGGGGGCGACTTTTGGCTGCAATTTTAAGTCTAAGCAGGTTGGGCGGGCTATCCGCTACAACAAGCGCTTTTCTCACGACTGGCGATATTGCTCTTTCCGCTCACTTCTTTTGACCGGTGATATGTACGGCGCGGATTTTTGCTACAATGTGCTTCCAAACAAGCTGGATTTATTTGATTACGCGACTTACCGCTCAAATCCTCTTGCTTTTTATGCGGTGGCTTCTGATTGCAAGACTGGAAAACCGATTTACAAAGAGTTGAAAACTTGTGACGAATCTGATTTGACCTGGATGCGGGCAAGTGCCAGTATGCCCCTCGTTTCCCGCGTGGTAAAAATTGACGGCTACGAGCTTTTGGACGGCGGCATGACCGATTCCATTCCCTTAAAGGCTTTTGAGGAAATGGGCTACGAAAAGAACCTTGTGATTCTCACCCAGCCTAAGTGTTTTGTAAAAGAGCCTTCTTCTGCCCTTAGATTTATGAAATTCTCTCTTCGAAAATATCCCAAACTTTTTGACGCCATGCTCCACCGCCACGAAAACTACAACGCTCAGAAAGATTATGTCTTCGTCCAGGAAGCGGCGGGAAAAGCCATGGTTATCTGCCCGACTGAATCTTTGGGAATCAGCCGCACAGAAAGCAATCCCGACGAACTCCAGCGGGTCTACGACCTGGGGCGGCTTGCGGCTCAGGAAAATTTAAGTAAAATCAAAGACTTTCTTGAAAAATAAATCCTCTATTGACAATTGATTGCGGATATCTGCCTGACGAGTGGGCCAGCAGATACAGCGGAAGTCAGACTGAGTGTGCACTTGGCTATGTTTTCTGCTCGACGATTGTGCTTCTTCCGATAGGTGCCCCTTTTGCTTTGAAGGGGATGACTCATACTTATTGGTCATCCCCTTTCATTTTTTATGCTTCGATTAATTCAGCGAGTTTTGCAGCCGTGAAGCCGAAGTGCTCCGCGACTTTGTTCGCCGGTCCGGATTCGCCGAAGCGGTCAATCGTGAACAGGTCTTTCTTGCTTGAAACGTAGCCTTCCCAGCCAGTCTTTACTCCGGCTTCAGCGATGATAACCCGCTTGCTGCCAAGAATCTGTTTCTGGAATTCTTCGCTCTGTGCCTCGAAGAGATTTTTATCGAGCATTGAGACGACTCGGACTGATTTTCCGCTTACTTTTGCGGCGGCTTCAAGAGCCATATTGACTTCTGAGCCGGTTGCGACAACTGTGACATCAGGATTGTCCGAAGTGCCTTTTACGACATAAGCGCCTTTTTTGATTGTCTCGCGCCAGTTTTTGTCTTCCTTGGCGTAGACCGGAACGTTCTGTCGTGTGAGAGAGAAGAGAACCGGATGATCTTTAGAAGCCATAGCGATATGCCATGCTTCGACAGTTTCTTCGGCATCGCCCGGTCGCAAAACCTGCAAGTTCGGAATTGAGCGCAATGACGAGAGCTGCTCAATCGGCTGGTGGGTCGGGCCATCTTCGCCGAGGTAGATAGAGTCGTGGGTGAGATCGTAGATTACCGGCTGCTTCATGAGGGCTGCCAAGCGGATTGACGGACGCATGTAGTCAGAGAATACAAGGTAGGTTGCGCAGAATGGGCGGATTCCGCCATGCAGGCTCATGCCTGCCGCTTCGCTTGCCATGCCGAATTCTCGGATACCGAACTCGATTGAGCGTCCGGCACGGTTTTCTGGCGTGTATGTGCCGCCGTCGCATTTCATTCCTGATTTGTTTGAGCCTTTAAGGTCGGCGCTTCCGCCGGCTAGGTATGAGTAGCGCAAGCCCATGGTAGAAATCATGTCGCCAGAAGCCGTTCGGGTTGCAACTGATTTGCCGACTTCGTATGTCGGATCTTCTGCGCTTCCGTCAGCGCTGCCTTCGTAAGAAGCCTTCCACTGTTTTGCAAGCTCTGGGTTTTCTTTTGCCCAAGCATCAAATTCTGCCTGCCAGTCTGATTCGAGTTTTGCGAAAGCTGATTTTTTCTCTGCGAAATAGCTGAGAGCGTCTTCGTCAATCTGGAAGAATTTTTCAGGATCGAGACCGAGATTCTTTTTTGTCTCAGCAACTGCTTCAACACCGAGTGGCTCTCCGTGAACTGCCGAAGTTCCGGCTTTTGGTGAGCATTTTCCGATAACAGACTTGAGCATTATGAGGGTCGGCTTGTCGCTTTCCTTTTTGGCTTCCTCTACGAGAGAGACGATTTTTTCAACATCGTACATGTCGCCTTTGAGAACCTGCCAGCCATAAGCTTCATAGCGTTTGCCGATATCTTCTGTGAATGTGATGTCTGTTGAGCCGTCAATTGAAATGCGGTTTTCGTCGTAGAAAACGATGAGTTTGCCGAGCTTGTTGTGACCTGCGAAAGAACATGCTTCTGAAGAAACGCCTTCTTCGAGACAGCCTTCGCCTACGAGAGCGTATGTGTAATGGTCAACGATTTTGTGAGATGCCGTGTTGTATTTAGCGGCGAGCATTGTCTCGGCGAGAGCCATACCGACTGCCAGAGCAATGCCCTGCCCGAGAGGGCCTGACGTATTTTCAACTCCGTCCGTGATTCCATACTCAGGATGTCCGCAGCATACAGAGCCAATCTGACGGAAATTTTTGATATCTTCAAGGGTAATTTTGTATCCGGCCAGATGAAGGATAGAATACAAAAGCATTGAGCCGTGACCGGCTGAGAGAACGAATCTGTCCCGGTCTGCCCACTTTGAATCAGCCGGATTGTGCTTTAAAATTTCTCCGTACAAGACAGCAGCGAGTTCTGCGCATCCCAGCGGAAGTCCAGGGTGGCCTGAATTGGCTTTTTGGATGGCATCGATAGACAAGCTACGGATGGTCTTTGCAACGGCAGCAATTCCTTTACAGTTCATAATAAAACCTAACCTTGTAAAAAATTTTATATTTAAGCCATAGAGCAGACTGTTCTGCTAAATGACGTTAAACCTGTTTTTTTTGACCTTGTCCAAGGCCGAAATTAGCAACGGTTTTATATCTTCAAAGTTCATTTCCATTCCCTCAAGGGAAAGTTCCATGGCGCATGTTTCTTCTTCTTCACAGTCTGAATCCTCGGACAGGATTTCGAGGATGCGGGAAACATGCGTGTACAGCTGGCTCAGCGTGACAAGTTCCTGTTGCGGCAGCATATCAAGCTCCTTGTTGTCGCAATCAAGTTCGTAAACTAGCGAGCCGACTTCGCCGAAAAGCTTGAGTGCTCTGTGACGGAGCGAACCATTTGCGAAATCTGCAAACCAATTGTACTTTTCGCGAAGTATAGCATTTCTTTGCTCTATTTGCAATGCGAGCATCTTTTTTTCTTCTTTTGAGAGGGGAAGTTCCTTGGGAATAATTTTGTCGATGATTTCCTGCAGGTTGTTGCGCTTTTCGTACATCTGGTCCTTGATGTAGCAGTCGATGACGAAATCTGGGAGCATGAAGTAAGGAATCGCACGGTCATCTCCGACGTACATTCCTTCGTTCCATTTGCCGACGGCGGGAACATCCTGACCTTTGAACCAGAGACGGGTTTCGACGCCGAACAGCTCAAGGGCGACTTTTTTAGAATAGTCAAGGAATTCGTGTATCGAGCCGCAGTCAGGAACGCAAAGCTGGTTTTTGTTCTCATAGAAAACGTTGGCCAGCTGCTCCTCGATGCTGGAGCAGGGGCCCATGCTGTCAAAGCTTTCAAGGAGGGCGTTTTCGAGGGTTTCGTTCCATTTTTGCCGCTCCATGTCCTCGCTGCTGATTTGGAAGGGGTTGAGTTTGTGGGTGAGGAGAGGAATAAGCTCGATGATGCCTTTGTCCCAGTCGTAGACACGGCAGAGAATCCTGTCGCCATATTTGAAATCGACCTGCTCGAAAATAGGCTCCATGGAGATGCCCGTAAGATTGAGCTTGAAAGGCAGCTCGAAACTGTTTTCGGCAATATGAAGGTCTTTGCAGGCTGGGTCGGAACTGATGTATTGGGCTGAAAATTCGTCGCCATAGAGACAGAATAAATCCCTGGCTGTGTTGCAGTCAGTGGAAAATAATTTGTTGGGGAGCTTTTTGCCCATGTACTCAAAAGACAAAGAAAATGAAAGGATGTCCAGGTCTACGAAAGGCATGCAGCGGTCTCCGGGGATGAAAACCTTCTGCTCGACTTCGCGCTGGGTGGGAACAAAACTGAAAAGCTGATTTGTGAAAGCACCTGCCCTGGTGATGTACATGTTTTTTTGCAAGGCAAAAACCCTGATGTCGTTGTCCAGGAATTCGCGAAGTTCGTTAATGGTAATCTTGTGCCCGAGGCCGCAGAGCATGGCAAGCAGTTCCTTTGCGGAAAAGGGCATCGGATAAGTTCTGAGAAAGTTAGTCAAAAAATTTTCTATTGAGATGCTCACCATATAAAGATAACTGAAAATCAATAAAAAGGCAAAGAATACTCAAAAAAAGTACGAAAAAAACATGCACTGGGTAATTTTGACACATATTGTAATGAAAATATGACACAGAGAGGAAAAAAGTCCAAAGCGCAGCCGGAAAATCCCTGCTGAAACTATGAAAAGCCGCCCCGCTATGGAATGGTTGCGAAGCAAGTGCGCAGCACCGAGCGTCAGCGAGCCATGGAACAGCGGCAGCAGGACAAATTGGCGCAAAAAAAAATAAAATTTTAAATTTTGTTAAAAAGTTGGCACGCTTTATGCTTAATCTTTAGTGTCGGAAATCAAAAGTTCCGGCAAACAAAATTAAACTACATACAATACCTGACCAAGCTCAGGAAGGAGAACATTATGAACGCACTTTCACTTTTTAACGACTGGCTCAACAACGATTTTTACGGTACAGACGGACTTTGCAGTTCCTCAAATGTTCCGGATGTTGATGTTACTGAGAACAAGGATTCATATATCCTGGACATGGATTTGCCGGGACGCTCTGAGAATGACGTCAGCCTTGAATTGAACGACGGAGTTCTGACAATTTCTTCTGAGAAAACTGAGACAAAGCAGATTGAGGATAAGGGCAAGAAGCACGAGGAGAAAAAAGAGGAAGAGAAACCGCAGTATCTTCTCCGTGAGCGCCGCCGCACTTCATTCCGCCGTAGTTTTACGCTTCCGAAAGACGTTGACGCAGAGGGCGTTACGGCCGGATTCAAGAACGGTGTCCTGACCGTAAAGATTCCGCGCAAAGCAGAAGTCGCTCCCCGAAAGATTCAGATTAATATCGCTTAATCATCCGGAAATTCGATAGTGAAGCCCGCACCGTGAGGAATCATGTTGCGGGCTTTTATTTTTGCCCCGAGAGCATTGCATAAGGTTCGGGCAATTGCAAGGCCCAGCCCGGAGCCGGCGATTTTCCGTGAATGGGATTCGTCGGCGCGATAGAAACGCTGGAAAATGTGGGGCAGGGATTCTTCCGTAAAACCAGGGCCGTCATCGCTTTGCTCAATCAGCACAAGGCCGTCGCGCTTTTCGGCATGGAGATGGATTGAGCAGTTTTCGCCGGCATATTTTATGCTGTTCGAGATAATCACCGTGAGAATCTGGTGGAGCATTTCCGAGTCCGTGCGGAGCGTGATGTCCGTGATGTCGAAGTTGATTTTTGCGTCGGGAGCCACTGCCTTGAATTCTTCGGCGAGCCATGAGAAAAGCCCGCCAATCACTACTTCTGAAATCTGTGGCTTGATTCGTCCGCTTTCAACGCGGGAAATCTGCAGGAGGTTCGCGATGATTGCCTGCATGGTCTTCGCTTCTGTTTTGATTGCATTCAGGGAGGTTTCAAGCTGTTTGGGGTCTTTCTTGCCCCAGCGGAGCAAAAGGTTGGCCTGCCCCGAAATCACTGTGAGCGGCGTGTTCAGCTCATGGGAAACGTCGCTTGAAAATTGCCTTTCCCGCTCGAAATCCTGTTTGAGGCGAAGAAAAAGAGAATTGAAGGTTTTGGAAAGCTCGTCGATTTCATCGTCGTAACCGGTCATGGGGAGCAGGTCGGACAGGTTTTCAATTGTCACTGACTGGGCCGCTTTTGTTATCTTTGCCACGGGCTTGATGGTCTTTTTGGTAAGGAAGAGAGCCAGCATGAATGAGATGAAAAGAATCGGAATGGCCATGGAAAGAATTGCCCTTGGAAGGCTTGCAAAAAGTGCCGATGCCTGATTGTTGTCGATGTTTAGGACGACTGCGATTATTATATTGTGGTTTTTATTATTTGTGTGGGGCTCTGCATAATAAAGGATGTCCAGGTCGCCGTCAAAGAAATAATCTTTCTGGAAATAATGCCGTGCTTTTTTGTTTGTGTTCGGAAGGAAAGGAAGAAAAGGATCGTTTGTGGCAAGCAGGGTGTAGGAATCTGAGTCATAGACAATGTAGGTAAGGTAGTATGGGATTTCAAGATTTGAGCCCAGGGTTCCTCCGAATTTTGGCGTTACGGAGTCATCATGGTCGTATTGCTCCATTTTTTCAAAGATGCGGTCCTCGGCTTTCTTTAATTCTTCTTCCTGGCTTTTCTCAACGATGGAGCGAGTGAAGAGCAGAAATGAGATTGCGAGGAAAACCACGCTCCCGGTCATGATGAACATGAACTGGAGCGAAAGTCGTACTGAAAATGATTTGAAGTGCGGTTTCATGGGATTAGACCATCATATAGCCGGCGCCACGGACAGTCTTGATGAATTCATCTTTTGAATGCTCTGCGATTTTTGCGCGGATATAGCCGACGTAGACGTCAACTGTGTTCTCGTCGATAAAATGTCCTTTTCCCCAGATATTGTCGATGATATCCGAGCGTGAAAGCACTTTGTTGTGATTTTCGATGAAGCATTTGAGCATGAGGAATTCTGTCTTTGAAAGCTGGATTTCATTGCCTTCGATCGTGCAGCTCATTCTTCCGGTGTTCAGCGAAAGTGAGCGCACTGACAGGTTCGGCTCGCTTGATTTCATGAAGCTGATTCTGCGGAATAGAGCGTTGATTCGGGCAAGCAGCTCTTCGATTTCAAAAGGCTTTGCGATGTAATCGTCGGCTCCGGCGTTCAGTCCCGTAATCTTATCGACTGTTTCGCCCCGTGCTGTTTCCAGAATGATGGGAACGTTTGAAGTTGAGCGGATGCGCCTAAGCACTTCCAGCCCGTTCAGCTCGGGAAGCATTACGTCGAGAAGGATTAAATCAGGATTTTCAGATTCGAATTTTTCGAGAGCCTGCCGCCCTGTTTCTGCGAGAATCGTGGTGAAGCCTTCGTGTTCAAGCTCAGGAAGGATAAAATCAGAGATGCCTTTGTCATCTTCGACGACAAGCACTTTCAGGTTGCCGATTTCATTGTTTATCATTGCTAGCCTCCGATAATGATGTCTGTGACTTCAATAGGTTCGATTGTCGTTCCGTCAAAGGACTCCATGTTTTGGATTTTCAGGGAGAAAACTTCTTTGTCTGTCGGAACTGATATTTTTATTGTATCACCTTTTTTGTTGAAAGCGAATCTTGTTTTTTCAGAAATTGCATCGCCGTTTACGATAATGGAATTTGAAGTGAGGGTAAGCGGATTCACGGACTTGTTGAAGGTGATTTCAACGCTGATTTCGCTGCTGCTCATTCTCTGGCTTTTTATTTTCTGCAGCAGGAAGGAGCCTGTGGTTGAAACAAGCCTGCTGCCCCGGTAGTACAAGATTTCCTGGTCTGCCGCGCTGCCAGTGCCCCTGCTGTCGCCGGAACTGTTGCCCCCGGGAGCAGATGGTGCCTGTCCCCTTTCCTGTGAGGGGGCTGGAGATGGAGGGGCTGGCTGCCGGCTTCCTGACGGAGCTGGCCCTGAGGGAGTGCTTGCCGGGCGAGCCGTGTTAGATGCGCGCGCCCCGTTCGATGATGAAGGAGAGGGGGAGTGTTTCCCGCTGGGTGAAGAACTTCCGCCGCCAGTGCGGCCTGATCCTCCTGAGCGTGGGGCCGAAAACCCGTTCAGGGATACGAGCGTGAGAATAACGAATGCTGCGAGATATCTGCGTTTGGACATTACAGAGATACTCCTTTAAAATTTCTTCTTGAACTTATAGGTGTATGTGAGAGGGACTGAAATGCATGAGACACCATTATAGCATGTTTTATTCATATCGAGGCGAATCCCGGCCCCGATTGTTCCATAATTTTGCGGAAGGTCGATTTTGAGCCGTGGATACAGGGTAATCCACTGGCAGTCACTGTCGTTAATCATTGTCCGGAGCTTGAAGTTAAATGCTGCTTCGACGGCATCGGTCAGCTGATAGGTGAGGCGAATCTGGCCATAGAAGGGAATCGCATTGTGCGTGAATTCATCAGTGCGCTTGGCGCTTCCGTCCTTGTATTTGACGATTGAATTTCCCCGGATTATCGTGGTGATTTTTGTATCAATCAGATTGCCCTCGGAATCATAGTATTTAACCTTGCCGATGTATTCATTGGTGAGGCCTGTAATCATGTCGCCGTAGATGCCGAATCCTTTTTCTGCCGACTTGTAGCCTCCCGTTAGCCCCAGGGCGTATTTCGTTGTCTGCTTTTTGAATTCATAGTCGCCGTTTCGTTCGACTTTCATTTCAGGCAGGTAGTCGGAATCAGTAAAGTTGTAGTAGAAGCCGGTGTTGAGCACGATATTGCTGTTTCCTGTGTAGCCAAGGAAGGCGCCGAATTTGCGTGTGTCCTCGCTGATATCATGGGCTGTGAATCCGAAATCAAAGAGATTTAAAAGGCCTGCGTTCACGCCGAAGTCAATGGCTTTCGGGAGCTCATCTGTCTCAGAGTCTTTTTCTGGATAGATTGTCGCGCCGCCTGCAAGCTTAAGGTAGCCACTGTCGCCGATGTCCCAGTCACTGGTGATTCCGCCTGCCATTCCGTTTGAGTAGATTCCCACATCGCCGGAAGTGAGATAGCGGTCTTCTCCCAGAGAATCCGTTAGCATCCTGCCGTATTTTGTGGTGTCGTCGGCAGCCGCAAGGTATCCTGAAGGAATGGCAAAATGCTTGTAGAAATTGTTTCCGCCAACGACTCCGAATTGTTTTACGGGCTTTATGTGCAAAAATCCGCTCGGGACAAAGAGAATCTTGGGAATCTCGTCTTCGTAATCAACTTTTTCGCCGTCGTAAAATAAATCTGTGTCGTGATAAAGCGTTTCCAGGCGGAAGCGTCCTTCAAGATAATTATTGCTCAAATCAATCTGGAACCTGTCACCGAAAGCCAGTGTTTTTGCCTCGCTGGTTTTATCCGAGATGTCCTTTTCTTTTTGATTTGTGTACAGGTCATAGTCGCCCACTTGGTCAGAATCCGCCCCCACAGTGTTTTTGATGGTGAGTTTGGTTTTGGCGGAAATGGTTCCCGCCGCAAGCAGGGCAAGGGCTGTAAAAGCAAGATATTTTCGATTCATGGTCTGTCTCCTTGACGCTAGGGGTGATTATCTTCCGCCGGGGCCAGAAGAGCCGCCACTGGATCCGCCCATGCTGCTTCCAGAGCCGCCCTGAGTCGTTGCCGTGCAAGAAACGCTCGTGCCGCCGGAAACCGTGGCAGGGAAGTAAACGCCCGCGTCAGAATTGTAGACCGTGCCGCCCAGAGTGCCGCCTTTCACGAAGCTGTAAGAAGAGCCGCTCGTGAGTCTTGGGCTTACCAGGATTGCCGCTCCGTAGCTCTGAGGAGAGGCGAGGGCGATGATTTCGTTTACGCCCAATGATGAAGAGCCGCTGCAACTCGTTGAGTAAATCATTGGAATTGTCGTGCTGGAAGGAATGCTTTCCGAGAACATGCTGCTTCCGCCCATGGCAAAGACTGTCGCGCTTGTGCCAGTTACAGTGAATTTGTAGTTGTCGCCGCAGTCAATGGGTGAATTTCCGTTTCCAGTCTGGCTTACGACCGTGACACCGCCTGAAATCGTGATGTTTCCGTTTGAGTCAAGGCCGTCTCCCTGAGCTTTTACATAGAGGAATCCGCCTGAGATTGAAAGACTTCCGCCTGAGTTAGACACATTGATTCCGTCGTCTGGAGCCGAGACAACCGTGCTTCCGCCTGAAATGGTGATTGAGCTGGCTCCTTCGATTCCTTCGGGCGCGAATTTCACCGTGCCTGTTTCTTTTACGCCGTCAGCGTCATACCAGGAGCCGGATTTCGTGCTTTCTGAGTAGCTGGTGGTTCCTGTAACGGTGAATGTGTTCGTGCCGCCAGAGATTGCCACTACGGGGGCGTTGATTCCCTTTCCGTTGTAGGTGGTGACATTCACGGTGCCGCCGTTGATTTTAACATAGCTTGAAGGATAATCTTCATCGTCGGTTTTGAATCCGTTTGCCTTGCGCAAGTCGCTGGTTGAGACAATTCCGTAGCCGTTGAAAGTAATTGAGCCGTCATTTACGACAATTCCCTGACCGCCAAACAAGCCGTTTTTTCCGGTCTCGCTTGATGAGGTGTAATTTTTGAGCGTGAGGGTGCCGCTTTCAATCGTAAGAAGACCGTCCTTTGAGGCTATGCAGTTCTTGTAGGCCTGGGTCACGGAAAGAGAGCCTCCATCGTCTGATTCTACGATTGTGAGCCCGCCCTTGCAATAGAGCGTGCCTTTTGAGTCACTTCCTTCCGCGCTTCCGATTCTTTCGCTAGCACAGCTGCTTGCCGAATCTCCGTAGCCATAGCCATATTTTCGTCCGTCAATGAGAGTGTTTGTGCCTGAAAGGAAAACCGTCGCAGAGCCGCCTTTTGTGATGTCAATACAAGGATAGTTTGTTGATGTAATCGAGACAGAATCCAAATACAAGCCGATTTCATAACTCGTCGAAGTCTGGATTTTTACGCCGCCAGAAGTTTGGCTTCCGCTCAGATAGATAGCAAGGTTTTCTGTGGAATCCACTGCGTCAACTCGAATCAGTCCTGTGGAATTGCCAGAATCATCTTCTGTGTATTTTACCTTTACGGTCTCGTCAAAAAAATCAATCGATGTCGTGGTAATTTCGCTCCAAGTCGTTTCATCCGAAGAAACTTTTGCATTGTCTAAATCGATGTAGATTTTATTTGGTGCAGAAAAATCTGAGCCGCTTGCCGTTGCCGAAATCGACGTTCCGTCTGACAAGGATGTGCCGGAAGATGAGGAATCAGAAGAATCATCTTCAACGACACATGCCGTGATAAAGAAAGAAGCCGCAATCAAAGTTAAGAATTTTTTCGCCTTTTTCATAAGTTCACCTCGCTAATCTTTGTTCCTTTTGCTTTGTATGCATTTTCATCGGTTTTGTAGAAATTTTCGTTTCCCAAAAGCCTTATCGTGCCACCAGAAAGTGTGATTCCATGGGGATTTTTCGGGTCCTCTTTTTTTGTGTCGGTTTTAAGGGCTGTCTTGTTGTCATAGAAATAGAAATTCCCCGAAGCGATGGAAATCTTGAAATCAGCCTTGATGCCGTTCTTGGAATTCAAGAGATATGCCTTAAAAGTCTTGTCTTTTTCCACAATCAGGTTCTCGCAGTTGATGGCTGAGCCTTCCTTCGTTCCCTGAAGGTAGTAAGTGCCGCTTCCCTTGAGCTTCACGTCGTCTGCCTTTACCGCATGGTAGACATTTCCCAGAATATAGATTGTTCCGCTGCCTCCCAGCTCCAGGTTCTTCCTGCACTGAATGGCGGCCGGCTTTTTCTCGCTTTTCCCGGATGAGACCAGGTAATTCTCGCTTCCGGCAAAACTTGAAATCTCGGTTTTCGCCTCGCCTAAAATCGCCGCCTCTCCCTTTGTGTTTTCGATGTAGGCCTTGTTCAGCTTGATGCAGGTGTTTTTGGTCTTGTTGATGATCTGCCCCTCGAAGTAGCCCGAAATCGTGTACTCCACGCCTTCTTTCTTGGGCTGGAATACAATCAGCTTCTCGGAGACAGACACTCCCTCGTTCATCGGGCTTACCGAAAGGGGAGAGAGATAATCCTTTTTTTTCTCCGAGGGATTAATCGCCATACTCTGGGCGAAAAATACATCGCCCGCAAAAAACAATGTCAGAATCGCAAAAATCTTTTTCATCATTATTCTCCCCCATTGTCCTCATCCACAAGGGACGCCGGATCAAAATCAAGTCCCTCATCATCCGTAATGGCAAATTCCTTGTTGCCCCCGATGAAGAAAACTCCACCCGAAACCTTGATTCCGCGCCTCGTCTTTGAGGAATCCTTTTTGATGTCGGTTTTAAGAGCCACGGAATTGTCATACAAATAGAAAGTTCCCGATTTGATATTTATGCTTTTGTCAGCCTTGATTCCGTTCTTTGAGTTCAGCAAGTAGGCGGAAAAGGCCTTCTTTTCTTCCACCTCAAAGCTTTTGCAGCTGATGGCAGAGCCTCGCCTGCTTCCTTCAATATAAAAGCCGCCGCTGCCCTTCATCTTTATGTCCTCGGCCTCCACGCCATGGCAGACTGTGCCTTTTATAAAAAGCCCGCCGCTGCCGCCAAGAATCAAATCTTTTTTCGCGTCCACGGCGCCCCTTTTCATGAAGCTCCTGCCCCGGGAAACAATGTAGTTCACGGATTCTTTCGCGCTGGAAATCTCGCATTTTTCGCGGGCATAAAGAGCGGACTTGCCGGAAGAATTTTCCAGAAAAGCATTTTTCAGCTTCAAGACCGTGTTTTTCGTCTCCAGATGGATTTCTCCCTTGTAATATCCTGAAAGCGTGTAAGTGCGCCCTTCTTCCGCCGGGGCAATCACGATTTTTCTGCCCGAAAGGCTCACTGACTCGTCCATAGGCTCAATTTTCAGCGGCTGGGGAAAGCTCCTCTCTGGCTCAGGAATGCTGATTGTCATCCTTGGCTTGAAATTCTCCGCGCAAGAAGAAAAAAAAGCCGTTAAAGCAAGGGAAAGCCCGCAGACGCAAATAAAAGACTTCCTTATTTTCATTTTGATCCCCCGTAGTGTCTTTAGAATACATTGGAATTTGCCGCTTCAAAAGCCTAATTTCAATGAAATAAGCGATTTCTTAGTAATCTCATAAATTCCTCAGTTTTATGTAAGAAATCGCTTATTTCTGTCTCATGAGTTTAAGAAAAATCCTTGTTATATTAAAACCATGGCAATTGAGGTTTTCAACAGACAGGAAATAAAATACATGCTCACTGATGATGACAGGAACGCGCTTCTTGCAATCATCGGAAAGTACATGGATTCTGATCCCTTCAACAAGGACGGCAAGACCTATTCCATTTGCAATCTCTACCTAGACACAGACAGCGATGAGCTTATCCGAAAATCTTTGGAAAAGCCCAAGTTCAAGGAGAAAATCCGCTTACGGAGCTATGGAAGAGTCGAGCTTTCTGACAAGGTTTTTCTGGAAAGCAAAAAGAAATTCAACGGCGTAGTCAACAAGCGGCGCACGAATTTCATCCTTTCAGATGCATATGAGTATTTTGAGAGCGGAAAGATTCCTGAAAATCCGGTTACCGCGGACGGAAAAACGCTCAAAATGAACCGCCAGGTGATGAAGGAAATCGACTATATCATGCGCTTTTACCAGCTCAAGCCGAAAGTATTCATCTCCTATGACCGCTGGGCTTTCTTTGAGAAAGGTAATTCCGATTTCCGCCTGACGATTGACACGAACATTCAGACGCGGCGGGAAGATTTGAGGCTGGATTCTCCGGCGTACGGGAAGCAGCTTTTAAAGCCCGGCCAATGGCTCATGGAGGCCAAGGCTTTCAAGGCCTTCCCCCTATGGTTCACTCATTTTCTGGCGGAACGGCATCTATTCCAGACTTCTTTCTCAAAATATGGAAGTGAGTTTAAGATGCACAATTCATAATGCTGATTGAATATGGGAATCTCTAAAAATTGCAATTTTTAGAGATAACTTTGAAAATGCGATGTTTTAACTCTTGCTATTTTCAAGAGTTAAAACTCGTCGGGTTCTCTAAAAAATCGCCAAAGGCGAGTTTTTAGAGATACCCATATTTTTTGGAGGATACTATGGACATTATGACAGGTTTTATGATTAACGACGAGACAATGGCGATTATGTTCAGCATGGTCATGGGACTGATTGCTGGCGCGATTATTGCAGGCGGTTACGTGATTGCGAACAATAAGAAGAAATTCTCCAAGAATTTCGTGATTACGGTTCTCGCGCTTCCAGTGATTATGGCGATTATCATTCCATTCATTGCCACTGATTTGAAGAAGACCCTTTCTCTGGCCGGTGTTTTCGCCTTGGTGCGATTCCGAAGCATTCCCGGCGACTCAAAGGATATTCTCTATACATTCTTTGCGGCGGCTGCAGGACTTGTCATCGGCCTGGGTAGCTATTTCATCGGCTTTGTGCTGGTGTTTGTTGTGAGCGTGATTTTCATTCTGATGAGCCGCTGCTGGAAGGTGAGCGAAAAGCAGATTCTCAAAATTACGATTCCTGAGGACATGAACTATAAGGGCGCCTTCGACGATATTTTTGAAAAATATCTTGTGAAACACGCCGTAAAAAACGTAAAGACCAGCAACATGGGAACGCTATTTACGATTTCTTATTGGGTTGAGCCAAAGAAAGACTGCGACACAAAGGAACTGATTGACGAACTTCGCACACGGAACGGAAACCTGAATATCATTCTGGAAAACCCCGATGACCAGCTCGCCCCGGTGCTGTAAGTATGTTTATTCCGGCTGCTCTTTCATGCTGTAATCGGTGTCCTCATCAATCATCTGCAGCATGATATTTGCGATGTCTGGATCAAAATAAGTCCCACGGCAACGCTCGATTTCTGCCCGGACAACTGCCTGAGGCCGGATTTCCGAATAGGCGCGCTTGCTTGTCATTGCATCGTAGACATCGGCGACGGCGATAATACGGGCAACCTCCGGAATCTGATAGCCTCTCAAGCCTTCCGGGTAGCCTGAGCCGTCAAAATGCTCGTGATGGTATTTTGCTCCCAGCGGGAGGTTTGGAAGCACGGTAATCGTCTTTAAGATTTCATAGCCCGCCATGGGGTGTTCCTTGATTTCCTCAAATTCATCGTCGGTGAGCCGTTCGTTCTTCCTGATTATGCTTCCCGCGACGCCGATTTTTCCGATATCGTGCAAAAGCCCCATGTAGTAGATTTCTTCCTGCTCTTTTGTTGATTTTCCCATGCGGCGGGCGATTTCCGCTGAATATTTTGCGACCCGGGCTGAGTGACCACGGGTGTAATGGTCCTTGGCGTCGACAGTCTTCGAGAGGGCTTCCGCAATTTCCCTGGTAAGGACTTTGACCTGTAAAGTCTGCTTGTTTACTTCTTCCTGAAGATTTTTCTGAAGCATGGTGAGGGCAAGGGTGTTTTTTACCCGCTGCAGGACAACCCCGGGAACAAGAGGATTTTTGGAAATGAAGTCCATAGCTCCGTCATGGAGAGACTTGATTTCAGTTTCGCTGTGCTGGTCGCCGGTAAGGATGATTACGGGAATTGAGTTCGTGACAGGGTTTGCCTTGAGCCGGTGAAGGGTTTCAAGACCGTCAATGCCGGTCATGTGCATGTCGAGAAGAATGAGATGTGGCGTGACGTTTTTTACGAATTCGAGGCATTCTTCGCCGGAATGAATCGTGTGCACCGTATATGTTTTTTCGAGAATTCGACGCATATAAGACAAAATCATGGTTGAATCGTCAACGACAAGAATTTCATTTTTAGAGCTGAAAGAAACATTTTCCATTTTTACCTCACTTTACAAATCAGCGGCCGCAAGCAATTTTTTCGTGTATGGATGCTCGGGATTGTTCAATAAATCTTCTGTTGATTTTTCTTCAACAATTTTGCCTTTGTACATCACGCCGATTCTGTCAGCCATATAGACTACAACTTTAAGATTATGTGAAATAAAGAAATATGTCAATTTAAGAGATTTATGCATTTCTTTGAGCAGTTTTAGGATTTGTGCCTGAATCAGCACGTCGAGGGAACTGACGCACTCGTCGCAGACCACAAATTCTGGCCGAAGAATCATGCTGGCGGCAATGGCAACCCGCTGTCTTTGCCCGCCGCTCAATTCGGAAGGATACTTGTCAAGGACATCCGGCGGAAGGGCCACAAGGGTGCGCATCTCATTTACAAGCCGCCGTCTCTCCTCAGCATCTGCACCGATTTTGTGGATTTTAAGTCCTTCCCCGATTATCGTGGCAATTTTATGCCGTGGATTGAGACTTTCATAGGGATCCTGAAAAATTATCTGTGCTTTTTTTCGGAAGTCCAGCAAATCTTTTCTTGGAAAACCAGCTTTTATAAAGCGCGAGATATCCTGATTCTCAAAAAGAATTTTCCCGGAGCTTGGAGAGAGAAGGGCTGTAATCATGTTGGCGAGGGTGGATTTTCCTGAGCCGGACTCACCCACAAGACCATAGACTTCGCCCTTCTGGATTTTTAGGGAAAGCCCGTCAACAGCGCGGACGATTCCGTTTTTTGAGGAGAAATCTTTGACCAAATCAGAACATTCGAGAATTGTGCTCATATTTTTCCTGCCATGACCAAGGCTTTTGTGTACTCGTGCCGGGGATTACCAAAAATCTCTTCGATTGTGCCGCTTTCGATGATTTTCCCTTTATACATGATATAAACCCGGGAACAGAGTTTTTTCACCACTGACAAATCGTGGCTTATGAGAAGCATGGCGATTTTAAGGTTCTGCCTCAGATTTACTAGGATTTTTATGATTTCTTCCTGCGTCGATACGTCAAGGGCTGTTGTCGGCTCGTCCGCTATCAGAAGCCGGGGATTGTTCATGAGCGCGCTGGCAAGCATAATCCTCTGCTTCATTCCGCCGGAAAGCTCATGGGGAAAACTCTGCATAATCCGCTCCGTGTCGCTCAGACCGATTTTTTTTGCCAGCTCCCGTGCCCTGCGACAGGCTTCCTCCTTTGACATTCCGTGAATCAAACCCGCTTCCTCAATCTGTTTGCCGACTTTCATCAGAGGATTCAGGCTTGTCATGGGCGACTGGAAAACCATGGAGATTTCCTTTCCAGAGACGGAGCGGAATTCCCTGTCGCTCATGGCGGAAAGATTTTTTTCACCAAGAAGAATTTCTCCGCCTGTCACATGAATTTGCTCTGGAAGCAGGTGCATGGACGAAAGAGCCGTCATGGTCTTTCCGCTGCCAGACTCGCCCACAAGGGCCACGAATTCCCCCTCCGAGACCGAGAGAGAGACATCGCTAAGAATCTGATGCGCTTCATTTTGCTGAGAAAACTCTACTGACAGGTGCTTTATCTGAAAAAACATGTTCGGTCCTTTAAGAATCCCTTGCGGCTAGGCCGAGCCTTCCGCTTCTGAGATTCCGTCTCCCAGCAGATTGAAAGCCGAAACAAGAGCTGAAAGAAAAACTGCCGGGATGATTACGCCTTTCGGGTCGGTAAAAATGAATCGCTGCGCGTCATTGAGCATACGCCCGAAGCTGGGGGTAGGGGGCTGGATTCCAAGGCCCAGATAGCTCAGAGCGGATTCGCTTAATATTGCCAGGGCAAAGGAGAGCGAGCAGGTCACCAGCAGTTCAGGAAGAATATTCGGCAGAATATGGACGAACATGATTCTAAAATGTCCGGCACCCCGGGCTCTGGCGGATTTTATGAAAAGCGCGTTCTTGCATTTGAGGACTCCTGAGCGTGTAATTCGCGTGAAGCGGGGAAGGCTCATGAGACAGAGCGCAAGCAGGGTTATTTTTGTATCTGTTCCGAACACGGCAATCAGCATGAGGGCAAGCAGAATTCCGGGAAAGGTCATCTGAACCGCGATGATTTTTTGTACGATTAAATCGAGCCAGCCGCCCATGTAGCCTGAAATCAGGCCCAGGAAAAGCCCCGCCAGGCCGCCGAAAAACATTACGACGAAGCCGATTCCAAAGGAAATCCTCGTTCCCACCATAAGGCGGGAAAGCACATCCCGTCCTAGATGGTCAGTTCCCAGAATGTGGCTCCGTGACATTGAGGCAAATTTCACGTTTGCGTCCGTGGCTGTTGGGTCGCATGGAAGGTAAAAAAAGCCGACAAGCATCAGGGCAAGGAAAAAACAGACTAGCGAAAGACCTATGCAAAAGGATTTGTTTTGAAAATACTTTTTCATTTTACAGTCCTTCTCCGGAGCCGGGGATCTATGCGCGTATAGAGAAAATCAACGATAAAATTGCAGGCAAGAGTTATGAGCGCAAGATAGAGGACCAGGGCTTGAATCAGCGGAAAATCACGGGTCTGGATAGACGAGGCGACAAGCCGTCCGATACCTGGAAGAGAGAAGACGTTTTCAACGATTATGCTTCCACCGAGAATCTCCGTCATGATAAGTCCGATTGTAGTGACCGAAGGAAGCAGGGCGTTTCTCAAAATGTGGCGGGTAATGACAGTCCATTCGTTAAGCCCTTTGCTTCTGGCCGTGCGCACATAATCCTGTTCTACCTGATTGAGAATGCTGACCGTCGTGTATCTGGCAAGAATGGCCCCGGAACCGAGAGAAAGTGACATTGCCGGGAGAATGAGGGATTGAAGGTAACTGAAAAATCCCTCGGAAATTCTCGTATAGCCCATTGCGGGAAAAAACCCGAGCTTGACGGAAAAAAGAAGAATCAAAAAAAGTGCCGTGCAGAAAGACGGAATTGAAAACCACACCTGATGAAGTGTCATAAGCGGCTTGAAAAAGCGAGTTTTTCTGATGTAGGCGTACAGAAATCCGAAGAAAAATCCAATGAATACTGTAAAAATGAGCGTTATGAGCGCAAGACTGAGGGTGACAGAAAAACTTCCGCGAATCAATTTGGAAACGCTCTGATTATACTGATAGGAAATCCCGAAATCGCCCCGGAGCGCGCCAGAAATCCACAGAACATAACGTTCCGCGACAGATTTGTCCAGACCCATTTTTTGCTCAAAGGCAAGAATTTGCGCCGAATCGGCATCGGGACCAAGAACGGCGAGAGCGGAATTTCCCGGCAGAATCTGGAAAATGAAAAAAGTCAGAATTGATACGAGAAAAAGCGTCGTTAAAAAATCAATGACTTTTTTCAAATTAGTCAAAGTGCATTCTCGCAAAATTATAGAACAGCACGGGATATGTTTCATATCCGCGGATATCTTTCCGCAGTAAGAGAGTGTTGTTTGGGTCGGCGATGAATACCGCAGGGGCAGATTTTGTGAGCAGCTCCTGACAGTATTTGTAGTATCGGATACGTTTTTCCTTGTCCGTTTCCATAAGGGCTTTGTCAAATGTTTCGTCAAAGACTGGATTGTCGTAGCGGGTGAAATTTCTCTTGTATGAAGAGTAGTAGCGCCTGAGAACTTCGGCAGGATCCAGTTTGCCGCCGAAAGCTATGACCGTGGCCTGATAATCGAATTTTGTGTAAACCTGGTCGAGCCATGTCGTCCATTCAACCGTCTTGATTTTGCAGCGTATTCCAATTTTCTCAAGCTGTTTCGCGATGATTTGAGCCGTGTCCACATGAATGCGGTAGTTTCCGGGAACCGTGATTTCCAGATCAAATCCGCTGGCGTATCCGGCGTTTGCCATGATGGACTTTGCCATTGTAACGTCATTTTTGTAAATCTCGGAAAGCCTGTCATTGTAGAATTCGCCAAGAATCGGCGAAAAATTGCTGTAGAGCTTTGTGCCGAAAGACCCCATTGCTCCTGAAATGATTTCGTCCTTGTTGATTGCCATGGTGATGGCCTGTCTGACAAGAGGATTGTCCAGCGGATGCACGGTATTGTTAAGTCCCAGCACCTGAACCATGTTCTGCGGAGATGAGATAAGCGTGAATTTGTTTGAAAGGGATTTTGCGTTTTCTGCGGAAAGCATTTGGCCGATGTCCAGCTGTTTTGTTTGCAACGCCGACAGTATGGCATTTTCATCGGACATGACGTAAATCTCGATTTTCTCTATGGTAGGAAGATTTTCTACATTCCAGTAATTTTCGTTTTTTTCAAGTACAACTTTTTGATGCAGCTGATATTCCACGAACTTGTAAGGGCCAGTTCCAATCGGCTTTTCGGCGTGATTTGTGTATCCCATGGGAAGAATCGGGCTTATTGTGAGGGCAAGAAAACCGCCGTAGGGCTGTTTTGTCTTGATTGTGAAAGTGTATGCGTCTGGAGCCGAGATGCTGTCGATTTCCTTTGCCATTATGTCTGAGCGTGGCGGAAGAGAATTCAGGCCCGCAAGATTTTCGTATGTGTAAAGGCAGTCCGCGCTGGTGAAGGTCGCGCCGTTGTGGAAGCGTATTCCTTTGCGCAGATGGAAAGTATATGTCACTTTGTCATCGGAAATATCATAGGATTCGCACAAGGCCGGATGAAGCGCGCCTTTTGAATCGAATGAGAGAAGCCCGTCGAAAATATTGTAATAAATGGCTGCTGTATCGGCGGCCGCAGATTCCCACGGAAAAAATGAATCAGGCTCGGAACTTACATTGATGCGGAGAACATTCTTTGATGGCCTGATATTGCATGATAATAGAAGAATTGAAGAAAAAAATAGCGCTGAAAGAAAAAGTGATTTTTTCATGACTTTAGAATAGTACCATGTGGAGCAATTTTTAACAACACGCTACAATATTGATAATGAAAATCGTAATTATCGGTGCTGGCTTTACAGGAACTCAATTAGCTAAACGTCTCATTAACGGAAAAAATGATGTCGTTCTTATTGATAATGACGAAACAACTGTGCGCCATGCATCAAACCGTCTTGATTGCAATGTGATTCAGGCAGACGGAAACAATCTGGACACTCTTGAAGAAGCCGGAATCGAAACGGCAGATGCCCTGGTCTGTGTCACTTCAAACGACGAGGTGAACATGATTACCTGCTCCCTTGTTGATTCAGTTTATCCAAAAATCCTCAAAATTGCCCGGGTCCGGAATTACGCTTACTACGCAAACACCAGTGCGGCGATTCAAAAACATGCCACCAAGCTTTCAAGCGAAAACCGTCATCTTTACGGAATTGATTTCATGATTCATCCTGACGTCGAGGCTGCGGAAGCAATCGTTGCGGCTGTGGAGCACGGAGCTATTACAGATTCCCTGCAGTTTGACAACTCTCCTTATGAGCTTATTCGCGTCACTGTTGAAAACGGCAGCCGCCTTGACGGGATTGCCCTGCAGAACATGCGCAAGCTCACCGAAAAGCATTTTCTGGTCGGCTATATCGAAAACGAAGGCGAGACATCCCTTCCCAGCGGCGGCACAATCCTTCATGGAGGAAATTGTCTTGGTGTCCTAATGCGGCGCGGTGATTTGCCGGAAATGCTCGCTCTCTGTGGCTCCAAACTCAAGGACGTCAAAAAAATCGCTCTGGTCGGTGCCAACAGAATCGGAATGATAGTCGCCGAACGTCTCATCCAAAAGAAAACAAATAAATTCGCGCGCTTCTTCGGATTCAAGTCAAAAATGAGTCAGGATTTCGTGATTGTTGACTCAAACGAAGTCAACGCAAAAGCAGCAAGCGAAAGATTTCCTACAACCAAAGTATTTTGCGCGGACATCACGGAAGAAGGATTCGTCGAGGAGGAAGGAATCAACACTTTCGACCTGGTGATTTGTGCAACACCGAATTATGAGATGAACATGGTCATGGCAGCTTACATCGAGTCGCTGGGTGTCGAGAACAGCATCGCCCTTGTAGCGAATTCTGCCTTCGGTGAGGTTGCCCGCAAAATCGGCATTGAAGTGGCCGTTCCGATCCGGGATTCCGTGATTGACAGCATCATGAGCCATCTCCGGGGCGACAGCGTAACAGGCATTCACTCGGTCAACGGAGGCTCCCTTGAAATCGCTGAAATCACGATTCCTGAAAACAGCGAGGTCAAAGGCAAGGCGCTGAAAGACATAGCCGAAAACGGAAAATTTCTTCTTTTACAAGTGCAGAAAAAAGGCGAGGAAAACTATTCGGTTCCAACAGGAAGCACAGTCTTGGACGAAGGCGACAAAGTAATCCTGATTATCAATGCCAGCGAAAATGAGACCGTCATGAAGAAATTCGGCACGGAGCTGTAGGAAATGGCACAAATCTTTGTTTTTGCTCGGCTGATTTTTATCGTTCTCTCCATTGTGGGGCTTTCCCTTATCGTTCCCATTCTCACGGCCCTTTTCTGCGGCGAATTTTCCGTCATTCCGAGCTTTGCGCTTCCTCTGGCGGTCTCGCTTGTCGTAGGATTGATTTTTTTCTTCGCGGGCAAAAAGGCCACGATAAAATTCTCGATTCGGAGCGTCTTCGCCTTTGTCGCCCTGGCATGGATTTCAATCAGCGTCTTCGGCACGATTCCGCTTTTGGCAAGCGGCAGCCTCCCTACTTTCCACGACGCGCTTTTTGAGAGCGTTTCAGCCTTTTCCACCACGGGAGCCACGGTTCTTTCTGATGTGGAAGCCCTTCCCCGCTCAATCAATCTCTGGCGATGCCAGATGCACTGGCTGGGCGGCATGGGAATCATCGCCCTCACCGTTGCCCTTCTTCCCCTCCTCGGCGTTGGAAGTTTTCAGCTCATAAAAGCCGAGAGCACCGGCCCCGAAAAAGGCAAAATCACGCCAAAAATGGCCAGCACGGCAAAAACTCTCTGGTTTTTGTACACAGGATTCACTCTGGTTCAGTTCATTGCCCTTAAAATCTGCGGCCTTGATGTAATCGACTCCCTTTCCTATGCATTTTCCACTTTGGGAACTGGCGGTTTTGCCACAAAAAACGCCAGCATCGGCGCATACAATTCTCTGGCAGTGGAAATCGTCTGCACGGTCTTCATGTTCCTTGCGGGCGTGAATTTCAGCCTCTATTTTTATGTGATTACCGGCAAATTCGATGAAGTCAGAAAAAATTCTGAGCTAAAGGCCTATATCTCGCTTTTTGCAATCTGCGTGATTATGATTGCCCTGATTCTGATTCCTCAATACGGTTCATTTGTCCGCGCCCTCCGCTATTCCAGTTTTCAGGTCGCAAGCGTTATGGCCACCACAGGATTTGCCACATCTGACTACTCCACCTGGCCACCTGCCGCCCAATTCTTCATTTTCCTGCTCTTTTTTACCGGCGGCTGTTCCGGCTCAACTTCCGGCGGTTTTAAAATCATCCGCTGGGTAGTGCTCAAAAAGCAGGCGTGGAATGAAATGCTCAGAATGTTGCATCCCCATGGGGTCTTTACCGTGAGTCTGAATCAAAAAGCCGGTCGAAAGGATTTGGTTTTCAATGTAGCGGCTTTTACTTTCGTTTATTTTGCCCTTGTGTTTCTGTCAACGCTGATAAGCACTTTTTGCGGCCTTGATATGTTTACCAGCTTCACTGCCAGCCTTTCCATGGTGGGAAATGTCGGCCCTGCCTTCGGAAGCCTCAACCCCAGCGAAAGTTTTGGCTCAATAAGCCCTTTCCTAAAATACTGGTATTGTATTGTCATGATTGCAGGCCGTCTGGAGCTTTACAACTTGATTATCTTCCTTTTCCCTGACTATTGGAAAAAATAAACGCTGGCTCATAACGAAAAGGGCTGCAAGCGGGATATTATTCCTGATTGCAGCCCTTTCCGTTTTTATTATCAAGTCAAATGTCGAGTTTTGAAATTTACAGGCTGTATCAAAAAACGGCTTCCAGTCGTGGAAACGGCTTAGCGAAACCGCAGGCTCGCCTGCTGCACGCAGTTTGTGCTTGTAATTATATACATTTGCCGCTTACGCGGCA